>JABMNH010000038.1 GCA_013205245.1 Flavobacteriales bacterium | reverse complement strand
TGGTATCTTTGAGAGTCGATTAATTGTTGATAATTCATCGGCAATCAGTTTTTTTTCAAATATCGGAAAGTTAACTTTCCGATATTTGTTAACTGTTGCACTTATTAATTGAACTTAGTCCTTTAAAGGAATTATATTTGCTTGAAATAGTTTTCTTAGCACTACAATCATAGTCAATTAGAAGGATTGTTTTATATTTGTACACCTAGTGATTATTTAACTTTAAAATAAATTTAAAAAACACCTCCCTATGAAAATTAGAATTTTTATAACACTTTTAATTGTTGCCATTTCAACAATGAGTCTCAAAGCTCAAGATAAAAAATATATTGTAAGAACAGTTGCTTTTTATAATTTCGAAAATCTGTTTGACACTATAAATCAATCTAATTTTGATGAGGAATGGCTCCCAAATGGTTTGCAACATTGGACCTCTAAAAAATACCTTCAAAAACTCGAAAACCTTTCGAGAGTTATTATGCAAATTGGCACAAATGGACAACAAAAAGATGCGCCTACATTTATAGGATGTTCTGAAGTTGAAAACCGTGGCGTTATGGAAGATTTAATAAAACAACCCAATCTTATAAATAGTGATTATGGTATTGTACATTTTGATTCGCCCGATAAAAGAGGCATTGATGTAGGTCTTTTATATCGAAAAGCTTATTTTAAACCTACCAGTTTTATCAATATTCCCTTATTAGTTTATAGAGGTAAAGCGAAAGGGAGTATTAAAAAAGGAACTGAAACAGAACAAGATATAGCCGATTCAGATAAAATAGAAGTCACAAATGGCAACCGCGTTTATACAAGAGATGTTCTATTAGTAACTGGGTTGCTTGATGGTGAAGAGGTTAACATCTTAGTAAACCACTGGCCATCGCGCTCTGGAGGTGAAAAAAGAACCAGCGCTTTTAGAGAAACTGCAGGAAAGCTAAATAGAAAAATTATGGATTCAATCTATAAAGTTAATCCGAATGCCAAAATTATTACCATGGGCGATTTTAACGATGGGACTTACAATAAAAGTGTTAAACAAGGTATTGGTGCTAAATTGAAAAAATCGGAAGTTCAAGAATTCGGCGTTTATAATCCTTTTGAACAAATGGCAAAAGATGGAAAAGCTTCTTTATTTTATAGAGATGCAGGTGATATTTTTGACCAAATAATGGTTTCCGAAAAATTAATTAAAAGTGATTATTCCTCTTTTCAATATTGGAAAGCCGGCATATATAGCAAACCTTTTATGATTGAAAAATTAGGAAGATACAAAGGTTATCCACTGAGACATTCGGCAAACCAAATCGGTTTTAGCGACCACTTTCCTGTTTATATTTATCTGATTAAAGAGGTTAAATAATTTAAAAATCAAACACTTATGAAAACTTTACTAATGCTGTTTTTACTGATGTTATCATCAGTCAATTGTTTTTCGCAACAAGACACTATTTCGGCTATTAACGCTAAAGATTTTATGAACAAAGAAGTTGTGGTTGTTGGAAAAGCAGTTTCATTAAAATTGGCATCTTATGGAAAATCTCCTAACTTTATCA
Organism: Flavobacteriales bacterium; assembly: GCA_013205245.1. Classification (GTDB taxonomy): domain Bacteria; phylum Bacteroidota; class Bacteroidia; order Flavobacteriales; family Flavobacteriaceae; genus CG1-02-35-72. The sequence goes on along the minus strand of JABMNH010000038.1, from coordinate 98,072 downwards.
ATTTAGATAAAGCCTATCCCAATAACGTTTTTACAGTAGTTATTTTTAATGACTATCTCAAAAAACTAAACATTAAGCTTGAAGATTTAAAAGGGAAAGTGATTTATGTAAAAGGCAAGGTTAGCACTTATAAAAACGATCCAAAACAAATACCGCAAATTTTAAATCCGATAAGTATTGAGATTAAAAAAGAAAAGTAATAATTATCAAAGTTAAAGGCAACAAAAACAGTTACTCCACCGTAACAGATTTCGCAAGATTTCTTGGTTGATCAACATTACAACCACGCATTACCGCAATATGATATGATAATAATTGCAGTGGAATGGTTGACAATAAAGGCGAAAAAGCTTCTTTAGTATCGGGAATTTCAATAACGTGATCGGCTAACCCTTTTACCACAGCATCACCTTCGGTTACAATGGCAATAATTTTACCTTTTCTTGATTTTATTTCTTGGATATTACTAACGACTTTATCATAATGCCCTTTTTTTAAAGCAATAACAACAATAGGCATATTTTCATCTATCAAAGCAATAGGGCCGTGTTTCATTTCGGCAGCAGGATAACCTTCTGCATGAATATAAGATATTTCTTTGAGTTTTAAAGCACCCTCTAAAGCTACAGGAAAATTATAACCACGGCCTAAATAAAGACAATTTGTGGCATCTTTATAGATTGAAGCAATATATTTTATATGGGCATCATTAGCTAAAACAGACTTAATTTTATCTGGAATTAATTCCATTGATTGTAAAGAATTATAAAATTCTTGTTTAGAAAGACTGCCATTAGCTTGACCTAAACGCAGTGCAATTAAAGATAAAAGCGTAATTTGAGTGGTGAAAGCTTTTGTTGAAGCTACACCTATTTCTGGGCCTGCATGTGTGTAAGAACCCGTATGTGTTTCTCGCGCAATAGAAGAGCCTACAACATTACAAATGCCAAATACAAAAGCCCCTTTTTCTTTTGCCATTTTTACAGCCGCAAGCGTATCGGCAGTTTCGCCAGATTGTGAAATGGCTATAACGACATCTTTTTCTGATATTATAGGATTGCGATATCTAAACTCTGAACCGTATTCTACTTCAACAGGGATTCTAGCTAAATTTTCGAAAAGATATTCTGCAACTAGTCCAGCATGCCAAGAAGTGCCACAAGCCACAATAACTATTCTGCGCGCATTTAGAAATTTTTCAAGATTATCTTCAACGCCAGACATTTTAATAACGCCTTCGTGAGACATCATTCTCCCTCTGTAAGTGTCTATAATAGCTTTAGGTTGTTCAAAAATCTCTTTAAGCATAAAATGATCGTAACCACCTTTTTCAATTTGCTCAAGATTTAAGTGTAATTCTTCAATATTAGGATCAATAAGTGAATCGTTACTAATTTTTCTCACTTTAATATCTCGGTCAAGCCGAATAATGGCCATTTCTTCGTCATCAAGATAGATGGTGTCTTTTGTATATTCTATATAAGGTGAGGCATCTGAAGCAATAAAAAATTCAGAATTATCTTTGCCAATACCAATAGCAATAGGGCTTCCTAGCCTTGCCACAACAATTTCATTGGGTTTTGTTTTGTCAAAAACAGCAATGGCATAAGCGCCAAAAACTTGATTTAAAGCCAGCTGAACAGCCTTTCCTAATTTTAGATTTTTAGAAATCTGAATTTCTTCAATTAAATTGATTAAAACTTCGGTATCGGTATCACTTTTAAAAGTATAACCCCTAATTTCTAATTCTTTTTTAAGCGTATCATAATTTTCTATAATCCCATTATGCACAATCACTAAATTGCCTGACATCGATGTGTGTGGATGTGAATTAACATCATTAGGAACGCCATGTGTAGCCCAACGGGTATGACCTATACCAATATTAGCAGTTGTGTCTTCTTGAGAAATGAGTGCTTTTAAATCGGCTACTTTCCCTTTAGTTTTTATGAGTTTGATGTCATTATCGTTATATAAAACAATGCCAGCACTGTCATAACCTCTGTATTCTAGACGTTGAAGACCATTAATAATAATAGGGTAAGCTTGTCTGTAACCAATATAGCCGGTAATGCCGCACATAAATACTAGTTTTTAAGTTCGGTGTAAAATATTTCTAATTTCAATTTTTTATCACCCAATTCTTTATTTCCAAAAAGCGCTACACCTTTAGGATTCCAGTTAAAAGGTTTAACGATTGTATCTGATAATCGTGTAAAAGCCGGAATATCATAAGCACTAATAGATTTAACAGCTAATTTAGATAATTTTCTTGGTGTTTCTTGTTTAAGAATCTGAGAAATATAATCAGTTATTCTAAATTTATAATAACTAGGATCGCCATTATCATCATAAATTAAAGCACCTCCTAATGTTGTTGGACCTTCAGAGATAAGATCTAAAACATGCGCATTATCATCAAAATTATAAATAAATAACCTGTTTGGTAAATCGGCACTACTAATATCTTTATTTACATAAAGTGTTAAATTAGCTTCGTTTATCAACCAATTTTTTGAGCGGAGGTTTTCTAAATCACCATCAGAAAAAAGATCTAAAACCGCCATAGAGCCTGAAGCACCTTGTATGTAAAGATTCTCCTCTCCATTAATTTTATCTGGATTTAATAAGTGTGTTTGAATAGGCGATGTTGCTAAACTATAATCGTGTTCAAATTTATTTGCTTTAATCCCAGATAAAGGAAAAACCTTGGTCTGTTTTGTCCGCGTAATGGTTGTAACGTCGTTGGTATCTGTAGTAGAGACATCATTTGAATAATAAATACTCACATTTCCAGCTGCTAAAGGTAAGGTTAACAGAGATCCGTTGGTACCAGAAGCACTAATGTAAAGACCTCTAAAATAGTGTGAAAATTCATCAAATGAACTAAAATTTGAAGAGCTACTTTGATTTATAAAATTGTTTAGAAAAAAGCTTTTATCTAAAGGAAATTTCATTGAAGGGATACTCCCCGATTTTTTTATTGTATCGATACCAAAAACAACGCTATTAAAATCTCTGTGTTTAATATAGGCAACAGTATCATTTGCATTTGGTGTAAATGTGCCTGAATATAATTCTGGACTAACAATATTAAAGTTTTTATTAGAATAATATTTTTTTTGCTTTGTAGGATCAATTAGATCCAAAGTATTTAAAAAAGTACCTAATTCTGAAACTGTTATTTGAAAAGAGGTATCTGAATTTCCAACAATAGAATCTAGTTCGAATGTTGGAATAATAATAGAATCTAGTTCGTCAGCCGAATTAGGGTCTCTAATAGTTAAGGTGCCTGTTTTTGTGCTGTAATATGGGATGTCTAATACAACTGAATCTATAGTAGGATTTGTGCCAAAATCTACACCAGCAGCAGGTAAGTTTAATTGGCTGGCAATTGCAGCTGTAGTTTTACCAAAAGCATTATTTTGATTTACCCCAAGCACATATTGAGGAAGACTGTCTGCACGAACAGAGTCTAAATTTTTACTATAAGCAACGACATTAGAAAGTAAAACTTTGGTGTCGAATTTGTTATTATTTACTAAAGCGAGACCAATATCTTTAAAATCTCTCTCGCAAGCCACAAGGCTTATTAAAAATACAGCAATAATTATGACGTATTTAGTAACACTTAAATTTTTTGTTATCATAAATAGGGTGAGCTAAATTTTGTTAAAAAACGTGATTTGTGTAAAAATTGGCATAAGCTTCTTCAAAACCATCTTCTGGTTGGTAATCTAAAACCGGCTTATCTAAAGTTTCAAGATAAGTTTCTATTTGTTTTGGAAGCTTTTCTGTGCCTTTAACTACGGCATCAGAATTCTCTATAGCAATTTTAAGGAGGTTAGAAAAATTAGGTGTTTTAAGAGAGGTAAGTTTATCTTCGGCAATATCATCAAATAATAATTTATCAATTAAATTGCCATTCAAATTACTGCTGAATTTATTGGTGTTATATAATGATGTGACTATTTTGCTATTTTTAAACAAAGGTTCATCTGCATAATAAGTTTTAAGATACAGCGGAAGTAAAGAAGCCATCCAACCACTAACGTGAATAACATCTGGCATCCAGTTCAGTTTTTTAACAGTCTCTACAACACCTCTTGCAAAAAAGATACAGCGTTCGTCATTATCGCCAAACATATCGCCATTTTCATCTTTATAAATAGCCTTACGTTTAAAGTATTCATCATTATCTATAAAATAAACTTGCATGCGTTCTCTTGGTATAGAAGCCACTTTTATAATAAGAGGCATATCTAAATCATTAATAATAAGATTCATCCCAGAAAGTCTAATGACTTCATGTAACTGATGTCTTCGCTCGTTAATGATGCCAAAGTGAGGCATAAAAATACGAATTTGCCCCCCTTTATTATGAACCATTTTAGGAACTTCAAAAGACATTTTTGAAAGTTCATTTTCCGGCAAATAAGGACTTACTTCAGAAGACACGTACAACACTCTCTTTTCCTTCATAACTTCTTCTCTAGAATTTAGAATATGCAAAATTACTAAAAAATATGTAGTTTATCCCTTAATATAGTAAGTTTGCAAGGTTTTAACAATTATTTAAACATTAGGCATGGAGGTTTTTGATACGCTCACTAAATTTCAAAAGGTTTTAAATAAAAATCATACAAACAGAACAATTGGTTGTGTTCCTACAATGGGCGCGTTGCACGACGGACATTTGTCGTTAATTAAGCAAGCAAAAAACGAAAATGACATTGTTGTGGTGAGTATTTTTGTAAATCCCACACAGTTTAACAACAATTCAGATTTGTTAAATTATCCTAAAACTTTAGAAGCCGATTTAGCTTTATTAGAACAAATAGGTTGCGATATTGTTTTTACACCTTCTGTTTTAGAAATGTACCCTCATGGCGAAGTTTCGGAATCTTTTAATTTTGACGGACTCGAATTAGAAATGGAAGGAAAGTTTAGACCAGGTCATTTTGATGGCGTTGGCACAATTGTAAAACGGCTTCTTGAAATAGTAAAACCTACAAACGCTTATTTTGGAGAAAAAGATTATCAGCAATTACTGATTATTAAAAAGATGGTTTCTGAATTAAAGATGCCTATAAATATAGTGCCCTGCCCTATTTTTAGAGAAGCAAATGGTTTGGCGATGAGCTCAAGAAACGAAAGATTAACAGCAGAGCACCGCGATGAAGCAAACTTAATTTACAAATGTTTACTTAATGTAAAATCAGATTTTAAAAAGAAAACTATTAAAGAGCTTAATTCCGAAGTTAAAGCGATTTTTAAAAACCATTCCTTTTTTGACTTAGAATATTTTGTAATTGCAGATACCCAAAGTCTTAAACCTGCTAAAAGCATAAACCCAAATTTAGAATATCGTGCTTTTATTGCCACGTATGCCGGTGAGATTAGGCTAATAGACAACATAACCTTGTAAAAGGACAGTTATTTAAATTATATCACACAAAAATCGTAAAATAACTATCTTTACGCCAGAAAAAAACAATTACCTAAATCAGTCATTTGGCAAATAAACTTAGAAAAACCCTTTTTATAAGCCTTCCCATTCTTTTTGGATTAGGTCTTATTTGGTATTCTCTCTCAAAGTTTACTCCAGCCGATTTTGAATCGGTAAAAATTTCATTTCAAACCGCGCATTATGGCTGGGTTTTATTATCAATTTTGCTGGCAATTATGAGTCATTTATCACGCGCTTACCGGTGGCAATTTTTATTAGAACCATTAGGATACAAGCCTAAATTTACCAATAGCGTCTTGTCTGTTTTGGTGGCTTATTTACTTAATTTGGCTATTCCACGATCTGGCGAAGTGGCACGTGCTGCAGCCATTTCAAAATACGAAGGTATTCCATTCCAAAAAGCTTTTGGCACCATTGTAGCCGAGCGTGTTGCTGATGTAATCATGCTTTTTTCAATTATTGGCATTGCCTTTATCATGCAAACCAAACTATTGTCAGAATATTTATTTAAAGATGATAAATCAGATTCTATACATAAACTCATCATTTTAGGTAGCTTAGCGCTGATGGGTGTACTGCTTTATTTTGTACTTAAAAAGTCGAAACTAATTTTTATTTTAAAAATAAAGGAATTTTTAAAAGGTCTTTTAGAGGGCGTGATGACCATAATAAAAATGAAAAAGAAATTTGTTTTTATGATGCATACCATTTTAATATGGGCGCTTTATGTGCTGATGTTTTATGTGGTAACATTTGCCTTACCCGAAACCACAAATTTACCTTTTGGCGCTATAATAGTAGGTTTTGTAGTTGGCGGATTAAGCATGGCATTAACAAATGGAGGTCTGGGCGTTTATCCTGTTTTTGTGGCCAGTGCTTTAATTTTATACGGCGTAGAAAACAATCCTGCACGTGCTTTTGGATGGATTGTCTGGACGTCGCAAACCCTAATGGTACTTGTCTTTGGCGGTTTAGCGATGATTATTTTACCGATTTACAACCGAAAAAAAGTCTAAGTTTAATATCTTAGCCTTATGACTACCTTTTACAGCAACGGGAAACTTATTTTATCTGCAGAATATATTGTTTTAGATGGCGCTTTGGCATTAGCCCTACCTTCAAAATTTGGACAAACTTTAAAGGTAGAATCCATAACTAAAAATCATTGTCAGTGGGAAAGTTATGATGCCGATGGCTCTTTGTGGTTTAAAGCCAACTTTTCTTTAACAGATTTTAATTTTATGGTGGATAAGCCTTCCGCTTTAAGCGCTGAAATAACCAAACAATTGCAAGTCATTTTGCAATCTGTTCGCGAAATGAATCCATTTTTCTTGACGGATAATCAAAATTATAAGGTTAAGACCAAACTCGATTTTCCGCGTCTTTGGGGTTTGGGAAGCTCATCCACACTTATCAATAATATTGCGCAATGGGCACAAGTTGACGCTTATAAATTACAGTTTAAGTGTTTTGGTGGCAGTGGCTATGATATTGCTTGTGCACAATACCATCAGCCAATATTGTATCGGCTAGAAAATCAAAATCCAGTTGTTAAAACAACCGGTTTTAATCCCGATTTTAAAGACCAATTGTATTTTGTGTATTTGAATAAAAAACAGAATTCACGCGAAGGTATCAAACATTATCAAAGTTTGAAAGGGGAAGTTAAAGGGGCTATTAATGACATTTCTAACATTAGTAAGGCAATGGTGAATTGTGATAATTTATCCGATTTTGAAAGGTTAATCAGCCAACACGAATCTATTATTGGTAAGCTCATTCAATCAAAACCTATTAAAGAACGCTTGTTTAATGATTATTTTGGGGCAGTAAAAAGCCTTGGTGCTTGGGGCGGTGATTTTATTTTAGCCACAGGTAATAACGATACGCCCAATTATTTTAAACAAAAAGGATTTGAAACGGTTGTTCCTTATGCTGAAATGATTTTATAAAATCAGGTTAAATATATACCCTGAAATAATAATACATAGCGTTACCACGCCAAAAAAAATGCCGATCAATTTAAAGGTCATCACTTTTTTTAAGAGCATTGCTTCGGGTAATGATAATCCTACAACACCCATCATAAAAGCAATGGCAGTTCCTAACGGAATCCCTTTTGAAACCAAAACTTGCACCACAGGTAAAATGCCGGAAGCTCCGGAATATAAAGGGACAGCCAGAATTGTGGCTATAGGCACTGCAAAAAGATTGTCTTTACTCATGTATTGCTCAAAAAAACCTTCGGGGATGTAACCGTGCATCAAGCCACCTATAAAAATGCCGATTAAAACATAAAGGACAATCCCTTTTAGTATTTTTTTTGTTTCATAAAGAATGATAGGTAAACGTTTTTTGAAAGATGTTTTTTCTAAAACAAAGGCATCGTTTTCGCGTTGTGCATTTACCAACAAATCTTTTACCCAAGGTGTTAAAAAGCGTTCTAATTTAAACCGACTTAAAATAATGCCACTTACCACGCCCAAAAGCACCCCACTTATAACGTAAATTAGGGTGGTTTTTAATCCGAAAAGACCAATAAATAAACCAATGGCGACTTCGTTTACCAATGGAGAGGTTACCAAAAAAGCAAAGGTTACGCCTAGCGGAATACCGCCTCGGACAAAACCTATAAATAAAGGAACAGATGAACAGGAACAGAATGGTGTTACCACACCAAATAAACTGGCCATTAAATATTCTAAGCCGAATAATTTATGGCGAGATAAAAAATTACGCACTTTTTCTACAGGGAAATAACTGTTGATAATGCCCATAAAAAAGATGACCACAATGAGCAACAATAATATTTTAATACTATCGTATATAAAAAAGTTTAAGGCATTGGCTAAGTGCTGTTCTTTTGTTAAGTGTAGTGTGTCAAACACAACCCAATCTGCAAATTTTTGGAACCAATCAAACATCTTATTTTAACATTTAGATTGATAAAATTTAAAGAAATCACGTTTTATCTCATCTCTAATTTTTCTAAATTCCTTTGTTATTTCTTCATCTGTGCCAGTAGCATCGGCAGGATCTTCAAAACCAATATGAATTTGATTTTTAACAATTCCCGTAAACATTGGGCAACTTTCTTTTGCGCCACCACAAACGGTAATGACATAATCGAACGGTTGATTTAAAAACAAATCGACCGATTTAGGTTTGTTTTCTGATAAATCAATACCAATCTCCGCCATCACTTTAATCGCTTTTGGATGGACTTTTGAGGTTGGTTTTGTGCCAGCTGAATAAACCTCTAGATTTTTATCGAAGGATTTTAAAAAACCTTCAGCCATTTGACTTCGGCAGGAGTTTCCGGTACACAGAATGAGTATTTTCATGAATTAAATTTGATGATTTGAAGATGTGTTGATTTGAAGATGTTTTTAATTCTCAAATTATCAAATTGCCTCATTTTCAAATTGATTACTTTTTACTTGAACTTATAATTTTCGACAGTACTTTTATTATTGATTTTAACTCCGTAGTTAAATTGTCATTTAATGGGTAGTTTTTTGATTTCTCACAAAGAATTAACCAATATTCTGTTTCGTCAGCTTCTTTAGCAGCAATTTTAAGTTTATGAATAAAGTCGGCTTTACTTTCTGCATTTTGTGCTTCGCGTACATTTGCGCCGATTGAAGTCCCAGATTTTAATAATTGTCTTGCAATCACATATTTTTTATTTGACTCTAACAATTCGCAATAATCAATAATATTTAAAGCGAATTGAAGTGTTAAATCGACGATTAGATTTGGTTGGTCATTTCTCATAATTTTAAAATTTTAAGATTATTATTATTTCATTTTCAAATCTTCAAATTACCCCATTTTCAAATTGTTTAATAATATTTCTTTTTTAAATAAAGTGATAAATTAACTAGTAAAATTAAAACAGGCACTTCAACTAGTGGACCAATAACCCCTGTAAAAGCTTGAGGAGAATTCAGTCCGAATACGGCAATGGCAACAGCTATGGCTAATTCAAAATTATTTCCGGTGGCGGTAAAAGCGACCGATGCGTTTTTATCGTAGGGTACTTTCATTGATTTCCCTATAAAGAAACTCATTAAAAACATCACGAAAAAATAGATAATAAGCGGAATTGCAATGCGAATGACATCCAATGGCAATTGCAAAATCATATCGCCTTTAAGGCTAAACATTAAAATAATTGTTGCCAACAAAGCGATTAATGTGATGGGCGAAATAAAGGGAATGAATTTTTGGTTATACCAATTTCCGCCTTTTATTTTTGATAAATACTTACGCGATAAATAACCTGCTAAAAACGGAATGCCTAAATAAATAAGGACACTTTTAGCAACTTCGAATATTGAAATATTGACATCGTAACCCGTTAGCCCAAAATACTTAGGAAGCACGCTAATAAATAACCAAGCGTAAAAACTGTAAGTCAGCACCTGAAAAATGCTGTTTAAAGCGATTAAAGTAGCGCCATATTCACGACTGCCGCCGGCTAAATCGTTCCAAACAATAACCATAGCGATACACCGCGCCAAGCCAATTAAGATAACGCCAGTCATATAACCGGGATAATCGTGTAAAAAAATAAGCGCCAATGCAAACATTAAAACTGGCCCGATAATCCAGTTTAAAACGAGTGACATTGTCATTAGTTTTGTGTCTTTAAAAGCTTTTGGTAAAAGTTTATAATCGACCTTTGCTAAAGGCGGATACATCATTAAAATGAGTCCAATAGCAAGCGGAATGTTGGTTGTGCCGACCGATAAAGCATTGGTAAAATTGGCAGCATTAGGAAATAAATACCCAATACCAACACCTATGAGCATCGCTAGAAATATCCATAAGGTTAAAAAACGATCAAGGAGTTTAAGTTTTTTTTTCATTCAAATAAAGGGTATTAACAACAATCTGATTTTGGGTCGCAACAAGACTCTTTTTCTGTTGAAGTTTCGCAACAAGCACCCTCTTGAGATTCTGAACTACAGCAAGAATCATCTGAATCAGAGCAACAAACATCGGAAGTTAAAAGGTCTTTAACTTCGGCTAAACTAGGTACACGCCCTTTAATAACAATGATGTTATCAATAACCAAAGCAGGCGTACTCATAATATTGTATGTCATAATCTCTTGAATATCGTCTACTTTTTCAATTTTGATATCCAAATCTAATTCCGTTAAGGCAGCTTGTACAATTTTTTCCATTTGATTGCAATTTGGGCAACCAGTTCCTAAAATTTTAATTGTTTTCATTTTTTATAGATTTTAAACGCTTTGATATTGGTTATCGCAAATAAGCGATAGTTGTTATTAAAAAAATAGATTAACAGCAATCTATTTTGGTAAAATCTTCTTTAAAAATACTTTCAAAAAGCGTTTTGGCTTTAAGCCAATTTTCTTGATTGATGCAATATTTTATTTTTGGCGGATTAATTTCGCCTTGAATAAGACCCGCGTCTTTTAAGGCTTTTAAATGTTGTGAGATGGTAGATTGCGCCAAAGGCAATACCCCAACCAAATCGGTTGTAAAACAACAAGACTGATTGCTTAAATATTTCAAAATGGTTAATCTTACCGGATGTGCCAGCGCCTTTGCAAAACGTGCGGTTTGTTCTGCATCTGCAGAATAATCGATATTTTTTAGGCTTCGTTTCATAAGTTCATCGCAAATGTACGATTAATATTTATATCCAAATCGAATTAAATTTATTTTTAACAACAACAATCTGGTTTTTGATTGGTGTTGATTTTTTCTTGTATGGATGGGCATTTATGTGTTCCATAAGAACAATACACACAGCAATCGCCTTCTTTAGGTTTTAAAATTGTTTTGCAATTTTCGCATTCATAAAAAAACTGACACGCATCGGTTGGCATCGTTTCTTCTTTTTGATGACCACATTTTGGACAAGTCAGTATTGATTTAGATTCTATTTTCATGTTTTTTATTGTCAGATTACTAGGCAACTTCTCCACGATGTGGTTTTAAGGCATCCCTATAAACAGGCATACCGGCTTCATCAACTACAATAAAGGCGATGCTAAACAAATTAGATAACTCGTCAAACCCAACATTATGAAAATGCAACTTTTCTGTTGTGGCAAATTCTTCCAAATGTATGGCGTGGTGTTCGGCCATTTTTAAGGCGTCTGGACCTCTAAAATCCCAGATCAATTTCAGTTTACGATTCAATTCCTAACTATTTTGATAGCAAAAGTAATTAATTCTATCTTTGCACAAAGCCTATTATATTTTGACAACAGCCCCATTTATTTCAAAACATTTAGATACTTCAAATTTACTTGAAGAAACTTTTAACAGTTCTGCACCAAGCAACATTGCTTTGGTAAAATATTGGGGAAAAACCGAGCCACAAATTCCTACCAATACATCGCTGAGTTTTACCTTAAATAATTGCCTTACAAAAACCACTTTAATGGTTTTTAAAAAGGATATTTATAAAGATAAAAGTGATTTAGCTGTTTTTTTTGAAGGCCAGCTTAAAGCTGATTTTAAACCAAAAATTGAAACATTTTTAAATAGAATTTCAAGCTATGTACCTTTCTTATCAGATTTTAAACTTGAAATTCATACCCAAAACACCTTTCCGCACAGCAGTGGCATTGCCTCTTCGGCAAGTGGTTTGGCAGCACTTTCGGTTTGTTTGATGCAGTTAGAAAAAAAATTAAATCCTAAAATCAGTCAAGTATATTTTAATCAGAAAGCATCATTTTTAGCACGTTTGGGTTCGGGTAGCGCATGTCGCAGTATTGAAGGGCCAGTCATTATTTGGGGAAAGCATCCCGATGTTAAAGAGAGCTCAGACCTTTACGGCGTAAAATTGCCATTTGAATTACATCCGAATTTTAACAATTATTGTGACAGTATTTTGTTGGTAGATAAAGGCGAGAAACAAGTATCAAGTTCGGTTGGTCACGGCTTAATGGACAACCATCCATTTGCAAATGAAAGATTTAAACAAGCTAATAATCACATTACAGATATATTAAAAGTTCTTAAAACAGGTGATTTAAAAAGCTTTATCAATATTGTAGAAAGCGAGGCTTTGACTTTACATGCCATGATGATGACCAGTAACCCGTATTTTATTTTGATGAAACCAAACACACTTCAAATACTCGATAAAGTTTGGGAATTTAGAGCCAAAACCAATACGCATTTATGCTTCACTTTAGATGCTGGTGCTAATGTGCATCTTTTATATCCGCAAAGCGAGAAAGAAATCACAAAGGGTTTCATCAAAAAAGAACTAGAACAATTGTGTGAAAACAATCAGGTTATTCATGATTGTTTAGGTTTGGGAATAAATATTGGATAAAATATTTAAGGCTTTAACACTTAAAATCAGCACCTTTTATAAATATAATCACTGATAAATTGTAAAAATTGTATATTTGCCAGTAGATTTGCAACTAAATTGAATCAACCTAAATGAAAGGACCACTTTTTTACGCTAAGATTTTATTGTTTGGAGAATACGGCATTATTAAAGATTCTAAAGGTTTGGCCATTCCGTATAATACCTACCAAGGCGCTTTAAAAAAGGACGAATATCCTTCTGAAGAAGCTTTAAAATCAAACATAAATCTTAAAAAATTCTATACCTACTTAATAAATCTTGACAGTTTAAACATATCTCAATTTGATTTAGATGCCCTAAATAATGATCTTGATGAAGGCATGTATTTCGATTCCAGCATACCACAAGGTTATGGTGTTGGCAGCTCTGGCGCTTTAGTTGCGGCCATTTACGATAAATATGCAAAAGGTAAAATAACCGTTTTAGAAAACTTAACCCGAGATAAATTATTGACTTTAAAAGCCATTTTTTCTAAAATGGAATCTTTTTTCCATGGGAAAAGCTCGGGATTAGATCCGCTAAACAGTTATTTAAGTTTGCCAATTCTTATCAATTCTAAAGACGATTTAGAAGCCACAGGCATTCCGTCACAAAAACCAGGTAAAGGAGGTGTCTTTTTATTAGACTCTAAAATTGTTGGAGAAACGGCTCCTATGGTAAGCATCTTTATGAATAAAATGAAGAATGAAGGCTTTAGAAATATGTTAAACCAAGATTTTGCCAAACATACTGATGCTTGTATTGACCACTTCCTTAAAGGGGATTTTAACGAATTGTTTGGTGATGTAAAAGAACTCTCTAAAGTGGTGCTTAAAAACTTTAAGCCAATGATTCCTAAAGCATTTCATAAATTATGGCAACAAGGCATTACCACAAACGATTATTATTTAAAATTGTGTGGCTCTGGTGGTGGCGGTTATATTTTAGGGTTTACCAAAGACTACGATAAAGCCAAAGAAATTTTAAAGGACTACGATTTAGAACTGGTTTACAGATTCTAATGTGCCAAATATTTTAAGCAACATATTCTCTGTTTCTATATGGACTTATTAGAAAAAGCCAAAGAAAACACACAACAAAAACAAAAAGAGGAAGCCTCTATTTTTATAAAGTTACTCAGTTTATTCTCTGTTGTAAGAGGGGTCAATATTTTAATTATTGTTATTGCCCAATATTTAGCAGCCATTTTTATTTTTGCTCCCAGACGCGGTTTAAAGAATGTTCTTTTAGATGTAGAATTGTACTTTATAGTTATAGCCTCTGTTTGCGTTATAGCTTCGGGTTATATTATCAATAACTTTTACGACGTCAAAAAAGATTTAATTAACAAACCTCAAAAGTATAAATTAGACAATATTGTCAGCCAGAAACTAAAATTACAGCTGTATTTTGCACTCAATTTTTTAGGGGTTATATTCGGATTTTTTGTGTCTTGGCGGGCTGCTTTATTTTTTTCGGCCTATATTTTTGGCATTTGGCTGTATTCACATAAACTAAAAAAGCACTCTATTTTTGGTTTATTTGCGGCAGTATCTTTATCAATAGCACCGTTTTTTGCTGTTTTTGTGTACTATAAAAATTTTTCAAATGTCATTTTTACCCATGCCTGTTTTTTGTTTTTTATTCTAACCATAAGAGAGTTGGTAAAAGAATTAGAAAGTATAAAAGGCGATATCGTTCAAAATTATGTCACCATTCCAATAAAATACGGCGAGCGTTTTACCAAATTACTCATCAGTATTATTGTTTTGATGACTTTAGATCCTATTTATTTTTTATGGAAATATCCAGAAATAGGTGCCATGAAGTACTATTTTTATTTTGCTGTGCCAGTTCTTGGTTTTTTTACTGTAAAATTGTGGCGAGGTCAGTCAAACAAAAACTATATACAATTACATATTTTACTCAAAATACTCATTGTTTTAGGCGTTTTTAGCTTAGCGCTGATAGATACATCTGTAATAATAAATCGTTTAATGAATATCTAAATAGTTGTTATTTTAATAAATTAGTAATCTTTACTTTAAGATTAAATTTAAAAAGCATAGTTTTGCCAAAAATTAGAAAAAATGACATCAAAAAACTCGTCGAGAGGACGACAAGATTCTAAAAAATCGTCCTTTAAAAAGACCTCTCCAAAAGAAACTAAAAATTTCAAACCGAAATTTGACAAAACCCCAAGACCTGTTAAAAAAACAGTTATTACCGAAAAAGACCCATCAGAAGGCATTCGCTTAAACAAATATATTTCTAACGCTGGCATTTGTTCGCGTCGTGAAGCCGATGTTTATATTGCCTCTGGCAATGCTCAGGTAAACGAAAAAGTGATTACAGAAATGGGTTATAAAGTAAAACCTACCGACATTGTTAAGTTTGACGGATCTGTAATTAGTCCAGAGACAAAGCGCTATTTATTGCTCAATAAACCCAAAAACTACATCACTTCTACAGATGATGAAAAAGGCAGAAAAACGGTTTTAGAGCTTATCGCAAATGCTTGTAACGAACGTCTTTATCCTGTTGGAAGATTAGATAGAAACACAACGGGTTTGCTTATGTTTACCAACGATGGCGACATGATTAAAAAATTGACCAATCCAAAACATCCTGTTAAAAAACTGTATCATGTAAGCTTGGATAAAAAATTGGCTTTAGCCGATTTGCAAAAAATATCTGACAACCTTACCATTGAAGACAAGCGTGTTTTTGTTGATGAAATAAGCTATATAGCCAACGAATCTAAATCTGAAATTGGGATTCAAATACACTCTGGACGCAATAAAATAATCCAAAAAATATTTGAGCACTTTAGATATAAAGTTGTGAAATTAGACCGTGTTGTTTTTGCCGATTTGACTAAAAAGAATTTGCCAAGAGGTCGTTACAGAATGCTAACCACTCAAGAAGTTATCAATCTAAAAATGCTCTAAAGATTCCGGGTTTTGAATTTTGAGTTCCGTGTTGCGAAAATTCTTAACAACCAACCAATAATGTTCTGCAAGGTTTTCAGAACCTTGTAGATCTGTTAAAACAATTAAGATTTAAAATACTTTAGCTCAAAATTTTCACCATCAAAAACGGCATAGGTAAAATGACTCACCCAATCACCTAGATTGACATAAGTGCTTTTATCATTTAGTTTGATTTCCATGGGTAAATGGCGGTGACCAAACACAAAATAATCGTAGTGTTGGTCTGTTAATTTTGATTTGGCGTATTGCACGAGCCATTCTTTATCATCGCCTAAAAAAACCACATCTTCATCGCCCGAAATAAGTTTGTTTTGGGTAGAAAGATATTGCGCCAACCGCACGCCAATATCGGGATGTAACCATCTAAAAAGCCATTTAGAAAGAGGGTTTGTAAACACTTTTTTCATGCGTTTATAGCCCTTGTCTTCAGGGCCTAAACCATCACCATGACCAATATAAAATACTTTGTCGTTAAAAGTAAAAACTTTTGGTTTGTGATACACAGGAATATTAAGTTCCGTTTCAAAATAATCACGCATCCACAAATCATGGTTCCCTACAAAAAAGTGAATGGCAATGCCAGAATCGCGCATTTCTGCAAGTTTTCCAAGAACACGTACAAATCCTTTTGGAACAACTGTTTTATATTCAAACCAAAAATCGAACAAATCACCTAGTAAAAACAGCACATCGGCATCTTGTTTAATTGTATTTAACCAAGACAAAAACTTTTCTTCACGCACTTTGCTTTTTTCTGCAGTGGGTGCGCCAAAATGTTGGTCTGAAGCAAAGTATATTTTTTTGGTTTTTGAGGTCGTCATATTAACTGTTATCAGAAGCAAACCACTCGGCATAAGAGTCTGCTGTTTCGTAAAGTTTTAAGTTGTGAAGATTGACGTTTTTAGGCAGGTGTTTTTTTATCCGCTCAGCGAAATCAATTAACATATTTTCGCTCGTTGGCTGATATTCTACCAAAACTATTTTATGCGCATTCGAAGTCAAAATTGTTGCCAAATCTCTGTGAGGTGACTGATTGTTAAGAACGGTTGCGTGGTCAAAATCGGCAACGATTTCTTTGTTTACGATTTTTTTTAAATCGCCAAAATCCATCACCATACCATTTTTTATATGTTCAGAATCTTTAATGGGCTTGCCAATAACCGTTACAAACAACTGGTAACTATGCCCGTGAATGTTTTTACATTTGCCATCGTAGCCATACAAAGCATGTGCCGCTTCAAAATTGAAATGTTTGGTAATTCTAATATTGCTCATATTGGGCTATTGTTTGGCGCTATCGTTTAAGAAAAACAAATATAGTTAATTGATTTCAGTTTAAATAACACCCAGTTCTTTACCAACTTTGGTAAAAGCAGCAATGGCTTTATCGAGATGCGCTTTGGTATGAGCCGCCGATAATTGCACACGAATTCGCGCTTTATCTTTTGGCACAACCGGAAAGAAGAATCCGATAACATAAATACCTTCGTCTAAAAGTTTATTTGCCATGGTTTGCGATAATTTGGCATCGTATAACATAACAGGCACAATGGCAGCATCGGCGCCAGCCAATTCGAAACCAGCTTTTTCCATACCTTTTCTAAAATAAGTGGCATTAAACTCTAAAGTGTCACGTAAAGATGTGTCGTTAGAAATCATTTCGAAAACCTTTAAAGAAGCACCCACAATGGCAGGAGACAAGGAATTTGAAAACAAATAAGGACGAGACCGCTGACGTAAAATATCAATAATTTCTTTTTTACCAGTTGTGTATCCGCCCATAGCGCCACCAAGGGCTTTGCCCAAAGTGCCGGTAATAATATCAACCCGACCCATCACATTTTTTAATTCTATGGTACCGCGACCTGTTTTGCCAATAAAACCAGCTGCATGACATTCGTCAACCATAACAAGGGCGTCGTATTTATCGGCCAAATCGCATATTTTATCGAGTTGCGCCACTATGCCATCCATAGAAAAAACACCATCGGTGACAATAATTTTAAACCGGTGATTCTTTTTATTGGCATCGATGAGTTGTTGCTCTAAATCGGCCATATCATTATTTTGGTAACGGTAGCGCGATGCTTTACACAAACGCACACCATCAATAATTGAGGCGTGGTTTAAACTGTCTGAAATAATGGCATCATCTGCACCAAACAGCGGTTCGAAAACACCACCGTTGGCATCAAAAGCGGCGGCATATAAAATGGTATCTTCAGTTTGGTAAAAGGTGGCGATTTTTTGTTCTAATTCTTTGTGGATGTCTTGCGTGCCACAGATAAATCGCACTGAAGACATGCCGTAACCATGAGAATCCATCATATCTTTGGCAGCCTGAATAACTGCTGCGTTATCGGATAAACCTAAATAATTATTGGCGCAAAAATTAATGACTTCTTCTCCTGTATTTAGTTTGATAAGGGCACTTTGCGAAGAAGTAATAATACGTTCTGATTTATACAAACCAGCTTCTTTGATGGTTTCAATTTCTTTTTGTAAATGATTCTTTATAGCACCGTACATAAGGATAGAATTTTATGCAAAAGTAATAAATATAGGCTATATATAATTTCTTCTAGAGTTTTAAACTCAGGAAGTTTTTTATTAAAAAAAATAAACCCTCCTAGGTTTTTAAAACCTAGGAGGGTTGAAAGTAGGTATCAAACTTTTGGATTGGCTTTTAACTGTTATTTCAATTTTTCTAAAATTTTAACAATTTCATCTCCGGATCCCATTATTAATTCTCCATTTTCATCTTCAACGTATGTAATCCCATTTTCAATAAATCTCAGAATATTATTACTGTCTAGAAATAAATTCCTAGGGTATGTATTAATACCAAGTTCATTTGTAAATTTTTCAGCATTTATTAAATGTTCAAAATTAAAAGGATGCTTTGTTAAAAACTGTTCTACATTTTCTTTTGATTCATATGTTATTGCAATAAAATTAAAATCATCTTTATATTTTTCAGCAATTTCGTTCAAAACAGGCATTTCATCAATACAAGGAGCGCATTTTGTAAACCAAAAATTTATCATTGTGGGTTTTCCTTTTAATTTTTCAGAATCAAAATTTTCTCCAAGTAAGGTTTTTATATTAAACTTAGAAAACTCTTTATTTTTTAATTGATTTAGAGTTCCTTTTTTAAAATTATCATATGTTTTTTTATCCTTTATGTCAAAAGTAATTTTATGTATTATTGAGTCATTTTTTTTCATTGTTTCTTTTATGACAAAGCTCACAAAAATCTCTTTGTTCATAATTTTGGTATACTTTGTTTTTATTTCCTCACTAATTTTATCAAGTTCAGCTTTTGTGAGAATATTCTTTCCATCTGAAGTGTAATATTCTGTTTGAGAATAAATCTTGGTTGATATTAGCAATAATAAAATGATTGTAATTTTTTTCATATTTTTTTCATTTTCAATAGTGGATAATGGTTATGTATAAATCGCTTTTTAATATGTTTATCAGTTTCTTTTCGGTTTAAATTCAGGGGATTGTCTCTTTATTATAAATTTAAATAAAATAATTAGATAATAACTAGCGTTTTTAGGTAGTTTTCAGTCTAGCGGAATCGCTAGTTTTTGCATTTTTTACAAAAATGATAAAACGATTGTTTTAAGCCCTTAAGACTTGTTATAAAAGATAAGTTTGAAAATAAAATAGGTAATAATTGGCTCTTTTTTACCAAAATCAGGACTTTGTTTTAAGCTATTTTTAATAAAATAAAAAACACCAAAACGCAGATTTTTAAAATTATGTAAAGTAAAAAGCTCAAAACAATAACGTTAGATATAAATAAAACAGAACCCGCTATTGGCAAACACAACAGAATGACTTACTTTTGTTGGCTTAAGAAAAAACATGTCTAGAGACGAAAAATTAAAAGAGGATTTTGATGCCGTTAAGCAACTTGTTTCCGAGAAATTTACAGATGGTGAAACACCAGATTTAGATGCTATTATTTATTTAATTGGTGTTCAAGAATTGGGGAAAGGACATCAGGTATTTAAAAAAGACGACAATGTAAACTTGATGCACATTGCTATTTGTAGATTGCTTGAACCTTTAGGCTATTACGAGTTTGAATATTTTGATGAAGATGGTTGGCCACATTACAAGGTTAAAGAAGAATTGCCTTTTTTAAAACCTGGCGAGCAAAGCATTCTTATGAAAGAAGCCATAGTTTTTTACTTTAAAGAAAAAGAATTAATATAAATAATGCCGCGATGCTCTGCATCGCCATTTCTGCTATTACCTCTCCTTTGGAGAGGTCGGAACTGCTTTTCGCAGTTCAGGGTGAGGTAAAAAATAAAATTTCAAATTTTGGTTCTAAAGTCATAATGAAGCAGGCTAAATACCCGATGGTCTGCCTTAGGGAAAGACGGCTTGACGAAAATTTTATTTTAAATAGCTTGGTATAATTTACCCGGCAATGGTTTTACAAAGCCCTTCATTTCTAAATTAAAAAGCACAGTTACTGTTTTGTGAATGGGCAGTTTACAATGCAAAGCAATTTGGTCTAATTGCTGTTTCCCTTTTTCATTTAAGAAACTATAAATAGGTTTTTCATCTTTTTCTAGTTCTACAAATAATTGTTTTTGAATGGGCTTTACAGAAATTTCTTTATCCCAATTTAACAGATATGCCAAATCGGCTACCGAAGTATAAAGCGAAGCGCGATTTGTTTTTATAAGATTATTGCAACCTTTGCTATAGGTGTCAGATAATTTTCCGGGCACGGCAAACACATCGCGGTTATAAGAATTAGCCAAATCGGCAGTTATTAAAGAGCCTCCTTTTGCAGCCGATTCTATAACGATTGTCGCTTCAGATAATCCTGCAATAATGCGATTGCGTTTAACAAAATTTTCCTTTTCGGGATTAGATCCCGACCAGAACTCAGTGATTAAACCGCCGTTCTCCTGCATTTGAGAAGCCACTTTGCTATGAACCGATGGGTAGATTTTATCTAATCCGTGCGCCAAAACAGCCACTGTTTGCAATTGGTGTTTTACGGCGAGTTTATGGGCGTAGATATCAACACCATAAGCCAGACCACTTACAATAATGGGCTTATAAATAACCAAACTTTCTATGAGTGTATCTAAAACTTCTTTGCCATAATTTGTAATATTTCGCGTGCCAACAATGCTAATTATCTTCCGATCTTTGAGATTTATATGTCCTTTAGAAAACAAAACAATGGGCGCATCGGCGCAATGTTTTAGTTTATCGGGATAGTTTTTATCTGTAATAAGCTGGTAGCTGATGTTGTTTTTATCGATATAAGCCAACTCTTTTTCGGCTTGATCAAAGAGGGTTTTATCTTTTAGTGATTTTACAACATAAGATCCAATGCCCGATATTTTTGACAATTTAGACCCTTTTTCTTCAAAAATAGTTTGCACATCGCCACAATGCGTCAGTAGTTTTTTAGCATTTATAGCGCCAACACCATCGGCCTTTTGAAGCGCCAAATAATAAAGCAAATCGTTTTTAGACATAAAAAATGTTATAAAGCTCTAAGATAGTAAGAATTGTTAATAAAAAAACGGGTGGAGTTTTAATTTGTGGATGTAATTTTTTACATTTGTTTTCGATGGAATTAGCCACTTACATAAGCGATTTATTATACAGATACGAATGTGTTATTGTACCCGAATTTGGGGGATTTGTAACAACTTTAAAATCGACTGTTTTTAACGCGCAAAACAACACTTTTTATCCGCCAAGTAAAGCCATATCTTTTAATGCAAACTTGACTCATAATGATGGATTGTTGGCAAATTACATCGCTAAAGCTGAAAATATTTCTTACACCGACGCTTCAAACAAAATTAAAAATACCGTTACAGATTGGCAAAAAGAATTGGAAACCAACCACCTTTTTGAACTTGATAAAATTGGCAGTTTTACGCTAAATGTTGATAAAAAAATTGTTTTTGATCCGCAAAGAAAAGTCAATTATTTAACAGCATCTTACGGATTGAGCCCTCTTGTTGCCAACAAGGTTGGTAAAGAGCAAGTGCCAGTAATTGCTTTAAATCATCAAACAAGGCCGTATTTAAAATATGCCGCTGTTTTTGTTTTAGGCCTGTCAACCATTGGATTTGGCAATAAATTTTATCAAGAATATAAACTAAATCAGCAAGTGCAGTTTGCGCAAGAACAACAACAAGAAGTTCAGAATAAAATACAATCAGCTACTTTTACTATTAGCAATCCGCTGCCAAGCATAACGCTTCATAATACTTATATTTCAAATAATTTTTATGTAGTTGCAGGGGCTTTTAGAGAACCTTTAAATGCCGAAAAGAAATTAAAAGAACTCAAAGTTAAAGGTTTTGATGCAGCGATAATTGGTAAAAATAAATGGCAATTAACGCAAGTCGTTTTTGGCAGTTACCCTACAAAACAAGAAGCTACAAAAGAGCTTTATAAAATAAGAGCAACCCAAGATGAGGATGCGTGGTTGTTGGTAAAAAAACAATAATATTTTAATTTAAAACACTTATCACATCGACTAATTTTGGTTAGTTGTTAACGCTATTTATATGGAATCTAAAACCCCAAAAGACTCGCTAACCACTTTAACAGACATGGTGCTTCCGGGCGAAACCAATCCGCTTGACAACCTATTTGGTGGCGAACTTTTAGCCCGTATGGACCGCGCTTCTAGCATTGCTGCACAACGTCATTCAAGGCGTATTGTGGTAACAGCCTCTGTAAACCATGTGGTATTTTCTAAAGCCATTCCTGTAGGAAGCGTGGTAACAATTCAAGCAAAAGTGTCTCGTGTTTTTAACTCCTCTATGGAAATTTATCTTGATGTTTGGATTGAAGATAGAGCGTCTGGCGAAAGCACAAAAGTGAATGAAGCCATTTATACTTTTGTGGCTGTCGATAAAACAGGAAAACCAGTTAAAATTTCACAAATTGTACCCGAAACAGATCTTGAAAAAGAACGTTACGAAGGCGCTTTACGCCGTAAACAATTGAGTTTGGTTTTGTCAGGAAGAATGAAACCCTCAGAAGCTACAGAACTTAAGGCTTTGTTTGAGTAGTCACTACATTTTATAAATCCACAAAGCTGGATTTACTGTTTTTACTTCCTTAAAAAGCACAAAAGCCAGAATGGTTTTACCTGTTGAACTATCTGTATGAACGGTACCAATATTTTGTTTTGTAGTAACGCTCTGACCTTTTGAAACAATAACAATATCTAGGTTTTTATAAACACTAATGTAATTTCCGTGCTGAATTAATACGGCTTTTTGTCCCCCAGGAATAAGTTGAATAGCCAACACTTTTCCGTTAAAAACGGAGCGCGCATAAGCGCCTTTTTCGGTCGCTATTCTCACGCCATTACTTTGAATTGTAGCCGATTTTACAATGGGATGTGGCTGTGTGCCATAGCCCAAAACCACCAAACCTTTTTCAACAGGCCATGGCAAATTTCCTTGATTGGCAATAAATTCTGCCGCTAAAGCTTTGGCTTCTGCAGTTAATTTAAATGACGATCCAGTTTTGTTGCTTGCAGCGATGGCATCGCGAATAAGTTTTTCTATTTTACGGTTTAAATCGCGTTCTTCTTTTTGCTTTTTGCGAATATCAGCCAAATATTTTTTTTCTCTTTTCTTGATTTGAGTTATTAGTTTTTTCTGATTTACCTTTTCTACTTTTATACTGTCTTGCTCTTTTTGCGTCTCAATAAGAAGCGTGTCTTTTGACTCTTTTTTAAATTGAAGAGTAGTGTTATACTGAATTATTTTATTGGTTTGAACGGCTATTTCTTCCCCTTGTCGTCTGCGGTAAGACGTGTATTGTTTCATGTATTTTAGCCTGTTATAAGCTTGGGTAAAATCTGTCGAAGACACCACAAAAAGCATTCTATTTTCTTTAGATTTACTTTTATACGATTTCACTACCATTGCCGCATAATCATCTTTTAATTGTTGTAACGATTTCTCAAGATCAGAGATTTTCTTTTCGTTATCAGTTATTTCAGACGACAATAATTTGGTTTCTAAATTGATAGTGTTTAAAAGTTTTTCGCGTGTTTTTATGCGTTTATCTAAATCGGTTACTTGAGACAGAATGTTTTTTTCTTTGGTTTTGGTCTTAATTAATAAATGATTTATCTGCTTTATTTCTTCTTTTAACTGATGTCTTTTTATCTCTAATTCTTTTTTAGTTTGAGCTTGACTAACATTTGAAAACAAGACCAACATCCCTATAAAAAAGGGTTTTACAAAAAAGCGGTATTTTTTATTAAAAATCATTTAATTATTAAAGATTTATAGCCTTTTGGAATGCTAAAAGGAAAGCTAATAGGGTTGTCGAATTTTATTGATCTGTAATTTAACTCTATTTTAATGCGCTCTTTTTTATTTTGCGCAACAATGTTTATTTTATTAGGATAAAAATCGGATGTTGTGGTATCAAATCCTAAATAACTAAAACTTAGAAACGCGTTTTTGTTTTTAGAAAATTCTTGTTTGTTCAATTTAAAATTAATGGGATTAATCCAAAAAGCAGCTTTTTTGTTTCCCATTTTTTTCTTTGTTTTAAGCAGGTAACTGCTGGCATCAATGGTCTGAATTAATTCTTTAGCAGAAAGTGAAATTACAGGTTGGGCAAATAGTAGATTCTGAATTTTATCAAAGTTTAAATCGGTTTTTAACCACTTACTAAGCAATGAAAAATCACCATCAAAAGAGGTCTTATTTACTTTTTCGTAATACAAAACATGGTTTGGCTGTATCAGTATTTTAGCAATGGGAATACCCCCAATTGCTGTGAGGCTAATCCAAATAGCGCTGTCTTTTTCTAAACGCAATTTTGCCGTGATGTTTTGCGTTTTTTTAGCCGTAATATATTTGACTTTTATTTTGGCATTAATGGTATTGGCATTGACGCTCGCTTTAAATTGATTGTCTAAAACCTGTTCTGTAGTTAAAGGTTTAACCGTTGTTTTTTTTATGGCAACAGACGTGCTTTTACAGGATAAAAGAAAACTGATAAAAAATAAGGCTACGAATATCTTTTTTGTCATATGTTTTTTTAAAGTTGCTCAGCGCGTTTTTTATAATAAGCGGCTTTTTGTTGCTTATTTAATCCGTTATAACTAACGCTATAAGCCAAATAATATTCTTTTTGAGTTTGTTTATCTATCACAAAATCGATGCCGTTGTCTAAATGTTCTAAAGCGGTTTTATACATTTTCAGGGCATTACCCGCTTGGGCTGCAAACAGATATAAAGACGTTTGCGAAGGGAATAATTCCAAGCCATTTGTGGCATCCTCTAACAGATTTTTATAATCTTTTTGATCTGATTCTAAAATTAAAATCTTTTTTAAAATTTGAAAATCTTTGTTGGCATTATATGCCGATTTTAAATCTTCTAACGATAAAAGAGTTTCTGTTTCAACACCATCCTTTTTACTTATTGTTGGTTTTAAAAGCGCGTTTTTTATTTGTTTTAATCTTGAATTTAAGCCTTGCTCTTTTTCTAAAACAGCTAACAGCTCAGAAACTTTTGGCTTGTCATTAAGCGCTAAATACAGATTTAATAAGCCAATTTTTTTAGTAGGATTAATAGCCACTATTTTTTGTTGATATACCAAAGCCTCAGTATAATTATTTTGTGCTATCGCAATATTTTTAGCATGTTCTAAGAGCCAAATATTTTGAGGTTCTTTGTTTAAGGCTTTGCTAAGAATCTGCTTGGCTTCAAAATAATTTTTGAGCCAGAAAAAATTCTTTGAAAGTTCAAATTGCACGCTCACATTAGTGCTGTCAATAGATTGACATACTTCTAAAGCGCTGATTGCTTTGTCGTAATTTTCGATTGCTTTTTGCTGTAGCGCTTCAAAAAATGCCGTTTCAAAGGTTAATCTATCGGGTTCTGACAGTTCTTTTTGAGCGTATATTTCTACAGGATAACATCCTAAAAAAACCAACACAAAAAAAAGACCTAGCTGTTTCATCTAAAAATTTATATGCTCAATATTTATTTTTTACTATTCTAAAACAGAATAATCACCCAAACTAACCGATGTAAAATGGCCATTAAAAACCACATTATTGCCAATCATTGCTTGGTTTAAAGACACGTTGCTTATATGCGCATTATCTTGAATTAATGACTCTGTAATAGTGGCGTTTTCTACAATGCTATTTGCACCCAAAGACACATTTGGCCCTATTGTCGCGTTTATTAATTGCACATTTTTACCAATATAACAAGGCTGA
Organism: Flavobacteriales bacterium; assembly: GCA_013205245.1. GTDB lineage: Bacteria > Bacteroidota > Bacteroidia > Flavobacteriales > Flavobacteriaceae > CG1-02-35-72. The sequence goes on along the minus strand of JABMNH010000038.1, from coordinate 71,989 downwards.
ATAATAGTAGAATTTATCTTTTTAACACTTGGGTCTACCAAATCTTCGCCATCTTTTTGAGCAAAATTCAAAACACTAGAATTGGTAGCTACCGTTATGGGTTTGTTGCCACAATCCATCCAAGCGTTCACCTGTCCAGGAACAAATTTTAAACCTTTTTGTTTTAAACTCTCCAAAGCATTTGTGAGTTGAAATTCGCCGTGTTCTTTTAAATCATTATCTATTAAATGCTTAATTTCATCGCGTAAGCGTTCGGCTTCTTTGAAATAATAAATACCAATAATGGCTAAATCTGATACAAATTCTGTGGGTTTTTCAACAAAATCTGTAATAATGCCATCCTTTAATTTTATGACACCAAAAGCACTTGGATCTTCAACTTGTTTTACCCAAATAGCACCATCGGCTTGGCCGTCTAGCGTGAAATCTGCTTTAAAAAGAGTGTCCGCGAAAGCGACAACACAAGGGCCATTTAGAGCTTCTTTGGCACAATAAATGGCATGAGCCGTACCCAAAGCTTTTTCTTGAACGCACACTGTGCCTTTTGTTTTTAAGGTCTTGGCGATTTGCAACAAATTTTTCTCAGTATCTTTAGGAAACGTAGGGCCTATAATAAATACAATTTCTTCGATATCTTGATTTACAACCTTGGCAATATCTTCTACCAAGCGCTGAACGATTGGCTTTCCTGCAATTTTTGTCAAGGGTTTGGGAATTGTTAAAGTATGAGGGCGTAATCTTGAACCGATTCCCGCCATTGGCACAATAATTTTCATGGATAATGGGTTAAATTTAAAAGTCAAATATACCAAAATTTAATAGCCCCAAAACCTTTAAAATGAATAAATAAAAGCGCCTTTTTCGGCAGTGTTGTAAAAAGTTATTTTTTTCTGATGACAAGTGTTTTGCCATAAAGTGATGAAAGATTTATAATTAGAACCGTCGGCAATAATGAGACTCGGATTTGATTGTTGGATAAGCCTTTCTAAATTTATTTTTGGCGATTTTGTTAAGATGACGATATCGGCATTCTCCAAGGGTTCATAAACACCAGCTTTGTCTATTATTAACACCTTTTTTTGATTTATTAAAAACAGATTTTTTTCTTTTTCTGGAGGTAATATGTTTTTAAGACCTGATCCGATAAGATAGTTTTTTAGAACATATTCATTAGCCCCATCATTGGCTATTAGTTGTAAATTTTTGCCATTTTTTATCGCTATAAGCGGATTTTTATAAGTGTCAAAAACTATAAATTGATGGCTATTTGATGATGTATAGGTTTCGTAAAATAAGACACTTTGGAGGCTTATTATCGACAAACAAAACCACAGAATATTTATGGGTTTTTTATTGTGAATCAGAAAATAACCTGAAAGAATGATGAGATAACTTGCAAACATCATCAGAAATGAAAAAGAAATATTTTTAAATAAAAACCCTTCTTGATGCGCAACCCAAGTTATAAATACATTTAAATAATGGATGATATGTTGATAATATGCAACCAGAATTGCAGGCAATAAATTAATAGAAGCCAACAGAATTATAAATAATCCGTATCCCAAAATGAGGCCAAGTAAAGGAATGACAACTGTATTTGTAACAAAAAACAAACCCGGAAACTGATGAAAATAGAACAGACTCAAGGGCAGCACACCAATTTGAGCAGCGGTAGAAACACATATTAATTGCCAAAAATAATTGATAAACTTTTGTTTTGGATGCCAAAGATTTGCCAGTTTTGGTTGGATGGTGACAATGGCAATAACGGCCAAATAACTCATTTGGAATCCGACCTTAAACAAGTATGACGGATTAAGAAGCAAAAGCAAAAAAGCCGATAGCGCCAATACATTATAAATATCATTTTTTCTATTAGAAAACAGGCTGATACTTACAGCGGTAAACATTGTTGTGGCACGTAAAACCGAGGGACTTAATCCGGCTATGATGGCATAAATCCACAAACTCAAAATTATGAGAATAAGCTTAATAGTCTTACCTCTTTTTAATGATTCTAAAGGTTTTAAAACAAAACTAATTAACATCATAATAATGCCAATATGTAAGCCCGAAATCGCTAAAATATGAATGGCTCCAGCCGCCGCATAATTTTCACGTAACGAAGCAGAAATTTGATTGCGTTCTCCTAAAAGTAAAGCTTTTACCACAGCCAATTCATCACCTTTAAGCCCTTTGTTAATTAAAGTATTAATCACCTTTTTTCTAAAATTACCAGCTAAAGAATAAATAGAAATTTGACGTTTCTCTAAGATTTTAACAGCATCAAAGTTTGTATAAATCTGATTATAGATATGCTGATTTTCTAAATACTTTTTATAGTCAAATTGATATGGGTTTTTGGGAGCTTCAACCGCTATGATTTTAGCATCTGTAAATATAAATTGACCTATTTCTAAATCAGAATTCAGACTGTCTTTTTTAATGTTTAGAATAATTTTCCCGATTACCTTTTTATCATTGATTTGATGAATAGAAACTTCATATTTATTGTAATTTTTTGATGGTTTTAAGATATTTTTTATAGATAAAATTTCTGTTGTTTTATCGTTTAAAAAACGCGTGTAATGATTTTTTAAAAGCGTGTCTTTTGTAAAACCAACTCTTGCAATGCCAATAAAAACAATGACTAAAAATCCTGTTAAAGCAAAATAAAAACGCGGATTTAAAAACCTATTTGAAATAAAGTAAACCACACATAAAAGAGAAATGCCACCGGCTAGTAAATACCATAACTCACAGTGTGACAGATTTAAATAGTGTCCTAAAATAAGGCCTGTTATTAAAGCAAAACAGAGATGGAAAGAAATGTGCTTTATCAAAACAAGAATTTTTAGATATCTAAAAGTAGTTAATCTATGATAAATAACAGCTAATTACTTGATATTTATCAATAAAAAGCGTGCGTTAAACTACTAATTTTGGACAATTAAAAAACCACTATTATGAAAAAACTGATTTATGTTTGCATGGTATACCTTATAGGTTTTAGCCCTATTAATAGTAATGCCCAAGATTTAGCACCCTATATAAAAGTTGGCACTTTAACAGAATCTCTGCCAACAGTTGTTGATAATGTTATACAAACTTTAACCGCTAATAATTTTGAAATTTTAGGAGAATATAGCCCCGAAAACAATCCTGATTTACATGTCATAGCTTTTACCAGAACAGATTTAAAAAGTACTGTTTCAAAAGTTACTGATAGAGGCGCCATGGCAGCTATTTTTAAAGTTGGTCTGGTAAAAAACGGTGAAAATGTCACTGTGTCTTATTTAAATCCGATGTACATTTTTAACGCTTATCTTAGAAAAGAAACGCCAAATCACACACAAGTTTTAGAGCAAGTTGCAACTGATGTCAAATCGGCTTTAGCCAATATAGGAGATGAATTTGTTGGTTTTGGTGGTAGTATTCCTGCCGAAAAACTTTGGAAATACCATTACAAAGTATTTATGCCTTATTTTTCTGATCCAGTAACCTTAAATACTTACACCTCTTTTGACGAAGGAATAAAAATTATTGAAGCCAATTTAGCCAAAAATAAAAATGCTACGAAATTAATTTACAAATTAGTTTTAGCCGATAAAAACACCGCAGTTTTTGGTGTAGCATTACTAGACAAAGAAAAAGGAGAGGCAATTTTTCTTCCAAAAATTGGCGAAGAAAATATTGCGGCCATGCCTTACGAAATCATTTTACAAGGCAAGACTGTTACAATGTTACACGGAAAATACAGATTGGCAGTTAGTTGGCCAGAATTAACCATGGGTACATTTATGAAAATTATGAGCACCCCTGGCGATATAGAAGACATGCTAAAAAGTATCACAGAATAGGTTGAAATTAGTTATAAAAGGAAACCTCTAGAAGTTTATCTTAAAGATATTCTAGAGGTTTTTTATATTTTAAATTTTCCGAAATTGCAGACTTAATTTTTAGTATTGCAAGACTCTCATAAAATTTCATTTAAGTACATCAATAGATTGGCTATTCCGGCCATTATTTCGGGAATAGCAGAACCGCTTTTGTCTATTACCGACACTGCTATTGTTGGAAATATGACTATCAACCCAATAGAATCTTTAGCCTTCCTTATGGTATTGCAGGTTCTTTTATTGCGGCACTTGTGTGGATTTTAGCGCAGACCAGATCGGCAATTTCTGCCATTGTGTCGCATTATTTAGGGGCTAAAAAACTAGATGAAATCAGCAATTTACCAGCTCAAATTATTTTTATAAACATTTTTCTAAGTGTTTCTATTTATGTTATCACCATCTTTTTTGTAGAATTTATTTTCAAACTTTATAATGCCGAGGGGCTTATTTTAAATTACGCCGTAGATTATTATAAAATACGTGCCTTAGGATTCCCCTTAACCCTTTTTGTCTTTTCGGTTTTTGGCGTTTTTAGAGGAATGCAAAACACTTATTGGCCCATGATAATTAGTATTCTAGGCACCGTTTTAAATGTGGGATTAGATTTTGCTTTGGTTTTTGGCATTGAAGGATTTATTCCCGCCATGAATATTGAAGGAGCTGCTATTGCCAGTGTTATTGCGCAATTAGTTATGGCAATTATGGCATTGATTTTAATGCTTAAAAAGACGCCTTTTTCATTAAAATTACGACTCCCTTTTAATAAAGAATTGGAAAAATTACTGCTACTAAGTGTTAATTTATTTATACGCGCAATAGCCTTAAATATTGCCTTGTATTTATCTAACGCATATGCAACAAAATATGGCAATAATTATATAGCCGCGCAAACCATTGCTTTCCAAATTTGGTTGTTTTTTGCTTTTTTTATCGATGGATACTCAAGTGTTGGCAACATCGTATCGGGGAAATTATTGGGAGAACAAAACTATAAATCGTTACAAATATTAAGCAAAGATTTAAGCAAATACGCCATTTTAGTATCGCTATTTTTAGTAGCTGTGTGTGGCGTTTTATATCAATATATTGGGTCTGTTTTCACAAAAGACCCCTTGGTAACGCAAACTTTTAATGCCATTTTTTGGATGGTATTATTGATGCAACCATTAAATGCAGTAGCCTTTGTTTATGATGGTTTGTTTAAGGGTTTAGCCGAGGCCAAAGCCTTACGAAATACTTTAATTATAGCTACTTTTTTAGGATTTATTCCAACTTTGCTTATCGCCGATTATTTCGATTTAAAACTTTATGGTATTTGGATAGCCTTTTTTGTTTGGATGTTTTTAAGAGCAGCTATTCTCAGGGTGAAATTCAGAAAGAAATTTTTAAAAGCTGTCTAAAATAAGTTGTGCTGTTTTATCGCTTGCACCAGCGCCTCCTAATTTTTCTTCCAACTCAAAATAAGATTCAAATATTTGTTCTCTTTTGTCTGTTTTTAAAATACGATTGAGTTCTTTTTTTAGATTTTTACTGTTAAAATCATTCTGAATAAGTTCGGTAACAGCTTCTTTGTTTAAGATAAGATTTACCAAAGAAATAAAATCTAATTTTATCAAACGTTTGCCAATTTGATAAGAGGCCCAACTCCCTTTATAACACACGATTTCGGGTACTTTAAACAAAGCGGTTTCTAAAGTAGCTGTGCCAGATGTAACTAAAGCTGCTGTTGAAACCGACAATAAATCGTATGTTTTATTGGCAATAAAATGAATATTTGCATCTGTAATAAAAGGTTTGTAAAAGTCAAAATCTTGACTTGGTGCTCCAGCTATAACAAATTGATAATCTTTAAAATCAGTCGTAATAGATAGCATTACAGACAACATTTTTTTAATTTCTTGCTTTCTACTACCGGGCAGAATAGCTATTATAGGTTTGTCATCTAAATTATGGGTTTGTTTAAACTGTATTTCGTCTATAGGTTTTCTATGGGCGATAGCGTCTAACAAGGGATGTCCTACAAAATGGACTTTAAAGTTGTGCTTGTTTTCGTAAAAATCCTTTTCAAAAGGTAAAATAACATACATGGCATCTACCGAAAGTTTGATGCTTTTAATGCGGTTTTCTTTCCACGCCCAAATCTGTGGCGAAATATAATAATGAACTTTTATGTTGTTCGCTTTTGCGAATTCGGCAATACGCATATTAAAACCCGGATAATCAACCAAGATTAAAGCATCTGGCTTAAACTCTAAAAGGTCTTTTTTGCAAAAAGAAAGGTTGCCTAATATGGTTTTAAGATTTAATAAAACTTCTAAAAACCCCATAAACGATAGATCTCTATAATGTTTTACAAGATCACCTCCTACAGATTGCATCAAATCGCCACCCCAAAATCTAAACTGTGCCTTTGGATCTTTTTCTTTTAAAGACGTCATTAAATTCGAAGCGTGTAAATCGCCCGAGGCTTCGCCAGCAATAATATAATACTTCATCTTTTATAAAAATTGGGCTATTAAAATCAACAAAGCCACTAAAAAACTTTCTAAAACAACACCTCTAGCACGATATTCTTGTTTCTTTTTTAAGAAAATAAAAAAAACAAATAAATTTGGCAAGGCGGCAAGACCCAGCATTTTTCCAAAGAGTTCCTCTTCAAAAATAAATTTTAACATGGTTTCAAAATCCTGATGAACAAAGAATTCTAGATAGGCAAAAAACCCAAAAGTTGTTGCAATCAACCCAATTAAAAATCCGATGCCAATTTCTTTTTTCACCTTCTATAAAATTACAAATCCCAGCTGTTTAATTTTTGAATAAAATGATGTGCCGTTAAATCGAATTGCACAGGAACAACCGAAATATAGTTGTTAGAAAGCGCCCACATATCGGTATCTTCTCCGTGATCTAAATTTACAAAAGTACCCGTAAGCCAATAATATTCTTTACCTTGTGGATTCACACGTTTATCAAATTCTTCTTTCCAGTTGGCACGCGCTTGTCTACAAATTCTAAGCCCTTTAAAAACGCCATCTTTTGTTCTCGGAAAGTTGACATTTAATACAACACCATCGGGTAAACCGTTATCTAAAACGTTTTGAGCTATTTTTTTAATATAAGATTTAAGGCCTATAAAATTAGCTTTCCAAGTGTAATCTAATAAAGAAAAGCCAATGGCCGGAACACCTTCAATGCCAGCCTCAACAGCCGCACTCATGGTACCAGAATAAATAACATTTATAGATGCATTTGATCCGTGGTTAATGCCAGAAACACATAAATCGGGTTTTCTATTTAAGATTTCATTCACTGCTAATTTGACACAATCGGCTGGCGTACCAGAACATTTGTACTCTAGTTGAGGGCCATCATCATCTATATTTATAGGATTGCAATACAAAGTTGAATCTAAGGTAATGGCGTGTCCCATACCGCTTTGTGGACTGTCTGGTGCTACCACTACAACATCGCCAAGTTCGTTCATGGCTTCAATAAGGTTGCGTATGCCTGGTGCCGTTATGCCATCATCATTGGTAACTAAAATTAAGGGTCTCTTTTTCATATTTTTTATAATGTGTGACTACAAATCTAAGCTAAATTTTGGTTAAACAAAGGCGCCTAATTTTAACATTTTGTAAAGAATTAAACCTGATTTTATTACTTAATCTTGTAGTTAAATTAACAGCATAGAAATAGCCTTTTTTATTTTGGATAGGTAATTGATAGCCCTACAACAAAAACAATACGGTCGTAATATTAAATTCAGATAATTTTTACGATTTACAAAAAAGACAAAAAATAGATTAAAAACAGTATTTTTGATAATTAGAACAGGTATAAAATGAAAAATTTAGCACTTATAAATAAAAAAGCAAAGTTAATTATAGCCCTACTTTTAGTGACGAGCATAACTTTAGGGTTTACGGTAATTCAAAAACCAGATCCCGAAAAAGACAGGGTTTTAATCAGCCTTCTAAAATTTGCCCTCACAAAAGGCCATTATCAACCCAAAGATTTTAACGATGATTTTTCTGAGTTGGTTTATAAAAATTTTATAAAGAATCTAGATCCAAGCAAACGCTATTTTTTACAATCGGATATTGAAGCTTTTTCTGAATATAAAAATCTCATCGACGACCAAATAAAAGCAGAAGATTTAACTTTTTTCAAATTGGTTTATGGCCGTTATAAAGAGCGTGTAAAAGAAGTTGAATCCTTTTATTCAGAGCTTTTAACAGCACCTTTTAACTTCAATAAAAAAGAAGAGATTGAGCTAAAATATGAAGAGATTCAGTATGCTAAAACAGATGCAGAACGTATTAAAAAATGGCAAAAAGAGCTAAAGCTTAACGCGATATCTGGCTTGATGGACAGAATAGATTTAGAAAAAGAGAAGCATAAAAAAGAGGCGTCATACCACGAAAAATCGTTTAAAGAAATAGAAGTAGAAGTAAGAGAAAGTATTCAAAATACTATGGGAGATTTCTTTAAGAGAATGTTGGAATTAAATGAAGACGATGGTTTTTCGGCTTTCTTAAACACCATTACTTTAGCTTTCGATCCACACACAACTTATTTTGCGCCTCAAGACAAAAAACGTTTCGACATTAGCATGGCTGGCAAACTTGAAGGTATTGGCGCACGTTTGCAAAAAAAAGGTGATTTTACCAAAGTAGTAGAATTAATTTCTGGCGGCCCCGCATGGAAAAAAGGAGAACTCGAGGTTGGCGATATTATTCTAAAAGTAGCTCAAGGCAATAAAGAACCACTTGATATCGTTGGTATGCGCTTAGATGATGCCATAGAATTTATTAAAGGGAAAAAAGGCACTGAGGTGCAATTAACCCTTAAAAAAATTAGTGGCGGCATTAAAGTTATTTCTATTATCAGAGATATCGTAGAGCTTGAAGAGGTCTTTGCTAAATCGAGTATTGTAGAAAAAAACGGTGTTAAATATGGCATTATTAACCTGCCAAAATTTTATATAGATTTTAAAAAATCGAATTCTAGAAATTCGGCTACAGATATGACCAAGCAAATAGAATATTTAAAACAAGAAAAGGTGCAAGGCATTTTAATAGATTTACGTAATAATGGCGGCGGTTCGTTAAGTACTGCTATAGATATTGCCGGACTATTTATTAAAGAAGGCCCTGTTGTTCAAGTGCGTTACAGAGACGAAAAACCTAATATTCGTGTCGATGCTAATAAAAAAATTCAGTGGGATGGCTCTTTGGTTGTTTTGGTGAATGAATTTTCGGCGTCAGCTTCAGAAATTTTTGCTGCGGCGATGCAAGATTATAACCGCGCTGTTATTATAGGAAGCAAACAGACTTTTGGCAAAGGCACAGTTCAGAATATTTTGACTTTGAACAATTATGTAGATTATCCTCAAGATTTGGGCGCCTTAAAAATGACCATTCAGAAATTTTATCGTGTAAACGGCGGTTCAACACAACTAAAAGGTGTGACAAGCGATGTGGCTTTGCCAGACAGATATGCCTTTATGGATGTTGGCGAACGTGACGAAGAAAACCCTTTAGCTTGGGATAAAATTGCATCGGCTAATTATACCCCTTGGAATAAATACAGCAATTTTGACGAAGTGGTAAACAACAGCAAATTAAGAGTGCGTAACAGCGCCTATTTTAATTTAGCCAATCAGAATGCCAAATGGTTAAAACAAGCCCAAAAAACAACAAGTATTTCACTAAATTTTAAAACCTATAAAAAAGATTTAGAAGGAAGGATTCAAGAAAATGAGAAATTTAAGGATCTTAACGCGTTTAATGACAATCTTGTTTTTAAATCACCAACCTACGAATGGCCGCAACTCGAAAAAGATTCAGTCTTAACTCAAAAGAGAGATGTTTGGCATAAAAACTTAGCTAAAGATGCTTATATAAACGAAGCGTTAAATATTTTAGCTGAACTAAAACTCAAAAATACAGAACATTTAGTCAAAAATTAAATGGCTTCAAATAGCAAATCATTAACACAAATAGCGCTGGGTAAATTTAAAAAAAACAACGTGGGGCTTTTGAGTTTTTGGTATATTGCTTTGTGTGCATTTGTAGCTGTTTTTGCGTATACTTTGGCGCCAGACAACACCAAAAATGCCAATCAGATGCATCTTGAAATACATTCAAAACCACCTGGTTTTAGCGTGTTGATGTTGGAAGTGCCAACAAAAAATGCAAAATCACAAACGTTTTTTGATAAGGTATTTTTCGGAAAAATAACACGCGTTACAGAGATTCCTATAGAAAGTTTTACCATAAAACCAGACGGTATTGAAGTAGTTAATTACCCTAAAAGCCTTCAAAAAATACAATTTTTACCCAAGTCTCTTTTCCCTAAAGGGATGAAAAACTATATAGAAAAAAGAACCTTTATTTTAGGCACAGACCGTTATGGCAGAGATTTACTGAGCCGTATTTTAATAGGAACACGCATTTCTTTTTTTATAGGATTTATTGCCGTATTTATATCTTTGGCAATTGGTATTAGTATTGGCGCTACGGCAGGCTATTTTGGCGGGAAAACAGATGCTTTTTTAATGTGGCTTATCAACGTAACATGGACAATCCCAACCTTACTTTTGGTTATCGCCATTACATTGGCTTTAGGAAAAGGCTATTGGCAAGTGTTTATTGCTGTTGGGTTAACAATGTGGGTAGAAGTAGCAAGAGTGGTTAGAGGGCAAGTTATGAGTGCCAAAAACCAACAATATGTAGAGGCTGCAAAAGCTTTAGGATTTTCACATTTTCGCATTATTTTTAAACATATTTTACCCAATATTTTAGCCCCAATAATTGTGATGTCGGCAGCTAATTTTGCAGGCGCTATTTTAATTGAAAGCGGGTTGAGTTTTTTAGGCATCGGCGCACAGCCACCAACACCATCTTGGGGCGCCATGATTAAAGATCATTACAATTACATTATTTTAGGAAAACCCTATTTAGCCATTATTCCGGGTTTAGCCATAATGAGTTTGGTAATGGCTTTTATGATGGCAGGAAATGCTTTAAGAGATGCTTTAGATGTAAAAAATTAAAAGTTAAATTTGTAATTAATTATTAGGGTTTATCAGAAGTTAGCTGTTTAAATAGCACAAACAAATGACATTGATTAGAAGGGTACAAGCAAACATAGATATAAACTTTCCGTTTTTAAAAAACGCAAAATTACTAGTGGCTATTTCTGGAGGTGTAGATAGCGTGGTTGTAGCCAGTATGTTGCATGCCTTAAACTTCAAAATAGGATTGGCACATTGTAATTTTAAATTGCGCGGAAATGATTCCGATTTAGATGAGCAGTTTGTTAAAGATTGGGCAAAAGAAAAGAAGATTTCTTGTTTTGCGACGTATTTTGAAACAGAACAGTACGCCAAAACACATAAGATTTCTATAGAGATGGCAGCAAGAAATTTGCGTTATCAATGGTTTGACACTTTGATTGCCGAAGAAAATTACGATTACATCATTACAGCGCACCATGCCAATGATAATTTTGAAACTACTTTGTTTAATCTTACCAGAGGGACTGGATTTAAAGGGCTGTTAGGTATTCCGAGTCAGAATAATAAAACCATAAGACCCTTTTTACCATTTTCGCGCGATGAGATTTTAGAATATGCTCAAAAAAATGACATCGCTTGGCGCGAAGACAAAAGCAATGCATCCGATAAGTTTACCCGAAATATAATTCGCCATCAGGTTATACCTGTTTTACAAGACATAAATCCCAATTTAATTGGAACATATAACAACAGTTTAAACCATTTAAAAGATATAGAGCAAATTTTAAAAGACAGACTTGACGTTGTTAGAAACGATGTTTTTAATCCGTTGCAAAACGGCAGTATCAGTTTTGATATTTCTAAAGTTTTAAAGTTGTCAAACCCTAAGGCTTATTTATTTGAGTTGCTTAAAGATTATGGTTTTACAGCATGGAATGATATAGAAAATTTGTTGTATTCTCAACCGGGGAAACAAATATTTAGTGCGACACACCGTTTGGTTAAAGATAGAGATACCTGTTTGATTTCGCCAATTGATAAAAAACAGACATCTAATTTTGAAATAAAAAACCTCACAGAAGGTTTACAAAACGATAAATTAATACTTACTTTTGAAGACGTAGCTCAAGCTGACATAAAAAACACAAATCAAAATCTTGTTTTTGTTGATGCTGTTAAAATTAAGATGCCGTTAATCGTAAGGAAATGGCAAAAAGGCGACTATTTTCATCCCTTAGGGATGCAAGGGAAAAAGAAATTAAGCGATTTTTTTCAAGATCAGAAATTATCGCTTTTAGATAAAGAGAATACGTGGTTGTTATGCAGCAATCAAGAAATTGTCTGGATTATTGGGCGGCGTTTAGACAACCGCTATAAAATAACCGAAAGCACAAAAAAGATTATAAAAATTAAATATCAATAATGAAAAAAATTCTTTTAACCTGTATCATTTTATGGGGTTTTAGCACACAAGCTCAAATATATGATCCTGTAAAATGGACAACCTCTGTAGAGAAAATATCTGACTCACAATTCGATCTGGTTACAAAAGCCACAATAGAAACGGGTTGGCATATGTATTCTCAAAACGAAGTTGGAGATGACGGTCCAATCCCCACATCATTTAGCTATAAAGACTCGCTTAACACCTATCAATTAATAGGAAAAAATACCGAAGATATTGGTCATACTTTACACGATAAAGTGTTTAATATGACCATAAAGTATTTCGAAAAAGAGGCCATTTTTAAGCAACGGATTAATGTCCTTACTGATAAAGAAATCGTCTTTAATGAGGTTGTTAATTTTATGGTGTGCGATGACGCAAGCTGCCTTCCACCAACCGATGTCGATTTAACCTTTACGGTTCAAGGTAAAGCAGGCAAATTTTTAAAAGACACCAGTTTGGTTACAACTGATAAAGTAAAATCGGATAAAAAGGTTACTGAAAAGCCAGTTGAAGAAACTAAATCTAACAAAGGTTTATGGGGTATATTTTTAGTAGCTTTCTTTTCGGGATTTGCAGCTTTGTTAACGCCCTGTGTTTTTCCTATGATTCCCATGACGGTTAGTTTTTTTACCAAACAAAGTAAAAATAAAGCGGCGGGTATTAAAAACGCCATGATTTATGGTATTTCAATCGTTGTTATTTATGTGGCTTTAGGTTGGCTGGTATCCTTTATTTTTGGTGCCGACGCGCTTAATGCTTTGTCAACAAACGTGTGGTTTAACTTGATATTTTTCTTGCTATTAATCGTTTTTGCGGTATCATTTTTGGGCGCTTTCGAAATTATGTTACCAAACTCTTGGGCAAATAAAGTGGACGCTCAAGCGGATAAAGGAGGCATCATAGGCATCTTTTTTATGGCTTTAGCCTTAGCCATTGTATCCTTTTCTTGTACAGGCCCAATTGTAGGGACTTTATTAGTTCAAGCCGCTTCTGGCGGAAATCAGATAGGGCCTATTGTAGGTATGTTTGGTTTTTCTTTAGCCATAGCTTTACCATTTGCGCTTTTTGCAGCCTTTCCGGGATGGTTGAATTCATTGCCAAAATCGGGCGGATGGTTAAATACAGTAAAAGTATTTTTAGGATTTTTAGAGCTGGCCTTTGCATTCAAATTTTTATCAAATGCCGATTTGGTTTTAGATCTTCATTTATTAGAGCGCGAAACATTTATAGCTATTTGGATAGCTGTATTTGGTGCTTTAGCTTTCTATTTGTTGGGCAAAATAAAATTACCACACGATTCTGATTTGCCTCATTTGTCGGTTGGACGTTTGAGTTTAGGTTTAATAGTATTAAGTTTTACCATATATCTTATCCCCGGACTTTGGGGTGCGCCGTTAAAATTAATTAGCGGTTTTCCACCACCAATGACCTATAGCGAATCACCTTATGGCGTTGGTTATTCTAGAAGTGGCAATGGAGTGGCTGTTACTTTACCAAAAGATGCTGAGTTTGGACCTCATGATATTCCAACATTTTTAGATTACGATAAAGGTATGGCTTATGCCAAGAAAGTTGGCAAACCAGTGATGCTAGATTTTACAGGAAAAGCCTGTGTAAATTGCCGAAAAATGGAAGAACGTGTGTGGTCTGACCAAAAGGTGCTAAATATTCTTAAAAACAAAGTCGTTTTAATATCATTATATGTCGATTTTCAAGTGGCCTTACCAAAAGACCAACAATATGTTTCTAAATCAACAGGTAAAAAAATACGTACAATTGGCAATAAATGGAGCGATTTTCAAATAACAAAATATAAAGCCAATGCACAACCATATTATGTTTTGATAGATCATAATGGCGAAAATTTAAATCATTACATGGCTTATAATGCCGATGTTGAGGCTTATTTAAACTGGCTTAATGAAGGTTTGGCTAATTTCACAAAGTAAACTTTATGTTAATTTAATAAAACCGCTTTTTAAATATATTTAAAAAGCGGTTTTATTATTTATATTTGTCAACTTAAAATAAAAACGTCAATTTGAAAATAAAGCAACTTCTATTTATTTCCTTTCTTTTATTTGTTTTTTTACTTCCAACAGTTGGAAGCGCCCAAAATAATACAGGGGCTTTTATGACTGGCGAATGGCTTAAATACAAATTAGGTTATGGATTTTTAAATGCGGGTTATGCCAGCATGGAAGTTAAAGACACTATTTATCAAGGGCAAAATAATTTTTTGATTGACGGAAAAGGATGGACAAGTGGCATGGTGAAATTATTTTTTAAAGTAGAAGATGTTTACCAATCAGTTATTGACAAAAACACTTTATACCCCAATTTATTTAAAAGACGTGTTGACGAAGGCGGGTATAAAATTTCAAAAGACATTAATTTTGATCAAGAACAGGCACGTGCGCGTGTGGTAGATTATAAGCACAACAAAGAAACCTCTTTTGATGTTGTTAAAGGGGTTCAAGACATGATATCCTCAATGTATTTTATAAGAAATACCAATTTATCAAACCTTAAAATTAATCAAGAAATAACTATCAATTTGTTTTACGATCAACAACTTAACAATTTTAAATTACGCTATTTAGGCAAAGAAATCATCAATACTAAATTTGGAAAAATAAAAACATTAAAATTTAAACCTTTTGTAGAATCTGGCCGTGTTTTTAAAGGAGAAAATAGTGTGGTTGTTTGGGTTACCGATGACGAAAATAAAATCCCTGTTAAAATAAAAGCCGATTTGGTTGTGGGTTCTTTAAAAGCAGAATTAGAATCGTTTAAAGGCTTAGCTAATGCTTTCCCTATAATATTTAACTAAATTAGCCAAGATGAGGTTGTATAAAAATTAGTAAATTTGCGCCTCAATCATTAGGACTCAAATTATATGAAACACCTCTTTTTATTTTTACTCATAATAACAGCTTTAAGTTGCGGAAGAGATGTTGAAAAACAACCCAAAGTACAACCCAAACCACTTGCGCCAAAAATTATTAAAGAATTTGGGTTTACATTTAACAATTATAATTTTATAAGAGATACCATAAGAAAAGGCGAGAGTTTTGGGGGTATTTTAGATCAAGCTCATGTTATGCCAGCGAAAGTCTATGAAATTGTTAGAAAAACCAAAAAGGTATTTGATATCCGCCGTTTAAAAGTTGGCAATCCCTATGTGATTTTAAAGTCAAAAGATTCTTTAGACAAGGGCGAAGTGTTTATTTATCAGCCAGACCAAATCAATTATATTGTTTTTAAATTCAAGGATTCTATAAATGCATACCGTGCTAAAAAAGAAGTCAAAACAGTTATTAAAACAGCAACGGGTGTTATAAAAACATCGCTTTCTGAAGCTATTGACGACCAAGGTTTAAATTATTTGATTGTTAATGATCTGTCAGAAATTTATGCTTGGACAATAGATTTTTTCAGACTTCAAAAAAATGATAAATTCAAAATTATTTACGAAGAAAAATATGTAAACGACTCTATTTACGCAGGTATGGGTAAGATTAGAGCTGCTATTTTTGAACATAACGATGAATCTTTATATGCCTTTGCTTTTGTTGAAAATAAAAAGAATGGCATTGTAGATTATTTTGATGAAGATGCCAAAAATTTAAGACGCGCCTTTTTAAAAGCACCTTTAAAATTTGGACGTATTTCATCGGGCTTTAATATGCGTCGGTATATAAAATATTACGGCCGTATTAAACCTCATTTAGGGACCGATTTCCCTGCCGCAACCAACACACCAATAATGGCAACTGCAAGTGGCCGCATTTCAGACAGAGGTTACACAAGCGGCAACGGTAACTACGTCAAAATAAGACATAACGCCACTTACGAGACCCAGTATTTACATATGAATAAGTTTAAAAAAGATGTTACTGTGGGTGCTTATGTTAAACAAGGCGATATTATTGGCTATGTAGGAAGTACGGGACATTCTTCTGGACCGCATGTTTGTTACCGTTTTTGGAAAAACGGCCGACAAGTAGATCCGTTAAAACAAAAATTACCGGCAGCCTTACCTATGAAAAATGAGGAACGGCCACGTTTTTTTGCCAATATAAAACCTTTAAAAGAACAATTAGACAGTATTTCTTACCCCCAATAAAAAGATGAAACTAAAAAATATAAACCCGACTTCAACCAGAGCATGGAGCACTTTGCAACAACATTTTAATGAAACCAAAGACGTTAAAATGCAAGAATTGTTTAAGAAAAATCCAAACAGAAAATCAGATTACACCTTAAAATTTGACGATTTTACTTTAGATTTTTCTAAGAACAGAATCAACAACCAAACATTTAATTCACTAATAGATTTAGCAAAAGAAACAGGTTTAAAAGAAGCCATTGAAGCGCAATTTTCTGGCGAAAAAATTAATGTTACAGAAAACAGAGCTGTGCTGCACACCGCTTTACGTGATAAAAGCAATACGCCTATTTTAGTTGACGAAAAAAATATAAAACCCGAAGTAGCAGCAACATTGTCAAAAATCAAAGATTTTTCAGACAATGTAATAAATGGAAAATTTAAAGGCTATACAAACAAACCATTTACCGATGTTGTAAATATTGGCATTGGCGGTTCAGATTTAGGGCCAAAAATGGCAGTTGAAGCTTTAAAATTTTATCAAAACCATTTAAAATGTCATTTTATATCAAATGTAGATGGCGATCATGTTTATGAAACCATCAAAAATCTGAATCCAGAAACAACATTGTTTGTTATTGTTTCAAAGACATTTACAACACAAGAAACACTAACCAATGCGTTAACAGTGCAAAAATGGTTTTTAGAAAAGGCTACTGTAGCAGATATTGCACATAACTTTGTGGCGGTTTCTACAAATTTAGAAGCCGTAAAAGACTTTGGGATTTCACCAAATAATATTTTCCCTATGTGGGATTGGGTTGGTGGCCGTTACTCTTTGTGGAGTGCTGTTGGTTTAACTATTGCGTTATCGGTTGGGTATAAAAACTTTGACGATTTTTTAACTGGCGCAAACCAAATGGATGTCCATTTTAAAAACACATCTTTTGATAAAAACCTGCCCGTTGTTTTGGCTTTGATAAGCATTTGGTACAATAATTTTTTTAATTCAGAAACCGAAGTTTTATTACCCTACACCCAATATTTAGAATTATTACCGATGTATTTACAACAAACCATTATGGAAAGTAACGGCAAATCGGTTGATAGAAATGGAGATGCCATAAATTATCAAACAGGCACTATTGTTTGGGGCAGTACAGGTACAAATGCCCAACATGCTTTTATGCAATTGGTACACCAAGGCACCAAGTTAATTCCAGCCGATTTCATCGGTTTTTTAGAACCTTTACATGGCGATTCTAACCATCACGCAAAGTTAATGGCAAATCTTTATGGACAAACCGAAGCTTTGTATAAAGGAAAAACAAAAGGCGAAGTAAATATAGAGTTAAAGCTGGCTGATAAGACTCATGATATTGAAAAATTACTTCCTTTTAAAACCTTTGCAGGAAATAAACCTTCAAACACACTTTTAATACAAAAATTAACGCCCAATGCACTTGGTAGACTCATTGCTTTGTACGAACATAAAACTTTTGTACAAGGTGTTATTTGGAATATTTATAGCTTCGATCAATTTGGTGTAGAACTAGGTAAAGAATTGGCTAAAAACTATTTAAAATGTTAAAATTTAGCTTCTAACAGATTAGTAATTAACAATTAGAACAAATTTTATAACATTTGTTAAGTATTTGTTAAATAATTTGTATTTTCGCTTATAAATTGATCAAAATCTTAACAATTCCCTAAGATTGTTTATGCTTTTTTGAGTCACTTTTGCAACATAATTTAAAACTAATCATTATTATGAAAAAAATTACTAAATGGCTGTTTGTCGCTATCGTTATGGTAACAACAACAGCAATGTTTTCGCAAGGAAAACTTACAGGTGTAGTTAAAGACAGTAACGGCGTATTGCCAGGAGCAAGCGTTATTGTTAAAGGTACTTCTGTAGGAACAACAACCGATTTTGATGGCAAATTTACACTAGATGTAAAAACGGCAAGTGGTACTTTACAAGTATCATTTTTAGGTTACACTTCTAAATCTGTATCTTTTAGCGATGTTAATGGATCAAAAGATTTAGGCAATATTACGCTTGTAGCTAATTCAGAAAATTTAGATGAAATAGTTATTACTGGCGTTATTGATATTGCCAAAGAAAGACAAACGCCTGTTGCTGTATCTACTATTAAAGCAGCAGAAATTCAAGACAGACTAGGAAGTCAAGAGTTTCCAGAAATTTTAAATTCTACGCCTTCTGTTTACGCTTCTAAATCTGGTGGTGGATTTGGTGATTCACGTATCAATATTCGTGGTTTCGACCAAAAAAACACAGCTGTATTAATTAACGGTATGCCTGTTAATGATATGGAAAATGGATGGGTTTATTGGTCTAACTGGGCAGGCTTGTCAGATGTTACTTCAGCTATTCAAGTACAAAGAGGTTTAGGATCTTCTAAATTAGCTATTTCTTCTGTGGGTGGTACAATAAACGTTATTACAAAAACTTCTGATCAAAAAGAAGGAGGCGCTTTAACAACTACTATGGGTGGAGATAAATACCAAAAATTTGTAGGTTCTTATTCTACAGGTCTAATGGATAATGGTTTTTCTGCATCTTTTGTATTAAGCAAAACTTCTGGTGATGGTTATACTGACGGAACAGCTTTTGAAGGTCATAACTATTTTATTGGTTTAGGTCAACAATTGAATGATGACCATTCTTTAATGTTCACTTTTACAGGTGCACCACAATGGCATAATCAACATTCTAGAGCCATCGAAATTTGGAGATATCAAGATTACGGCGTGAATGGTAAACCAAACAAAAAATTCAATGACGCTTGGGGTACTTTAAACGGTCAAGAATTTAGTTTTAGAAAAAACTTTTATCACAAACCAGTAATGTCTTTAAACTGGGAGTGGAAAATTAGTGAAAAAACAAATTTAGGAACTGTAGTTTATGGCTCTTGGGGTCGTGGTGGCGGAACAGGACCTATTGGTGATGTTAACAACATAAGAGATTATAAATACGATTTAAGAGATGCTAATGGACAAGTTCGTTTTGATGATATCGTAAAATGGAATGGTGGAGGTCACGTGGCCGACTTTGGCGCAGACAGAACCAGCACAATTAACGATAGAAGTAATGGTTTGACTAGAAGAGCTTCTATGAACTCTCATAACTGGTATGGTATTATTGCTAATTTGCATACTGATTCTAGCGAAAACTTTAGCTGGGATATAGGTATTGACGCAAGAACTTACAAAGGTATTCATTACAGAACGGTTAATAACATATTAGGCGCTACAGGATATACTGATAATAAAGATTCAAATAATCCTAATAGAAATATCACTGAATTCGTTAAAGCTGAACCAAGCTGGAATCCTTGGCAAAATATTACAGACCAACAAAAAATTGAATATTACAATGACGGTGGTGCACGTTGGTTAGGATTCTTTGGCCAAATGGAATACAAAACAGATAAAACATCTATATTTGTACAAGCTGGTGCATCTAACCAATCTTTTCAACGTGTAGAGTATTTTATTTTAGCTCCAGGGTCACAAGCTTCTAGCTGGGAATCTATAGCAGGGGGCAATATTAAAGCAGGTTTAAACTATAATATTGATGAGAAAAACAATATTTTTGGTAATGCCGGCTATTATTCTAAACAACCTTTATGGGGTACTGTTTACCAAAGTTATTCAACAAACGAAGTAACACCTAATTTAACCAATGAAAAAATTGTTGGTTTAGAAGTTGGTTATGGTTATAAAGCTGAAAATTTTAAATTAAACGTTAATTTATATTCAACTTCTTGGAAAGACAGATTCTTTAGACAAAGCAGATCTGGTGCAGATGGCTATATAAACTTTAGTGGAATAGAAGAAGTGCATTCAGGTATTGAATTTGAAGGTGCTATTAAGTTTAATAGTAAGTTAGACCTTAGATTTATGTATTCTTACGGAGACTGGCAATATAAAGGAGATGTTTCTGGTACAGAATTTGACGGTAACAATGAAGTAGTTGGTACTGCAGCAACAACATTTTATTTAGATGGTGTTAAGGTAGGTGATGCCGCTCAAACAACAGGGCGTCTTACGTTAAATTACAAACCATCAGAAGCTTTTAAATTAGATATTAGTAACAGTTTCTTTGCAAGAAATTATGCTGCTATTTCTACTGGATCATTTAGTAGTCCAACTAATGATGGATCACTTGAGTTACCAAGTTACAGCTTAGTTGATTTAGGCATGTCGTATAAATTTAAATTTAAAAAAGATAATAATTCTTTAAGTTTTAGATTAAACGTTAACAACCTATTTGATGAAGAATATATTTCTGAGTCTCAAACAAATAATCATGCAGCTCCTGGTGATGATACTTATTTAGGTATCAAAACTAACAATAGAGTGTATTGGGGATTTGGAACAACTTGGAATCTTTCAGCAAGATATAATTTCTAATATTTTTTAGAATACAAATTTTTAAAAACCTCCCTTTTGGGAGGTTTTTTTGTTTAGAGGTTGGCATTTAAATTTTATCTATATTTGAAACCAAAATCAAAAACACTATTATGATTAAACAAATGCATTCGGGTTGGGCTTATTTGGTACTTATAGTATTAATAGGCGCTTTTATTAACGCTTTACTAGGCGTCATCTCAAAAAAAGAATTTAAAGTTAAAGACTTAAGATTGGCGCTTTTCGCACTTATCTTTGCACATATTCAATTAATCTTAGGATTTATAAACTATTATGTGTCGCCGTTTTATACTCATATGAAAGAAATTGGTATGGGGGCAACTATGAAAGATGCAACCGCACGATTAATAACCGTAGAACACCCTTTAATGATGATTTTAGCCATTGTTTTAATTACAATGGGATTTTCTAAACATAAAAAAAGAACATCCGATAAGGCTAAGTTTAGAACCATCGCTATTTTTTACGGCATGGCGCTACTGCTTATTTTGGCAAAAATCCCTTGGCAACAATGGTTTGCTAAATAATTTAACAATACAATGTCACGCTGAGCGTAGTCGAAACGTCTTGGTTGGTATTAAATATAATGTTCTTCTCCATAATGTTGGGGCTCTTAAACTGATAAAAAAGGATTTTATAATATGACTCTTTTTTTAATCACTATAAAAGAAGTAGTTTAGCTCATTCCAAAACTAAAATCAAAAACATGTCTTTACACAATATCAGATTAGAGGTGATGCAAACTTTAGAAAAAAGCATCGAGACCTTTGTAGAAAAGTTTTTAATTTCGCCCGATAAAATTTGGCAGCCCACAGATTTTTTACCAGACACACAAGGCGTTAATTTTATTGAAGAAGTTAAAGAGATTCGAGAAATTTCGAAAGAATTAGACAACGATTTTTGGACGGTTCTTGTAGGTGATACCATTACCGAAGAAGCCTTGCCAACATACGAATCTTGGTTGTTAGACATTAATGGCATCTCTAATGATAATTACGAAAAGCCAGATAATGGTTGGGCAAAGTGGGTACGTGCTTGGACAAGCGAAGAAAACAGGCATGGCGATTTACTAAACAAATATCTGTATTTATCGGGCCGCGTAAACATGCGCGAAGTTGAGATTACGACCCAACATTTAATTGCCGATGGCATGGATATTGGCACCGGACGCGATCCTTATAAAAACTTTGTTTATACCAGTTTTCAAGAACTAGCCACCTATATTTCACATAATAATGTGGCTAAAGTGGCACGTAAAAACGGGCATAAATTATTAGGAAAATTATCTAAAATTATTGCCGGAGACGAGATGCGCCATCATTTGGCTTATACCGAATTTGTGAGACAAATTTTTAAATACGACCCGAGCGAAATGATGTTGGCTTTTCAATATATGATGAAAAATAAAATTGTGATGCCTGCTATGAATTTGCGTCATTCTAATAATGACAAAGCAAGTTTGTTCGACCAATTTTCTATCGTTGCACAACGTGCTGGTGTTTATACAGGTTTTGACTATGTTGATATTATTAAAAAGCTGAACAGCTCTTGGGAAATTGATAAAATAACAGGTTTAACTGCCGAAGCCGAAAAGGCAAGAGATTTTTTAATGCGTTTGCCAGAACGGATGTACCGCATTACAGAACGCATGGTTATCCCAAATACGCCTTATGAGTTTAAATGGATTGCACGATAATTTAATTTTTAAAGGGTATCATTAGCGGTCTAATTTGCTAAGACAACTAATGTCACCGTTTTATACAGAAGGCAACAATCTAATTAATTTCAAAAATATCACGGTCGTTTAAGAAATTTAATTTCTTTCGTGTTTTTTTTAACTGTTTTTTGTCAAGAGAAACATAAGTTATCATTTCTTTATTTTCCTTGGCGGATGCCAAGGTATCTCCCAAGTAATCATAAACGGTAGAGTGTCCAGAGTATTCTAAATTATTACCATCTATACCAACCCTATTAAGGCCCACAACATAAGCCATATTTTCTATGGCGCGCGCTTTTAATAAAGCATCCCAAGCATTAATTCTGGGTTTTGGCCAACTGGCAATATAAATTAATATGTCATAATTGCTTGTGTTTCTTGACCAAAGCGGGAAACGTAAATCGTAACAAATAAGCGGACAGATATGCCACCCTTTATAATTGAATTGTAAACGTTCTTGACCAGCAGTATAAATTTTATCCTCGTCAGATAAAGTAAACAAATGATGCTTATCGTAATATTTAAAATCGCCATTAGGAAAAGCGGCAATGAGCCTGTTAAAATAGAGGCCCTCTTCTTCAATAATCAAACTTCCCAAAACAAGTGCGTCTAATTTTTTGGCTTTGTTTCGCATCCAAGTCACACTTTTTCCAGTCATTTTTTCGGCAAGATGTCTCGCGTTCATAGAAAACCCAGTAGTAAACATTTCGGGTAAAACCACAATATCACTAGCCTGTTTTAGTTTATTTAACTTTACAGTAAAAGCCTTTATGTTTTCTGATGGATTTTCCCAAACCAAATCAGATTGTAATACTGTTATGTTTAGATTTTTCATGATTAAATCTTATTTAATATTTCTGCCGCTTGCTCTAAAGTCTCATTGGTTTTTGCAAAACAAAAACGCAGCATTTTGGCATCGTATTGATCTTTATAAAAAACTGAAATTGGAATGGATGCTATTTTGTTTTCTTTGGTTAACCGAACCGCAAAATCATAATCATATTCATTGCTAATATTTTTATAACCCAACAACTGAAAATAAGTCCCTTTAGCAGGCGCAAATTCAAACCGAGACTCTTTTATTAAATCTAAAAAATAATCACGCTTTTGCTGATAAAAATCGGGTAAACCGAGATAATTATCGGGTGTTTTTAAAAATTCAGCTAACCCAACCTGTATGGGATGATTTACGCAAAACACATTAAATTGATGTGCTTTTCTAAACTCTATCATCAAATAATCTGGCGCAGCCACGTAACCCATTTTCCAACCCGTATGGTGAAAAGTTTTTCCGAAGCTTGCCACTACAAATGAGCGCTGAACCAATTCTGGATAAAGCATCACACTTTGATGTGTTTCGCCATCAAAAATAATATGCTCGTAAACCTCATCGCTTAAAATGATAATATCGGTTCCTTTTACAATGTTTTGTAAAGTGATCAAATCTTCGGCTTGTAAAATACTTCCTGTTGGATTGTGAGGTGTATTAATGATAATCATTTTTGTTTTTGAAGACACCAACGATTTTACCTGTTGCCAATCGGTTTTATAATCGGGTGCTTTTAAGGCAACAGAGTGAACAACACCACCAAATAATGCCACACTTGGCTCATAACAATCGTAGGCTGGTGTGAAAATAATGACCTCATCGCCTTTATTTATAAAGGCTGCTATAATGGTAAAAATAGCTTGTGTGGCGCCGGCAGTTACCGTAATTTGGGTATCTGGGTTGTATTGAATTTGATATGTATCATATATTTTTTGTGCAATGGCTTCGCGTAAGCAAAAAATACCAGGCATGGGTGCATATTGGTTCAAACCTTTTTTCATAGCGTCACTAACCAATCTTATTAAGGTTTCTGAAGTTTTAAAATTAGGAAAACCTTGCGATAAGTTTAAGGCATTTTCTTTAGCCGCTAAGCCACTCATCACAGCAAAAATACTTGTTTGCGCGTTTGGGAGTTTAGATTGGATGGAAGTTTTGAAGTTGGACATAATTTATAATCTTGATACCCAAAAGTAAAGATTTAATTGAAATTATTCCTATTTTTAAGGGCTTAATCCACTGTAAAATGAATTTTAAAGAAGAACTTTTAAAAGCGCATAGTAGAATATTACCTTACATCCATCAAACGCCTGTTTTGACCTCTCATTTATTAGATGAAATTTCTAGCGCGCAGTTGTTTTTTAAATGCGAAAATTTTCAGAAGATGGGTGCGTTTAAAATGCGCGGTGCTACCAATGCTATTTTACAATTAACAGATGAACAAAAGGCAAAAGGCGTGGTTACACATTCATCTGGAAACTTTGCACAAGCCATAGCTTTATCGACAAAAAATTTAGGAATTAAGGCTTATATCGTTATGCCGAAAAATGCCCCACAAGTTAAAAAAGAGGCTGTTTTAGGTTATGGCGGTATTGTGATTGAAAGTGAGTCGACTCCAATTGCAAGAGAAAACAAAGCAGATGAAGTTGTTGAAGAAACGGGCGCTACTTTTATCCATCCGTCTAACGATATCCCTGTTATTATTGGGCAAGGTACGGCAGCATTAGAATTGTTAAAATCACATCCCGATTTAGATATTATTATTGCCCCTGTTGGCGGAGGTGGATTACTAGGAGGCACAGCTTTAGCGGTTCATTATTTTGGAGAAAACTGTAAAACTTTTGCAGGTGAACCCGATGAAGCAAATGATGCTTTTCGTTCGCTTAAAAGCGGAAAAATAGAAAGCAATAAAACAACAAATACCATTGCCGATGGTTTGAGAACGCAATTGGGCGAGAATAATTTCCCAATTATAAAAAAATATGTATCTGCCATTATTTGCGTGTCAGAAGCCGAAATTATTGCCGCGATGAAACTGATTTGGGAACGTTTAAAAATTGTGATTGAGCCTTCATCGGCTGTCGCTTTTGCTGCAGTCTTAAAAGATAAAGAACGTTTTAAAAATAAGAAAGTCGGCATTATTTTATCTGGTGGGAATGTAGATTTAAGTAACCTCCCTTTTTAGCCTTATGATAAAAAACTTTAAAAAACTTTGGAAAGTCTACTATCCTTACTTTACAGATATTTGGCAGTACCTCATCATTATAGGATTGTTTATAATTATGGGTATTGTACTTTTGATTATCAGCTAAAAATAAATTTATTTATTGGATGAATATTCAAGAATATCTGAAGGCTGACAATCCAATTCTTTACAAATAGCTTCTAAAGTAGAAAAACGAATCGCTTTGGCTTTTCCAGATTTTAGAATAGAAAGATTGGCTCTTGTGATACCTATCTTATCAGCTAACGCCATACTCTTCATTTTGCGCTTAGCTAACATCACATCAAGATTTACAATTATGGACATATTTATACAGTTAACTCGTTTTCTTCTTTCATTGTTTTTGAGATTTTAAAAACCTCACTTAAAATCATAAAGAACAGACCTAATGAAATTAATAAGATAAACGGACTTATGCTTATCTCTATAGATAATTTATGCTTGATTAATTTATAGATAAAAGAGGGAACCCCATTTAAAAAAGAACAAATAATAAGCAAGTAGCCTATTTTGTTTAAATTAACAATTACATAATCATCAAACATTTTCACGCTTTTAAAATAACGCAAAATATTTTTAAAGAGATAGACGATATATAAAAGTAATAAGTAAGAAATTAAAACAAAAACAGTAATAATTTTTGAAGGGTTATCACTAGCCATTATTTCAAGACCATTTACTTTAATGGGTATAAAATCTAAATCTTCAATAAAAAATATAGCTGGAATAAAAAACAGAATAATCGGGACAATTGGCAAAGACATAATCCAAAAGAAATCGACAATTGTTTTTAAAATATTTAACTTTCTCATAATTTAATAATTTGTCATACAAATATATAAAAATTATCGAATAACAATAATTAATTATTAAAAAAAGATAATATATGGATCTCAAATGAAAATCCCAAAATTACTTTCTTGTAATTTTGGGATTAATTTTTATAATTTATTTACAAGCTTATAGCGTTGCTCTTAAATATTCACGATTCATTCGCGCAATATTTTCAATAGAAATCCCTTTAGGACATTCCACTTCGCAAGCACCTGTATTGGTACAGTTACCAAAACCTTCTAAATCCATTTGAGTCACCATATTTTTTACACGGTCTGCTGCTTCAATTTTTCCTTGTGGGAGTAATGCAAATTGCGATACTTTGGCTGCTACAAATAACATGGCACTCGAGTTTTTACAAGTGGCTACACAGGCGCCACATCCAATACAAGAAGCCGCATCCATAGATAAATCGGCACTATGTTTAGAAATAGGAATGGCATTGGCATCTTGTGTGTTTCCCGATGTATTTACAGAAATAAACCCACCCGCTTGTTGGATACGCTCAAAAGCCATACGATCTACTATCAAATCTTTAATTACAGGAAATGCATTAGCACGCCAAGGTTCAATGGTAATCGTTTCGCCATCTTTAAACATACGCATGTGTAATTGGCAGGTAGTAATACCTTTATCTGGTCCGTGCGATTCACCATTAATATGTAATGAGCACATGCCACAAATACCTTCGCGACAATCGTGATCAAAAGCGACAGGCTCTTCGTCTTTTGCAACCAAACTTTCGTTTAACACATCCATCATTTCTAAAAAGGACATGTGTTCAGAAATATCAGTTACTTTATATGTGACCATACCACCTTTATCTTCTGGCCCTTTTTGTCTCCAAATTTTTAACGTTAAATTCATAATATTTAAGGTTTTAGTAATGAGCGAAAAGCGAAAAGATTTTAATTCTTTTCTTCCAATTTTTTTATTAATGAATTCAGCATTTTGCTAATCTCAATAATTAAATTTTCTATTTCTTCGCTATCATTAGTATATTTTAATTCTTTTACTATTAATAATTGTGTTTCTAATTCAAATAAAGAGCCTCTTGAGATTCTTAAAAACTGTATATAATTTTTTCTAGACAAACGGCCCCAACCTTCTGCAATATTAGAAGGGATTGAAACTGCCGCTCTTCTCATTTGACTTGTTAGTCCAAATTTTTCATTTTCTGGAAAAGAAGCGGTAAGCGTATAAATATTTTTAACCAAAGACATTGATTTTTGCCAAACAATCAATTCTTTATATGATTTTAAAACACTCATTTCTCTTCGCTTTGACCTCTTCGCTTATTATTTATATGAACGAGTTTTTAACTCAATATCTTTAAATTCTAATTCTTCTTTATGTAAAATAGCTTCGCTAGGTTTTCCTGTGTATTCCCAAGCAGCAACATAGGCAAAGTTTTTATCATCTCTTTTAGCTTCGCCATCTTCTGTTACATGTTCATCTCTGAAATGACCACCACAAGATTCCTCACGATTTAAGGCATCTTTTGCAAACAACTCGCCCAACTCTAAGAAATCTGCAACACGACCTGCTTTTTCTAACTCAGCATTTAACTCGTTTAAGTCGCCTGGCACTTTTACATTTTTCCAAAAGTCTTCACGGATGCCTTGAATTTCTTTAATAGCTTCTTTTAGCTGTTTTTCGTTTCGCGCCATACCTACTTTATCCCACATTACTTTTCCCAATTTTTTGTGGAAATAATCTACAGAATGAGTGCCTTTATTGTTGATAAAGAATTCTAATTGTTCTTGAACTGATTTTTCAACTTCGTCGAATTCTGGAGAATTGGTTGAGATGGCTCCTGTACGGATATCATCCGATAAGTAATCGCCAATAGTATAAGGCAACACAAAATATCCATCGGCTAAACCTTGCATTAAAGCAGAGGCGCCAAGTCTGTTTGCACCATGATCAGAGAAGTTTGCTTCGCCAATACAATACAATCCAGGAACAGTTGTCATTAAATTATAATCTACCCAAACGCCTCCCATGGTATAATGGGTTGCAGGATAAATCATCATGGGTGTTTTGTACGGATTTTCATCAATAATCTTCTCGTACATTTGGAATAAGTTCCCGTATTTACTTTCGATAATTGCTTGACCGAGCTCTATAATTTTTTCCTTAGAAGGATTAGAAATGCCATGAATTTTGGCCTGTTCTTTTCCGTAACGTTCAAATGCTGCCGCGAAATCTAAATAAACAGCTTCACCTGTTGCATTCACACCATAACCAGCATCACAACGTTCTTTAGCAGCTCTTGATGCCACATCTCTTGGCACTAAATTACCAAAAGCAGGATAACGTCTTTCTAAATAATAATCGCGGTTTTCTTCGGCTATATCATTTGGTTTTAATTTTCCTTGTTGGATGGCTTTAGCATCCTCAATTTTTGCAGGTACCCAAATACGTCCATCATTGCGTAATGATTCTGACATCAAGGTTAATTTTGACTGATAATCACCAGAACGCGGAATACATGTTGGGTGAATTTGTGTGTAACAAGGGTTGGCAAAATAAGCTCCTTTTTTATGAATTTTCCAAGCTGCTGTGGCATTAGAACCCATAGCGTTGGTAGATAAATAATAAACATTTCCGTAACCACCAGTTGCGATAACTACCGCATGTGCAGAATGACGTTCAAGTTTTCCGGTTACCAAATCACGTGCAATAATACCACGTGCTTTGCCATCTACTTTTACAACATCTAACATTTCGTGACGGTTAAACATTTCTATTTTACCACGTGCAATCTGACGGTTCATAGCAGAATATGCCCCTAACAATAATTGTTGACCAGTTTGCCCTTTGGCATAAAAAGTACGCGATACCAAAACACCACCAAAAGAACGGTTGTCTAATAAGCCACCATAATCACGTGCAAACGGCACACCTTGTGCCACACATTGGTCAATGATATTTCCAGAAACTTCAGCCAAACGGTGTACGTTTGCTTCGCGCGAACGGTAATCGCCACCTTTTACAGTATCGTAAAATAAGCGGTAATTTGAATCGCCATCGCCCATATAGTTTTTAGAAGCATTGATGCCACCTTGAGCGGCTATAGAATGCGCACGACGAGGGGAATCTTGATAAGCAAAAGCTTTTACGTTATAACCTAACTCGGCCAAAGTAGCTGCGGCAGAACCGCCAGCTAGACCTGTACCCACAACAATAATATCTATATTACGTTTGTTGGCGGGATTTACCAAATCAATTTTATCTTTATAAGTTGTCCATTTATCTTTTATTGGACCTTCTGGTACTCTTGAATTTAAAGTCGTCATTGTATGGTAAGATTAATGGTTAAAATAGTGAAAAAGAGCTATGATTATAAATCCTAAAGGAATAATAACAGCATAAAGATGCCCAATAATTTTCACAGTTTTTGTGTACTTATTATTGAATCCCATTGATTGGAATGCTGATTGAAACCCGTGTAATAAATGTAAAGCCAAAAAAACAAAAGCGGTAACATAAGCACCGACTCTTAATGGGTTTGCAAATTTTTCATGTAATTCATGAAAATACCGATTTGGGTCTGACGGTAAAAATTCAACATACTTGTACTTTAATTCTGGAATCCAAAAATCCAAAAAATGGATGGCAATAAATGCTAAAATAGCAAGACCGCTGTAAATCATATTTCTTGACATCCAAGAAGCATTTGCAGCGCCATTGTAATTAACATATTTTATAGTTCTGGCACTTTTATTCTTAAGCTCTAATACAAATCCCATAACAAAGTGAAAAACCACACCAAAAATTAGTACTGGTTGCAATGCAAATTGTATTAATGGATTGGTTCCCATAAAATGAGATAGTTCATTAAATACACTTTCACTAAATAACGAAGTAATATTAACTGCTAGATGAATAATTAGAAAAAAAACAAGAAAGAGTGCAGACAGTGCCATAGCTACTTTTCTTGCTATCGATGAAGATAATAATCCGCTCATTATAACTAGTTTAATAATTAAATTTAAAATAAATTTTTATGATTAACAAAGATAAAGTTATTCTACAATTATTCCGTTTTATAAGCATATAATTTGTTTATTTAGAATGGTTTTAAGTTGCGATTTTGCTAGTTATTTCTGCTAGTGTTTATTAGATATTGATTTAAATAAAAAACTTAATTATCTAAACAAACAACATTGAGTAAAAAATCGAAAAACTTAATAGGTTTCGTTTTTTTATGTAATAAAAACATATCTTTAATCCCTAAAAGTTATTAGATTTTATGCCCAACCAAGAAAAAAATGTCTTAGATCCAAATAAATGGATTGTCTTGTATGCCGATTATCTTTTTAATTATACCATTTCAAGAATTGATGATAAAGAATTGGCTAAAGATATTGTTCAAGAGACTTTTTTCTCAGCTTTAAAAGCGATGAAAAATTATCGTGGCGATGCTTCAGAACGGACCTGGTTGGTATCTATTTTGAAACGTAAAATAATTGACCAATACCGCAAAGCGAACTCTAAAAAAGGCCGCGCCGAGGTAAGGGTTAATTTTTATGAAGATGGCGATAAAAAAGGAAGTTGGCTCGAGGAATGTGTGCCGCAAACATGGGATAATGAAGCCGCATCTGATATAGAAACTAAAGAATTGGGCGATGCTCTAAACAATTGTATATCAGCACTGCCAGAAAAACACCGCATGGTTTTTAAAATGAAAACCATTCAGAATATTGATACAGACGACATTTGTAATGAACTAGACATTTCGGCGTCTAACCTATGGGTTATCATACATCGCGCTAGGTTACAGCTTAGAAAATGTATGGAAGTTGGATGGTTTAAAAAGTAACATAAAATGAGTAAAAAAGTAATGATAAATTGTGATGAAGCTACCACTATATGTGATAAATCACAATATTGTGAAGCAACATTATGGGAAAGAATTAAATTGCGGATGCATTTATTTTTATGCAAAAAATGTGGTTTGTATTCTGAGCAAAACAAACTAATGTCTAAAGTTTTTAACACACATTTGCTAAATCATTCTCAACATCATTTACCCGATGAAGATAAAGAAGCTTTAAAGGCACAATTAGAAAAGAAAATGAATTAGAAAACATAAATATCAAATTAAACGGAGCTATTAAAGCTTCGTTTTTTATTTTTGTTAAAAATTACTTTATGGATTTTATTTCAGAGCCACTTCAAAATTATATTGCACAACATTCACAAGACGAACCAAAACTTTTGCAGGATTTAAACAGAGAAACTTGGCAAAAAGTCATGAATCCACGGATGTTGAGCGGCCCTTATCAAGGACGTTTATTAGCGATGCTTTCTAAACTAATTAATCCCAAAACAATCTTAGAAATTGGCACTTATACGGGTTATTCGGCTTTGTGTTTGGCAGAAGGCCTTGCGCCCGATGGCATTTTACACACCATAGATCATAACGAAGAATTGGCATCAATTCAACAAAAATATTTCGACAAATCGGATTATAAAAATCAGATAAAAACTCATATAGGTGATGCTTTAGATATCATATCTAAGTTAAATTTAAAATTCGATTTGGTTTTTATCGATGCCGATAAAGCAAACTACCCCAATTATTTTAAGGCCATTGTTCCTAAAATGAATAGCGGCGGACTCATATTATCGGATAATGTTTTGTGGAGTGGCAAAGTCTTACAAAAAGCCGATGTTAAAGATGTAGACACACAAGCTTTGCAAGTCTATAATAAATTGGTAAACGAAGATTCTCGTGTTGAAAGTGTGCTTTTGCCTGTAAGAGATGGTCTTACTTTAACGCGGGTTAAATAGTTGAAAATCCTAATTAGAGGGTTTTAATTTTCCCAAAACTAAAAGACTGATTTTATAAAACCCAAAACCGAGTGCCATTCCTAAAAGCGCGCCTGTTAAAATATCAACGGGATAATGCACACCTAAATAAACACGGCTATAGGCAAAAACCAATGGCCATATAAAAAACAACCAAGCATATTTAAAATGTTTTTTAAGAAGCAAATAAATAAACACTGTATTTGCCATAGAGTTTGTGGCGTGACCAGACACAAAACTAAAACTACGCGGTTGGTATACGAGGCGAATTAATCCCTTTACGGATGGGTCGTTATTGGGGCGTAAGCGCTCAAAAGTATGTTTTATAAGATTTACAAATTGATCGGTAAAAGTTACCAAAACAGCTGCAATAAGTAAAATAATAAGCCCTTTTTTTAAACCATAAACTTTAAAAATCAAAAAAAGCATTAAGATAAAAAGAGGTATCCAATTAAATTGATGTGTAATGCTTAACCAAAAACCATCCCAGTTCGGAGAACCTAGATTGTTTAAATAAATAAGAACAGACTTGTCTAAGGCTATTATTTTATCTAAAAAAGACATTTAAAAAGAGCGTTTTATTGGGCCGGTAATATCGTCAATATCGTCTTTAACTTTGTTGATTTCTTTAGTAATATCACTAGTAAAATCGGCATCAATACCTTGTTTGTCGGCACTTTCGGTAATTTCGCGTTTAATGTCGTTGGTAGCATCTTTTAATTGACGCATTCCCTTACCTAGACCTTTGGCCATTTCGGGAATTTTATCAGCACCAAAAAGCATCACCACAATAAGTAGGACGATAAATATTTCGGGACCGCTAATAAATAGAAACATCGTTTTAAATTTAAAGTACAAAGATACTAAAAATACAAATCACAAATTTTCAAAACACCGAATTTAACGCTTCGTTAGCATGCGTTTTATTTCATTGAGTTTCATCAAAGCTTCAATAGGGGTTAAGGTATCAATATTAATTGATAAAATTTCGTCTTTGATGTCTTCCAATAATGGATCATCCAATTTAATAAAACTCAATTGCATATCGTTTTGTTGGACATTTTTTAGCTTGTCTTTAACGTCTTCAGACATGTGACTTTTTTCGAGTTGTTTTAAAATTTTATTGGCTTTATGGATAACAGAACTCGGCATCCCCGCTAATTTTGCCACATGAATTCCAAAACTGTGCTCGCTACCGCCGGGCACTAATTTTCTAAGAAATATCACTTTGTCTGAAAGCTCTTTAACCGATACATTAAAGTTTTTGATGCGGTCAAAAGTCTCGGCCATATCATTCAATTCGTGATAATGTGTGGCAAAAAGCGTCTTTGGTTTGGCAGGATGTTCATGCAGATATTCGGCAATAGCCCAAGCGATAGAAATACCATCATAAGTACTCGTGCCACGCCCAATCTCATCGAGAAGCACCAAACTTTTATTGGTAATATTGTGTAAAATACTGGCCGTTTCGTTCATCTCAACCATAAAAGTCGATTCGCCCATAGAGATATTATCACTGGCACCAACACGGGTAAAAATTTTATCAACCAAACCAATTTTAGCAAATTTAGCGGGGACATAACTGCCCATTTGTGCCAATAAAACAATGAGTGCAGTTTGTCTTAAAATAGCCGATTTACCACTCATGTTTGGTCCGGTAATCATAATGATTTGCTGCTGATTTCGGTTTAAAATCAGGTTGTTGGGAATGTAAGGTGCGTCAATTGGTAATTGTTGCTCAATAACAGGATGTCGGCCGTTTCGTATTTCTAAATCTGTAGAATTATCAATAACAGGTCTCACATAATTATAAGTTATAGCGCAATTTGCAAAACTGTGTAAACAATCTATTTGTGCAATGCCTTGTGCATTTAGCTGTACGTCTTTTAAATAATTGCTGATAAAATCTAATAAATCTGAATAGAGTTTTTGTTCTAAATCGGCAATTTTATCTTGAGCGCCTAAAATTTTCACCTCGTATTCTTTGAGTTCTTCGGTAATATAACGTTCGGCATTTACAAGGGTTTGTTTGCGAATCCAATCGTTTGGCACTTTGTCTTTATGGGTATTTCTAACTTCAATATAATAGCCAAATACATTGTTAAAAGATATTTTCAAACTGGTAATTTGGGTGCGCTCAATTTCGCGCGCCAACATTTTATCAAGATACGATTTCCCAGATTTGGCCAAACCTCTTAATTCATCCAATTCTTCTGAAACACCATCAGCAATAGCGTGTCCTTTTTGCAAAGAAACGGGTGCATCGGGATGAAGATTTGTGTTGATTTTGGCGATTAATGTACTGCAATCTTTAAAGTAAGGATTCAATCCCGTTAAGGCTTGCGCCCCACTTTTTGCAATGGCTTCTTTTATGGGAATAATGGCTTCTAATGATGTCTTTAAATTTGCAATTTCGCGTGGCGATATTTTTAAAGTGGCTACTTTTGAGATAAGACGTTCAATATCGCTAATCGCTTTTATTTGTGTGCTGATTAAATCGTAAAACTTTGGATGATCTATGATGTATTTTACAACATCGTGCCGCGATTTTATAAGTGATTCGTCTTTAAGAGGCAAGGCCAGCCATCGTTTTAAAAGCCGTCCGCCCATGGGTGACGCGGTTTTATCTATCACGCTAAGTAACGTGACCGAGCCCGAAGAAGTGCCTGAATAAAGTTCTAAATTGCGGATGGTAAATTTATCCATGCCCACATAAATTTCTTCTTCAATGCGTTTTAAAGAAGTGATGTGGTCAAGCCGATTGTGTTGCGTTTCGGTGAGATAATGCATGATACTGCCAGCGGCAATTATGCCTTCGGTGAGCTCGTCAACACCAAAACTTTTTAAGGAAGCGATTTTAAAATGTTTGAGCAATATTTCGTTGGCAAAATCGGTTTGAAAGACCCAATCTTCTAAATAAAAGCAGTAATTTTTTGCGCCAAAAAGGTCAGAAAATTTTACCTTATTTTGTTTTTGAACAAGGATTTCACTCGGCTTAAAATTCTGGAGTAGTTTGTCTATATAATCGGCATTTCCTTGAGCGGTTAAAAATTCGCCTGTTGAGATATCTAAAAAGGAAACCCCTAAATATTTTTTTCCAAAATGAACCGCCGCTAAAAAGTTGTTAGATTTGGTTTGTAAAACTTCGTCATTTAAAGAAACGCCTGGGGTAACTAATTCGGTTACACCACGTTTTACAATGGTTTTCGTCATTTTAGGATCTTCCAACTGATCGCAGATAGCCACGCGAAAACCCGCTTTTACCAGCTTAGGTAAGTAGGTGTTTAAAGAATGGTGTGGAAATCCCGCTAAGGCGGTTTCGGTTTCAGAGCCTGCACCGCGTTTGGTTAATACAATATCTAAAATACCCGATGCTTTTTTGGCGTCTTCACCAAATGTTTCGTAAAAATCGCCTACCCTAAATAACAACAAAGCATCAGGATATTTTACCTTAATGGCATTGTATTGTTTCATTAAAGGTGTTACTTTTTTTACTTTTGACAAAACTTTTGAGTTTCTTTGTGAAATGATTCTTCTCTTACAAAAATACATTTTTTGAGGAGGCAAACAAAGATAGGATTTAAAGTCAAAAAATGAAGCACCGAAAATTAAAAAATAGCGAGTTAAATCGCATCAGTTTAACCGATTTTAAATCGGGAGATAAAACACCGCTTATTGTCATTTTAGACAACATACGCAGTTTGAATAATATCGGTTCTGTATTTAGAACCTGCGATGCGTTTGCTATTGAAAAAGTGTATTTGTGCGGCATTACGGCCCAGCCACCACATAAAGACATTCATAAAACTGCTTTGGGCGCTACCGACTCTGTGGCATGGGAATATGTAGAAGATATGCTGACTTTAATCAATAGGCTTAAAGCCGATGGCGTTAAAATAGCTTCGATTGAGCAAGCCGAAAATAGTGTGATGCTCCAAGATTTTATTGTAGAAAAAGACCAAAAGTATGCTGTTGTTTTTGGTAACGAAGTTAAAGGTGTGCAACAAACTGTTGTTGATGCATCAGATTATTGTATTGAGATTCCACAGTATGGCACCAAACATTCTTTAAATATTTCGGTAAGTTGTGGGGTGGTATGTTGGGATTTGTTTAAAAAAATGCGACTTTAGCAAACCAATTTCTGCAATGCTATGTTAAATCAATTTACATTTTATTTTAAACAAGGTCTGTTTCATGTAATAGATTGGTCGGCTTACGACCATATTTTGTTCCTTGTGGCTTTGATAGTTGTTTTTACACTCAAAGATTGGAAAAAAACACTGTGGCTCATTACTTTTTTTACCATAGGGCACACACTCACACTCACATTGGCAGCTTATAATCTTATTTATATCAAGGAATCTATTGTAGAATTCTCAATTGCAGCTACCATTTTTATAACTGCTTTATCTAACCTTTTATTTCAAAAGAAAAATGGACAAAACAGTTTGAACATCAACCTGTTTTTTGCACTATTTTTTGGTTTGATTCACGGTTTAGGATTTTCGAGTTATTTTAAAATATTGGTTGGCAGGGAAGACGATAAGGTTTTGCCTTTAATTTCTTTTGCTACGGGCGTTGAGGTGTCGCAAGCTGTTTTAGTTATTGTATTACTCAGCCTTTCCTTTATCGGATTAACGCTGTTTAAAATTTCTAAACGCGATTGGGTTATGATTATTTCGGCCATTGTTTTGGGTATTACCATACCTATTTTATACAGCCGAAAATTTTGGTAATTTTTTAACAACAAAAACAGTCAAAAAACCTTTAATTTACTGATGACTATGCAAACAGATAAAAAACAATTACGATACGATACCGCTTATTTAAAAATGGCTTTAGAATGGGCCAAATTGTCGCGCTGTAATCGCAGACAAGTAGGGGCCCTTATCGTTAAAGATAAAATGATAATTTCTGATGGTTACAACGGCACACCATCGGGTTTTGACAACTGTTGTGAAGACGACGAAGGCCTTACAAAATGGGAAGTTTTACATGCCGAGGCCAACGCTATTTTAAAAGTAGCTTCCTCATCGCAGTCATGCAAAGGGTCAACATTATACATTACTTTATCGCCATGCAGAGAATGCAGCAAGCTTATTCATCAAGCCGGTATCAAACGTATGGTTTATAACAAAGGTTATAGAGATACATCGGGATTAGAATTTTTAGAAAATGCAGGCGTTGAACTCATGCAGTTAGACGTTGATTAAGGCATATCCAAAATAAAGAATTTTTTTACAAAAAATAAAAGTGAACAAACTAAAAACATATTTACCCATTATTATTGGGGTTTGTATTGCCATAGGTGTTTTAATTGGCAGTTACCTAAATTTTAACCGTAGCACAACAACTTTTTTAGGCTTAAACAATCCAAACGAAGCTAAGATCAAACGTCTTATAAATTATATTCAATATGATTATGTTGATAAGGTAGATACCGACAGTCTTTTAGATGTTGCCATAAAAAATATGCTGAGTAAACTCGATCCGCATTCTGTTTACCTGCCAGCTAGTCAGCGTAAGCAAATTGATGAGCAAATGGATGGCAAGTTTGTAGGTGTGGGCATTCAGTTTTTAATGTTTAAAGATTCATTAACAGTTTCAAAAGTTATTCCAAACGGCCCAAGTGCCAAAGCGGGACTTTTACCAGGCGATCGCATTTTATTGGCTGATAAGGATACCCTTTTTGGAAAAAAATTAAAAAATGCGTTTATTATTAAAACCCTTAAAGGGGAAGCCGATACAAAAGTGGCGCTGACAATTTATAGGAAATCTGACAATAAATTTATCAAAACAACAGTCACCAGAGGCGAAGTGCCTATTAAAAGTGTGGATGCCTTTTATATGCTGAATGACAGTTTGGGTTATATAAAGCTCAATAAATTCACATCAACATCTTATTCAGAATTTAAGAGTGCGCTCTCTCAGCTTAAACAAGAAGGTATGAAATCCTTGGTGTTTGATTTGCGTGGTAACCCCGGCGGTTATTTGCAAGTAGCCAATAAAATTGCCGATGAATTTTTAGAAAAAGACAAGCTTATTGTATCAACTAAAAACAAAGGAGGTCTTATAGAAAAGACTTTTGCAACATCAAGTGGGAGTTTTGAAAAAGCCCCTGTTTATGTGCTTATTGACGAAGGGTCTGCTTCTGCAAGCGAAATTATTGCGGGCGCTTTACAAGATAACGATAGAGGCACAATTATAGGCAGACGTTCTTTTGGCAAAGGATTGGTGCAACGCGAAATGAGTTTGGGCGACGGTTCTTCGGTACGCTTAACCACAGCACGTTATTATACACCAACAGGTAGGTCTATTCAAAAACCCTACAATCACAAAGGAAATAAAGGCTATTTTAATGAACTCGAAAAGCGCTATCACAATGGAGAGCTTGTAAATGCTAACAGTATTAAAGTGGTAGATTCATTAAAATTTGTAACACCAAAAGGCAAAATTGTGTATGGCGGCGGCGGTATTGTCCCCGATGTATTTGTACCTATTGATACCACCAGCTTTGTAAACAATTTTCATTTTAACTATATAAATAATTTTATTTTTAACTATGTTGACAATCACAGAAATGAGTTTAAGGATGTAGCTTTTGCCGATTTTAATTCAAATTTCGATGCCGATAATGCTATTTATAACACTTATTTAAAGGATATTAAAAGAAACAAATTACCTAAAGGCGCACTTAAAGCCCAGTTAAAATTTTATTTAAAAGCCCTTTTTGCCCGCGAAGTATTCAGCGAAAATAAATTTTATGAAATTTACAATCAAAAAGACGCGATGATTAATAAGGTTTTCGAATTAAATAAAGCGCCTAAAGTTACTTTGCAATAGATGTGTAATCACAGGCGATTTTTGCGGCGAGTTCGGCATTGTTTAAAACCAATTTTATATTAGATTCTAAACTTTTACCACCAGTTAAAGCAGCTATTTTTTCTAATAAAAAAGGGGTACTTTCTTTACCTTTAATTCCCAACTTGTCAGCCTCTTTTACAGCAGCCTTAATTGTGTTCATAATACTGTCGTAATCCATCTGGTATTTTTCTGGAATAGGATTTGTGATTACAACACCACCTTGAAGTTTCATTGCCCATTTGGCATGTAAAAAGCGCGCTATTTCTTGTGGTGAATCTATTTGGTAATCTACATTAAATCCGCTTTTACGGGTATAAAAAGCAGGGAGCTCTTTTGTTTTATAACCCAAAACAGGTACGCCATTTGTTTCTAAATATTCTAAAGTGAGACCTAAATCTAAAATAGCTTTGGCGCCCGCACAAACAACGGCCACATTTGTTTTGGCGAGTTCTTGCAAATCGGCAGAAACATCAAAAGTAGAAGCGCCACCTCTGTGTACACCACCAATACCACCAGTAGCAAAAATTTTAACACCTGCCATTTGTGCAATAATCATGGTAGAAGCCACTGTTGTTGCCCCACTTAATTTTTGTGAAATAAGATAAGGCATATCCCTGCGGCTTGTCTTTATAATAGCCTTGCCTTCTTTGGCTAAAAGTTCAATTTCTGCTAAGGTTAAACCTACTTTTAATCGGCCATTTATAATGGCAATAGTCGCCGGAACAGCATTATTATCTTTCACAGTTTTAGAAACCATCAAAGCGGTTTCCATATTTTTAGGATAAGGCATACCGTGTGAAATGATGGTAGATTCTAGAGCTACAATGGGTCTGTTCTCCGCCAAGGCATGTTGGACTTCTGGATTTATATCTAAATACGAATTCATATATTATTAAGTATGTTTTTTACTATTTGTGGTTGTAAAGAAGGGTTTACATTATCTTCATGGCTTACGGCTAAGGAGGCACATCCCATGGCAAAAAGACAACTTTCTTTTAAAGATTTCCCTAATAAATCTGCGTAAACAATGCCGCCTGTAAAAGCATCGCCGGCACCGTTTGTATTTACAATAGTTGCTTTAAAAGGCTTGATAAAACCTTGCGATTTGGCATTGCTATAAAAAACACCTTTACTGCCAAGTGTCACACACACATTTTTCACACCTTTAGCATGAAAAAATGTCGCTATTTTGGGCAAATCACTATCTTTTGAAATAGAGATGTTACTTAGTATTTCGGCTTCTATGGCATTGACTTTTAAAGTGTATAAATATTTTAGTAAATCTTTGGCGCGATTGGCTTTAGAGCCCGCAACAGCATCTAAAAATAGTTTACTTTTTGGATTATTTTGAGCTGTATAATCTAATATTACTTTTGGGATATTGGTATCTAACACAATACATTTTGCCTGAGCCAAAAGAGTGTCTTTTTTCTTGATAAAAGCCAAGTTCATTTCTTCGTAGCAATCCATCGCCGAAAGGCCTAATGCCATATCATTATCTTCATCCATGATGGCAATATGAACAGATGATGGGTGGTTTTTTAAAAACAAACTGTCGTTTATATCCAAACCTATATTTTGAGAATGCGCGGCTAATTGTTTGCCATGCGCATCGTTTCCTATAACCGAAATGAGTTTGGTATGTAAGCCTAACCTCACTAAATTTTCGGCAATATTGCGCCCCACACCACCCATTGAAATTTTGAGTGTTCCCTGATTGGAATCTTTTATTTTAAGTGGTTGTTTTGAAAAACCTACAATATCAATATTAGCGCCACCTAGCACAATAATATAAGGCTCTTCGTTTATGATGTAACCCTTGCCTTTTAGAACCCCTTTTTTAACCAGATTTCCTAAATGAACCGCCACAGACGAGCGTTTTAAATGCAACAAATCTGCTAATTCTTGTTGCGAAATAAGTGGGTTTTGTTTGAGCAGTTGTAATATTTCTAGTTCGCGCTTGGTCATTTTTACTTATATTAATGTTTAAATCTAAACATTTGTGTAAATTTACATTTTTACTTTTAATACTTTATTATTTATGGAAAAATTTTTAAAAATTTTTAAACGTCGTCAGGTAATTATTGGCATGATTCACTTAAAAGCCTTGCCAGGCACACCAGCTTATCAAAATAATAATACCGATATTATAGCCGCTGCTGTTGCAGAAGCAAAACTTTATAAAAAAGCAGGTATTGATGCCTTAGCCATAGAAAACATGCACGATGTGCCTTATATTAAAAACGATGTTGGACACGAAATAAGTACCATGATGGCAGTTATTGGTCGTGAGATAAAAAGAGAAACCAATCTACCATGTGGCATTCAGATTTTATCATCGGCAAATAAAGCAGCGTTGGCAGTAGCGAAAGCGGCTGATTTAGATTTTATTCGCGCCGAAGGATTTGTTTATGGCCATCTAGCTGACGAGGGTTATATTGATGCTTGTGCCGGCGATTTATTGCGTTACCGCAAACAAATAGATGCTGAGCATATTGCCGTCTTTACTGATATTAAGAAAAAACACAGTTCGCACGCTTTAACAGCGGATGTCAGTTTGGTAGAAACCGCTAAAACTGCCGCATATTTTAGAAGTGATGGTTTGTTGATTACGGGTTCAAGTACTGGGTCAGCAGCGAGTATAGAAGAAATTAAAGCGGTTAAAGCCGCTTGTAACATTCCTGTTATTGTAGGCTCGGGCGTTACGCGCGATAATTTAGAAACCTATTTATTCCATTCTGATGCTTTAATTGTAGGCTCGTATTTTAAACAAAACGGCCATTGGAATAATCCTTTAGATTATGATAAAATAGTTGGGTTTATGGAGAAGGTTAACAAATTAAGAGCTTAGGGTTTAAATCTGTTTACTGAAATAACCCTTGAA
This sequence comes from Flavobacteriales bacterium, assembly GCA_013205245.1. GTDB lineage: Bacteria > Bacteroidota > Bacteroidia > Flavobacteriales > Flavobacteriaceae > CG1-02-35-72. The sequence goes on along the minus strand of JABMNH010000038.1, from coordinate 29,878 downwards.
TATTTGACGCAAATAGTTTAACCGCAATGGCCAATAAAACGATGCCAAAGATTTTTCGAATAACGCCAATCCCACCTTTTCCAATAACTTTTTCTATTTTTTTAGACGATTTTAAAACGGCGTAAACAAAAATAATATTTATAATTATAGCGACGATGATATTAACTGTGGCAAATTCCGCTTTAAGCGATAATAAAGAAGTCATTGTTCCAGCACCGGCTATTAAGGGAAAAGCAAGAGGGACTACACTGGCGGTTTCTGGCGCTTCGTCTCTGTAGAGTTTAATACCTAGAATCATTTCTAAAGCTAAAAAAAGAATTACAAACGAACCGGCTACGGCGAAAGAGTTTACATCTATACCTATGAGTTTTAAGATTTCTTCGCCTAAAAAGAGAAAAAGAATCATAATTAAGGCAGCCACTAAAGAGGCTTTTTCTGATTGAATATGACCCACTTTTTGGCGCAAATCTATAATAATGGGAATACTTCCAACAATGTCTATTACAGCAAATAGGACCATTGTTGCGGTTAAAATTTCTTTAAAATTAAAAAGCATAATAAGTAGGTTTTAAAAGTCGGCAAATGTATATAATTAGCTGAGAACACAAAGCTAATTGAATTTAAATTTACAACGCTTTTTTTTAATGGTTTTTGTTTGCTAAAACATGTATTTTTACGCCATGATTCAGCTAGGAAAAACCATCGTTTCGGAAGATATTATTGAAAAAGATTTTTTGTGCAATTTATCGGCTTGCAAAGGCGCTTGTTGTATAGATGGCGATGCTGGGGCTCCGGTAGAGCCTGATGAGCGTCAAATTTTAAAAGATATCTATCTAAAAGTAAAACCTTTTTTAAGCGCCGAAGGAATTAAAGCAATAGAGTCACAGGGTGTTTTTACTACAAATGAAGATGGCGAACACGAAACCCCTTTGGTGAATGGTGCCGAATGTGCCTATGTTATTTTTGATGAGAACGCTATAGCCTTATGTGGCATTGAAGAAGCTTATAATAGTGGCGAAATAGCTTGGAAAAAACCAGTGTCTTGCCATTTATACCCAATCCGTGTGCAAGATTATAGCGATTTTGCAGCCGTTAATTATCATAAATGGCCCATTTGTGATGATGCCTGTGCGCTTGGAAAAGAACTGCAAGTGCCCGTTTACAAATTTGTAAAACAAGCTTTGGTTAGAAAATTTGGTGAGGATTGGTATGCCGAACTAGAAAAAATTGCTACAGAAATGGGTAAATAAAAGAAATTATTTACACTTTTTAAGCCTAAATGTATTTTATACTCCTCAAAATCAATCTGATTTTGAGGAGTACTGCTTTTAAATAGGCTATTCTTTATAAGGGAGACTTCAAAAGAGCACAAATAAATGGATCAAACTCAAAAATAAAATATATTTAAAATGCTAAAATTAAACACATTACATTTTTAATGTTAAGGTAACGTTAAGAAAAGGTTAGCTTAATGTATCTTAAATGAAAAATTAATTGTAATTTAGTGGTGTCAAAAACCATAAAAAGAATTTATTATGAAAAAAATAGCCCTAGTTATAGTGATGATGTGTGTAAGTTTAACCTTTGCGCAAAACAACAAAGAAAAAGTTAAATTAGAAAAAGTAGGCGATTTGGTAGAGGCTACTTATTTTGCTGATAACGGAAGTATAGAACAGCATGGTTTTTTTAAAAATGAAAAACGTCATGGTAACTGGACAAGCTATAATGAAAAAGGAGAAAAAGTAGTTGTGGGATTTTACGCTAATGGACTGAAAACAGGTAAATGGATTTTTAAATCAGGAGATACTTTAAGTGAAGTAGATTATGTAAATGGCAAAATTGTTAATGTTAGCAAATGGTCTGGAAAATCTAAAATGGCAATTAATTAAACACGGGTTATATAAAAACAAAAAAAGGAACGCATTGGCGTTCCTTTTTTTGTTTGAAAAGTAATAAGCTTTAGAATTTTACACTGTATCCTATAGTAAAAGACGTCCCTGGGTCTCTTCTAGAAAACACCTGATCTAGCGCTTTAAAAGATTGATAAAAACTCTCTTTTTCTTCACCCAAAAGGTTTGTGATTTTAAAATTTATATTTGCTTTTTTATCTTTCCCTATACTTTTATTGAAAGTGAAATTTAAGCTGTTAAAAGGCATTGTAAATACATCTGGGTTTGCACCACCCACAACTTCTAAAGTTTTTCCTTGTACGTTGTAAAACAAACCAGTTTGTAAACCTAAGTTGTCATTGTCATAATCGAATCCTGCATTTACTAAGTATGGCGATTGGCCTTGTAAATCTCTAGTATCGCTCACATTTTCGCCAGTTCTGGCCGTATTTTGACGTAAAGTTAATTCGTCAACACCCATTTTTAATTCAGATTTAATAACAGAGGCGTTGATGTTAAATTTTAAGTTTTCTAAACGAGATGATAGAAAACCTAAATTTTTTCGCAATTCAATTTCGACACCATAAACGTTTGCAGAACCTAAGTTATTGGGTGTAAAATTGTCTAAAGCCGATTGAAAATAGGTTAATTCAATTGGGTTTGTAAACGATTTATAAAATCCGCTTATAGCGAACATTTGTGCTTTTTCGCCGTAAAATTCAAAACGCATGTCAAGGTTGTTAATATAAGTGGGTTTTAAATTGATGTTTCCTATATATGTAACATTTGATAATGGATCAAAAATTTCTGCGATAGAAGCTTCTTTAAAAGAAGGTCTTGCCGTTGTTTTTGAATAAGAGAATCTGATGTTTTTGTTATCGGTTAAACCATAAATTAAGTTAACAGATGGGAAGAAATCAAGTGCGTCTATAATAGAGGCGTTGTCAAGAACCAAAGTTGCTGTTGTGTTTTGACCTGTGTAATTTAATTGAAATTGTTCTACACGTAAGCCTAAAATGGTTTTTAATTTTTCGCCTATTTTGAATTCATTAGACACATATCCCGCAAGGTTTACTTGATTGGCTTCAAAAATATTTGCCGGATCTGCAACAGAAATATTTCTAATAAACGATCCTTGGCCCTTGTCTACTGTCCATAAATTGTTGTCGGCTAAAATAGCATCGGCATCGCCATTAAAAATACTTGTTGAGCCAGATAAACCAATCTGAAAGGTATAAATGCTGTAAGCACGTTCTTTATAAGAACCATAAGCGCCAAATTTTAGTTTGGCATCTCTTTTCTTAAATTCGTATCTTCTTGTAAAATCAATTTTACCTACATAGTTTACCTCTTCTAAATTCCGCCAGATTCTTTTAGGTTCGTTATTGGGCGCAATGCTAAAACCACCATCGTCTAATACTTGAAATGCCGTTGTACGGATGTCTTTATCGTAAATTGTAGAATATGTTGGCGATAATTTCCATTCCGTTTTCCAAGAAGCATCTTCGTTTGTATGAGTTCCAGATATTAATGTATTGGTTATGGCGCGTTGTGTATATGCTAAATTATCTTTTTTAAATGTGATAAAATCAGATTCATTCAAAACTTGGGTAAACAAACCGGCAGAAGATTCTCCGTTTTGAATGTGCATTACATTCACTTTATATTTTGAATGTTTTGTTTTAAACGATATACCAGCAAGACCACTTATAATCACATTGTTTTCGCCCAAACCACCTTTTTGACTTCTGCTTAAAGGCAACTCCGTTATAGATACATTAGGGTCTTTTCTGTAAAAACTATTTTCTGAATTTTCATAAAATTTGGTGTCGTTTTTATAAGAAAATGACCCTATAAGACCCAATTTATTTTTTCCAATATTAAATTGGTAGCCCGTAGTATAACCAAAGCTGTAATCCATGCCACTAGTTGATTTTTTAGCGGCTAAATTTTGACTAAAACTTTTTGTTAAAGCGGTAAGTAAAGGTTTATTGTTAAAGGTATTCGGAATAGGTTGGTATGGGCTAATTGGCAAAGCTCTAGCGCCATCATCGTAACCCAAAAAATCACTTCCACCACCTGCATAATCTAAATAGTTGTCATTAAAGTGCATCTTAGAATTGTAGGCACCACTTAAAGAAATACTGTTTTCTTTTCTTGTAGGAAATTCTTTAGTGACGATATTGACAATACCACCTGTAAAATCGGCTGGCAAATCGGCTGTAGCCGATTTAATAACCTGAATATTGTCTAAGATATTTGTAGGAAAAATATCCATTTGAATGGTATTTCTATCAGGATCTAAACCCGGAATATCTACACCGTTTAAAATGGTTTTTGTATAACGATCGCCAAGACCCCTAACATACACATATTTCCCGCCTTGAATCGATACGCCTGGTACGCTTTTAACCGCACTTGCTAAATTACCCGCACCCATTTTTTTAAAGTTTTGGGCAGATAAGCCATCCATAAGGTTGATGGATTTTTTTTGCATATTCAGAACAGAAGATTCTGTGTTTCTTGCTATTTTAGCACTAATAACAATTTCTTCTAGATTTGCCGAAGCGGGTTGTAAACTAATATCTAAATTAGTTACATCGTCAGCCTTAATGATAATGCCTGTAACTTCTGTGGTTGTGTAACCTAAAAATTTAAAGACAATAGTATAAGTTCCAGGATTTAAAGTGATGGTATAAATACCATCAAAATCTGAAGTAGTACCAGAATTAAGATCTTTAACAATAATATTTGCAAAGGGTAATACATCATTAAATTCGGCATCTTTTACAATGCCAGATAATTCTCCTTTTTGAGCGAAAGAAAAACTAAAAATGAAACTTAAAATTAATGTTAGTGTAAACTGAGTTCTCATATTTTTTTTAAATTAAAAATATCAATTGCTCGTTCTTGGTTTAGAACGAGCAATTGATGTAAAAAGCTAATAGCGCTTTATGTTATTTTTATAATTAAAATGCACCTTTTGATTTAGCAAATGTCCATGCAAAAACAGATGTATCTGCACCTACTGTTTGAGCACCTTTTGTCACTGCTTGAGCTGTATCACCAAATCCGGTAACGGCAACAAGTGGATCTGTATTTTTAAATAATGTTTTTACATCTGTAATACCCGCTGGTAAAACAATTTGCCAAACACCAAAGTTTAAATTTTGGTCATTATAATTTTGAGCAACATTATTTACTTTATCTAATTCTACATCAGAACTGTCTTTAAAGTCATAAGCATATACATTTTTAACAGTACCCATAGCATTACTTCTAAAATCTGCATACTCTCCATTAGCTGTAACTAAGTTGCCAATTAAAGTGATGCCATCCATTGTAAATAAGGCATTAGCAGAACCTTCGCCACCATCAATTTCTAATCCATGATCTGAAGCGTCTCCTAAAATAACCATTGAGTTGGTAATTGTTCCAGAATAAGCTTGGTCAATATCAAGACCGTCATCACCAGCAGCCCAAACCAATAAATTTGTAGGACTAACAGTGCCTCCAAAAAATTCAACACCATCATCAACGTTTGCAACAATTTCTACATTGTCTATTACGGTACCACTACCAACAGCACCTAAAGTAAGACCGTTAATTTCGTTTCCTTCACCTATTAATGTGCCACCGTGACGGATAGATACATATTTAAGAATACCAGAATTATCTGTAGGATCTGTACCACCATAAAGACCATTAGTGTCAGTTGCAGGAATACCTTCAATTTGAATTTCAGTTACATCTCCTTTAAAAGAACCAGGCGCTTTACCTAACATTAATAAACCACCCCAAAGACCTCTGTCGTTTTGAGATAAGTTGGTGCCGCTAGTTTCGCCTACTCTAATATTATCTGAAGTAGAAGTCATTATGATAGGTTTAGCAGCAGTACCTTGTGCGTCAATTTTACCACCTCTGGCAATAATTAATGTTGATGCTTGGCTACCAGAACCAGCAAAAGCTTTTAAAATAGTACCTGGTTGAATGGTTAATGTTGCACCACTTGCAACAACAACACGACCGCTAACTTCCCAAATCACGTCACTTGTTAATGTTTTGTCAGCAGAAATAACACCACTAAGTGTTGTATCTACAGGGTCTACTACTGGATCAACAATTACTGGAGGTGTACTGTTTCCTGTAGAACATGACGCGAATAATAAACCGGCTGTTAAAAGATAAAATAATTTTTTCATTCTAAGTTTGTTTAATTTTTTTGTTTAGATTTTATGATGCAAATAAACAACCCGAATGTAAATAGGAGGTTAATTAGAAGTTAAGCATTTATCAACCTTAAGTTAAGGCAATGTTACCTGCAAAAAGGGGTCTTTAAAATTTTAACAGAACAGATAAATAAGTATATTGCACTAACATTAAATTTTGGATAAATGAACTGGGAACAACTACTCTCATTAAAACGTTTTGGAGATACAAAACCACGATTGCGAAAAGATCAAGATGAAACACGTTTGGGTTTTGAAGTAGATTATGACCGGATTGTTTTCTCCAACCCCTTTAGAAGTTTACAAGACAAAACGCAAGTAGTGCCATTATCAAAAACCGATTTTGTGCACACACGCTTAACACATAGTTTAGAAGTTTCGGTTGTGGCACGTTCATTAGGAAGGGCTGTAGGAAAAGTTTTATTAGATAAACATCCCATATTAAAAGAACAAGATTATAAGGTAAACGATTTTGGTGCTATTGTGGCTTCGGCAGCTTTGGCGCACGATATTGGCAATCCGCCTTTTGGTCATGCGGGTGAAAAAGCCATAGGCGATTATTTTGCATCCGGTAACGGCAAACAATACAAAGCTTATTTGTCTGATAAAGAGTGGCAAGATTTAATAGATTTTGAGGGCAATGCCAACGGATTTAAAATTTTAACCGAAAGCTACGAAGGTAAAGCTGGTGGCATACGCTTGTCTTATGCGACCTTAGGAGCGTTTATGAAATATCCAAAAGAGTCGCTTCCTAAAAAACCAACCAGGCATGTGGCCGATAAAAAATATGGAGTTTTTCAGTCTGAGTTATCTTTTTTTAAGGAATTAGCTACCGATTTAGGCTTGGATTATCACGACGGTAAAACGCTTAAATACCACCGCCATCCTTTAGCCTTTTTGGTTGAGGCTGCCGATGATATTTGTTATACCATTATTGATTTTGAAGACGGTATAAATTTAGGATTGGTTGAAGAAGAGTACGCTTTAGAATATTTAATCAATTTAGTGAGAGACAGCATAGACATCAAAAAATATTACGCCCTACCTAATAAAAGCAGCCGTTTAAGTTATTTACGCGCTTTGTCTATTGGCGCTTTGATTGATGAGGCTACAAAACAATTTTTAGATAATGAATCGGCTATTTTAAAGGGCGATTTTGACAAGGCTTTATTAGATAAATGTAAATATGAAGCGCAAATAAACGACATCATAAAAATCAGTATTGCCAAAATTTATAAAAGTAAAGAGGTCTTAGAAAAAGAAATTTCTGGCTATCGTGTTATTGCCGATTTGTTAGATTGCTTTAGCGATGCGGCCATCCATAAATTACTTAAAACCGAAACTAATTACGACGCATTGTTATTACAATTGGTGCCAGACCCCTTTAAAGAAAAAATAACAACACACTATCAAACACTCATTTCTATTTGTGGTTTTGTGGCGAGTATGTCAGACAGTCAAGCTTTATTATTACATAAAAAGATCAAAGGATTTTTAGTTTAAACGATTATAATACATATATTTGAATAGAATTTAATAACAATCAATTATGAAATTAAAACTACTTGTTGCGGGATTTATTTTATCAGTTTTTTTTGTTGGCTTAGTCACTTTTACTACCACACAAAATGTTAAAAACCTTAAAGAGAGGCATACCTACTTTTTAAAAAATAGCCCCATAAATAGCCGTTTAAAAATGTCTAAAAAAGAGCGTTTAAGTTCAGGGATTCCACCTAATAAATATATGGAAAACGAATATTTACTAGAGATGAACCCTACTTTGGGACGCCCCACACCAGAAAAATTATTTGCCCTTCAAGAAAAAATGACCAATAAAAATTTAGCTCAAAGAGTTCCTGGTGACGCTACGGGAAATGCATGGGTAGAGCGCGGTCCAAATAATGTAGGCGGGCGCACCCGTATGTTGTTGTTTGATCCTAATGATTCATTTAAAAAACGTGTTTTTGCTGGTGGTGTAAGCGGTGGCTTATGGGTAAATAATGATATTACCGATGCCAATTCCTCTTGGACACGCGTAAGTGGCATTCCCGAAAACATATCAGCCTCATCTATTACTGTTGATCCAAATAATTCTCAAATATTTTATGTTGGCACAGGCGAAACCTATGTTGGTGGTGATGTTACAGGGAATGGTATTTGGAAAACTGTTGATGGTGGTACTACTTGGACACATTCTTTTGGTGGCTCAACAGGGGTTACAACATTTGGTAGCACGAGCGGTCAAACTTTTGTTCCTGGCCAATACAATGTAAACGATGTAAAAGCATGGAATAATGGCGGTTCAACTGTTATATTTGCAGCCGTAGGTGCCAATTCTTTTGGATTTACAGGCGTTGATCCAACTTTTATTGGGGCTTTTCAATACGGTTTATATAAATCTACTGATAATGGCGCAAATTGGAGTTTGGTGAGTAATGATATATCAGGAAACCCATATGAAGTAAATGATATAGAAATAGCCGCAGATAACAGTATTTGGGTAGCGACAAAAGGCAATTTTTTTGGCAGTGGCGGTGGTACTATTTTACAATCAATAGATGGCACCAGCTTTATAGTTAAGCATACTATTACTAATGGTAAACGCACACAGATAGCAGCTTCAACAATTAGTGATGGCACTTTTTATGTGTTGGCTCAAGGCGGCGCAACACCAGTAACAATTTTAAAAACTACTGATTCTTTTGATACTGTTATAACACTAACACCTCCAGCAGATGCCGATACCGGTATTGCTGCAGATGATTTTACCAGAGGTCAGTCTTTCTATGATTTGTTGCTTGAAGTTGATCCTACCAATGATGCTATTGTTTATGCAGGAGGGATAGATTTATTTAGCACATCAAATAGCGGTAGTTCTTGGTCTCAAATTTCAAAGTGGTCTAACAACAATGATTTATCAGGATTAAATATTTCCTTGGTTCATGCAGATATGCATGCCTTAACTTTTCATCCTACAAATGCCGATATAGCTATAATTGGCAATGATGGCGGCGTGTATTATGCCAGTTCGCTATCTGGAGCTTCTTCCGCAACTACAGCTATTTCATCAAGAAACAAAGATTATAATGTCACCCAATTTTATACTGGTGCTATTGGTCAAAGCACAGCAACAGATATGTTGTTAGCTGGCGCACAAGATAATGGGTCTCAGTTTGTCGATGCGGCTTCTGGGAGTGGTGCAAATAGTTTTGTTGTTGTTTATGGTGGCGATGGGGCATACGAGTTTATAGATAAAGATGGTGCGTATATAATTGTTTCCTATGTTTATAATACTTATCAAAGGCTTAACCTTCCTTTAACTGGTGCAGGAAAGGAAATTCAGGCAGACCAAACTACAGGGACTTTCATAAATCCCGCAGACTTAGACGATAATTTAGATATTTTATATGCAAATTCCACAAGCGGGTCAACTTACCAAATAGTCAAGTATATAGGAGTTAGGTCGTCTTTTACTCCAAGAACAGATTTTACACATACAAAATTAACTGGCGAACCTACAGCTTTTAAAGTGTCTCCATTCACAACAGCCTCTACAACATTATTTGTAGGTTTGAAAAACGGCACTTTATTAAAAGTAACAAATGCCGACACTACTCCAGTGTGGTTTGATATAGGTGATTCAAATTTTTTAGGAAGTATTTCTAATATTAATTTTGGCGCAAACGAAGATGAAATTATTGTCACTTTTCATAATTATGGTGTTGCAAGCGTATGGTTTACCACCGATGGCGGTACCACTTGGGCAAATAAAGAAGGCGATTTACCAGACCTTCCTGTTAAAGCCGTTATGATGAATCCACTAAACAATGATGAAGTTATTGTAGGGACTGACTTAGGCGTTTGGCGTACAGAAAACTTTAAAACAGCAAGCCCAAATTGGGTACAATCTCAAAATGGCATGCAAAATTCTAAAGTAACGAGCTTTGATTTAAGAACGGCAGATAATACTGTTTTAGCCTCAACTTACGGACGGGGATTGTTTACTGGAACATTTTCTGCCGGCACATTGGCTGTAAACAATTTCGAAAAAGAAAAATTATCAATTCTTGTTTATCCAACAGCTTCTAACGGACAATTTACAATCACACCAAAATTAAATATAGGTAAATCTACCTTGCGTATATTTGATATGAGAGGACGTCAAGTTTATAAAGAAACACATAATTTTAGCCAAGGAACAGCTTCAAAAATAAATCCGTCTTTAAAAACGGGTGTGTATGTGTTGAAACTAGAAGCTGATAATTTTACTTATAACCAAAAGATAATCATCAAATAATAATATTATTAAAGGGTCTAATTTTTTAGACCCTTTGTTTTTTACACATAATTTTAAACCTTTTAAGATTAATAAAGTCTTAGAAGCGTTAATCAAAAATTATATAAGATGAAAACACAAAACACAATTAAATTTTTAACTGCTGCTTTTATAGTCGGGCTTATTTTTACATCCTGTCAAAGTAGTGAAGGCAATGTTGTTGCACAAGATGTTGTAGCACAGTTTAGTGCTGCTCAAGTTCAAACTGAAACAGAAGTTGATAATATTACAGAAGATGTTTCTTCTATTATTGACCAAACTTTTGCAGATCAGGAATATGCCAACAAATCTGAAGGGAATCATACAAATCGTTATTTGCCAGATTGTGCTACTGTAACCAAAGTGATTACAGATAACACTAAAGATGTGACCATAGATTTTGGTGATGCTTGCGAATTGAGAAATGGCAATATGGTAAGTGGTAAAATAATCATGCATTATAGTAATGATAAAACAGCATTAACCAAAATGATTGATGTGAGTTTTGATAATTTTTACAATAATGATAAAAAAATTGAAGGGGGTCATAGTGTTTTAAAAGAGCGTGTAAACGCAAACGGAAATCCACAATCTACTTTTACGTTTAATGTTAATGTAACATGGTCAGACGGGGCAACAGCAAGTAAAAGCGGTACAAAAATTAAAGAACTTATAGAAGGAAATGACACACCTGCTTGGGGTGATAATGTGTTTTCTGTTTCTGGAAATTGGGCTTTCACTCGAAAAGATGGCACAATACATTCATCAACAATAACAACGCCATTAAGAAAAGAGTTGGTCTGTAGGTTTATTGTTAGTGGTGTCGTTACTTTTCAAAAAGATGGTCAAACAGCTGTTTTAGATTATGGCGATGGTACTTGTGATGATTTGGGAACACTTACTAAAGATGGCGTTACAGAAACCATTCATTTAAAGAAATAAATATAAAATTGTCATTTAACAAAAAAGAGCGCTAATAGCGCTCTTTTTTGTTAAGATCTGATAGGTTGATTTTGAATTAAATCTAGATATAAATTAACCTTTTCTTTTAATTGTTTCCGTTCAAAGATGGCATCTAAAAAGCCGTGTTCTAAAACAAATTCAGAGCGTTGAAAACCTTCGGGTAAATCTTTACCGGTGGTGTCTTTAACAACGCGAGGTCCTGCAAATGCAATTAAGGCATTCGGTTCGGCTATATTAATATCGCCAAGCATGGCGTAAGAAGCCGTAGTGCCACCAGTAGTTGGATCTGTACAAAGAGAAACATAAGGTATTTTCGCTTCATCTAGTTGTGCCAATTTAGCCGATGTTTTAACCAATTGCATTAAAGATAAAGAGGCTTCCATCATACGCGCACCTCCAGATTTTGAAATTATCATAAAAGGGATGCTGTTCTTTATACTATAATCAATTGCTCTGGCAATTTTTTCGCCAACAACACTTCCCATAGAACCACCAATAAAACTAAAATCCATTGCGGCAATAACAATGTCTTTACCTAACGATTTCCCTACAGCTGTAGTCACAGCATCTTTTAGCTTTGTTTTTTCTTGCGCCTCTTTTAAACGATCGGTATATTTTTTAGTGTCCGAAAATTTTAAAGGATCTTTTGATGTTAATTTAGGATTTAATTCTGTGTAAACATTATCATCAAAAAATATTTGAAAATATTCATTGCTTCCAATTCTTACGTGATAACCATCTTCTTGACAAACCCAAAGATTTTCTTTAAGCTCATCAGAATCCACAACTTTCCCGCTTGGGGTCTTATACCACAAGCCTTTTGGAATATCTTTTTTCTTCTCAGTAGGTGTTTGAATACCTTTATCTGTTCTTTTAAACCAAGATGGCATAGTATGTTATTTTAGGTTAGTTAGCTCGGTTGAGAGACTAAATTTAGTAAATTATAAAGTATTTACGTTATTTAAATCTTCGAATGCTTGTTTTAAACGCGCTTTAAATGTTTCTTCGCCTTTACGAAGCCAAACACGTGGGTCGTAATATTTTTTATTTGGCGCATCATCGCCCGTTGGATTGCCAATCTGACCTTTTAAAAAATCTTCATTCTGACCCATATAATCTCTTATACCTGTCATAAACCCATATTGCAAATCTGTATCAATATTCATTTTAATAACACCATAAGAAATGGCTTCTTTTATATGTTCTGCAGATGAACCAGAACCCCCGTGAAAAACAAAATCAACTGGGTTTGCTTCGGTGTTATATTTGGCTTGAATATATTCTTGAGAGTTTTTCAAAATTTTAGGCGTTAATTTAACGTTTCCTGGTTTGTAAACACCGTGAACATTTCCAAACGAAGCCGCAATTGTAAATTTATCGCTTATTTTTGAAAGTTCTTCGTAAGCATATGCTACCTCTTCTGGTTGGGTGTATAATTTAGACACATCAACATCAGAATTATCTACACCATCTTCTTCGCCGCCTGTAATACCTAATTCTATTTCTAGTGTCATACCTATTTTGCTCATCCTTTCAAGGTAACGTTTACAAATTTCGATATTTTCTTCTAAAGGTTCTTCAGATAAATCTAACATATGAGAACTATATAAAGGAACACCATGTGTTTTAAAATGTTTTTCGCCAGCATCTAACAAGCCATCAATCCAAGGCAATAATTTTTTGGCACAATGATCTGTATGTAAAATAACAGGAATACCATAAGCTTTTGCCATTAAATGGACATGTTTTGCACCCGCAATACCGCCAGCAATAGTCGCTTTTTGATCTTCATTACTAAGACCTTTACCAGCATTAAACTGGGCGCCGCCATTAGAAAATTGAACAATAACAGGGGCATTAAGGTCTCTAGCTGTTTCTAAGACAGCATTAATTGTGTTTGAGCCTGTAACATTGGCCGCTGGTAAAGCAAACTTTTTTAATTTGGCTAATTTAAAGATATCTTGAACTGTGTCTCCGGTAGCAACTCCAGCAGGGATTTTCATATTTGTAGGTTTTTAAATGAAATGCAAAATTAATAAAAAATATTCCTTAGAAAGGATAATTGATACCTATATTATATACAGCGTTGGCAAAATTAAAGTTTGTAAACCATTTATTTTGCTGAATTAAGTAAGGTTCGTAGGTTTTAAGCCCAATATCAAATCTAAAAACTAAAAAGTTAAAATCGTAGCGTACGCCAAAACCACTACCAACAGCTATGTCTTTAAAAGATTTTAAACCATTAAATTTAGTGGCTTTTTCAACAAATGTATTGCTGGTAACATTCCAAATATTTCCCGCATCAACAAACAAAGCGCCGTTAAAACTGTTTAATATTTTAAATCGGTATTCTAAATTACCAACTATTTTAAAATTACCAACATTAAATTCTAAGTTGCTTCTGGTAGATCCAGGGCCTAAATCATAGGCTCTCCACGCCCGCATTTCATTTGATCCACCAGCAAAATAACTCCGGCTAAATGGTATTGTAGTTGAGTTTCCGTAAGCCAAGGCCAATCCTGTAAAAGCTCTAAAAATAAGGGTGTTTTCATTGAGACCCCAATATTTTTTATATTCTATTTGGGTTTTAATAAATTGAGCTACAGGTAATTTAAACAATGATTTTTGTGTTTCGTTGCTATTTTTTTTGGCAAATGCCGATGTTAATAAACCCGATGAAAAAATGTTTGCGCGTAAAAAAGAAAAGTTATTGTCTAAAAAAGAATCCTTGTTTTGATAGATAAAAGTGTATCCAATAGCAGGGACCAAAACATTTTCAATTAATATAGACCGCCTTTCATTGACGTTTTGAACCGCTAAAAAATCGATAGGATTTGTGCCTTTAAAAGCGCCATCCGTTAAGACAGTATTTATAAACTGAAGGATTTTTAAGTCGTTTTGCTCTAAAATCGAGCCTTTATAAATTTGCGATACTTGGTTTAATTTGTCAAATTCTGACTTATAAACATTAAAATAATTATCTGTTTTTGAGTTGCGGATGTACTGCACATTTAACAATTCTAAGTTGTGAGAAACTTTAGAAGAACTTTGCCAGCTATAGTCTAAAATACCTGTAAAATTTTGACGGTCTAAGCCGATGTTTTTTTGCAAACTCGTACCTACCCTAATATAAGTTACGGGTTGCATGTGGTGCGGTATAATTTCTTTGATGTTAAACGGAAACAATATTCTTGGCACGTATAAAGACAGATTAGCGCCATACTCATAAGCGTCAAAAAAGTTAGAATTTGTACTGGCGTCTTTAGCAGAATTTAAGAAAGAACCTTGAAAAGAGAGCTCTAAATTTTCGGCGCCTTTAAAAATATTTCTGTTGGTAAAAGAAACCTTGCTAGTCAATCCAAATGGTTTTACATTAGAGTGTGTTATCTCTGCATCAGTACCTAAAGAGTATTTTTTTAACGGATTTAAAAGCACATCAGCCGTTAGGGTATTGTCTTGATTTTCGGTGTAATTAATGGCAACATTAAAGTTTTTAAGGGTGGTAAAATAAGCACGGGTTTTATTCTTTTCTGTTTCTTTATAGAGCCCGTTTGGTGTTATCGCGACAGCATCAATAAGGACTTTTGAATTAAACTTTAATTTAGAAAAAGCATAAAAATTCACATTTTTAAATGACAACGAATCTTTAAAAAGCTGTCCTTTTTTTGAGAAATCATAATCCGTAATAACGTTAATTGTTTTTACTTTTTGAGGTACAAATGGTCTGAATTGAGGTGTGCCACTGGCGTCTGTAATAACACGATTTGGAATGTTCAAAACAACCGAAGCTGTATGGGTGACGTTGCTTGTATCAATTTCAAATTTAATGATGTTTTTAGTGAAATGAGCAATACCAGAATTTCTAAAAATATTAATAAGCCTGTTTTCTTCTTTTTCAAAATTATCAGCATTAAAAGTATCGCCAGTTTTAATAAAAGAGGCCGATTTGTTTTGGGTGTAAATAGAATCTAAATAAGGAGAGCTTATAAGTGTTTTAAAAGTGGCTATTGTGTAATATTTGTTAGTGACGACAAGGTATTTAAGCGCCGCTCTTTTTTTACCTGAAGGAACCATTTTTGCAGAAACTATTGCGTCAAAATAACCTTGAGAAAAATAGTATTGTTGCAAATTACTGGCAGTTTTCTTTATTTTAGCTTCATCAATTATTACCGGAGGGTTGCCATTGTTTAAAAACCAATTGTTAAAACTGCGTCTAAATTTCCCCATTGGTTTTTTACCAGATTTAGAATCTTTGACCCATTTGTCATAAGCCAACCGCAGTTCAGGATTTCCAACATTGTAAAAGTGTAGTGACAGAGGGATCCCTAAAACCTTCTGATTGGGACGTTGAATGATAAAACTATTTATAGCCTCATCTGTTACAGGTTTGTTATTTACAATGATACTGCTGTTTGTTAATAATTTAGAATCAGACGGTACGCGTTTTACAGCACTACAAGCTCCTAAAAGAATGGTGGTTCCAACAAATAATAGTATTTTAGCGAGAATCTTTTTCAAGTAATAAAGTTAATTAATTTTTCAAAAGTAGCACATTTGAATGGTAAGCAAAAATCAAATAAAACACGTACATAATTTACTACAAAAAAAGTACCGCAATTTACATAACTTATTTATTGTAGAAGGCGAAAAGGGTGTCAATGAATTTTTAAATTCTAATTTAAAATTAGCGTCATTATTCTGTACAGAAGACTTTGTTGTAAACGGATTTAAGACTCAAATTCATCGCGTTAGCGAAACCGAACTCAAAAAAATAAGTCAGTTAAAAACACCAAATAAGGTTTTGGCTGTATTTTATAAACCAGAACAAAAACAGCTAGAAGATAAAGGTTTTACACTTGTTTTAGACGATGTAAAAGATCCTGGGAATTTAGGGACTATTATCCGCTTATGCGATTGGTTTAACGTCACGCAACTTATATGTTCTCTAGAAACTGTTGATTGTTATAATCCTAAAGTTGTGCAAGCAACCATGGGGTCTTTAACCCGTGTATCTGTTATTTATACAGATATTTTAGCATTTTTAAAAGAGACAAAACGCCCCTGTTTTACGGCTGTTATGGATGGTGACAATGTTTATAAAAGCACCTTTCCGAACGAAGCTGTTTTGGTAATGGGCAATGAAGCAAACGGCATTTCGAAAACTGTTTTAAACGAAGTTAAAAACCATTTGGCAATACCCAGATTCAATACTTTAGAATCGCCAGAAAGTTTAAATGTGGCTACAGCAACAGCTATTTTGTTAAGCGAGTTTAAGCGCCCTATTCAAATGAAAAATTGAGAAAGACACCTCTTGTGCCTAGACAATCTATGGGAGATGTCCATTGACTGTCTGGATTAATATCACGCACCAATTCATTATTCATTGCAAAAACACCACGAATTGACGGTGAGAATTTAAAGTAGAAGAAATAGATATCGATGCCAAAACCAACTTCGTACATTAAGTTGTTCTTTTTCATTCTAAAAACCCGCTCAGAATTATCTTCGCTGCTATCTTGATTGCTAGAAAAATTAAAATCGTAAGACACACCAGCTAATAAATAAGGTCTGATATTATTTACCCTGTTGGCACTGAATTTTAAAAGGAGCGGCACATGTAAGTAAGTGCTAGAAACTTCTCTAACACTGTCTCTTGCTGTGGGGATATTTGTAAAATTAAGTGTTTTAACATTGTGAGAAATACCAGGTTCTAGTCTTAGATTCAGATTGTCAAATAGGCGAAAATCGCCAATAAGACCAACATTAAAGCCCATATCGTCCTTAATATCTACAAAGGTGTTGGGTAATTTGTAATCTATTTTAAACGATTTTTTATTAAAACCTAAATAAAAACCCCAATGCAAGCGGTGTTTATCAAATGTTGGCAGGTATTCTAATTTGCCTATGCGTTGTGCATGGGTGATTGAATTTATTAAAAAGAGACATCCGAAAACTAAAACAATTCTTTTTTTCATAACTTATTTTGAAGCCGCATAAATAGTTGCTATACCAAACGATACAGGTCTGTTTTGTATTGTGGTAAAGCCATTATTTTTTAAAATTTTATTAAAAGCGTCACCATAAGGAAATGCCGCAACCGATTCTGGCAAATAAGTGTAAGCGGCATCGTCTTTTGAAATTAAACGGCCAAAAAATGGCAAGATATATTTAGAATAAAAGCCGTATAAATGTTTCATAACAAAAGATTCTGGCTGCGAAAATTCTAGAATAGCGAGGGTTCCATTGGTTTTTAAAACACGACAGATTTCGCGCAAACCTTTGTCTAAATCTTCAAAATTACGCACACCAAAAGCAACTGTTATGGCATCAAAACTATTGTCATCAAAAGGAAGATTTTCAGAATCACCCTGAATCATTGTGATGGTTTCTGATAAATTTTTGGCAATAACTTTTTCTTTTCCTACAGCTAACATACCTTCAGAAAGATCTAAACCCACAATTTTTTTTGGTTTTAGCTGCGCCAACATTATGGCCAAATCACCCGTTCCTGTGGCGATATCTAAAATTGAGGTCGGTTTTTGTGCGCCAATAATTTTAACAACTTTTTTACGCCAGCCGATATCAATCCCTAAAGAAAGAAAATGGTTTAAAAAATCGTATTTTCCAGAAATATTATCAAACATTTGGGCTACCTGTGCCTTTTTGCTTAAATCGGAGTTTTTATATGGCTTAACTTTCGTCCCCATTAAGTTTAAAAATTTGTGCAAATATACACAATCAAAAAAGATATACGAAGCCCTTAAAAATAGTGTTAAAACAAAATAAATGGCCATTTACTTGACAAGGCCTATGTCAATAATGTATATTTGCGGGCTTTTAACCATTTAGTATAAAAAATGGCAACACTTTGAAGAACCTGTTTAAAGTCTTCAATCTCTAAAATGTAGAATATTTTGAAAATGAAATTATCACAATTTAATTTTGATTTACCACCAGAATTATTAGCCGAATACCCTTCAGAAGAACGCGATGATGCCAGATTAATGGTGCTTAATCGTAAAGATCAAACCATAGAACACAAACATTTTAGAGATTTGATCGATTATTTTGATGAAGGCGATGTTATGGTGCTTAACAATACCAAAGTTTTTCCGGCCCGTTTGTTTGGAAATAAAGAAAAAACAGGCGCGCGTATTGAAGTCTTTTTATTGAGAGAACTTAATGCCGAAAGTCGTTTGTGGGATGTATTGGTAGATCCGGCAAGGAAAATCCGCATAGGAAACAAACTCTTTTTTGGAGATGACGACACTTTGGTTGCCGAAGTTATAGACAACACAACATCTAGAGGGCGCACCTTGCGCTTTTTGTTTGATGGCAGTTATGAGGCCTTTAGAGATAAACTTCAAGAATTGGGGCAAACACCATTGCCAAAATATATTAAAAGAGAAGCCGAGGATTCTGATAAAGAACGTTATCAAACCATTTATGCCAAACACGAAGGCTCTGTTGCAGCGCCAACAGCAGGCTTGCATTTTTCAAAAAATTTACTTAAACGCTTAGAAATAAAAGGAGTGGAATTGCCAGAATTGACACTTCATGTAGGTTTAGGTACTTTTAGTCCTGTTGAGGTAGAAGATTTATCAAAACATAAAATGGATTCAGAACGTGTTGTCATTCCAGAAAATATTATTAAAAAGATCAACCACGCTATCGATAATAAAAAACGTGTGTGTGCTAGTGGTACAACAGTTATGCGTGCTTTAGAAAGTTCTGTTTCGGCAGATTTAAGATTAAATCCTATTGACGGATGGACAAATAAATTTATTTTCCCACCTTACGATTTTAGTATTTGCAATGCGATGATAACTAATTTCCATACACCTAAATCAACTTTAATGATGATGACGGCAGCTTTTGCAGGATTCGATTTCTTAAAAGAAGCCTATGCCGAAGCTATTAAAGAAGAATATAAATTTTTCTCTTATGGCGACGCCATGTTGATTATCTAATATTTTGAAAATAAAATTTAAAACCCCCGTGACTTTTTAAAGTCACGGGGGTTTTGTTTTGATGGGTTCTCCCCCCTTCCAGAGTTTTAAACTCAGGAAGGGGAAAGAAATGATAAGTTGGTTTACTTAGCGCCCAACATCACCAATTCATCACAAACCACTTCTGTTATATAACGTTTGTTACCATCTTTATCGTCATAACTTCTTGAAGTTAATTTACCTTCAATAGCTATTTCTTTTCCTTTGTCGAGATATTTTTCAACAATTTCAGCGGTCTTATTCCAAGCGATAACATTGTGCCATTGCGTGTCTGTAACTTTTTCGCCTTGTGCATTTTTGTAGGTTTCGTTTGTGGCAATAGAAAATTTTGCCAATTTTTTTCCAGAATCTAAAGTGATGATTTCGGGAGCTTTTCCTAGGTTTCCAATTAACTGTACTTTGTTTCTTAACGTGCTCATAAGATAAGGATTTAATTAAGTTGAATGTCATTAGTTCGATTCAACAGTGCAAATAAAAGACGCTTCCAAATATATATTCGGTTGCTATACAATTACTTTCGTTTGTAATTGAATGTAAATAGATGTACCCGTTTAAAAACGGATAATTTTTATATATTTGTAAGGCATAAAACAATCAATATAACAGTGAAATATTTCAGAAATGAGGTTTGGAAATCCTTCAGCCAAACCACATGGGATGATAATGAGCACATTTTTGTATCTGATTATGGAAGGGTGAAAAAAGAACAGCCAGATGGCACATTTAAATTAATGAAGTTCTATAAGGCTGGAGACTATGATATGTTTTGGTATCGCAAAAAAATAGGAAAAACCTCTACACTTTACGTTCATAGAGTGGTAGCAGAATTGTTTGTAAAAAACAAAAACAATGATAAATACGTGATGCATTTAGATCACGACAAGTCGTATAACCGCTCAGAAAACTTAAAATGGGGCAGCCGGAAAGATGTTGTAGAACACAATTTATCGAATCCCCGTGTGATTAAAGGAAAATTAAAAAAACGAACCAATTATAAACTTTGCGAAGCCAAAGTTAAAATTATAAAACGCAAATTATTTGACCCAAACCGCAAGACAAGATATAAAATGATAGCCAAACAATTTGGTGTTTCAGAAATGCAATTACATCGCATAAAAACTGGCGAAAATTGGGGTCATGTTACCGATTATTAAATATAAGATTACATGGAAATAACAAAATGCTTAGAATGTGGCGATCCTTTAAAAGGGCGTGTTGATAAAAAATTTTGTAGCGACTATTGTCGGAATTCTTACAACAACAAAGTTAATAAAGACAGTAAGAATTTAATTAGAAATACCAATAACCGCTTGCGCAAAAATTTCAAAATTCTGTCAGATTTAAACAAAACGGGCAAAACCAAAGTAACGCGCTCTAAGCTAATTCATGAAAATTTTGACTTCAATTTTTTCACGGCAATCTACACCACAAAAACAGGAAACACTTATTTTTATTGTTATGATCAAGGTTATTTAGCCCTAGAAAACGATTTTTATTTACTGATAAAACGCGAATAAAATGGAAGACTTAAGCCAATGGATTACAGACAATCCAGACACTATACTTCTTACTTTAGGGCTGTTAATTATGGCGTGTGTCGTAATATTTATCGCACTGTATTTTAGTAAAAAAGCTGTCATTATGCGCACTTTACAAAAACAACCCAAAACAGCTATTTCTAGTTTGCAAGAGAATCAAAAAGCTAAAATCATCGGCAAAGCCAAACCTATTTCAGAAATTTTAATGGCACCATTGTCAGGCAGAAGATGCGTGTATTATAATGTTATTGTCGAAAAAAAGACGGGCGGTAAAAACAGCCATTGGAAAGATATTATTAACGACGAAAAAGCACAAGATTTTATTTTAGAATCGTATTCTGGAGAAGCCATTGTAAAAATGAAAGACTATAAAAGTTATTTTGTAGCCGATAAAAAATATAAATCGGGTCATTTTAATGACCCAGACCTAAAATTGCAAAACTATTTAGAATTGCACAAACAAAACAGTCTTGATTTTTTTGGATTCAATAAAACCTTGCGTTATAAAGAAGCCATCATAGAAGTTGGTGAGTCTGTTGCTGTAATGGGTTTTGTAAAATTTGAACACAGTTCAAATTATGGCATTGAGACAAGCTATTCTAAAATACCCGTTGTACAAAGTGATGCTAAAAATCAATTAATAATTAGCGACGATCCAAAAGCATTGATTGAAAAACAGGTGTAAATAAATAAGGATTACCAATGATTGCCTTCCGCTTCAAGCGCAGCCTTTAACACATCACGCCGGCTTATTTGACCAATAAGTTTGCCATCTCCTATAACAGGAAAACGTTTTCTGCGGGTTGTGTAAAATTTATTGGCAGCATCAAAAATACTGATATCATCTGTAATGGTTTCTACATCGGTTACCATAAATTTTTCTACCAGCGCATCGGCCATAGGAATGTTATAATACCTACTTTCTGATATTTGTTTCATACAATCACCCTCAGAAATCATCCCTAATAATTCATTATTTTCATTCACCACGGGACCACCAGAAATTCTATGTTTAAGCAGAAGGTGCATAACTTCTAAAACAGATTGCTTTGGTGCAAAAGTTATTAAATTTCTTGCCATATAATCTCTAACCAAATTAGGTTTTTCATCTTTTTTACTTTCTCCTTGGCGACCTGTATAATTTTTAGATTTCATAATAGGGTGATTTTACCTGTAAATATAGTATTTTAGTAACATAAATAACAATCATAAATAATAATAATTTTAGTTTTTAAAATCTACCCCCTATGTTTTCTTTAAAAAAAACGCACGCTAGCATTGCCTTTTTAATTATAGTTTTAGGTATGTATGTAAGTTTTGCCTATTTAATACCATCAGAAACAGCTTTAGTTAAAATAAACAATGTAGAATTTTCGCAAGAAAAAGCACTTGTCCAATTAAAAGAGATTTCTCAAAAAGAACACTATGTTGGTGCACCCGCGCATAAAGAGGTGCGCGATTATGTTGCGAATGCGCTTGAAAAACTAGGACTAGAAGTAGAAATACAGCAACAATTAGGCATCAATAAAAGATGGCACAGCGCCACACAAACCCAAAATATTATTGCTAAAATTAAAGGATCTAGCTCAAATAAGTCATTATTGTTACTGGCACATTACGATTCAAATCCGCATTCATCTTTAGGAGCTAGCGATACAGGTAGTGGCGTGGTAACTATTTTAGAAGGTATCCGCGTGTATTTAGAAACGCATCAAACACCAAAGAATGATATCATTATTTTGTTTTCTGATGCCGAAGAAATTGGTCTCAATGGTGCCGATGCCTTTGTAAACCACCATCCATGGGCAAAAAATGTAGGTTTGGTTTTAAATTTCGAAGCCCGTGGCAGTGGCGGACCTAGTTATATGTTGCTTGAAACCAATGGTGGAAATTCGAAACTCATCACAGCATTTATAAAAGCCAACCCAAAATATCCTGTTGCAAATTCGTTGATGTACAGCATATATAAAATGTTACCTAACGATACCGATTTAACAGTTTTTAGAGAAGATGCCAATATTAACGGTTTTAATTTTGCTTTTATTGACGACCATTTTGATTATCATACAGCGCAAGATTCATATGAGCGGCTCGACCGAAATACCTTAAAACATCAAGCCACTTATTTGATGCCATTGTTAAATTATTTCTCAAATACCGATTTATCACAGCTCAACAGCAAAGACGATTTGGTTTATTTTACCCTGCCATTTGTTAAAATGATAAGTTATCCATTTGCTTGGGTTACGCCTTTAACAATGATAGCATTTCTACTGTTTTTGTTGTTGTGCCTTTTTGGATTAATGCGCGGACGTTTAACTTTAAAAGGCATCGGTATCGGATTTATACCTTTGTTCTCAGCTCTTTTTATAGCAATTATTGTCGCCATATTTGGATGGAAATTACTATTGATAATTCACCCACAATACAACGATATTTTACACGGATTTACCTATAATGGTTACGATTATATTGCCGGATTTGTCGCTTTAAGCTTTGCCATTACCTACTTTATTTACAATAAATTCAAGAAGTTCTCTTCTGTAGATTTAAGCATTGCACCCCTATTTTTATGGTTATTTATTAATGTTATGATTGCCATATATCTTAAAGGAAGTGGCTTTTTTATCATCCCCGTTTATTTCGCTTTATGCGGATTAGCCATCACACTTTTTACAAAAGATAAAGCTAAAAACAATGTTTTAGCACACAGTTTATTGGCCTTACCTTTGTTGCTTATTTTTGCCCCGTTGGTAAAAATGTTTCCTGTTGGCTTAGGACTAAAAAACCTCTTTATCAGTGCTTTTTTTGTTGTGTTAATGATGGGATTATTAGTCCCTGTTTTAGCGAAATTTAGAACAAAACACAATTTAGTTTTTTTAGGTTTTGCCATCAGTGTCTTATTTTTTGTAAAAGCGGCTTTAAATTCGGGGTATGCAATCGACAGAAAAAAACCAAACAGCATTTTATATGTCTATGACGCCGATGCGCAAAAGGCTTATTGGAGTACTTACAATCATAAAATAGACCCATTTACCGCACAATTTTTAGGCAAAAATCCTGTAAAAGGAGGCATTGATAAAAAGACGGTTGCCAGTAAATATGCTACAAATCAGACTTGGCATACTGATGCCAAATTGATAGATTTAAAAGCGCCGATGATAACAAATATCAAAGATTCAATTGTAGCCAACGCCAATACCTATCATTTTATCATCACACCACAGCGTACCGTAAACAGGATAGAATTGATTGCCAATACCAATTTACATTTTATAAGTTTTAGTTTAAACGGCGTGGCTTTCACAAAACAAAAAGGCGATGCTTATGTTATTGACACCGAAAAAAGAAAGCATCTGTTGAGTTATTATTTTACCCAACCCAATGAAAGTCTTACTTTAGAATTCGCCTTAAAAGATGGCGAAAGCCCAGACATTACTTTGTATGAAGCATCGTATGATTTGTTTACAAATCCTAATTTTAACATCACGCCAAGAACAGATATCATGATGCCAATGCCATTTGTTTTAAACGATGCCATTGTTATTAAAAAACAATTAAATAGATAAAACACAACAAATAAATTACTTTTGCAGGCAAATAACACCTTGTTATTTTTGCTGTAAATATGTCTTTTTTAATAAAAATAGTATCCTATATAGCTTCTGTACTTTATTACTTGGCTTATCTGTTATGCATCTTATTTTTTCATCCCATACAATGGGTGAGCTTGAACTTGTTTGGGTACCAAACACATAAAATATCTGTCGATTATTTAAGTATTTGTCTCTCGCGTTGTTTGCTGTTTTTAGGAACCTCAGTTAAATTTATAAACGCCCATAATATCCCAAAAGGGAAGCCCATTATTATTGTTTCTAACCACCAAAGCACACAAGATATTGCGCCTTTAATGTGGCTTTTTAGTGCCAACCATCCCAAATATGTGGCTAAAATTGAATTAACCAGAGGCATCCCGAGTTTGTCGTATAATTTAAGACATGGCGGCTCTGTTTTAATTGACCGAAACAATGCCAAACAATCTATAACAGCGCTTAAAAATTTCGCACAGTATATAGAGAAAAACAACTATGCAGCTATTATTTTTCCTGAGGGCACACGCAGTAAAGATGGCAAGCCCATCCCTTTTAAAGATAACGGTTTAAAGGTTTTGGTAAAATACATGCCATCGGCAGTTATTGTCCCTGTAACAATAAACAATTCTTGGAAAGTTTATAAAAACGGAAAATTCCCTTTGCATTTGTTTGACAAGATTAGCCTAACAGTTCACGAACCTGTTGAAGCAAAAACAGTCGCATTCAACCAACTTTTTAATGATGTTGAGAAAACCATTATCGCAGGAATCGAGTAAAACCTAGGTCAATTCGAGGGGGCCTGAAATTTCGGGATTGTATCGAGAATTTTCTTTGTAACAAATTTTGCGATGCTTTGCGTCAAGGGTTTCTGTATTACCTCTCCTTTGGAGAGGTCGGAACTGCTTTTTCGCAGTTTCGGGAGAGGTAAAATATAAAAATTGAATGTTTTATTTTTAAAGCTAAAAAGGAACGAAAGAAAGATGCTTTCTACTTGCTTTTGGATAGCCGTTTTTACAATTTTTATATTTCTACAAGGGTTTCGTAAAAAAAATATAAATTACTAAGAAATACAACTTATAGATTTTATCTTTACGCTTTAAATTATAATTAATGAAATGAGCGTTCTAAGAGGTTAATACAAACTGTAAAATTTTTAAACGCATTACATTTGACCCATAAAAAACAATAAAAAACTTCAAATGAAAACATTAGACCTATTTAATTTCAAAGATAAAAAAGCCTTAATTCGTGTCGATTTTAACGTGCCTTTAGATGCCGATTTTAAAGTTACCGACACCACCAGAATTGAAGCTGCCAAGCCAAGTATTATTAAAATTTTAGAAGATGGTGGTGCTGTTGTTTTGATGTCGCACTTAGGACGTCCAAAAGGTGTAGAAGCAAAATATTCTTTAGAGCACATTCTAGAAACCATTAGCAAAATAATAGGTGTTACGGTGAAATTTGCAACCAATTGTGTAGGAGACGAAGCCGAACAAGCTGTTTCTAATTTGCAAAATGGCGAAATTCTTTTGTTAGAAAATTTACGCTTTCATCCAGAAGAAGAAAAAGGCGATTTAAAATTTGCAGAACAATTGTCAAAATTAGGCGATATTTATGTGAATGATGCTTTTGGCACAGCGCATCGCGCACATGCTTCTACGGCAATCATCGCACAATTTTTTCCAGAATCTAAGTGTTTCGGGTATTTGTTAGCCAACGAAATTAACAGTATTAAACGTGTTTTAGAAGACAGCCAGAAACCGGTTACTGCCGTTTTGGGAGGCGCTAAAGTATCGTCAAAAATCGGCATTATTTCAAATATTTTAGATAAAGTAGATCACATTATTATTGGTGGCGGCATGACTTTTACATTTATAAAAGCCCTTGGTGGCAATATAGGAAACTCGCTTTGCGAAGACGATAAATTAGACTTAGCGCTTTCTATTTTAGATCAAGCCAAAGCCAAAAACGTAAAAATTCACTTGCCTATTGATACCATTATTGCAGACGATTTTAACAACGATGCCAAAACTGATGTTGTTGATGTGTATAACATTCCAGACGGATGGATGGGCTTAGACGCTGGTCCAAAAACCAATGTTGGATTCTCTTACATCATTGCCCAATCAAAAACCATTTTATGGAATGGTCCATTGGGCGTTTTCGAAATGCCAAGCTTTGCCAAAGGCACTATTGAGTTGGGTAACGCTATTGCGGATGCAACCGAAGACGGCGCTTTTTCTTTAGTTGGTGGAGGTGATTCTGTAGCAGCGGTTAAACAATTTGGATTCGCAAACAAGGTAAGTTATGTATCCACAGGTGGTGGCGCGATGTTAGAAATGCTAGAAGGCAAAACCTTGCCTGGGATAGCTGCCATAGAAGCCTAAAAAAGACATCCTTTGGAATTCTAAATAATATCAATTAAGCTTTCTTTTGCGCCTGTGTAATAATCAAATCGTGTTAAGAATTTGTGAAACCTTGTAACAAATTTAGCGATTTGATTAAGGTTTTGAAAAGTGGAAACTTTTTAAAAACACCTCGCAAAAGTGTCTTTTCTTTGTTTCGT
Organism: Flavobacteriales bacterium; assembly: GCA_013205245.1. GTDB lineage: Bacteria > Bacteroidota > Bacteroidia > Flavobacteriales > Flavobacteriaceae > CG1-02-35-72. Next base: position 2,776 of record JABMNH010000038.1, on the reverse strand, counting down.
TTCTTTGGACAAGCAAAGAAATGAAAAAGAGAAAAATAAGATACCGGGTTTAAATCAACAACTATTTTTATTGCAGATAATAGTACATTTGCGCCTTTCCTAAAAATTAAGAAGCATATTATTATGAAATACACCACACTGCCTACAACCGATATAAAAGTGTCAAAAATCTGTTTAGGCACCATGACTTTTGGTGAACAAAACACCGAAAAAGAGGCCCACGAACAATTAAACTACGCCCTAAGTAAAGGCATTAATTTTATTGACACTGCCGAAATGTATTCTGTTCCAGGACGCAAAGAAACACAAGGCAGTACAGAACGTTTTATAGGAAGTTGGCTAAAAAATCAAAAACGAGACGACTTGGTTGTTGCCACAAAAGTAGCTGGGCCGAATCCGGGGTTAAGTTATATTAGAGACAATATGGGTTTTTCTGAGGCTGCTATTCGCGATGCTGTCGACAAAAGTTTACAACGCCTTCAAACCGATTATATCGATTTATACCAATTGCATTGGCCAGAACGCAGTGCCAATATTTTTGGCATTCGTAATTTTAAAAGCAATCCAAATGAGGCTTGGCAAGATAATTTCAAAACGGTTTTAAACACTTTAAATACCTTGGTAAAAGAAGGTAAAATCAGTCATTTTGGTTTGTCAAACGAAACAGCTTGGGGCACTATGAAATATTTAGAAATGGCTAAAAATGAAAATTTGATGCGTCCAATCACCATTCAAAATGCCTATTCTTTGCTTAACAGGACTTATGAAATTAGTTTGGCAGAGGTATCGGTGAGAGAAGACATCGGCTTATTAGCCTATTCCCCTTTGGCTTTTGGGGTGCTGAGTGGCAAATATCTTAATGGAAAACCAGCCAATTCGCGCTTAACTTTGTTTCCGCCAATGAGGCGGTATGAAAGCGAAGAGTCACATCGCGCCACGAAATTATATGCCGATTTAGCCAAAAAGCACAATTTAAATTTAACGCAGATGTCATTGGCCTTTATCAACCAACGTGAGTTTGTAACCAGTACCATTATCGGAGCTACAACCATGACGCAACTCAAAGAAAATATGGACAGTATTGAAGTGGTATTAAATGACGATATACTTCAAGAAATAGATGCCCTTCAGAATTTACAACCCAATCCAGCACCCTAATTTAAATTAGTTACATTTAGACATTAATCTTAATGTAACTCTTTTTAAAATATGTTTACAGAAATAGAAAATGCCATCGCAAGATTCAGCAGTTGGATCTGGGATTGGCCATTATTACTATTGTTAATTGGTGGCGGCGGCTTTTTTTTGATATATTCAAGATTCACCCCCTTTCTCTATTTTAAACACGCCATAGATATTTTAAGAGGCAAGTTCGATTCTAAAACAGAACCGGGTCAATTAAGCCATTTTCAAGCTTTATCGGCAGCTTTAGCTGCAACTATTGGTATGGGAAATATAAGCGGCGTGGCCATTGCTATTGTAATGGGTGGCCCCGGTGCTATTTTTTGGATGTGGATAAGCGCCCTTTTCGGGATGGCAACCAAATTTTATACCTGTACCCTTGCGGTGATGTATCGCAAAGAGGATGCCGATGGCAAAACCTATGGAGGGCCGATGTATGTTATTACAAATGGTTTATCAAAACGATGGAAACCTTTGGCTGTATTTTTTGCATTGGCAGGATTGGTTGGGACTTTGCCTTCTTTTACAGCAAATCAGTTAACGCAAACCATGGTAGATGTTTTACCCTTTGAGTTTGCCGATATGTTTTTATACAGACTCGCCATAGGTATTGTTTTAGCAGGTTTGGCGTCGTTGGTTATCTTTGGTGGCATCAATAGAGTAGGTGAAGTAGCAAGTAAATTAGTTCCTTTTATGGTGGTACTTTATTTTGTGGCTGTTTTAAGTATTTTATTCATTCAGTATGCAGAAATTCCAAGCATGTTCCGACTTATCTTTACGGATGCTTTTTCTGGAAAAGCTGTTGCTGGAGGTGCTTTAGGATATCTTATCAAAACTGGGATAAAACGTGCGGCTTTTTCAAATGAAGCTGGTGTAGGAACAGCCCCAATGATGCACAGTAATGCCAAAACCAGCATAGCCGTAAGAGAAGGTTTGGTGGCTATGATTGGCCCAGCAATAGACACGCTTTTGGTATGTACTTTAACAGCGTTGGCCATACTTTCTACAGGTGTTTGGAAAGAAGGTTCAAGCAATGGTATTTCTTTAACCTTAGAGGCTTTTAACGCAGTGCTGCCCTATAATTTAGGGAGTATTATTTTAACGGTGGTGCTTCTGGTTTTCGGACTTTCTACCTTGTTTTCGTATGCCTTTTATGGCACAACTTGTTTAGGTTATTTAACCAAACCAAAATATGGCAAATACTATAATTACTTTTATATTCTTTCTATAGTCGTAGCTGCTGTTGTAAAATTAGAATTGACGATTAATATAATTGACAGCGCTTTTGCCTTAATGGCGATACCAACAGTTATATCTGGAATTTTATTATCTAAAAAGGTAAATACCGCTGCCAAAGCCTATTTTAAAACGCTTTAATAACGTTATTCTGCCTGCCCAACCTTGGTGGGAACGTTGCGAAGCGCCCTAAGACTTTGGTAGAAGGATATTTAAATTTACCCGTTGTGCATTATAATTTAACAAAAAAAGTTGTTCAATTGTCTAAAAAAGACGTATATTTATTTGAATATCAAACATATAAATATAATGAACAACTTTCAAGCAAATTACAATAAAATTTTAGAAGTGTTACGGT
>JABMNH010000037.1 GCA_013205245.1 Flavobacteriales bacterium | reverse complement strand
GCTTTTAGATACGCTTCTATTTGGTATCTTTGAGAGTCGATTAATTGTTGATAATTCATCGGCAATCAGTTTTTTTTCAAATATCGGAAAGTTAACTTTCCGATATTTGTTAACTGTTGCACTTATTAATTGAACTTAGTATTTTAGTTATATCTCTCTGTTTTTTTGTAAGTTTTGGGAATATCACTATATTTGCACCGAATTTTACGAAGAAGATATTTGAAAGGGCGTTATAAAGCCCTTTTTTTTATATTAAAAATGGAGTATAATAAAGTTTTAACGCTTGTAAATGAGGCCTTAGAAGAAAACGTAAGCTTGTTTTTAATTGAGGCTACAATCTCCCCCGATTTTAAAATTAAAGTTGTGGTAGATGGTGATAATGGTGTAACAGTAAAGGACTGCGTTAAAATTAGCAGGCACATTGAGCATAATCTAGATAGAGAAACCGAAGATTTTTCTTTAGAAGTAACTACAGGAGGCGCTGCAGAACCTTTAAAACTTAAACGTCAATATAAAAAAAATGTTGGTAGAATTTTAAAAGTGCGTTTAATTGATACTACCGAAATAGAAGGCACTTTAACCGAGGTTTTAGAAGATGGCATTGTTTTAAATTGGAAAGCAAGAGAACCAAAACCCGTAGGAAAAGGAAAAATTACAGTAGATAAAAATGCAACGATTGCATTTGAGAACATAAAAGAAGCAAAAGCTAAAATAATATTTAATTAAAATTTGTAATGGAAAATATTGCATTAATTCAGTCATTTTCTGAGTTTAAAGACGATAAAAGTATTGATAGGGTTACGTTAATGGCCATATTAGAGGATGTATTTAGAGCAACTTTAAAGCGAAAATTTGGGTCTGATGATAACTTTGATATTATTATTAATCCTGATAAAGGCGATTTAGAAATTTGGCGTAATAGAATTATTGTTGCCGATGGCGAAGTAGAAGATCCAAACCAAGAAATATCACTTACAGAAGCACGTAAAATTGAACCCGATTTTGAAGTGGGCGAAGATGCATCTGAAGAAGTAAAACTTATAGATTTAGGACGCAGATCTATTTTGGCTTTACGTCAAAATTTAATTGCTAAAATTCAAGAACACGACAATACAAATATCTTTAAACATTTTAAAGATTTAGAAGGCGAGTTGTACAGCGCAGAAGTACATCATATAAAACACAATGCCGTAATCTTGTTAGACGATGATGGCAATGAACTTGTTTTACCTAAAAGCGAACAAATACGTTCAGATTATTTTAGAAAAGGAGAGTCTGTTAGAGGGATTATTAAAATGGTAGAATTACGTGGTAACAAACCCGTAATTATCATGTCTAGAACAGCACCAGAATTTTTAGAAAAATTATTTGAGCAAGAAATTCCCGAAGTTTTCGACGGTTTAATTACCATTAAAAAAGTAGCAAGAATTCCTGGCGAAAAAGCCAAAGTTGCTGTAGATTCTTATGATGATAGAATTGACCCAGTTGGTGCTTGTGTAGGTATGAAAGGGTCTAGAATTCACAGTATCGTAAGAGAATTGGGTAACGAAAACATCGATGTTATAAACTATACAAATAACACACAATTGTTTATAGCCAGAGCTTTAAGCCCTGCTAAGGTCGTGTCTATGACAATTCATGAAGTTGAAGAAGGGTCTGATAAAAAACCACGCGTAGATGTGTTTTTAAAACCAGAAGAAGTTTCTAAAGCCATTGGTAAAAATGGTGTAAACATCCGTTTAGCTTGTCAATTAACAGGATATGAATTAGACGTGCAACGCGAAGGTTATGGAGATGAAGATGTAGAGTTAACAGAATTCTCTGATGAAATAGCTCCTTGGATTTTACTAGAACTTAAAAAGGCTGGTTTAGATACAGCTAAAAGCGTGTTAGAACAAGATGTAAACGATTTGATAAAAAGAACCGATCTTGAAGAAGAAACAATTATTGAAGTTCAAAGAATTTTAAGAGAAGAATTCGATAGTTAAGAAACGTTTTTAAAATAGAATAGAGGTTAATTAAATATAGTATATGGCCGAAAATAGCACATTAAGATTAAACAAAGTATTAAGAGAGTTAAACATTTCTTTAGATAGAGCTGTAGAACATCTGGCTAATCATGGTGTAGAAATAGAAGCCAGACCTACTTCAAAAATTTCTAATGATGTTTATCAAATACTTTTAGACGGCTTTCAAACTGATAGAACCAAAAAAGCAGCATCTCAAGAAGTAGGAGACGAAAAACGCAAAGAAAAGGAAGCTATTCGCATGGCCTTAGAAAAAGAGCATGAAGAAAAACGTTTAGCCGAAGAAAAAGCCAGAAACACAATATTTAAAACAGATTCAAAAAAAGCAGTAGTATTTAAACAAGTTGGTAAAATTGATTTAGAAGATAAGCCAGCCAAAGTAGAAACACCTGTAGTTAAAGAGTCTGTAATAAGTAAGCCTATACAAGAAGAAAAGGTTAAAGAAGTCCCTGTTGAGGTTCCTGTCGAAGCACCTAAAAAAGAGATAGAGCCAGAAATAATTCCAGAACAAAAAGTTGTGCCAGAACAACCTAAAGAGGAAGTTAAAATTCCGGTTAAAACAGAAGAAGTAGTTAAAGAGATTATTAAAGAAGCGCCTAAAGCCAAACCGAATCCAGAAAAGGCAATCGTAGAAGAAAAAACGGCAGATGGTAAGATTACAACGCAATATAAAAAATTAGGTGGTCCAAGACTTACAGGTCAGACCATAGATTTAAAACAATTCGAAAAGCCTAAAAAGAAAGTAGAACCAACTGCGGCTAAGGGATCAGTTAATAAATCAGATCAAGATAATAAACGCAAAAAGCGTAAACGTATACACAAACCTGTAGTTAATAAACCAGACACTACTGCCAGTCCAGCGGGTAGAGGTGGCGCTTCAAGAGGTCCTGCAAGACCACCTGTAAGGGGTAGAACTCCTTTGGTAAAAGCAGAACCAACAGAGGCAGATGTACAAAAACAAATTAGAGAAACCTTAGAGAAATTACAAGGTAAATCAAAATCTAAAGGTGCGAAACATCGTAGAGACAAACGCGATTTACACCGCCAACAAACCGAAATAGATTTAGAAATTCAAGCAGCAGACAGTAAAATTCTTACAGTAACAGAATTTGTAACGGCAAACGAAGTATCTACAATGATGAACGTTCCTGTTACACAAATTATTTCGGCCTGTATGTCTTTAGGGATGATGGTAACGATGAATCAAAGGCTAGATGCAGAAACACTTAGTATTGTTGCTGATGAATTTGGTTACGAAGTAAATTTTGTGGGTGCAGAAGCAGAGGAATCTGTAATGATTGAAGCCGATAAAGAAGAAGATTTATTGCCTAGAGCGCCTATTGTTACTGTTATGGGGCACGTAGATCACGGTAAAACATCATTGCTAGATTATATTAGAGAAGCCAATGTAATAGCAGGTGAATCGGGTGGTATAACCCAACATATTGGGGCTTATTCTGTAGCGCTTAAAGATGGTCAAAAAATCACATTCTTAGACACACCAGGTCACGAGGCTTTTACTGCCATGCGTGCCAGAGGTGCTCAAGTAACCGATTTAGCCATCATTGTTATTGCAGCAGACGATTCAATAATGCCACAAACAAAAGAAGCCATTAGCCATGCGCAAGCCGCAGGTATTCCAATAGTCTTTGCTATTAATAAAATTGACAGACCCGATGCAAATCCCGAAAAGGTAAAAGACGGATTATCTCAAATGAACTTATTGGTAGAAGATTGGGGTGGTAAAATTCAATCACAAGATTTATCGGCTAAAACAGGTGTGGGCGTTCCAGAATTATTAGAAAAAGTACTTTTAGAAGCCGAGCTTTTAGAGTTAAAAGCCAATCCAAATAAAAATGCCAATGGTACTGTTGTAGAGGCTTTACTTGATAAAGGTAAGGGTTACGTTTCTACAGTTTTAGTAGAATCTGGTACTTTAAAAATAGGCGATTATTTATTGGCAGGTACGCATAGCGGAAAAATAAAAGCCATGTTTGATGAGCGTGGCAACAAAATGGAAACAGCAGGCCCTTCTGTTCCAGTTTCTGTTTTGGGTTTAGATGGTGCACCGCAAGCGGGCGATAAGTTCAACGTTTTAGACGATGAACGCGAAGCCAAACAACTGGCTACAAAACGTGGCCAATTAAAACGCGAACAATCTGTTAGAACACAAAGACATATTACATTAGATGAAATTGGCCGCCGTATTGCTTTAGGCGATTTCAAAGAATTAAATTTAATTCTTAAAGGCGATGTTGACGGTTCTGTTGAAGCTTTAACAGATTCATTGCAAAAATTATCTACCGAAGAAATTCAAGTAAATATTATTCATAAAGGTGTAGGTGCTATCACAGAATCTGATGTTTTGTTAGCCTCAGCTTCTGATGCGATTATTATCGGATTTAATGTGAGACCTTCAGCCATTGCACGTCAGTTGGCAGATAAAGAAGAAATCGACATTAAAAATTATGCCATTATATATGATGCCATAAACGATGTAAAAGACGCTATGGAAGGCATGTTATCGCCAGATATTAAAGAAGAAATTACAGGTAATGCAGAACTTAGAGAAGTTTATAAAATTTCTAAAATTGGTACTATTGCTGGCTGTATGGTTACAAATGGCAAGATAATGCGGAGTTCTAAAATTCGTTTAATTCGCGATGGTGTTGTTGTCTTTACTGGCGTATTAGCCTCATTAAAACGTTTTAAAGATGATGCCAAAGAAGTAACCAAAGGTTTTGATTGCGGATTGAGTATCAAAAATTATAACGACATTCGCGTTGATGATATTATTGAAGCTTATCACGAAGTAAAAGTCAAAAAGAAATTAAAATAAGCACCTCAATAAAAAGAAGCAGTATTTTAAAATCTGTATAAATTTAAAAAAAAGCTTGGGTATTTACCCAAGCTTTTTATGTTTAACCTATGTCCCATCCTGAAATAGCGACACACAAAACCTTAAAAAAGAAATCAAATATAATACGAGAGGCAAGAAGACAGGTTCTTACTTTGCAAAAGTTAAAAACAAAGGCAAAGTTTACACAGCCAATATATTTAAGAAGGAATAATAGCCGGGGGGTTATTCATTGAGAGAAACAGGTTAAAGCTTAAGTACTTTAACCTGTTTTTTTGTGATAAACTTTAATAAATGACCCATTCTGCATTAATCGTTTTTGATCTATAAAACGCCTGATCGTGTATCACACCTTGACGTGATGTATCGAGAAATTTTTTAAAAAGAAAAATTACTATTCTCGATATCGTTTTTGTTCATTTCATTTACAAAAATCAATAGAAATGACACAATTTTTATATTAATGCAAAACGTGTAAAAATGAGATAAATTATAGTATAAAACAAAGTTAGTTTATGATGTCGGCCCCGTGGGGTTCGAACCCACGACCCTCTTGATTAAGAGTCAGATGCTCTGCCAGCTGAGCTAGAGGCCCTTTAGAACCTCTAAAATTAGAACTATTTAAAGACTTATTTTAGTTTAAGGGTTTTAAATATGGCTTCCAATTCAAAAATATAATCACGTTTATCTTGATTGGGTGCATATACAAATCCGTCAAGGCATAAAACACGTTTATTTTTGGTATCTATAAAACTGTAATTTATAAAAGCACCGCCCATAAAATCGTTTTTTACTTCCCATAAACCACGTGATTCTGTAGTATGAACACCATCAATAATAACCGATTTAAAACTTGGCGCTAAAGCTTTTGAAGTTTGCATATAAGTATCTTTAAACTGCCCCGGAATATGTGTTTTTCCGATGCTGTCTCTTAAACTTAATATTGTTGATGTATCTATTGTGCCCCCTTTTGGTAAAGGCATGCTATAGGCTAAAATGTTTAGCGTGCCATCTTTAGAGATGTATTTTCTAAGCCATAAAAAATCTGGCAATTTTTCTACTTTTAAATAATCTTTTGGGATACTTATAGTTGTATTTTTTAGCTGTTTAAAGGCGTCCTTTTCCCAGATATTTTTTGATAATTTCGATTGATAAACTTGGATGTCGCTCTTTTTAAAAACACTGATGAGTTTGTCGGCATTTTCTTGAATTGTTTTAATTAATGCGGCTTTATCTTTACCAGTAATAGCAATAATTGTTTGAGGCGACGCGTATTTGTTATGTGTAACTTTAAAAGCATTTTGGTTAGAAATCCCTACAAATAACAAATTTCTGTTGTTTTCGAAAAGGCTGTTAAAGTTTGGCGGATTTATTTGCGATGTTCTTAATTGCACTTCGGGTTGAGGTAACCCTATAACGGGTTCTCTAATAATATCTTTTATAGTTGTGCCTATTTCTGTATCCCATTCGGTATTGTCAATAACCACTAAGACAGAATTAATGCGTCCTGTAGATGATTTTAAAATAAGTTGATTTTTTTCAGAACAAGAAGCAAAGACAAATGCCAAGCTTAAAATAAGGCCGATTTTTTTCATAACAATTTAGCTTTTAAAGATTTTTAATTTGGTGCCGGGTTTTAATTGTTTGCTGTTCCAAATATTGTTCCAATCTTTTATTTGTTGTGTGCTTATTTTAGGGTATTTCTGTGCGATGCTCCAAAGGGAGTCGCCTTTTTTAACAATGTAAACTGTATAGTCTCCTTTTGGGAATGTTTTTTTCGTAAGCTTTTTGGTCGCTGGCGGAAAGCGTCTTGGGTAAATGGTTAAACGTTGCCCAATACTTATATTAGAACTTTTTAGCCCGTTCCATTGTTTTAGTTTGCTAACGCTCACACCATGTCTATCAGCTATTATACCTAGATAATCACCATTTTTAACTTTGTATCTTATCCTATTGTTAAGCTCAAAATATTTAGGTAATGGTTTTTCGCGCGCCGCGTCATCCGCTTTAGCGTAAGCATAAATAGAATCTTCGTTACTAACAAAAACACCAATTAAATCGTGGGGCAAACGCAAGGCATAATGGCGGCCTTTTATATATGGAATGATACCCAATTTATAATGCGGATTCAATTTCCAAAGTAACGTATTGTCTGTATCTAAAACTTTGTTTATTTGGTCAAAAGTAAGTTGGCGTTTAACACGCACAGTATCGGTTTCAAAATAGGTTGTAGAAAAACTACTGGGATGTAATTGATGTTCTTTGGCATATTCAAAAATATACATTGTGGCGTAAAAAGCAGGAACATATCCTTGCGTTTCTCTTGGTAAATAAGGCCTGATATTCCAATAATTTTTATAACCACCAGAACGTCTAATGGCTTTTGTAACATTACCAGGGCCAGAATTATAGGCGGCTAGCGCCAAATCCCAATCGTCAAAAGTGTTGTATAAACTTGACAAATATTTACAAGCGGCTTCGGTAGATTTTAACGGATCGGCACGTTCGTCAACATAAGAACTCACTTTTAAATCGAATTGTTTGCCTGTGCTGTACATAAATTGCCACAAACCTTTGGCGCCAACACCCGAGCGTGCATTTGGCTTTAAAGCCGATTCTACTATGGCCAAATATTTCATTTCAAGCGGAATGTCATATTTATCGAGTTGCTCTTCAAATAAAGGAAAATAATATTTTGCCTTTGTCATAAGATTCGCTAAATGTTTCGGACGGTTTTTTAAATAGGTTTTAATAACGCGCTCTAAAACCGGATTGTAGGCAATGTTAAAAGGCGAATTGTGATGTAAACTGTCTAAACGGGTTTTTAATTTTGAAGTGAATAAACTATCAGGCGTAAAGGGCAATAACTCGGCATCTGGAATTACAAAGGCCAAACTATCATACAAGGGCGAGTTGTATTTTGCGGCCAACCAAACACTGTCCATTTTACGTGTTATTTCGTAATCTTTTAAGGCTTCTGCAATTTTTGAAATGTTATTGGGTTTAAGACTGTCTTTAGAAGTTTCGAGAACTACGTTTGTTTGACTAAAAATCCAAATAGGGAAGATAAATAAAAATATTTTTAAAAGATTTTTCATAAAAAAGAGAAGCGTAATTAAGCCACTAAGTTAGTAAGATTTTTACACAAAAAGCAGGCCAACTATTTTTCTAATTGGATGTTTAACCAATTAGAAATGTCATTTAACATTTCATTACGGCATAAATCGTTGTGCAATTCATGGTAGCCACCGTCAAAAAGTTTAATTTCTGCCACGCCATTGCTGTTTTTAGAGAATGCTGCGGTGGCTTTGTGGTCAATAATTTTATCGCCTGTACCGTGTAAAAGTAAAGTGGGTACTTTTAGTTGATGTGCATTTTCAATAGCCCATTTACCTGTTTCAATAAATTTGACAGAATAATTAGGACTTATTTTATTATGGACAAGAGGATCAGAGACATAAGCATCGACTTCTGCTTGAATTCTTGAAATGTCATTCGGATTTAATTCGTTTGGCATTGTTATAGATGGTGCTATTTTACCCAAAATTTCACCTAAAAACAATTTCCATTTTGGCGGTTCAAAAGCCAATTTTAAAAAAGGACTTGTAGCTATAACTCCTTTAAAAGGATGCTTTCTGCGCAACACATAATTTAAAACCACATTGCCGCCCATACTATGACCGTACAAAAATAAAGGTGCCGATTTAAAAGTGGCATTAGACTGTACAATTACTTTTGTAATACAACACAAAACGGCATCATAACTTGGGTTGTGCCCGCGTTTCCCCGATGTTTTTCCGTGTCCAAATTGATCGTAAGCTACAACAGCAAAATCATTTTTCACCAAATGAGGAATAACACTTTTTTCATATCTGCCAATATGTTCACCCATACCATGTACTAAAATAATGATGGCTTTTGGGGTTGTTTTAGGTTGCCATATCTTTCCGTTAATAGTGGCATTGTATAATTCGAACGAAAAGGGGTTTGACTGCATGTTTGAGGGAACAATTTTCACAAATGTAGCAAAATAAAAATGTTTTTAAAACATTAATTATTTGTCACAGCACATCACGCTTTAGCGTGATGTGGCATTCTTTCTCTAAATATGTATAGCTCTATTTTCAGTAGCCGCCAAAGCGGCTTCTTTTATGGCTTCGGTATAAGTTGGATGGGCGTGAGACATACGTGCCACATCTTCGGCACTGGCGCGAAATTCCATGGCGGTAACCGCTTCGGCAATCATATCTGCAGCACGAGCACCAATAATATGAACGCCTAAAATTTCATCGGTTTTGGCATCGGCTAAAATTTTTACTTGTCCGTCAATATCCATACTGGCACGGGCACGCCCTAAAGCACGCATTGGAAAACTACCCGATTTAAAAGCAATACCAGCTTCTATTAATTGTTCTTCGGTTTGCCCAACCGAAGCCACTTCTGGCCACGTGTAAACCACACCCGGAATTAAATTGTAATTGATATGTGGTTTTTGACCCGCCATAATTTCGGCTACCATCACCCCTTCTTCTTCAGCTTTATGCGCTAACATGGCGCCTTTAACCACATCGCCAATAGCGTAAATGTTAGACACATTTGTTTGCAATTGCGCATTGGTTTCCACTTGACCGCGCTCGGTTAATTTAACGCCTGCATTTTCCAAACCTAAATTATCGGTATAAGGACGTCGGCCAACAGCAACCAAAACGTAATCGCCTTTAAATTCAATTGGATTTCCTTTTTTGTCATCGGCAATCACAACAGATTCTTTTGTGCCAGCCTTAACGGATGTTACTTTGTGACCTGTATAGAATTTCATGCCTTGTTTTTTAAGACTGCGTTGTAATTCTTTTGCCAACATGCTGTCCATATTTGGGATGATGCTTGGCATAAATTCAATAACCGATACTTGCGCACCTAAACGCAAATAAACCTGACCCAATTCCAAACCGATAACGCCACCACCAATAATGATGAGATGTTTAGGGACTTCGGTTAAACTCAAAGCTTCGGTAGAGGTAATCACATGTTTTTTATCCACTTTTATAAAAGGCAAACTTGAGGGTTTTGAACCAGTAGCTATAATTATTTTTGCAGCTTCAATGGTTTCTATACTACCATCCGCTTGAGCGATATTTATATGCGAGGCATCTTTAAAAGAACCAAATCCGTTAAAAACGGTTATTTTATTTTTATCCATTAAATAATTGATACCGCCGGTGGTTTGTGCAACCACTTCGTTTTTGCGATCAATCATTTGTTTGAAATTTAGGCTGATTTTTCCAAGATCAATGCCGTGTTTTTCGAAATGATTTTGGGCATCGTCATAATGATGCGATGAATCTAAAAGCGCTTTGCTTGGGATGCAACCCACGTTTAAACATGTACCACCCAATGTGTTATATTTTTCAATAAGTGCGGTGTTAAAACCCAATTGGGCACAACGAATGGCCGAAACATAACCGCCAGGACCAGAACCAATAACAACAACGTCAAATTTTTTCATGATACTATTATTTTTTAAAAGCCTTTTAAAGCTTTTACCATTTTATACTTAGGGGGCAAATTTAATTAAAACCCTAAGATTAGTTGTAGAATTCCTTATAATTTATCTAATAAGTCCAGCCCGTTTTAAAAGCGCTTCTGGATTGGGCGCTGTGCCTCTAAAACGTTTGTATAATACCATCGGATTTTCAGTACCACCTTTTGATAAGACGTTTTCTTTAAACGCATTGGCTATGTCTTTATTAAAAATACCGTTTTCTTTAAAGTAGGCAAAGGCATCAGCATCTAAAACTTCGGCCCATTTGTAGGAATAATACCCAGCCGAATAACCACCTTGAAAAATATGTGAAAAGGCTGTGCTCATACAATTTTCGGAAACATCAGGAAATAATTGTGTGTCATAAAAAGTGGTACTTTCAAAAGCTTTGACACTTTTAATTTTTGTAGGATCTTGTGTATGCCATTGCATATCTAACAAACCAAAACTCAATTGGCGAAGTGTTGCCAAACCTTCTAAAAAGTTTGAGGATGCTTTTATTTTTTCTATTAAATCGGTCGGGATTTTCTCACCAGTTTCGTAATGAACAGCAAACAGATCTAAAGTTTCTTTTTCGTAACACCAATTTTCTAAAACCTGACTTGGCAATTCTACAAAATCCCAAAACACACTCGTACCACTCAAACTAGGGTAGGTTGTGTTTGCCAACATCCCATGCAAGGCATGACCAAATTCGTGAAATAAAGTGGTGACTTCGTTAAAAGTTAATAATGAGGGTTGCGTTTTTGTTGGCTTTGTAAAATTGCAAACAATAGAAATATGCGGCCGACTGTTTTCGCCATCTTTTATCCATTGGTTTTTAAATGAGGTCATCCAAGCGCCTTGGCGTTTGCCAGAACGCGGAAAGAAATCGGCATAAAAAACAGCTTGTAAATCACCTTTTTCGTCTGTCACTTTAAATGTTTTGACATCATTATGATAAACATCAATATTATCAACAGCTTCAAAAGAAAGCCCATATAATTTTTGGGCGACTTTAAAAACACCATCCAAAACATTCTCTAATTTAAAATAAGGTTTGAGTTGCTCTTCGTCTAAATCTAAAGTTTGTTTTTTGAGAATTTCGCTATAAAAAGCACTGTCCCATTTTTGGAAATCGGAAACGCCATCGGCTTTAGCCAATTGTTTTAATTGCTCAAATTCTTTGTCTGCAGCAGGTTTGGCTTTTGATAAAATATTGTTTAAAAAATCTAAAACCGTCGTCGGATTTTTAGCCATGCGTTCTTCTAAAACAAAATCGGCATGGGTGTTATAACCCAGTAATTTGGCGCGTTTTGATTTTAGTTTAACAAGATTTAAAACCACTTCTTCGTTGTTATTATCGTTTTGTTGAAAGCCTTTTTCACCAAAAGCTTTGGCCAGTTTTTCTCTTAACGAGCGGTTTTTAGCATAAGTCATAAACGGAATATAACTTGGATAATCAAGTGTGATGAGCCAACCTTTTAAACCTTTGTCTTGCGCCAATAATTGAGCCGCTTCAATGGCGTGAGAAGGCAAACCATTTAAATCTGACTCGTTGGTAAGATGCATTTGATAGGCGTTGGCATCGGCCAAAATATGTTCGCCAAAAGTGAGACTTAGCTTAGATAATTGTGTGTCAATGGCGCGTAGCTTTTCCTTATCGGAAGGGTTTAAATTAGCGCCGTTACGCGAAAACGATTTGTATTTTTTTTCGATTAACGTTAGCTGTTCTGTGCTTAGATTTAAATTGTCTTTTTGCTGATAAACTGTTTTAATTTTTTTGAATAATACGTCGTTTAAACTGATGTCATTCGAGAATTCTGAGAGCCAAGGCGATACTTCTTGGGCAATTTTTTGAATGTCATCGTTGGTTTCGGCCGCATTTAAATTAAAAAATATACTTGAAACCCGATCTAAAGTATAACCTGCAAAATCGAGCGACACAACAGTATTTTCAAAAGTAGGGGCATCGGTATTGTTAATAATATCATCAATTTCTTGTTTTGCTAAAGCGATGGCTTTTTTAAAAGCCGGTTTAAAATGCACCGTTTTTATTTTAGAAAATGGCGCGGTGTTAAGAGGCGTTTCGAAAATTTGAAGTAAAGGGTTATTCTTAGACATCTATCTATTTTGTATTTGAAGTAAAAAGTAAGCGATTTATTTTTTGTTTAAATCTTCGGAAGCTTTAATCACTTTTTGTTTTAAATCTTCTTTAAAATCAACAATTTTTTGCATCAATTTTTCATCCGCTACAGCGATAATCTGGGCCGCTAAAATACCGGCATTTTTAGCACCGTTTAGTGCCACAGTGGCAACCGGAATACCCGAAGGCATTTGTAAAATAGACAAAATAGAATCCCAACCATCGATTGAATTATGCGATTTTATAGGTACGCCAATCACAGGAAGTGGCGTAAAAGCAGCCGTAACTCCGGGTAAATGGGCTGCGCCACCAGCGCCAGCAATAATGACTTTGATGCCATTAGCAACAGCATTTTTAGCATAATCGGCTAAAATATCTGGGGCACGATGTGCCGAAATAATTTTCACTTCGGTGGCGATACCAAAGTCTTTTAAAACGTCTATTGATTGTTGCATAATGGGTAGGTCTGAAGCGCTGCCCATAATGATACTAACTTTTGCCATAACTCTTGTTTTTATCGTCACAAAAATAGGAAAATTAAAAGAAGTAAAATCTAAAAATTTGAGATGGTTAATGTACTTGCACTAATCAAAGTAGCGCGGTATTCTCGGGCAGCAAAATTGATACCTGTCGTTAAAGGCGCACCAGTTATAATATTGAATTCGGTATCATCACAAGGGCATATCATTTTAATACTGCTTTCTACAATCATTTGAGAGCAGCTTTCAGAAGGTGATAAATGTGGGCAAGCACGATCGAAAGCAACAAAATCGGTACCGTTAAAATTGTAAATAATAAGTCCTCTTAATCCGCCTGGAGCGTAAGCCCATCCACCGGGAACTTGCAAATTTATGTATTGAGGGCTGTTAAGATTGATGGTTTCGTTTACAGGAATATAGGGTAAATTATTATTGTTGTCTGGCGCGCTACTTGAGCACGCAACCAAAGTAATAATTGCTAAAAAAAGAATCAATTTTTTTATCATTATTTTATGATGAAATTAAGGAGTTCAATTTACAAAATCTTATTGGTTATCTAAATATTTTATATCTTTGTGTTAAATCTCAGTCCTCTATATTGGAATTGGGATTTTTATATTTTAATATAAACGAAAAGATTATGGGAAACGTATCTTATTACACACCAGAAGGATTAAAAAAATTACGAGATGAGTTGGCGCATTTAGAACATGTAGATCGCCCAAGGGTTACAAATGATATTGCCGAAGCGCGCGATAAAGGAGATTTGAGTGAGAATGCCGAGTACCACGCAGCCAAAGAAGAACAGTCTTTGTTAGAATTAAAAATAGGAAAATTAAAGGAAGTGTTATCTACAGCACGATTAATAGATGAATCGATATTGGATAATTCAAAAATATTAATCCATTCTATAACTAAGATTAAAAATCTAGCCAATGGCATGGAATTTAACTACACTTTGGTAGCAGATTCTGAATCTGATTTAGCATCGGGAAAAATATCTGTAAACTCACCTATAGGTAAAGGTTTGTTAGGAAAAAAAGTGGGCGATGTCACAGAAATTAAAGTGCCCAATGGCACTATGAAATTTGAAATTCTTGAAATTACCAGATAATCATGGCCAGTATTTTTACGAAAATTATTAATGGGGAGATCCCGTGTTATAAAGTAGCAGAAAGTGCTGATTTTATTGCTTTTTTGGATATCAATCCAAATGCAAAAGGACATACTTTGGTTGTGCCTAAAAAAGAAGAAAACAAACTTTTTGAATTAGACGAAACGTCTTATCTTGGATTGATGACCTTTGCTAGAAAAGTGGCTATTGCGCTCGAAAAAGTTGTGCCTTGTGAACGTGTAGGCGTATCCGTTATTGGTCTAGAAGTGCCACATGTACACGTGCATTTAATTCCGCTGCACAGTATGAAGGATATTGATTTTAAACATAAAGTGAGTTTGACTTCAGAAGAATTTAGCGAATTGGCTAACACTATTTCAGAAGTTTTTTTAGCTAGTGAATCTTAGGTAATACTACGCGTATACTTGTCCCTTTTTCTATCTCTGATTTTTGCACATAAATTTTGCCGTCATGGTAATTTTCTACAATACGTTTTGCCAGAGATAAGCCTAAACCCCAGCCACGTTTTTTAGTGGTGTAGCCAGGTTTAAAAATTGATTTAAATTGCTTTTTTGCGATGCCTTTACCAGTATCTGAAACGGTAATGTAAATATGTTTTTGATTTTCTTCAATGGTCAATTCTATTTGGCCTTTTGCTTTTAAAGCATCAATGGCATTTTTAATGAGATTTTCTAACACCCAACTAAATAGTTGCGTGTTTATAGATACATACATTACATCTTTTGCAGGATAGTTTACCGAAAAAGAAATGCCCTTAGGAATACGTGTTTTAAAATAACTTTCTGTGGTCTTGATTTCTTGTATTAAATTAATTTTTTGCAATTTAGGAATAGAACCAATATTAGAAAACCGGTTGGCAATAATTGTTAATCGGGCAACATCTTTTTCAATTTCAGAAATGGTATCCTTGTCGGCATGTTGTTGTTTTAATAATTCAATCCATCCCAATAGGGACGTTAAGGGTGTGCCAATTTGATGCGCTGTTTCTTTAGCCATACCCGCCCATAATTTGTTTTGCTCGGCACTTTTATTCGATTTGAAGACCAAATAAATGATGATTCCAAACAGCAATAAAATAAAAATTAATGCTAAAGGATAGTATTTTAACTTGGTCAATAAATCGGAATCTTTATAATAGACAAATTGTTTTACATTAATAGCGCCTTTTTGATAACTCACTACTAAAGGCTTGTTTTGAGCTTTCATTAAAGCCAATTGTTTTTTAAGATAGTTTGGTTTTTTGACCTTTATACTATCTAAATTCTGATTATTTAAAATGCTGTCATTGGCATCTGTAACAATCATAGGAATATTTGTGTTTCCGCTAATAATTCTTGAAGAGAGCGTAATATCTTCTTCTAAACCAGCAGAACTAAAGCGTTTATAGGCTTCAGATAAAACTTCCATTTTCTGACGCTCTTCGTTTTTAAATTTCTGAAAAAAGTCGTAGGTATTCCATAAAATCAGCACAACTATGGCAAAAGATAAACTTGCAATAGCCCAGCGAATAATATTTTTGTAAGTAGTCATTTGCATATTAAACAAATATAAGTCATATCTCACACTAACTAAAATTTAAAAAGGGTATTTGTTTCTAAAGGAATATATTTACTTTTGCTCGGTATCTAAAATACACATTTATGCTAACCATTAAACCTAACGAAATACCAACTGCAAAATTGCATGCGTATTTATTGAGTGCTGTGTCGCCAAGACCCATTGCTTTTGCAAGCACGTTAGATAGTGATGGCAATCCTAATTTATCACCATTTAGTTTTTTCAATGTTTTTAGTGCCAATCCGCCTATTTTAATTTTTTCGCCTGCGCGGAGGGTGTCAAACAACACAACAAAACACACATTAGATAATGTTATGGCAACTAAAGAAGTTGTGATAAATGTTGTGAATTACGATTTGGTACAGCAGATGAGTTTGGCAAGTACAGAATATGCCGCGGGTGTAAATGAATTTACCAAAGCAGGTTTAACGATGTTAAAATCTGATGTGGTAAAACCTTTTAGAGTGGCAGAATCGCCTATTCAAATGGAATGCAAGGTTAATGAAGTGGTGCCACTTGGAAAAAAAGGCGGGGCAGGAAACTTGGTTATTTGCGAGGTTGTCTGTATGCATATAAATAAAGATTTTTTAGATGATAAAGGAAATGTCAATCAAGAGAAATTAGATTTGGTAGCACGTGCCGGTGGATCATATTATTCAAGAGCCAGAAACGGTTTTTTTGAAATACCAAAACCGCTTTCTACTTTAGGAATTGGCGTTGATGCCCTTCCTGAATACATCCGCGAAAGCATTATTTTGACAGGAAATAACTTGGGTATGCTGGCAAACATTGAAGCCTTGCCATTGCCTGAAGATGTGAAATTATTTACAGAGAAACATCCGCAAATAGCACAATTATCGGTTACAGAAAAACATAAAAAAGCACAAGAATTTTTAGAAAACAATCATATAAACGAGGCTTGGTTAACACTTTTAACGGCCTAAATTTTAATAGAAAATGGAAGTATCAGGAAAAATTAAATTAATTGACGAAACAAAAACCTTCGGGGCAAAAGGATTTAGAAAAAGAGATGTTGTTGTTGTGACGAGCGAGCAATATCCACAATCTATTTTAGTAGAATTTATTCAAGACAAATGTGATCTTCTTGACAGTTATAATGTGGGTCAAGATGTAAAAATAAGCATCAATATTCGTGTTAGAGAATGGACAAATCCACAAGGCGAAGTAAAGTATTTTAACGCGATTCAGGGTTGGAAAATTGAAGCCATGTCTGCCGCGCCAGATTCAAATGTACCGCCTGTAGATGCTTCGGATGCTTTTGAAGCCGCTAAAGATATTAGCGATGAGGATCCAGATGATTTACCTTTCTAAAAATACCCCAATCACATAAATTTATAGGCGGAAAGCACCATGTTTATTCTTGACAAAACACTGTACTTTCCGCCTGTAAATTCTGCCAATGCTGACGGCATCGTGGCTTTTGGCGGCGATTTATCTCCAAACCGACTTATTTTAGCCTATAAAAGTGGTATTTTCCCTTGGTATTCTGAGGGTTATCCCATCACTTGGTACAGTCCAGATCCTAGAATGGTTTTGTTTCCGAAAGATATTAAAATCAGTAAAAGTATGCGTCAGTTTCTTAAAAAGAATCTTTTTGAGATTCGGTTTAACAGCGCTTTTGCGGATGTGATTCGTCATTGTAAAATCATATCCCGTGATGGACAAGAAGGCACTTGGATTACCGATGCTATGGAAGAATCTTATATAGATCTACACCAAAAAGGTTGGGCGAAATCGGTTGAAGTGTATCAAAATAATGCATTGGTAGGTGGCCTTTATGGGATAGATTTAGGAACGGTTTTTTGCGGCGAAAGTATGTTTAGCAAAGTGAGTAATGCATCGAAAGTGGCGTTTATTTGGTTGGCAGATTACTTAGAAAAACGAAATTATAAATTGATAGATTGCCAAGTTTATAATGAACATCTGGATAGTTTGGGAGCTGTAGAAATTTCTAGAGATAAATTTTTTGATTATTTATAAGCTTAATTGTCGCATTGAGCGTAGTCGAAATGTCTTGATTATTGCCTATTTTTGACTATTGTAAAAACACAGAGTAATGAACATCAAAAACGCACAAATAGAAGTCGATAATTGGATTAAAGAACACGGTGTTCGCTATTTCAACGAATTGACCAATATGGCACAATTGACCGAAGAAGTAGGCGAGGTGGCGCGCATTATCGCTCGCCGTTATGGCGAACAAAGCGAAAAAGAAAGCGATAAAAATAAAGACTTAGGCGAAGAATTAGCCGATGTTATGTTTGTAGTCTTATGTTTAGCCAATCAAACAGGCATCAATTTGCAAGAGGCGTTTGATAAAAAACTCGATTTAAAAACCAAACGCGACCACGACCGTCATCAGAACAATAAAAAATTAAAGTAATGACAGATTCAAAAAGCTATAATTTTAAAAAGACTTTTATTTATACGGCTGTTATGTTTATGATTGTCTTAACAATTATAGAAGCTGTTTTTAGTTTGTTTACTAAAACAGGTTTTGTAGGGTTTTTACAAAACTTTAGTTATCCTACAATTATTAGATTTGGCATTGCCAAGCTTATTGGTGGTATTATTTACGGTCTGTTTATGGCATTTATTTTAAAGAAACGTGCCGAAAAAATATCTAAATAAATTAAGTAGCATAATTATTCCAAAATGAATCTCTCTTTAGATTATACAGATTGTCAAAATATTGAAGGAACTTTAACAATTTCTGGTTCAAAAAGTGAGTCGAATAGGATGTTAATTTTGCAACAATTATACCCACAAATAAGTATCGATAATTTATCAGATGCAGATGACACACATCATTTACAACAAGCCCTTTTAAGTCAGACAGAAACTGTTGATATCGGTCATGCTGGAACAGCTATGCGGTTTTTAACAGCTTATTTTGCTGTTAAAAATGGCAAAACAGTAACGCTTACGGGTTCAGACCGCATGCAAAACCGACCTGTTAAAATTTTGGTTGATGCTTTGCGCGATTTAGGTGCAGATATTCAATATAAAGATAAAGAAGGCTATCCGCCTTTGCTTATAAGTGGTCAGCATTTATTAAATAATGCTATTAGAATTAACGGTGATGTGAGCAGTCAATATTTATCTGCTTTGCTTTTAATTGCGCCAAAATTAGAGCAAGGTTTACATCTTAATTTAATTGGCAAAGTAACGTCGAGACCTTATTTGCAAATGACTTTAAGTTTGTTGCAACAACTTGGTATTAGCCATACTTGGGAAGGCAACAGTATAAATATTTTACCAAAAAGAGAGGTGAACCCTATAAATATGACTGTAGAATCCGATTGGAGTTCGGCGTCTTATTTTTATAGTTTGGCCGCTTTAAGCGATAAAGCCACAATTAATTTAGCATCCTTTAAAAAGGACAGTTTGCAAGGCGATAGCATTTTGGTGTCTGTTTATAAAAATTTTGGCGTTGAAACAACTTTTGATGGCAATGCCATAACATTAGTTAAACACTCAAAACCAAAAACCAAAAACTTAAAATTAGATTTAGTCAATGCTCCCGATTTGGCGCAAACCATTGTGGTGACTTGTTTCGGTTTGGGAATGGCATGCGAATTGACGGGTCTTCACACTTTAAAAATTAAAGAAACCGATAGGTTATCCGCCTTAAAAACCGAACTCGAAAAGTTAGGTGCAAAGGTTGATGTTACCAATGAGTCCTTGATTTTACATCCTGCTAAAATCATTAATCCCAATATAACTATAGCTACATATAACGACCACCGTATGGCGATGGCTTTTGCACCTTTGGCTTTAAAAGTGCCACTTGTTATTAAAGATGCCGAAGTGGTGTCTAAATCCTACCCAAAATTTTGGGATGATTTGAGTAGATTATTGCGTTAGATTTTTCAATTCTTTCTTTAACAAAAGTTTATAAAAACATTAATATTTTTTTGACATTTGGATTGCTTTCTTTGTAGTGATGACCAAGCAACTAAGCATTTTATTTTTTATTGGATTTATTTTTCAGACACAGGCTCAAATAGCCAGACTGTCTCTAGTTGGAAAAATAAGTAATGATTATGAATCTGTAGAAAGTATTCATATTTTAAATAAAAACACCAAAAAGGGGACTATAAGTAATTCCTACGGCATGTTTAAAATTCCTGTAAAAGAAAATGACACCCTTGTTTTTGACGGTATTCAATTTAAGAAGAAAGAAATAATTATTACGATCGAAATTCTAAAAAGCAAAACACTCGAAGTGGCTTTGCTACAAAATGTAAATGAGCTTGATGAAATAGAAATAAAGAATCATAACTTATCGGGAGACTTATTGACAGATGCTAAAAATGTAAAGAAACCTGTATCACAAGTTGGTAATGGCGCTTTAAATTTCGGAAATATAGATTTTAATGTGGTTGATGATATTGACGCCATTGACAGACTAAAGCCGCCAGATCCTTTTGGTAATTCAAGGGCACAGTTTCAGGGAGGCGGTAATATTTTAGGCTTATTGGGCTTTGTGCTAAGTCCGATAGCTAATGAAATTGACAAAATTGGTCAGCTAAAGCGCAAACGCAAACAAGCTAAAAAGACCTATGCCAAAAAAGCTTTAACCGTTCCTGATGAAATTAGAGCTGATTTTGGGGATGCTTTTTTTGTGGAGAAACTAAAAATCCCAACAGAAAATATAGAATGGTTTATAAATTATTGCAAACCAAAAGGCATTGTCGGTTTGTATATGTCTAACAAAAAAATTGAATTGATTGAGGTTTTAATGATAGAGAGTAAGGCTTTTAAAGCGTATGTGAAAAAGCAAAAGTAATTGAATTAAGAACATCTATTTATTAAATTGTGTCATTCAGACTGAGTTCTACTTTAGTGGGGTGACGAGGACTCTTTCAGTTATTATCTAAGGTTCAACTGCTTCACAAAGTTAATTTTGGAATGATATTTTATTTTTTTTGAGATTTATATTTTTTGTAATAATACTCAGCAGTTGGAGTTATATTAAACTTTTTCTTAGCTCTTGACATTCTCCTAAAATTGGCTTTTGAATAAAATTTCTCAGAGATTTTATTTTTTATGACTTTTTCTAAAGTTATTCTGCTATTCACTTTATAAAATGTTCTTTTAAATCCATTCTTTATAAGAATAAATTTATTTTTAGAAATTGATTCAAATTTCCCTGAAAATAAGAAAGTATCCTTTTTTTTAATTAATAAGTTTTCACCTTCAATTTTATATTTCATTGAAAGTACTATTCCCATAGACTCTAAAGACTCCTGAACCTTTTTCCCATCAAAATAAATTTCATTATAATCTTTGAGACTGCTATTTTCATTAACATCAGCAAAGTAATACCAATTACCTATAATTTTATCTTTAATTTGAAAATCTTGTTGAGCAGATATTTTATTAAATGAAAGTTGCCCTAAAATAATTAAAAGTAATATTGAAAAGTTTTTAAACAATGGTTTAGGTAGTTTTAGATTTAAAACAAATTTAAACAAAAAACCCCAACATTTTCATGTTGAGGTTTCAGTACTCGAGATGGGACTTGAACCCATACGGGCCTTACAGCCCACTGGATTTTAAGTCCAGCGTGTCTACCAATTCCACCACTCGAGCGTCACTATCTTAAAAAGACAGATATTGGTATTATTTTTTCAGAGCGAAAGATGGTCCTAATCCCGAAACTTCGGGGCGGGAGAACCCTGCGACCTTGGTCGCTTTAACTAATTAAAGAATTAATCTTAAGTAGTTAACCTTCTTTTTCTTTTCTGAGCGAAAGACGGGATTTGAACCCGCGACCCTCACCTTGGCAAGGTGATGCTCTACCCCTGAGCTACTTTCGCAAAATGTCACTAGCAATAATTGCTAAACGAGAGCGCAAATTTAATACATTTCTATAATCCGCAAAGCATTTTCTGCACTTTTTTATTTTAGAATTTACTTGTCTAAAAAACAGACTTTAAAAGCAATCAGTTTAAAGGACTTATCTTAGTATTTTTAGGGAGCTTATAGGTTGCATTAACGGGGTTTAATTATATTTGCACATTATTCAACCAAAGAAAACCAACTTTATTGACACCTCTTTTAAAACCAAATAGCAAGAACACTATTTTAGACGACATAAAACAATTAACCAAGTTTGGTTTGTCAATAAGTGTTGTATTCTCATCAGTTGCGGGCTATTTGCTTGGCGCCGATGTTATTAATTATAAAACTTTATCCTTATTAGCTGTAGGTGGTTATTTAATGGTGGGTGCTTCAAACGCTTTTAATCAGGTCATAGAAATTACACAAGATGCGCTAATGCAACGCACCAAAACAAGACCGCTTCCTGCGGGTAGATTGTCAAAACAAACAGCTTTAATTATTGCCTTTACATTTACTTTAATAGGATTGGCTATTTTATACAATATCAACCCAAAGACGGCCTTTTTCGGAGCGCTGTCTATATTTTTATATACCAGTGTTTACACGCCGTTAAAATCGGTGACACCTTTAGCGGTTTTTGTGGGTGCTATTCCAGGTGCCATTCCGTTTATGTTAGGGTGGGTTGCGGCTACCAATCATTTTGGTATTGAAGCAGGTATTTTATTTGCCATTCAGTTTTTGTGGCAATTCCCTCATTTTTGGGCTATCGGTTGGTTGCTTGATGACGATTATAAATTGGCCGGATTTAAAATGTTGCCAATGGGTCAAAAAGATAAAAAGCTCGCTATTCAAATTATATTATATACTTTAGTGATGATAATAGTTTCTGTTTATCCTGTTTTAGGATTATCAGGTCATTTAAAATTATCTGTTGTGGCGGCTGTTATCACGGTTTTACCCGGATTATTGATGTTGTTTTACGGATTCAAATTGTTATCGGTTCAAACCAATTTAATGGCCAGAAAGCTGATGTTGTCAAGCGTGTTTTATATTACAATGATTCAAATAATTTTTGTTATCGATAAATTTTTAAGATAGTTATGGAAAATAAATTAAAAAGGAAAACGGCTATTCAGATGTTAGGCGTTGCCATGGTGAGTATTATTATGTTATTTGCCGGACTAACAAGTGCGTATGTTATTAGTACAAACCGCGAAGATTGGGTAAGTTTTAACCTGCCAAATGCTTTTTACATAAGTACTTTACTTATTGTTTTAGGAAGCATCTCTTTTATTTTGGCGAAAAAAGCCATCAAAAAAGATAAAAAGCAGCAAACAAGTTTGTTTTTAATACTCAGTTTGTTGTTTGGTTTAGGCTTTGTAATATCGCAATTTTTTGGATTTAAAGAATTGATAGACGCAGGTTTATATTTTACAGGCGCACAAAGCAACATAGCCACGTCTTTTATATATGTTATTACGGTAACACATTTGGTTCATGTCTTAGCATCAGTTATTGTGTTAATGTACATCGTATATAAACAAATTCTAGGACGTTATTCTAAAGATAATTATTTGGGTATAGAATTGGGCAGTATCTTTTGGCACTTTTTAGATATCTTATGGATTTATCTGTTCTTTTTCTTCTATTTTATTAGATAACAGATTTTATGTACATTTGACCACGAAAAAAAATCAAAAACACAATTAAAAACAATTTTTTGTTTATGGAAGCAAACGATGCTGCAACACAAACAACAGGCTCTTGGAATGGAGGTAATGAACCTTTAGGTGCTAGTTATGGTAAAATGATGATGTGGTTTTTCATCATGTCAGATGCCTTAACTTTTTCAGGATTCTTAGGCGCTTATGGTTTAATGCGATTCAAGTTTATTGATAGCTGGCCAATTGCCGATCAGGTATTTACTCACGTCCCTTTTATACATGGCAATTATCCTATGTATTATGTGGCCTTTATGACATTTGTCTTAATCTTTTCATCGGTTACAATGGTACTGGCTGTAGATGCGGGTCATCATCTTAAAAAAGCAAAAGTTGCTTTTTATATGTTGCTTACCATAGTTGGCGGACTTATTTTCTTAGGTTCTCAAGCCTGGGAATGGACACATTTTATTAGTGGTGAAAACGGTGCTATACAATTACAAGATGGCAAAATAGTTCAGTTTGTTAATGCAGATGGACATCAAGTTAAATTAGAAGACTTTGCTGCGGCAAAATCAGATGAACGCGTTCAACATTCGTCAAGCAAAGGATTGTGGTATGTTAGCGAAGTTGCTTTACCTCCTGTAAGTTTAGAACAGGTTATTAACGGATTTAAGGCGCATCCCGATTTACAGTTGCGTTTAGAAAAAATAGATTCAAAAACTAAAGAAAAAGTATTGGTATCGCATCAAGATGCCGACAAATACTTAGCCGAAGCCAAACAAGTTGTTATTGGCGCTAATTTACATGTGAACGAATATGGCAAAACCCTATTTGGTGATTTTTTCTTTTTTATAACAGGTTTCCACGGATTTCATGTATTCTCAGGAATTTTAATCAACATCATTATTTTCTTTAATGTTATAGTGGGCACTTACGAGAAAAGAGGCCATTACGAAATGGTTGAAAAAGTTGGATTATACTGGCACTTTGTAGATTTAGTTTGGGTATTTGTATTTACTTTCTTTTACCTGGTTTAATTTAAGCATTATTTATTATCATGGGACACGAACACAAATTATCAATTTTCAGAGGCTTTGTTACTTTTAAATCTAATACCCAAAAAATTTGGGGTGTTTTAATATTTTTATCCATCATTACTGGTGTAGAGGTTGCTTTAGGTATTATTAAACCCGAGGTTTTGACTTCTAATAGTTTTTTATACATGAAGATTTTAAATTGGATCTTTATTATTCTAACGCTAGTTAAAGCTTATTATATAGCATGGGATTTTATGCACCTTAGAGATGAGAAGTCAGGTCTTAGAAGGTCTGTGGTTTGGACTGGACTTTTCTTAATTGCTTACTTGTCTTTTATCTTGTTGGTAGAGGGGAATTATATACATGATATTTATAAAGAAGGATTTATTAAATGGGAATTTTAATTTCTAATTAGTATATACAAAAGGCGGTTATTAAACCGCCTTTTTTTATTTTTACATAGATTCTAATTTAGAAGATGAGTGGCTATGAAAAAACAACAAATTAAAAAGTCTTTTGTCTTAGGTGTTTTATTCTTTTTCCCCTTAGTGGCTTATATTTTTTTTGCCTCTGGAGTGAATCGTTTTGGAATATTGCCAACCCTCACTAGTGCGGTATTAGAGTTGCCAGAGAACAAAGACCAGCTGGTTTTAAAAAACCACATTACGGTGATGGGTTTTTTGGGAGGCAATTTAGAAAACCGTCAGGTGAATATGTTTAACCTTAACCAGAAAATATACAAACGTTTTTCAGATTTCAATGACTTTCAATTTGTGATGATGGTGCCTCTTGGCACAGAAGATCAAGTGAAAGATGTGATGAAAGAACTACAGACTATTGGAGAAGTAGGTGGTTGGCGTTTTATTTATAGTGATCCCAAGGAGATAGCCACGTATTTTTCAAGTCTAAAAACACCTCTTGTATTAGACTCAGACAATGGTTTAGATGCCGTTTTTATTATAGACAAAGATTTAAACCTAAGGGGTAGAGATGGTAAAAATGGAGCAGAGGTCATTTATGGTTACAATGCTACTTCAGTCTCTGAATTAACTAACACCATGATAGATGATGTAAAGATTATTCTAGCAGAATACAGGATGGCCTTAAAAAAGAATAATGTCTATAATAATAACGAATAGAAATTATGGCAGCTAAAAAATACACCTATGTTTGGATTTCCTTTATTGTTCTTATTTTTGGTATTTTAGTAATTCCTTCAATTATAGCACGTCTTAAATCAGGAGCAGTTGTTACTTCTGACCGGCTAAGTATTCCCAATAACAGTGGAGCCTTATCTTTTTTAACTCTTAATGGTGAAAAGCGAAAAGTCCCCTCATTTAGTTTCTATAATCAAGACAGTCTCATGATCTCTGAGAAGGATTATAAAAACAAGGTGTACGTAGTGGAGTTCTTTTTTACTACATGTCCTACCATTTGCCCAGTCATGAGTAAAAATTTAGTATATGTTCAAAACACCATAAAGGATGTTGAGAATTTTGGAATAGCTTCTTTTAGCATAAATCCAGTAAATGATACTCCAAAAGTACTAAAGGAATACGCGCAGCAGTATGGAATTGAATCTTTGGATTGGCACTTGCTCTCTGGGCCTTTAGAAGAAGTGTTTACCCTTGCTAATGAGGGCTTTAATATATTTGCTCAACAAGTTCCTAATGCTCCTGGTGGCTTTGAGCACGCAGGCATGTTTGCTCTTGTAGACAAACAGGGCTATTTGAGATCTAGGGTAGACCCTTTTGGTAATCCTATTATATATTACAGAGGTGCTATAGACCACGAGATAGGGGTCAATGACCACGGAGAAACAGACCAGATTGAAGCACTTATTGTGGATATTAAAAAATTATTAGAGGAGTAAAATGGAAAATCAAATTCAGAGGGAAAAGAAATTTAATACGGGTATCACAATAGTATCTATTTTAATACCTGTGGTAGTAGCTGTTTTGTTTGGAGTAAAAATTCCAGGTGTAGCACCGCTTTCTATATTACCACCCATATACGCTACTATTAATGGACTTACGGCACTGGTTTTAATCATGGCTGTTTTTGCTATTAAAAATGGGCAGCGTAAAAGACATGAAACTCTAATGACTACTGCTATTGTGTTTTCATTGATTTTTTTGGTTATGTATGTAGCTTACCATATGACCTCTGAGTCTACTCCATTTGGCGGAGTAGGTGTGGTAGTATATGTGTATTATTTTATACTTATTAGTCACATTATACTTTCTATTGCTATTATTCCTCTGGTCTTAAAAACCTATGCAAAAGCATATTTAAAACAGTTTGAGGCACATAAAAAATTAGCTAAAATAACCTTTCCTATTTGGTTGTATGTAGCTATTACTGGCGTGGTAGTTTACCTCATGATAGCTCCTTATTACACTTATTAAATATAAATTATGAATTCCTTCTCTACCGTTAGCTTAAAGAAATATTCAATCATTTTCATTGTGCTAATGAGCTTCTTCTCTACACAGGATGTTGTTGCTCAATGTGCCATGTGTAGGGCAGTTCTTGAGAGTGAGGGAAATCAGTCTGTCGCTAAGGGAATAAATAATGGTATTGTTTATTTAATGGCCATTCCATATGTGCTTATTGCAGCTATTGGAATTGCTATCTACAGAAAAATGAGAAAAGAGGCATAATATTGACGCTTTAACTTTTAAAAAAAAAGCTTTGTTTCTTGTAACCAAGGGGGTGTTGATTTTTAACATTTTTTTTAGATATAAATTTGTAACATATCTCAAACTTTTAGGTCTAAAGATTATGTGCTCCTAGTGTAGCAAATTATTAAAAGGATAAAAAGGATTTATTAGCATGAGAATGATAGAGATAAAAGACCTACACAAGTCTTACCAAATGGGTAGCAATAGCCTACACGTTTTAAAGGGAATTAACTTTTCAGTAGAGGCCGGAGAACTAGTAGCTATTATGGGATCTTCTGGTTCTGGTAAGTCTACGCTCTTAAATATTTTAGGTATGTTAGATGAGGCCAATGAAGGATCTTACGTCCTGGATGGAGTGCCTATTAAAAATCTAAATGAAACCAAAGCTGCCCAGTACAGAAATAAATTTTTAGGATTTGTTTTTCAATCTTTTAATC
>JABMNH010000036.1 GCA_013205245.1 Flavobacteriales bacterium | reverse complement strand
CCCTTATAACCAAGTGGTTAACCATATTTTTTTGTCTTTTTTTGTAAAAATTTACCGTGCAACGGTCTTATATATGTGATCTTCGTGTGGTTTTTGAATCATTTATTAGTATTAGAGATAGCTAATTTAAAATTTTTTTCATAAAAAAGGGTAACAAAAAATAAAACCTATTGATATGTAAGTGTAACACAAATTTAAAACAATTAAAATTTAATAATTATGAAAACACAAAAACAAAATTTCACAAACTTAAAGAATAGTAAAGTTGTAAGCAGAATTTTTAAAAACGCATTAGGAATAATGATACTTACAAGTTTAGCGACTTACAGTAAAAACAACCATCGTGGTTTATCTGAATTAAATTACACATTACAAGAAGCCAAAAGTATTGAAAATACAAGAGACGGTGAGTTTTTGTTAAACTCAAACGCTTCAAAAAAGGCATTTGAAACATTGGCTAAAAATTATTCCATCATTCATTTATCCACACATGCAACTTCTGGAGATTATTATACGCCTCCAGCAATTGAGTTTCATGATGAAACGTTGTATTTACCCGAAATTTATGGCTATAATTTGCAAGCAGACTTGTTAGTTTTAAGTGCTTGTGAAACAGGAATAGGAACCTTAAGAAAAGGTGAAGGCTCTATGAGTTTAGCTCGTGGATTTTCATATGCAGGCGTAAAAAATTTATTAGTTTCTTTATGGAAAGTAAATGATAAATCAACAGAAGAAATCATGGCTGGGTTTTATAAAAATCATGAACAAAGTGTAAATAAATCGGAAGCTTTGCATACTTCAAAATTAGCGTATATAAATAATGAAACCATTTCTGCAAGTAAAAATCACCGTATTATTGGGCGAGTTTTGTGTATATTGGAGAAGTAACTTCGTTATAAAATAGTAATTTTAACTTTAGTTGGTTTTTAATAGTTGGATTCGTTTTAATAGCGGGTTATATTCTTTTAAAAAAGCGCTAGATTTGGCATAAATACAATGTAATGGAATTGAATAACATTCTTATAAGAAAAGGATATATTAAAATAAAATTAAAAAAAATTAACACCAATCATTTTGAACTTAAAGCAATATTAAACGGCGTTAAAGGAAAGTTTATTTTAGATACTGGAGCTTCAAACTCTTGTATTGATATTAATTTAGCCGATAAGTTTAAGTTAAATGTTAAAGATTCTGAAACTAAAGCCGCTGGAGCAGGAGCAATTGGAATGGAAACTAAAATTTCTTCAAAAAACATATTAAAATTAAAAGGATGGAAGTATAAAAATTCTCATATTGTGTTGTTAGATTTAACCCATGTAAACACGGCTTTAACTGAGCATAAAGCTGAAGCTGTAGATGGAATTATTGGAGCTGATATTTTGGAGAAAGGAAAAGCCATTATTGATTATAAAAATAAATGTGTTTATTTAAAAAGGCTTATATATAAATATTAACTCTAATTAGTGTTAATAACCCAAGTAATTATACCGCCAGTATAAAATAAATTATGATTTACACCTTTTGTAATTGAAAGATCTATCATAAAGTTATGTTTAAAGTTATAACCACCACCAATATTTAGGTTGTGAGAGATTAAACTTTCTTTGTTAAAATCTCCAAAATTTTCTATAAAGAAATGCAGTTTAGAATTTAATTCATAGGAGACGTTTACAATGTAAAATCCAGCTTTTGAATTATCAGTTTCTTGAGCATATCCTAAATTGTAATTAATATAAATTTTATTTAAAATTTTATTTGAAAAGTTTAGTGAAATAATTTCTCCAATTTTATTAAGCTTAAATTTTTTGTCTGTTGGTAATATTGCCCTAATCATGATAGATGCTTCGGGTAATAATTTATTTTCTCTCCAAAGGTTCATGGAAAAACCAATTTGTATATCATCAAATTTATTTAATGAATGTATTAAATGATCATTTTCCCATAATTTTTCTTTTATAATAGGAGCGTTTAATTGTAATTCAAAACCATTCATTAATCCATATCTTAAAAGTGCACTTGGAATACTCCAAGATTCCATTTTTTTAGAATCTTCTTTTTGAATAGAATAGATAGATTCAAGTTCTATTTGAAGAAAATTTTTGTTGACACTTGCTGAGGGCTCTATGGTTTGTGCAGTTAAACTTGAATATAAAATTGTTGATAATAAAACAAGGGGTAGTATTTTTTTCATATTTATAATAATCGGATAACACGGCAAAGTTATTTTTATTAAGTCTAAATAAGAATGATTTTTATCATAGATATATAAAAAAAGCCAAGAAATTTTTCTTGGCTTTTAAATTATAATTAAGGATGCTTATTTTTTATAATTCCAATCCTTTTTTAGGATCGTTATTCAATAATATTTCTACTGGATTCTCTAATGCTTCTTTCACAGCAACTAAAAAACCTACAGATTCACGACCATCAATAACTCTATGGTCGTAAGAAAGAGCAACATACATAATTGGTCTTATAACTACCTCTCCATTTATAGCTACTGGTCGCTCAACAATATTATGCATTCCTAAAATTCCACTTTGAGGCGGATTTAGAATAGGAGTAGAAAGCATAGATCCAAACACACCACCGTTTGTAATGGTAAAAGTACCACCAGTCATTTCATCAACTGTAATTTGTCCATCACGAGCTCTAAGAGCTAAACGTTTTACTTCATTTTCAACACCTCTAAACGTTAAATTTTCAGCATTTCTAATTACAGGTACCATTAAGCCTTTTGGCCCCGAAACAGCAATTGAAATATCATGAAAATCATTCATAATTTTATAATCCTCGTCAAGCATTGAATTTACATCTGGATATAATTTTAAAGCTCTTACAACAGCTAAGGTAAAGAAACTCATAAATCCTAATCCAACTCCATGTTTTGCTTTAAACACATCTTTAAATTGGTTACGTAAATCAAAAATAGGTTTCATATCTACTTCATTAAAAGTAGTAAGCATGGCAGTTTCATTTTTTACAGCAACTAAACGTTGTGCTACTTTTCTACGAAGCATAGACATTTTTACACGTTCTGAACTGCGTGTATCACCAGTTGGAGCCCCCATACTTAGTGTTGCGTTTACCGCATCATCTTTTGTAATTCTACCATCGCGCCCTGAACCAGAAGGGACAATATCGCACAGCGAAACGATAAACTATTGGATAGATTTCAATAATACTGACACCTCAGCGGTTATAACCAATTTGCCAAATAGCAACGCTACAGACGGAAGTT
>JABMNH010000035.1 GCA_013205245.1 Flavobacteriales bacterium | reverse complement strand
TTTAAAACAAGAATACTATCCAAATTAACTTCGTTAACGGTTATTCAATACATCAATAAGTTTATCTTTGATAGAAATATAAATAATTTAAAAATTAGCATTATTTAAATGCACAACGGGTGTTATTAATATATTTTTTATTATCTATACGCTTACCGCGGTGGGGTCTTACGTTATATTAGGTACGCTTTCTTTATTTGAAACTATTAAGTATTTTAGAAAAAACAGTTATGTAGACTATAAACAAATATTGTCTTCAACCGTTTCTCCATCTATTTCAATAATAGCACCAGCTTATAATGAAACTCTAAACATTGTTGATAATGTAAGATCATTACTGTCAAACCATTATGCAAATTATGATGTAATTATCATAAATGATGGAAGTACAGATGACAGTCTAGAAAAATTGATTGAAGTTTATGATTTAGAGTGTGTAGATTGCCTTATAAATGAACAAATAAAAACACAAGCATTAAGAGCTGGAGTTTTTAAATCTACCAATCCAGCATTTGAAAAGTTGACAGTAATTGATAAAGAAAACGGAGGGAAAGCAGATGCGTTAAATTTAGGTTTGAATATGAGTAAAAGCGATTATGTTGTTTGTATAGATGTTGATTGTTTGTTGTTGGAAGATGCTCTTCAAAAAATGATAAAACCATTTTTAGAAACAACAAAGACTAAGGTCATTGCCGCTGGAGGGGTTGTAAGAATTGCTAATTCTTGTGTTATTAAAAACGGAAAGCTATTGGTTGTGAATTTCCCTAAAAAATTAATAGAAAAAACACAAGTTTTAGAATATATAAGAGCATTTTTACTGAGTAGAATGGCTTGGAGTCGATTAAATGGTTTGCTGATAATTTCAGGCGCATTTGGTTTGTTTGATAGAAAAATTATTATTGAAGTAGGAGGATATGATACAAATACTATTGGTGAAGATTTGGAAATTATTGTGCGGATGAGAATGCATATGGAAGAGCAGAACATTAAATATAAAATGGCATATATTCCCGATCCGCTTTGTTGGACAGAGGCTCCAGATAATTATAAAACATTTATTTCCCAACGAAATAGATGGACTAGGGGCACCATTGAAACTCTTAGGAAGCACCGAAAAATCGGATTGAATTATAAATATAGGTTACTCGGTTTACTAAGTTACCCTTATTGGTTTCTTTATGAAAGAATAGGTCCACCTATCGAAATCATTGGAATTGTGTATTTAACAACACTTGTAGTGTTTCAAAAGTTGAGATGGGATTATGCTTTTGTATTATTTATTTTAGCATACTTGTTTACGGTCTTATTTTCTTTAGTGGCAATTCTTACTGAAGAACATACATTCCATCAATACAAAGACAAAGGAATAGGCTATAAAATGATACTGACAGTTTTGTTAGAACCATTTACATTACACCTCCTTATTTTATATGCAGCAATAAGAGGTAATTGGGATTATTTATTTAACAAAAATAAAAAATGGGGAACTATGATTAGAAAAGGTTTCCAGAAGTCGAAAGTTAATAACTAAAAAATACTGTAATTATTATGAAATCTACACCTCAGAAGCTATTTGTCAAAGGATATATTTATACCTGTTTGGCGCTACTATGTACCTTTCTCTTGATAAGTTTATTTGAGCTTTATATGATGTTTTCTAATGGCATTAAAGTACCGAATTTTGGAGTTACATTGCTGTATAAATTAATCAATGATGTTTATACATCAATATTAATAGGAATGGTATTGTTCCCGTTTCATGTGCTGTTTTTTTTTATTTTTAAAAAACAAAGAGTTAAACTTATTACCGTGTTTTTTGTTTTTGTGGTTGTTGTTCAATTTGCTTTGGTAGCATATAGCTTAACAACACTGTTAAACCTCGGGGCTGATGTATTGGGGTATTCTATACATGACGTGTACGCTACGGTATCTTCTTCATCAGAAGCAACATCTTTATTTTCTCTTTTTCTACTTGTTTTATTTCCAATGGTGTTTTTGATCCTAAATCGTGTTCTTAATAAACATGTCATTCGTCATAAAATAGTTTCAATCACTATAATTTTAGTCGTGCTTTTCGGGAGCTTGAAATTAGTGCTTTCAGAAACATCTGCGATTGCTTATCAGAATAAAATGTATTTTTTAGGTGCAGACATAATAAAGTTTCAAAATGAAAAAAACGCCATTGGTAATTATGATTTATCGGGAGAAGATGAGTATCCTTTCTTAAAATCGTTTGATGAAACAAAAGATGTGTTGGCGCCATTTTTTAAGATCCAAGAAGAAAAGCCAACAATTGTTATATTGATAATTGAAGGCCTCGGAAGTGAATTTGTGGGAGATGCTGAATATGGAGGCTTTACCCCCTATTTAGACTCTTTAGCTTCAAAATCTTTGTACTGGAATAATTTTGTAAGTACTTCAGGGAGGTCGTTTGGGATACTTCCGTCGTTGTTAGGGTCTCTTCCGTATGGAGAAAAAGGATTTTTAGAACTGACAAAAACACCTTCTCATATTTCATTAATTAGTGTGTTGAAAGCGAATGGATACACAACATCTTTTTATGCCGGGCATCAATCAAGCTTTGATCGGAACATTAATTTTTTAGAATACAATGGAATTGATTATTTAATTGATGAAAATAATTTTGGGTTGGACTATGAAAGCACAAAAGTAGATTCAAAAGGGTATTCTTGGGGCTATCCTGATGCTGAAATTTATAAAAAAGCATTGTCAACATTTGACGAAAAAAAGACACCAAGATTAGACATTGTAATGACATTGACCAACCATGATCCTTTTGATTTTCCTTTAAAAGAAGATTATTTAACAAAGGTAGATAGTTTATTAAATTCAACTCGTAGTTTTAGTTTACCAAAGGAAGAGATAGAGGCAAGCAAAGATATTTATGCGAGCCTACTTTACACAGATAACTCTATTAAAGATTTTATGCAAGCATATGCTGAAAGAGAAGAGTATAAGAATACCATATTTATAATCACAGGAGACCATAGGCTGGTGCCTATAAGTCAGAAAGATAAGCTGTGTAGATATCATGTTCCTATGTTTATATATAGTCCTTTGTTAAAGAAATCAGCGAAGTTTAAGTCCGTTTCATCACATTTGGATGTAACACCAAGCTTACTTTCCTTTTTGATGAATAATTATGAATTTAATAAATTAGAAAAGGTAGCTTGGGTAGGGGAAGGGCTGGATACTGTTAGAAGTTTTAGAAATATTCATCAAATACCACTGATGCGATACAAAGGAAATACCAGTGATTTTATATATAAAGATTATTTGTATTCAGACGGAGAATTGTATAAGATTTATGAGAACTTTAATACTTATAAAATAAATGATGAGAACCTGCTAAAAACAATCTCTGACTCATTAATAGCGTTTAAAAAACGAAATACATATAGTACTCAACAAAATAAAATATTCCCCGATTCTCTTAATACTTATGCTAGGCCAAATATTGAGTTTTCAACAGAACAACTTGTAGAAATTAAAAAATTAACTAAAGGATTGAACTTTGATCAAATATTTATTATAGCTAGAGAGAAAGCTTTTAATAAAGAGCGTAAAAAAGCAAGATTACTTTGTGATTATATTTTGAATAAAAGCCCTAATAATATAGATGCCAGGGTCTTAAAGGGGCGGGTTTTAGCTTGGGAAGGGTTGTATGTAAAAGCTGAGATTGAATTGATAAGTGCACTTAAAAGGTTTCCTTATTATGAGGATACTTACTTGGCATTATTAGATTTATATTGGTGGGCAGAGCAAGATGAAAAATCAATTGCTTTAGTAGAAAAAGCACATGAGAATAAAATAGAAAATGCGGATATTAGTTTTAAATTAGCAAAAGCTTTCCAAAGAATGAATAATCTGGAGAAAGCTAATAGACTAATGGATAGTATATTAATAATACATCCCGAGAATAAAGATTACGTAACCTTTAAACAATCCTTAGAATGAAACGATTAAAATTTGGTTTGGAATTTACGTTGATATTGCTATTTTTGTCCGTTTTTCAAATTTCTGCTCAGCAAAAAGTTTTTAAGGGAAACCCAGATACAGCATTTGCTAAAGCACGTGAAATGGCTTTTAATAAACAACGAAAACAGGCGCAGGATTCTTTATTGCTAATATTGACTAAATATCCTGATTATCTAGATGTCAGGTCTTTTTTAGCAATCACGTATTCTTGGGACGGGGCTTATAAAAAAGCAAGAAAAGAGTTTGCCTATGTTATCAATAAAGACAATAAAAGAAAAACAGATTGGATTGCTTATATTAAAAACGAACAATATGCAGAAAAATATTTTAAAGCTTTAGAATTATCAAAGAAAGCATTAAAGGTTTTTTCTGATGATGCAGATTTTTTAATACTTAAAGCAAAATCAGAACTTAATTCAAGTAATAGAAGTGAGGCACCAATTACAATGAGAAAAGCTGTAAAATTACATCCAAAAAATGAAGAAGTTTTAAGGTATAAAAATTCATTAGAAAACGCTTTAGGCTTTAATACAATTGGTATTAGTTATGCGATGGATGTTTATGATAAACAAGATAGAGATAATATGTATTACAGCACATTATCTTATTCTAGACAAACAAAGTTTGGAAGTATAACGACAAAATTAAATTATACAAATAGATTTCAAACAGATAATTACCAGTTAGAAATAGATATGTATCCAAGAATTGTAAAAGGTTTGTATGCTTATGTAAGTGGTGGTTGGTCTAGCAGTCCATTAAACCCAACGCAACGTTATGGGTTTGAACTTTTTAAATCTTTACCAAAAAGTTTTGAAGCTTCATTAGGATTTAGATGGCTAAAATTTTCATCAGAAACAACAATTTATACCGGATCTGTGGGCTGGTATACCGGTAATAGTTATTGGGCATTTAGAACTTATGTAACGCCAGGAGATACTGGTTCTAGCAAATCTGGAACATTAATTTATAGAAAATATAGAAGTGATGCAGAAAATTATTTTACTATTGAAAGTGGTTTAGGTGCTGCACCAGCTTTAGATAGGTTTATTCCAGGGTTTACAGGTAGTGAAGTATTTAAATTAGATTCTCAAAAATTAGTGTTAGGATATTATTTTTCGTCTAAAAGTAAAAAAAATGCTTGGGGATTTAATGCTAGCGTTTTTAGAGAAGAAAAACCATTCGCAAAAGGAGAATATTTTGTTTACACTTCTTTAGGCCTTTCTTATGCAGTAAAGTTTAAATAGCTTATATTTTGACAATCTGTTAAAACTTTCTCGTAATTTTTCTTACTGAAATCTTCAAATATTCTTTGTTCGTTTTTAACTTCTCCTATTTCAGAATTTAGAAGAAAGTTTTGATAATCAACTGATATATGATGTTGTTTAAGTATTCCCTTACCATCTTCACTTTTGGGAGTAGCTAACCAATTTAGAAACATACGAACAGATTGGAAATGTAATTTTAGAGTGGCTCTTGATAACTGATTTTTTCCAACCTCATCTCCATTCCTACCTTTTTTACTTCTTGATTTGAGTTTCAAAAGATATTCTTTCATGACAACTCTAAACTCTTCACCCTTTTCTGCACCAATGGTTTTAATTTTCCTTTCTATACAGAACAAATTGAATTCATTAAGAGTGAGAACTCTTCGTTTCATCGTTCCAATATTTCGTTTCTATATCTGAATTATAGATTAAAACAAGAGAAGAACCTCTCTTTTTATATACCAATCCACCATCTATCATGCAGATTTCAATGAACTCCTTTATGTATTTTGAGAGGAGGGGTTCAATTACATTCTTATTACAAAAATTGTGATTTATTTTCTCGTAATACTTTTAATCTTTCTTTACTTCTTTCCATCTTAAACGAAAGATATTAAAAAAAATCTTAATTTAGGTATAACTTTATATTACATTTAGTTAAATAATTGGTTATGACGAATATAGATACAATCAAAATGTATAAAACGTGACATATTGGCAGAAATTTAACAGCTAAAAAATCATAAAAAACTCATAAATAAACGAAAAAAGTGCCCATAAAATTTGATAAAAAAATCTATATACTTTTGCCAAATCATTAAAACGAAAGCATATTGTACGAATATATTCCGTACAAATATTTGTTTGGTACGGATTTTGTCCGTACGTTTGTGAAAATTAAAATTATGGAAACAAAAGCTATACAAAACGAAAAAACGAGATTTGACACAAGGTTGCCAAAAGAACAAAAGCTTTTTTTTGAAAGAGCGGCTAATATTGGCGGTTTTAGGAGTCTTACGGAATTTATTATTTCTACGGTTCAAGAAAAAGCAAAAGAAATTATAGCAGAAAGAGAAATATTTTTAGCTTCAAATAGAGATAATGATATTTTTTTTGAGGCTATTTTTAATGCAGATAAACCTAATAATGACTTAATTTCTGCAACTGAAGACTATAATAAATTACTTCTTTAATGAATCTTATAACAACAAATTTAGCATCGATTCATGAAAAAAATGAATTTTGTTGCGGAAAAGAGTTGTTAGATAATTATATACATAGACAAGCAAGCCAAGATGTTAAACGAAAATTGTCGGCTTGTTTTGTCTTAATTGAGAGTGGTTCAAATATTATTAAAGGTTATTATACACTTTCAAATAACAGCATTCCTTTAGCTTTAATTCCTGAAAATATTAAAAAACGCTTACCTAAGTCGTATAAATCAATTCCATCTACCCTTTTAGGTAGATTGGCAATTGATAAAAATTATCAAGCTAAAGGCGTTGGAAAAATTTTACTTGTTGATGCCTTAAAAAGGAGTTATTTAATTTCAAAAAGTATGGGCTCATTTGCAATTATTGTTGATCCGATAGATAATGAAGCTGAATGGTTTGATGCTAAATATGGTTTTATAAAATTACCAGATAGTGGAAAAATGTTTTTTCCGATGAAAACCGTTAAGCAACTGTTTGAAAAATAAGCTTTAACTAAATGTTGAAGTTAATATATTTATAAAAAAGTGCTCATAAAATTTGATATAAAAAAAATCTACATACTTTTGCCAAATCATTAAAACGAAAGAATGGCGAAGAATTTAGTTATTGTGGAGTCTCCGGCGAAAGCCAAAACCATAGAAAAATATTTAGGAAAAGACTTTCAAGTAGAGTCGAGTTTTGGGCATATAGCCGATTTACCATCCAAGGAATTGGGGATAAATGTAGAAGGCGATTTTATGCCTCGATACGAGGTTTCTCAAGATAAAAAGGCAGTTGTAAAGAAGTTGAAAGATCTCGCCAAAAAAGCAGATACCGTTTGGCTGGCAAGTGATGAAGATAGAGAAGGAGAAGCTATTGCTTGGCATTTATACGAACAATTAAAATTAAAAGAAGAGAATACCAAACGTATTGTTTTTCATGAAATAACAAAATCGGCCATATTAAAAGCAGTAGAAAATCCACGTCAAATAGATTATAATGTGGTAAATGCGCAACAAGCCCGTAGGGTTTTAGACCGTATTGTTGGTTACGAATTATCGCCTGTTTTATGGCGAAAAGTAAAAGGAGGTTTGTCGGCAGGGCGTGTACAATCTGTTGCTGTACGACTTTTAGTAGAGCGCGAAGAAGCGATTGATAATTTTACACCTGTGGCTTCGTATAGGGTTGATGCTAAATTCAGCACTGAAGAAGGTGCTAAGTTTAAAGCAAAATTACCAAAGAATTTAGCCGATAAAAAACATGCAGAAGCTTTTTTAGAATCTTGTAAAAATGCCACTTTTAAAGTAGCCGATTTACAAACCAAGCCTGCAAAAAAATCGCCAGCACCGCCATTTACAACATCTACCTTGCAACAAGAAGCCTCAAGAAAATTAGGATTTCCTGTGGCTAAGACCATGTTAATGGCTCAAAAATTATACGAAGCAGGTTTGATAACTTATATGCGTACCGATAGTTTGAATTTATCTGCCGATGCCAAAAAAGATGCTGCTGCTGCCATTATTGAAAATTATGGTGCATCTTATAGCCATCCAAGAAGTTTTAAAACCAAGTCAAAAGGGGCACAAGAAGCGCACGAGGCCATTCGCCCAACAAGCATGACCATGCAAGAAGTTTCTGTAGATTATGATCAAGATAGATTGTACAGTCTTATTTGGAAACGCACAATTGCTTCTCAAATGAGCGACGCTCAGTTAGAACGCACAAATGTTAAAATAAGCCATTCGAATTCTGATAAAAGTTTTACAGCTAACGGAGAGGTTATAAAGTTTGAAGGTTTCTTAAAAGTATATTTAGAGGGTACAGATTCTGAAGATGATGAACAAGCAGGCATGCTTCCAGAATTGCATGTAAACGAATTTCTCGATGTCTTAAATATTAAAGCCACAGAGCGTTATACCCAAGCCCCTTATCGTTATTCTGAGGCAGCATTGGTAAAACAATTAGAAGAATTGGGTATAGGAAGGCCTTCTACTTACGCGCCTACAATATCAACTATTCAACGTAGGGGTTATGTGGATAAAGGAAATGTTGATGGCACAGAGCGTTCTTATACACAATTGGTTTTTAAAAACAGTGAAGTAACATCTCATGTTTTAACAGAAAAAGTAGGATCTGATAAAGGAAAACTTGTGCCAACGGATATCGGTAAAGTGGTAAGTGCTTTTTTAGTTGAACACTTTTCGGATGTTTTAGATTATAGTTTTACAGCAAATATTGAATTAGAATTTGATAGCATTGCCGAAGGTAAAACCGATTGGATTGCCATGATTAAATCTTTTTACAAAGATTTTCATCCAACTGTAGAAGATGTTGCCGAAAATGCAGATCGTGCTAAAGGCGAACGTCTTTTAGGTGTTGATCCAAGTTCAAAAAAGAATGTTTACGCAAGATTGGGGCGTTTTGGTGCGATGGTTCAAATTGGTGAAGCTACCGATGAAGAAAAACCAAAATTCGCCAGTTTACAGGGCACTCAAACACTTGGAAGCATAAGTTTTGAAGAAGCAATGGATTTATTTCAATTGCCTAAAACTATTGGCTCGTACGAAGATACAGAGGTTGTAGTTTCTAACGGTAGGTTTGGTCCATATATCCGTTTTGACGCCATGTTTGTGTCGCTACCTAAAGATGTAAATCCTTTAGATGTCGATTTAGAGCAGGCTATTGCATTGATTCAAGAAAAACAAAAAGCCGATGCCCCCATCACTTTTTACGAAGAATTACCCGTTCAAAAAGGTGTGGGTAGATTTGGTCCGTTTATAAAATGGAATGGTATTTTTATCAATGTAAATAAAAAATACGATTACGATAATTTATCGGAAGAAGATATAAATAATCTTATTGAAGATAAAAAACAAAAAGATATTGATAAAGTAATTCACAATTGGGAAGCCGAAGGTATTAAAGTAGAAAAAGCCCGTTGGGGACGTACAAATATTATAAGCGGAAAATTAAAAATAGAATTGCCTAAAACTGTAGATGCTACCAAACTTTCTTTAGAGGAAGTGCAAGACATTATTGAGAAGAAGAAACCAAAAAAGAAAACTGTTAAAAAGAGAGTAGCGCCTAAGAAAAAAGCTAAAAAATAAGCTTTAAAAATATGTTTTCAAATTATTTAAAACCAGTAAGCAATGTCACTTTAGCGCATTTGGTTTTGCAATCAAACCTTAGTTTGGGGCATAATTTAATATTGCATACAAAAGAAAGTGGGTTTCCAAAAATTGAAGGTGGCGAAATTGCCATTATTGCCATAGACGAAGATAGAAATGCCCTAAACAACATAGGTACAGGTTCAAATTTAGAACAGGTTAGAAAAGAATTTTATCAGCTATATCCAGGAAACTGGCATAGAAAAATGGTTGATTTAGGTACTATTAAAAAGGGGAATGATGTTGATGATACTTATTTTGCCCTCAAAGAAATCACCACTTATTTGCTTAAAAAAAATGTTATTATTGTTTTATTAGGCGGCGGTAACGATTTGGTTTACGCAAATTATCGCGCTTATGATGATTTAGAGCAAATAGTCAATTTGGTGTCGGTTGATAATAAATTCGATTTAGGAGCACTAGATGACGATTTGTCTTCAGAAACCTATCTTCATAAAATTATTATGGAGAAACCAAATAATTTATTCAGTTTTAGCAACATAGGCTATCAAACTTTTTTTAACTCACAAGATGAGATAGCTCTCATAAAAAGTTTGCATTTTGATGTTTATAGACTTGGTGAAATCTCTCAAAATATAGCTTTAACCGAACCCGTTTTAAGAGATGCAGATATTGTAAGTATAGATTTGGGTGCTATAAAATATAGCGAAGCAAAAGCCAATAATAACGCTTCACCTAATGGCCTTACTGGTGTAGATGTTTGTGCCATTTCGCGTTATGCAGGCTTAAGCGACAAAGTATCTTCGTTTGGTATTTACGAGTATAATTCAAGTTTAGACACCAATCATCAAACAGCAAAACTTATGGCACAGTTGGTTTGGTATTTTATTGAAGGCGTGAATTATAGAACCAATGATTATCCTTTTGAAAGCAAAGAAAAGTACATAAAATACATCGTGCCAATCGCCGATGAAAACAGAGATATAAATTTCTACAAGAGTCCTAAAAGCAATCGTTGGTGGATGGAAGTCTCTACAAACAATAATAGCACTAAAAATGCGTTAATTCCATGTAGCTA
Organism: Flavobacteriales bacterium; assembly: GCA_013205245.1. GTDB lineage: Bacteria > Bacteroidota > Bacteroidia > Flavobacteriales > Flavobacteriaceae > CG1-02-35-72. The sequence continues at coordinate 21,598 of JABMNH010000035.1, read as the reverse complement.
CCAAGACTATCTAGATGCGTGTAATCAAGATATTCCTAATAGGTGGCTCACAGCCTTTAAAAAGTTAAATTAATTTTAAGAGAATAGGCATCAAAATTATTATGATTCTTAATGATTTTGGGGTGTGAAGCTATTGTTTAAGTTAATTATTTTTAATAGGTTTACATTTTTAAAGAAAAAATTTGATTATATAAAGAAAATATGAAAAAATTATTTGGATGTCTTTTGTTGGCGTTTGTAGTATATAGTTGTGGGTCAAATGATAGAGGAGAATTGGTAGGCGTAAAATACGGCGATAAATTTCATCCAGAGAAACCATTTGGCATGGTGTTTATACCTGGCGGTAGCTTTACTATGGGTAAAGGGGTTGAAGATATGGTAGGCGTAAGTGATGCACCGGCAAAAACAGTTACGGTAAAATCTTTTTATATGGATGAAACCGAAATTACAAATAGTCAGTATAAAGAGTTTGTCTCTTGGGTAAGAGACTCTGTCGCTAGGACTAAATTAGCATTACTTGCAGAAGAACTGTCCTTTGGTAATGATGATATTACTGATAAAAAATCAAAATCTTCTGGTATTCAAGATTATGCCTTTAAAGAAATAGACACTAGTAAAGCCAGCCCTTATTATAAGTATATGATGGATAATTATGGAGGTATGAGTGATTTAAACTCACCAGCTCAAGGGAAATTTTTAAATTGGAGAGTTTCTTTAAAATGGGAAGTAGAAGATTTTCCGGATGAACATTATTCAGAGGTAATGGATTCATTGTTTATACCTATTGAAGATACTTTTGATGCCCAAAGATTAATAGATGTAAAAAAAATAAAATACCGTTACTATTGGTTTGATAAAAACACAGCAGCTAAAGATAATAAGTCTAGACGCAAAGATTTTTTTAAAGAGAAAGTATTGACGGTTTATCCAGATACAACAGTGTGGGTGAAAGATTTTAATTATTCTTATAATGACCCAATGCATCAAAATTATTTTTGGCATAAAGCTTATAAAGATTATCCTGTGGTTGGTGTAAACTGGAGCCAAGCCAAAGCTTTCTGTAATTGGAGAACGGTTAAAAAAAATAATTTCTTAATAAGCAAAAAGAGAGGAGCAGTAGGTGACAAAGTACCTTTATTTAGATTACCGAGTGAGACGGAATGGGAATACGCAGCAAGAGGAGGATTAGAATATTCTAAATATCCTTGGGGAGGTCCCTATATTGTTAGCGATAAAGGCTGTTTTTTAGCTAATTTTAAACCTGTTCGAGGTGATTATGCTGCAGATGGGGCTTTGTATACGGTAGAAGCTCATTCTTATAATGCCAATGACTATGGTTTGTATAATATGGCAGGAAATGTATCAGAATGGACAGATGTATCATATGATCCAACATCTTATTATTTCAGTTCCACGTTAAATCCAAGTGTAGCAGATTTAGAAAATAAACGAAAAGTAATTCGTGGAGGCTCCTGGAAAGACGTAGCTTATTTCTTAGAAGTAAGTAGTAGAGATTACGAATATGGCGATTCTGCCAGAAGCTATATAGGATTTAGAACAGTTCAAGATTTCAATGGCACAAAATTTACTAAAAAATAAAATAACCTTTTTATCCCCCCCCCTTTAAAAATTTATATTATGGCGCAATCGCAAAAGAAAAAGCAAATGTATAATATGGCCTATGGCTTAGGAGCATCAATAGTAATTATTGGCGCTTTGTTTAAAATCTTGCATTATCATATAGGCCCTTTAACAGGAGGACTCATGCTTGCTGTTGGTATGGTTGTAGAAGCTTTGGTATTTGCATTATCTGCTTTTGAACCAGTAGAAGAAGAATATGATTGGTCATTGGTTTATCCTCAGTTTAAACCTGGTGTTTCACAAGAACCTGTTGATGCAGAAGGTATGCTGGCTCAAAAATTAAATCAAATTTTAGCCGATGCGCATTTAGATGTAGAATTGGTACAAAACTTAGCAATAGGCATTAAGAATTTTCAAGATGCCAGTCAAAATGTGGCGCCTGTAGTAGAATCTATTGCAGCAACAAACAATTATAGTGAGCAATTAAATATTGCTTCTAATCAAATGGAATCATTAAATAATTTTTATAAACTACAAATAGAAAATTCCGAAAAACAAACTGATATAAATGACGCCATTGTAGAAAATGCTGCCCGACTAAAAGAGCAAATGGAATCTTTGGCTACAAACTTATCTTCGTTAAATGGTGTTTATGGAGGCATGCTCTCTGCAATGTCAAATTCTAATAATTAAAAAGAAGAATTATGGCATCTGGAAAATTATCACCAAGGCAGAAGATGATCAATCTTATGTACCTCATATTTATAGCCATGTTGGCTATGAATATGTCTAAAGAAGTACTCTCAGCCTTTGGTTATATGAATAACAAGTTAGAAGATGGAAATACCACGCTAACCAATAAAAATGACGCTGCTTTTTCAAGTTTGGCCACAAAAGCTATTGACCAAAAAGCGAAATACGAATCTTTAAAGCTTAAAGCTGATGAAATAAAAGATTTATCTAATACTTTTTATAAATATTTAGTTAATTTAAAATCAGAATTAATTAAAGATTTAGAAGATCCAACAGATTTTGAAAAAATGGACGGCACCGATGTCTTGGATCAGTATTTTTTTACTGGAGGCAATATAAATGATAATGGGCAAGAATTTCTTGACCACATGAAAACATATCGTGATGCTGTAAATATAATTTTAGGTAAAGATTATGCGGCTATTAACCCAACCGTTTACCAACGTTTTAAAACCGAAGATGTTGAAGATCGTGAAGGTATTTCTCAAAGTTGGATTAAATATCATTTTGAAGGCTATCCACTTATAGCGTCATTAACACGTTTTACACAAATTCAAGCTGATATTAAAGAAACAGAATCTGATATTTTATCAGCCATGTTACAAGGCCAATTAGAAAGTGATGTCTCGCTTACAAATTATGACGCCATTGTTATTGCAGATAAAACAGCTTTTTTTGAAGGCGAACGTTTTAAAGGTAGAATTGTTTTAGGTAGAAAAGATGATAATTTAACGGCTGAACGAGTTACTATAAAAGGAGTAAAAATACACCATAAAGATATTCAAAAAGGAAAAGTATTATTAGATTTTCCAGCAGGTAGAGTTGGAACAAGAACTATAGAAGGAGAATTTGTTTTCATTGAAAAAGGAGAAGAAATAAAAATTCCAATTTTTAAAGAATATGCAGTAGTGCCAGCCCCAAATAGTGCTGTAATTTCAGCAGATAAAATGAATGTGGTTTACCGTGGTGTGCCAAACCCAATTACTATTTCTATGCCAGGTATTTCTAACGATAAGGTAACGGCTACAGCCGTTGGTTTAAAACGTATTGGTAATTCTGAAAACTATATTATGAATCCAAGTACTGGGCGCGAAATCAATATTAATGTTGTTGGTGTTCGTTCTGATGGTAAAAAAGTAAACAGTTTTAAAACCTTTAGAATTAAAGACATTCCAGCGCCAGTAGGTACAATTAGAGGACAGTTAGGAGATGATGTAATAAAAATGCCAAAATCGAGTTTAAATAATGCAACCATTGGGGCAACTTTACCAGATTTCGATTTTGATTTAAATCTTCGCGTTTTGAGTTTTAGTATTAAAGTACCAGGAAAACCAACTCTAAATATCACAGGATCAAAACTTAATGAAGCGGGTAAACGTGCTTTAAGTCGTGCAAAACGTGGCGATAACGTTATGATTTTAAATATAAAAGCTAAGTTACTTGGTAATGAAAACTATTACCTAAAAAAGATATCACCTATAATTATTGAAATTACTAATTAAAATAAATTATGATGAAAAGATTTTTAATTCTGTGTTTAGTTTTATTAGCTTCAAACCTCTCAAGTGCACAGGCTAATTTATTAAACGCGCTATTTCCAGAAGAAGTAGGTGTTAAAACTGCAGCTCAAGTGGCCGCAGATAATGACCATCCACTACCTTACAAGTATATTGATGATAGAGATATACTATGGTCTAAAGTGGTTTGGGAATATATAGATTTAAACGAAAAAATGAATCTGCCTTATTATTATCCTATCGATACTATTAATATCAGCAATAAGCGTAGATCATTATATGATACTTTGATGAAAGGAATTAGAAAAAGCGAAATTGTAGATGTTTACGACGACTCTTATTTTCAAGACAGACTAACTCTAAATGGTATTCAACAACGACTTACAAGACGTGATACCACTAATGTAGGATTTGACAAATTAAATGCTGGAGAAACACTTACAAGAGAAGATGTTGATATCAGAAAAATCACGTCGGCAGATATTGAAGGCTTTAAAATTAAAGGTGTTTGGTATTTTGATAAACGTCAAGGCGAAATTAAATACAGATTGTTAGGCTTAGCACCTGTGGCACCTGATGTTAATTTTATTGATAGCGACGATGCACAAGACAATTTAGTAGAATTATTTTGGGTTTGGTTTCCAGATGCAAGAGAAACCCTGTATCAAATGAAGGTTTTTAACCCAAAAAATGCAGCATACCCATTATCGTACGATTTAATTATTAATGCAAGACGTTTTAGCTCTATTATTTATAAAGAGCAAAATGTGTATGATAACCGCGAAATATCCGAATATATAAAAGGGAATGCCTTGTATCAGGTACTTGAATCAAGACGTGTTAAAGAAGATATTAGAAATAGAGAGCTTGATATGTGGATCTATTAAAAAACAGAATGACTCATAAAAACGCCTACTTAAGTAGGCGTTTTTTGTTTAAATGCGCTGTTAATTTATGAATGATAAATGAAAGTTGATTATATTATTGTTGGTTTGGGTATTGCCGGAATTACTTTTGCCGATAAGCTTGAAACCGAAGGCAAAACATTTGTGGTTTTTGATGACATGTCTCAACAGGCTTCAATTGTAGCAAGTGGTATGTATAATCCTGTGGTGTTAAAACGTTTTACACCTGTTTGGCAATCCAAAGAACAGTTAGAAGTTGCACTGCCCTTTTACCGAGGTTTAGAAGAAAAATTCTCGATAAAATTAGATTATAATCTCCCCATTGCCCGTGTGTTTAAATCGGTTGAAGAACAAAATAATTGGTTTGAAGTTTGCGATAGACATTTGTTAAATGATTATATGTGTCAAGATTTAGTAGCAAATACAAACACAGAATTTATGGCCCCTTTTAAATTAGGAATGCTTAAAAACACTGGACGTATAGATACGAAATTATTGATATCGACATATAGAAATTACCTAGAATCAAAAGGACAATTGTTTTCAGAAAAGTTTGATTATAATACTTTATTTCTAGACAAGACATCCGTAAAGTATCACAATGTAATTGCAAAAAAGCTTGTTTTTTGTGAAGGTTTTGGCATGTTGAAAAATCCATTTTTTAACACGCTCCCAATGCAAGAATCAAAAGGTGAACTCATCACTATTTTTGCGCCAAAACTAAATGTAGATTTTATGTTAAAAGGGCCTGTCTTTATTATGCCTTTAGGGAATCATCAATATAAAGTTGGCGCCACATTTAATTGGAAAGACAAAACAAATAATCCTACAGAAGAAGGTAAAAAAGAATTGCTTGATAAATTGGGCAGTATTTTAACAACCGATTATGAAATTGTAAGCCATGTGGCTGGCGTAAGACCAACGGTAAAGGATAGAAGGCCGCTGTTAGGTAAACATCCAACATATAAAAATTTATCTTTATTTAATGGCCTCGGCACACGTGGTGTTATGATTGCGCCTTATGCTGCTAATTTTCTGTATGAGCATTTAGAAAAGAATAACAACCTACCACAAGATTTAGCCATCTATAGATTTTGAAGCATCAAAATGGATGAATAAGTTTATATAAATTAATCGCGATAAGCGTAAATTTAAAGGACTAAAAAGAGCTAATAGAATGCTCATGAAAATTAGATTTCCTATAAAATTTAAGCCAATTAAATAGCCAATTAAAAAAAATAGACAGGCTAAAACAATAGACAAACCATAAGAAACATACATGGCGCCATAAAAAAATGAAGGCTCAATCATGTATTTTAATTGGCAATGGCTACAATTGTCATGAATTTTTAATATGTTTTTAAATCCAAATAAATTTGACTCTATAAAGAAGTCCCCACTTTGACAACGTGGGCATTTATTTTTAAAAATACCATACAATTTAGACCCCTTTTTCAATATCATAAAACCAATCTTTATAGCTAAGTTTGCAAATTATAAATAAAAATAAAATAACGCCTCATAAAAATGCTAAATGCTTATAATATAACGGTATCTTTTTCTGGAGAAGAATTATTTTCAAATATTTCTTTTCGGTTAGATGCAGGAGATCGCGTGGGACTTATCGGGAAAAACGGTGCTGGTAAATCTACTTTGCTTAAAATAATTTCGAAACAACAAAGTTATAACAGTGGTTCAATTGCCTATGAAAAGGAGTTGTCAATAGGATATCTTAGACAAGACATCGATTTTAAATTCGGAAATACTGTTTTAGAAGAAGCCTATACAGCCTATGTTTTAATTAAAGAAATTGAAAGAAAATTAGAGGCTATTAATAAAGAGTTGGCCGAGCGCACAGATTATGAAAGCGATTATTATCATAATCTCATTCATGATTTAACAGATTATCAGCACCAATACGAAATAGAAGGTGGTTATAGTTACGAGGGCGAAGCCGAAAAAATTCTCTTAGGTTTAGGTTTTAAGCGTGAAGATTTTGGCAAACAAACCGAAGCTTTATCTGGTGGTTGGCGCATGCGTATAGAATTGGCAAAATTGTTAATGCAACACCATGATTTGTTGTTGCTTGATGAACCTACAAACCATTTAGATATTGAATCTATTATTTGGTTTGAGCAGTTTTTAAGAACCTTTACAGGTGCCATAATGATGGTGTCTCACGATAAGATGTTCTTAGACAATGTTACCAACAGAACCATAGAAATATCTTTAGGAAAGGTTTACGATTACAAAAAAAATTATTCTGAATTTTTGGTTTTAAGGAATGAAATTAGAACTCAGCAGTTACAGGCTCAAAAAAACCAATCAAAATCTATTGAGCAGACAGAAAAATTGATCAATAAATTTCGCGCAAAAGCCTCAAAAGCTTCTATGGCGCAATCGCTAATAAAAAAATTAGATAAGTTGGAACGCATTGAAGTAGATGCCGAAGATAATGCCGTTATGCGGATTAAATTTCCCCTATCTAAACAGCCTGGAAAAATAATTGTTGAAACCGAAAATTTATCTAAAAGTTATGGCGATAATAAGGTTTTATCAAATTTAGATTTATTGATAGAACGCAATAGTAAAATTGCTTTTGTGGGTCAGAATGGTCAAGGAAAATCGACTTTGGCAAAAATAATAGTCAAAGAAATTTCTCATGAAGGCTCTCTTAAAATTGGGCATAATGTAGAGATTGGTTATTTTGCTCAAAACCAATCAGACTATTTAGATGCCAATAAAACAGTGCTTCAAATTATGGAAGACGCTGCAAATGACACTAATAGAATTAAAATTCGAGATTATTTAGGCGCTTTCCTTTTTGGCGATGAGGCCATAGATAAAAAGGTGAAAGTACTTTCTGGTGGCGAACGAAATAGGTTGGCTTTATGTAAAATGTTACTCACACCTTTTAATGTTTTGGTTATGGATGAGCCTACAAATCATCTTGACATTGCTTCAAAAAATGTTTTAAAACAGGCTTTAACTAATTTTGAAGGCACTTTGATAATTGTATCGCATGATCGTGATTTTTTACAAGGCTTAACCAAAACTGTATTTGAGTTTAAAAATAATAAAACACGCGAATATTTAGGCGATATTGATTACTATTTAGAACAACACAATCTTGAAGATTTCCGCGCTTTAGAAAAAAAGGATGTTATTAAAGTGAGCAAACAAAAATCTAATCAGACAGACTACAAGGATGTTAAACTAAGAGATAAAGAACTCAATAAACTTAAAAACAATTTAAGTTTAATAGAAAAAAACATCAATAATTTAGAAAAAGAGATTAAAGTCTTAGACTTAAAAGTTTTAGATTCAGATTTTAATGCGCTTAATAATGATATATTTAAAGAGTATCAAGATAAAAAAACAGCCTTAGATAAGTTTATGATTGATTGGGAAAAAAGTCAAATAAAGATTGATAATTTTTGACATATACCAAATAGGCTTCATTTTTTTATCATTATAAATGCTTTTGTGAAGTTTTAATTTTTAGTAAAAAAAGTAAAACTTCACAAAAGCATAGTTTTAAGTATTTTATTTATCTTTACAAAGTTAATTAGATATCTAATTGTAATCGGGGGGTTATTTTAGATTTTTTTCAAAAATCATGCTTATGAAACACTTATACACTTTAATTATAGTTTCTATTTTGCTTGTGTCTTGTGCAGATATTAAGACAGATAATACACTTACCGATATAAATAGTAGGGCAGAACAATACATTACTTATAAAAAATCTAATTTAAATAGCCAATTTACAGTACTTGAACGCACGTCGAATTTAGACGATACATTTAAAAATAAATTTGAAACTGTAACTTCTGTAAAGGCTCTTTCTGATATTTATTTTAATTATTTGGACTCTGTTAAAAGTCATGTAAAAGAATATAAATCTCTTTCTGGTAAAGCAGCAGAGATTAATTCTTTACAAAAAGAATTTTTTAACAAGAAAGAAATAACCAAAGTTGGGCGTCAATTTATTGATGTGATAGAAAATTTTAAAACTGATTTAACACCTTATTTAGAAGAAGATTACCCATCAATTAAGATGGCATTAGACTCATTGTTTAATACAAATCCTGTAAAAGTTTTAAATACTGGTAAAGAAGACTATTTATCCTTTAAGTTTAAAGGGGTAAGTAACGCTACTGCTATAGCTAATTTAACATTATTACAAGCCAATATTTTAACCATAGAAACCCAGCTAATGTCTAAGATAATGGGCGATGTGCAATCTAGTGCCAATGCTTATAAGATTGATGTTGTGCTAACTAAAACTAAATTTTATCCAGGAGAAAAAGTAAGAGGAAAACTTTTAATTAATAAATCTGCCGAAAATTTAGTTGCAAAAGATGTGGTTTTAAATGGAAAAAATGTAGATCAGAAATTTGTAAAAGATGGTGAAGTAGAGATTGTTTTTGACGCGCCTAAAAGCATTGGAGATCATCCTGTAGAAGGAGAGCTTACAGTTTCTCAAGGTAAATTAGATTTTACACTTTATTTTAATAAGTCCTATGAGGTGATAAATAAGCCTAAAGCTAAAACAACAACAAAAAAGAAAGATTATAATGACACAAAAGTAATTACAGATTCTAAACCCAAAGAAAGTATCAACATAGGTAGTCTTGCTATTCCAGAGATTTCTATTAGGGGCAAACAAGCTACAAATGGCGTTATTAAGTTAACCAAAAGTAGTTTTAGATTAGCTACAATTGATGTTGTTATACCAAACTCAGACTTAGAAGGGATTGTTACCGAATTTAGTTTTAAACCCGATAACCAACCTACAATTAAAATTTATGGTAATAAACTAACAACTAAAGCTATAAGTATTTTAAATAAATCTAAACGCGGTAGAGAATTTAAAATATTTAATGTAAAATCAAAATTAAAAGGGGGGAAATATTATCGTCTTAAAACACCAGAAACGATAGGAGTAGAACTTATAGATTAATTTAACTAACTTAACCTATTTATAAATACCCTTCAGTAATTAGTTTACTGGAGGGTATTTTTCCATTATTTCAAGTACAAACTCTTTAATACGTTCTTCTTTTTTGGCTTTATTATCTGTAAAGTTTAAAACGCCCACGCCAATACCTTGCCACGCCAATTCTTTTTTATTGGCATCAATCATGTCGATAAAAAGTGTGCCTTCAGTAGATTTTGAAACATTATTATGCATGCCTCTGCCATAAGGTCCATAACCATAATACCAAGGATACCAGCCATAATAACTGTTGTCATAGACATTAATTTTTTCTTTAGATTTGGTAAAGATACTTATCAACACATCTGGATTTTCAGATTTAGTCATTCCTTTTGCTAATAATTCTGTTTCTATGGCACGCAAAATACGGCGCTTATCTAGGTCAGATAAATCTACTTTTTCAATCCCTTTTTTGTAAAAGGCAAAGGTTTTAAATTTAGAAAAATCGGTTTTGCTATCGTAATCTGATGTTACTCTTACAGACACACAAGAGTAGGTTGCAAGCAATAATAATAGGGCAATAATTTTGAACTTTTTCATTTTGATAATTTTTAATAATGTTTCAAAAAACAGAAACAAACTATAAATTGAAATACACAACTTAGGTTTTAAAATAACTTTTCTAAAACACCGTCTTCTACCAAGTTAGGTAGTGTTATTTTTAGGTTTTTATTGAATTCCATTGCGCGTTTGGCTGTAAAAATAGCACCTTCGTTTCTTGCCCAACTACGCCTAGAAATACCGTTGTTAACATCCCAAAATAACATCGATTTTAGGTTGTTATCTGTAGCTTCACTACCATCAAGAACCATACCAAATCCCCCATTTATAACTTCGCCCCAGCCCACGCCACCACCATTGTGAATGGAGACCCAAGTGGCGCCTCTAAAGCTGTCGCCAATAACATTTTGAATAGCCATATCGGCTGTGAAGCTAGATCCATCATAAATATTTGAGGTTTCCCTAAACGGAGAATCAGTACCAGAAACATCGTGGTGATCTCTACCTAAAACAATGGGTGCAGAAAGAATATTATTAGCAACGGCCTCATTAAAAGCTTCTGCAATTTTAATCCGCCCAATTGCATCGGCATATAATATTCGGGCTTGTGAGCCTACAACCAAATTGTTTTCTTGCGCGCCTTTTATCCATTTAATATTGTCTTGTAATTGTTGTTGGATTTCTTCTGGAGACTCGTTTTTTAACTGTTCTAAAATACGTGTAGCGATAGCATCGGTTTTAGCTAAATCATCTGGATTGCCACTTGTGCAAACCCATCTAAAGGGACCAAATCCGTAATCAAAACATAAAGGACCCATAATATCTTCAACATAAGAGTTGTATTTAAAATGTGAGCCAGATTCGTCCATAATATCCGCGCCAGCTCTAGAAGCTTCTAATAAAAAAGCATTGCCATAATCAAAAAAGTATGTGCCTTTGGCTGTGTGTTTATTTATAGCATCTGTTTGGCGGCGTAAAGAAGCCTGAACGTGCTTTTTAAAATCTTTAGGATGACTTGCCATCATAATATTGGCTTCTTCAAAGCTCAAATCTGCGGGGTAATAACCGCCTGCCCATGGATTGTGCAAAGAGGTTTGGTCGCTACCTAAATCTATATAGATATTTTCTGCATCAAATTTTTCCCAAATAGAAACGATATTCCCCAGATAAGCTATAGAGATAATTTCTTTATTTAGTTGTGCTTTTTTTACACGGGCTACCAATAAATTTAAATCCTCAAAAACGTCATCAACCCAGCCTTGAGAATGACGCGTGTGGACAGCTTTTGGGTTCACTTCGGCAATTACGGTAATACATCCAGCAATATTGCCTGCTTTTGGTTGTGCACCACTCATACCTCCCAAACCAGAGGTTACAAAAATTTTACCTGATAAATCTTCGCCGTTTTTGGCAATTTTTCTACCAGCATTTAAAACGGTTATGGTTGTGCCATGCACAATGCCTTGTGGGCCAATATACATATAACTTCCCGCTGTCATTTGCCCATATTGCGTTACGCCAAGCGCATTGTATTTTTCCCAATCATCTTGCTTTGAATAATTTGGAATCATCATACCATTGGTTACAACCACACGTGGTGCATTTTTATGCGATGGAAATAAACCCATAGGATGCCCAGAATACATAACCAATGTTTGTTCATCTGTCATTTCCGACAAATATTTCATGGCCAATAAATACTGTGCCCAATTCTGAAAAACGGCGCCATTGCCACCATAAGTAATCAACTCATGTGGATGCTGTGCAACAGATGGATCCAAATTATTTTGAATCATTAGCATTAATGCTTTTGCTGATTCACATTGCCCTGGATAGTCATTAATAGGGCGTGCAAAGATGTCATAATCGGGTCTGAAACGATACATATAAATGCGGCCATAATCGTTTAATTCTTGTAAAAATTCTTTAGCTAAAAACTCGTGCTGTGTTTTATCAAAGTAACGTAAAGCGTTTTGTAAAGCCAACTTTTTTTCATCCTTAGATAGGATGTCTTTACGTTTTGGCGCATGATTTATATCAATATCATAAGCTTTAAGTTGTGGTAATTGAGATGGAATTCCCTGTTTTATGGCTTGATGAAATGAATTCATAATTATTTTCTTTGAGATTGAATAGTATTTGTTTTAGCGTCATAACCGTAAGGGCAATGCCTACAGCCACTTTTACAGCAATTGCCTCTTAAAAGGTGGTATTTTTCTGTAAAAACACGATAGCCTTCAGACGAAGTGTAATATAAATCAGAGGAATCTTGAGCGTTATTTTCCATACATCAAAAGTACACTTTACAATATCTTTTTAGTTAAATTGGCACAGATAAAAAAATAGATTTTATTTTTACCAAAAATACTTAAAAGCACAGATTTGCAACAATTTTTTAACAATAAATCCATTTTAAATCAATCAATAAATTGGTCTTTGGCTAAAAATAAATCGGTTGCCGTTGTGATTAAGCGTGAAGATTTGTTACATCCAGAAGTGTCTGGCAATAAATTCAGAAAGTTAAAATACAATTTAATTCAAGCTAAAGCTGATGATTTTAAGACACTATTGACTTTTGGAGGTGCTTTTTCTAATCATATTGCTGCTACTGCAGCAGCTGGGCATTTATTTGGATTTAAAACTATTGGTGTTATCCGTGGAGACGAATTGGGTTTGAATTTACAGCAAACCCTAATGCAAAACCCTACTTTGAATCTGGCTCATAAATATGGGATGACCTTTAAATTTGTAAGTCGGACTGATTATAGATTAAAGCAAACACCAGATTTTGCACAATCTTTGCACGATGAATTTGGTGATTTTTACGAAGTCCCCGAAGGCGGCACGAATCATTTAGCTGTTTCTGGTTGCGAAGAAATATTAAAACCACAAGATGATGTCTTTGATTATATTTGTGTGGCAGTTGGCACAGGTGGTACAATATCTGGACTTATAAATGCATCAAAAAACCATCAAAAAGTATTGGGTTTTCCAGCTCTTAAAGGCGATTTTTTAGCACATGATATTAACAAACTAATCAAACCAAAAGCCAATTGGAATCTCATTACCGATTACCATTTTGGTGGCTATGCCAAAGTTTCTAAAGATTTAATTATATTTATGAACGCATTTAAAGAAGAAACAGGCGTAACATTAGATGCCGTTTATACAGGTAAAATGTTGTTTGGTTTGGCTGATTTAATTCAGAATAATTATTTTGAAAAAGGAAGTAAAATACTGCTTATTCATACAGGTGGATTACAGGGCAATATAGGGATGAACCCCTTATTAAGAAAAAAATACAACATAGAAATATTCTAATATGATATATAAAAATTTTATTTGGGTTCTGTCCTTAACATTCATTTTGGCAAGTTGCGGTTCTCATAAAAAAACAGTTAAATACAAAAATTATTCACCCAAAAGACATAAAGAATCGGTTGTTGTTATCCCTAAAGAGGATATTGATAAGGCTAAAGAGGTGTTTAAAAAGGTTAAGAATAAGTCGGTTAATCCGCGTCAAGCAACCCTCAATTACATCAATAATTTTGCGCCTTTGGCTATTATTGAAATGAAGGAATATAAGATTCCGGCAAGTATTACATTGGCACAAGGCATTGTAGAATCGGGTAGTGGTTTAAGCAGATTGTCACTTAAATCTAACAATCATTTTGGTATAAAATGTCATAAGGGTTGGACTGGTGATTATGTGCGTCATGATGATGATAAAAAAAATGAATGTTTTAGAAAATACAGCCATCCCATAGGATCATTTAAAGATCATTCCTTGTTTTTAAAAAATAGAGGGCGCTATTCTTTTCTCTTTAAACTTAAAAAAGCCGATTATAAAGCATGGGCTAAGGGTTTAAAAAAAGCGGGTTATGCTACAGATCCGAAATATCCTAAAAAATTGATTGGGATAATTGAAGACTATAAATTGTACCTTTATGATGATGAGGTGTTACATCATAAGCGCCATAAAAAAAATGCTGTTGTGGTTGAAGAAACTGTGGTTGTAAAAAAAGATTCAATTTCTATAAAACAAGAAGTAAAAGAACCAAACGAAATTTTAAAAACAAACACATATACAGTTAAAAAAGGAGAGACTTTATATGCTATTTCTAAAAAATTAGGTGTGACAGTTAAAGATTTAAAGAAATGGAATAGTTTAGATTCAAATGCACTTTCAATAGGTCAAGAACTTATCATTAAAAAATAAGACACCTAGTGAATAAACACCAGGCATCTTGCAATCTAAAACCAAACTAACCAATTATGATCTTCTTTTTTGTTGATGTATTTCAGGTTTTCTAAACCTAGAGTCATCATTTTTTTTGGCGTGTTTTTTCCAAATTTCATATTGTTTTGGGCTTAATATTGTTTTCATTTCACTTTGAAAAGCAAGCTTTGCATCCAAACCTTTATCCATCATTTCAAAACGTTTCTCAGGTGTTATTTTCATTTCATCGTCCTTTAATGATTGGCGTTTTATTCTAAACTGATCGCGTTTTTGTTCTTGTTTTAAAATAAGGGCATAAATCTTATTTTGTTGCGCCGTATTTAAATCTAAATGCAAAGCCATTTTTTTAGACTTCAAAGTAGCATTTTGTTCTGATGTGAAATTTTGAGCAAAACGTTTTTGATTGTTTTGTTTTTCGGGTCTGTGTTGTGCGTAAGTACTCATACTTACCAGGACAACTAAAAGAATGATTATTTTTTTCATGGGTGTAAATTTTATATGATTTATTTATACTGCTTTGACTTAACTAAATATAAAAGGTTTATTTTTGAAGCAGTATTTAACATTGGTTTAACAATTAAGCATATTATGAAAAATATTTTTATACTCATTCTTTTTATATGTACCGTTGGTTTTGCACAAGAGCCCGAAGTAAAAGCAGATTTAACATCACCTTACACAACTATTTACACCCATTTATATTTTTTACAATCAGATTCTTATCAACCAGAAAAAGCCGCTATTACCATTTACGGATATATAGGGAAACAGGCCGAACAAAAAGCCATAAAACTTAAAAAAATTCTTGACGGAAAAGGCTTGCGTGTAGATGTAACTAAGTTGCCTAGAAATAATAATTATATAGATACAACAAGTGTGAGCAATAAGAATATTTATATTTTATTTCCGAATAAAATGCCCGAAATATATTTAGAAAAAGTTGTAGGAAAGTGGTATTATTCTGCGCATACAATCTCACAAATAGATAAATTGTACAATGATGTTTATCCTTGGGGGACGTCCTTTTTGAAAAAAATAATCCCAGAATCATTTCATAAAATATTTTTCGGCATTGAGGTTTGGCAATATTTTGGATTTATTTTGTTGCTATTTTTAGGGTTTATTATTTTCCATCTTTTTAAACGCATCATATATTTTATCCTAAAAAAGATAGAAAGACTTTTAGTAAAAAACACAAGTGAATCTATAAATGAAGCCTTGAATAAATTGTCAAGACCCATAACCCTATTATTTGTTTTTTGGATTGTAGAAAGGCAAATCCCCATGTTACAATTACCATTAAGCATAAATAGCTTTTTGTTTTTAGGTTTAGATATTGCCATGACAATATTTTGGATATACGTTTTCCTGAAATTGGTTTCTGTTGTGATGGAAATTTATGCCGATATCGCTTCAAAAACCGAAAGTAAATTAGACGATCAATTGGTGCCAATACTCAATAACATATTACGGGTTTTGGTTTTTATAGTTGGTATATTTAATTTATTAAAAATTTTAGGTGTAGATACAACTGCATTAATTGCGGGCGCCTCTATTGGAGGTTTGGCTCTTGCCTTTGCCTCTCAAGACACTGTTAAGAATCTCATAGGCACTTTTATGATATTTTTAGACCAGCCCTTTCAGATTGGCGATTGGATAGAAGCAGGAAGCGTTGTTGGTACTGTAGAGGAGGTTGGCTTTAGGTCTACCCGTGTGCGTGCTGCCGATACTTCTTTGATTCAAATTCCGAACAGTTCCCTTTCAGAAATGGTAGTAAATAATAAAGGCTTACGGTTATACCGCCGTTATAATACACAACTTGGTTTGCGTTATGATACACCACCAGAATTAATAGAGGCTTTTGTAAATGGTGTACGCGCAATTATTAAGGCACATCCAGATACCCGTAGCGATGCTTACAATGTTGAGTTTACAGGTTTTGGAGATTCTGCTTTACTCATTTTGATGAATACTTATTTTATTGCCTTAGGATGGAACGAAGAGCAATCTTCAAAACATAGGTTACATATTGCTATTGTAAAACTAGCTAAGGCTCTAGGTGTCGATTTTGCCTTTCCGTCTACAACTGTTGTTATTGAACAATTTCCAGAAAAAAATGGGCTCGATATGAAATATCAAATCGATAAAAAGAGAATAGATGATGCCATAAAAAATACGATTAATGACTTTAACAACCAATAAATTATGAGAATCAAATTCCTAATCATTTCATTATTTTTTATTTTGATATCAGCTTGCAAAACAGATAATGCAAGGTTGCCAAAAAAACAAGTAAAAGAAACCAACATTAAAACAGAAATGCAAAAGAATATTGACTCGTATATTTCTGTAAAATTAACAACCGATTTAAGTAAATTATCTGTTAATCAGAAAAAGATGATTCCGCTTTTAATTAAGGCGGCAGATATAATGAATGAGCTGTTTTGGGAAGAAACTTATGGCAATAAGCAAGTGCTTTTAGCTAAAGTTAATGATAAAAACACTCAAAAATATATTGAGATAAATTATGGCCCATGGGACAGATTAAAAGACAATAATCCTTTTATTGACGGTATAGGAGAGAAACCAGAAGGGGCTAATTTTTACCCATCAGATATGCAAAAAGAAGAGTTTGAAGCTTTTAAATCTGATGATAAAAAGGATTTATACACTTTTGTAAGACGAAATGAAGATACGGGCGCGCTTTACACTGTGCCCTATCATAAAATGTTTGAAACCCAACTAAAACAAGTCGCTGGTTTATTGAGTGAGGCGGCAGTTTTAGCACAAGATACATCACTAAAAAAATATTTACACTTACGTGCAAAGGCTTTGTTAGATGATGATTATTTTGAAAGTGATATGGCTTGGATGGATATGAAAACCAACCAACTTGATATTGTTATCGGCCCAATTGAAACCTACGAAGATAAATTGTTTGGGTATAAAGCTGCCCACGAAGGGTATGTTTTGGTAAAAGATATGGTATGGAGTAAAAAGTTGGCAAAATTCGTTAGTTTTTTACCAGAGCTTCAGGCCAATTTACCAGTTGATGACAAATACAAACAAGAAAAGCCAGCGGCTAAATCAGATTTAAATGCCTACGATGTTATTTATTATGCAGGCGATTGTAATTCTGGCGGTAAAACCATCGCCATTAATTTGCCAAACGATGAAAAAGTACAGCTCGAAAAAGGATCCAGACGTTTGCAATTAAAAAATGCCATGCAAGCTAAGTTTGATAAAATTTTACTGCCAATTTCAGATATGTTAATTACTAAAGATCAACAACAGTATATAAAATTCGATGCCTTTTTTGCCAATACCATGTTTCACGAAGTGGCGCACGGATTGGGTATTAAAAACACCATTAATGGCAAAGGCACTGTTCGCGAAGCTTTGAAAAAATATTATTCGGCTTTAGAAGAAGGTAAGGCAGATATTTTAGGTTTGTATATGGTGCAACAATTGCATGATAAAGGCGAGATTGATGGTGATATGAAAGATTATATGACCACTTTTTTAGCCAGTATTTTTAGATCGGTTCGTTTTGGTGCTGCAGATGCCCATGGCATTGCCAATATGGTGCGCTTTAATTTTTTTAAAGATAAAGGTGCTTTTACCAGAAATGAAGATGGAACTTACAGCGTAAACTATGATAAAATGGGAATTGCCGTAAAAGACCTATCTCAATTAATTTTGAGTTTACAAGGCGAAGGCGATTTTGAGGGTGTTTCTAAATTGGTTGCAGAAAAAGGCATTATAGATGCGCAATTGCAAAAGGATTTAGACCGCTTAAGCGATGCCAATATTCCTGTTGATATTGTTTTTGAACAAGGTGTAAAAGTACTTGGTTTAGAAAGATAAAATAGCTTGGTCTTTTTTTTCTTATCTAATTACTGTCTTTAATCTTTAGAAGTGATCTCTTTGATATAATCTATCGTTTTATATTTGAGACTTATTTGTTGAAAATCAATAGGTGCTTTTGCGGGTTGAGGTATGAGAGAGCCGTCAATAAAAGCACGTTGTAAAATATCTTCAACAATAAAATCTTTACCAATAGTTTCTGGATGGTATTCTTTTTTAAGCGATAATTTAAACAAACGGGCTGTTGTTTGATACCAAAAAGCTTTCCAACCACTGCGGTATTCTTTTATAAGTGAGAAAACACTCATCCCCGTTTGTCTATAAACCAATTTTATGAGAATGCGACCTTCTGTGCGGGTCATTTTTTTGAGTTGGTCGGTAAACTCACCTTCCATATATTTCTGTATTTTTTTGATGTGTTTTCTACGCTTTCTTTTAGATTTAATTTTTTCTAAATCTTTGTTCAAAAGAATCAATTTTTCAGCTGTGAGCGTGGCGTAAGGATAGGTTTTTAAAACTTTTTTACGATACCAATAATAGTAAATACCTTGATTAGAATTTTTAAAATGTATGCGTTTTAATACAAAAACCGGATTCAAATTTATGGTGGCAGAATCGTTTCTTATCATAATAAAATCATGCTTAAGAAGGATAGAATCTCTTATAAATTCTTCTCTTTCTTGTGCATTTACAATGAGGCTACAGCAAATTAATCCGATAAGTAAATATAGTTTCATAAACAGTTTCCAAAATTACAAGAAATTCTCTTTCCAAGAATAATAATTGTATTTTTGTGAGACTTATAAATGAAAATTAAATGCAGATGAAATCCGTTTTAAACAAAAAATCTATAAACTTTTTAGAAAAATATTTAAATAATGCCTCACCAACTGGTTACGAAAGTAGCGGACAGGAAATATGGATGGATTATTTAAAGCCGTATGTCGATACTTTTATTACCGATAGTTATGGCACCGCCGTTGGGATTATAAATCCTGACGCACCTTTTAAAGTGGTGATAGAAGGTCATGCCGATGAGATTTCGTGGTATGTAAATTACATCACGCCAGAAGGATTGATTTATGTCATCAGAAACGGCGGTAGCGATCATCAAATTGCGGCTTCAAAACGTGTCAACATCCACACAAAAAAAGGCATTGTAAAAGGTGTTTTTGGCTGGCCTGCCATTCATACCAGAATAGCTACTAAAGAAGAATCGCCCAAATTAGATAATATTTTTATTGATGTGGGATGTGAAACTAAAGACGAAGTTGAAGCACTTGGTGTACATGTAGGCTGTGTCATTACTTATCCTGATGCCTTTATGATTTTAAATAAAAATAAATTTGTGTGTCGTGCTTTAGACAACCGTATGGGCGGCTTTATGATTGCCGAAGTGGCGCGTTTGCTTAAAGAAAACAAAAAGACTTTACCATTCGGGTTGTACATTACCAATTCCGTTCAAGAAGAAATTGGTTTGCGTGGCGCCGAAATGATTACGCATACAATACAACCAAACTTGGCTATTATTACCGATGTTTGTCACGATACCACAACGCCAATGATAGATAAAAAGAAGGAAGGCGAAACCAAATGTGGTGCAGGTCCTGTAATTACCTATGCGCCTGCAGTACAGAATAATGTGCGCGAACTTATTCTTGAAGTCGCCGAAAAAAATAAAATTCCTTTTCAGCGTTTGGCATCATCCCGTGCTACGGGAACAGATACAGATGCTTTTGCTTACAGTAATGGTGGCGTGCCATCTGCATTAATTTCATTGGCATTGCGGTATATGCACACCACTGTAGAAATGGTTCATAAAGATGATGTAGAGAATGTGATTAAACTTATTTACAACAGTTTACTAGAAATCGATCCAAATAAAAGCTTTAGCTATTTTAAATAAATGATAGTATTAAGATACGCTTTAGCCCTTGTAAGGATGCTCCTTTTTATATTTGTTGCTTTAACTATTTATGGGGTAATTTTGTTTACCAACCTCTTTTATAAAGATGCCAAAAAAAAGATGCATAATGGCATTGTACATCGCAGAACAATTATAAGACTCATAAATATTATTTTGGGTGTAAAGGCAACAGTTTACGGAAAAGAATTCACCCAAAAGGGATTGATAGTTTTTGACCATCGCAGCTATTTTGACCCAGTTGTTATTCTAAAAAACTTGTTAGCATATCCTGTAGGGAAAGACGAGGTGGCCTCTTGGCCTTTGATAGGAAATGTCTGTAAGACAACCGGCGTTATTTTTGTGAAACGAGACAATAGAGAGAGCAGAAAAGATACTTTGGGTAAAATGAGAAAGGTCTTAAAAAATGGCTATTCTATTTTGTTAGCGCCAGAAGGGACCACACATATTGAGCCGACGACCATAGATTTTAAACCAGGTGCTTTTGTAGTAGCCGCCCAATTAGGCGTTCCTATTTTACCTATTGCCATGGATTATAAATTACTTTCAGATGCTTGGATTGGCAACGATACCTTTGTGCCCCATTTTTTTCGCTGCTTTGGTAAATGGCGCACCGAAATAAAAATTAGCTATTTAGACCCCATTTATTCTGATGATGTTGACACACTCATTGCCCAATCTAAAAAAGTTATTGATGCCGAAATGATTCGGTTTAGAAAAGAGTGGGAAGGGTAAATTAGGAGTGTCGCTTATCGGTTTAGAGCATGAAAAGTTGCGTTGGCTAGGACTAAATTAGTAAAAGAAACCGAACCAGAGGAAAATCCACTAGGATTTTCCAAGTACACACAAAACTAGCAATTGACTATACACGTTGGCAAACGTAATATAATCGATGTTTTCAATTCCAGATTATTAAAATAATTCACATAATGTTAAATATAATTTACAAAAAGTAGTATATTTGTAAAACATATTTTATGTTATGACAAAAAAGAAGATGATAATATTGCCAAAGACTAGAAGAATTCTTGATGATATGGGTAAAAATATTAAGCTTGCTCGCTTGAGAAGAAAATTCAGTTCTCAACAAGTGGCTGAGCGTGCGAATATTAGTAGACCAACTTTGTCTGCAATTGAAAAGGGTAAACCTACAGTAAGTATTGGTTCATATTTACTTGTATTGCAAGTGTTGGGATTAGAGAAAGATTTTCTACTTCTTGCTAAAGATGATGAATTAGGAAGAAAATTACAAGATGCTAAGATTATTACAAATGAGAGAGCACCAAAACGAATAGATAAGAATGGCTA
>JABMNH010000034.1 GCA_013205245.1 Flavobacteriales bacterium | reverse complement strand
CAAAAGTAACTGAGATGTATGGAAGTCCTTTTAAACAAGAAAACGGAGAGGCTGTCAATTTTAGTAAGTTTATAGAGACTGAACTAATTCCATTTGTAGAAAATAAATATCCTGTCACCAATTTCCGAACGTTAATTGGTCATTCTTATGGAGGCTTATTTACTCTTTATTCGCTAGTTCATCACCCAGAGTTGTTTTCCAATTATTTGGCGATTGATCCTAGTTTGGATTGGGATAATCAACGATTAATTAAGGAATTAAGAGATAAAGTTTCAAGTGCTAATTACAAAGGGAAGTCATTATTTATGTCGCTGGCAGGACATGTATATATGCAGAAAACGGGAATGACCTTAAATGAAATAAAAAAAGACACAACAGACTTTACCCTATTTTCACGATCTAATATTGCTTTTTCTGAAGTATTGAATCAAAATAAGCAAAATGAATTAGCTTTTGAATGGAAGTTTTATCCAAGAGATTTACATGGTACTATTTCCTTTCCTTCCATTATGGATGGTTTAATTTCTGTTTTTGAATGGTACCAAATGGAAAATATTGACAAACATAATGCGCCAACTACCACCGCAGATGAAATTAATAAGATTGTTAGGTATCGACAACATAAACTTGAAACGCATTTCGGCTACGCTGTACCTCCTTTTCCCGAATTCTTAATAAATATGCAGGGTTACATGAGTATGGATATGGGCCAAATGGAAAGAGCTAAGATGTTCTTTGAACTTACCATTGAGTATTACCCAAATAGCCCCAATAGCTACGATTCTATGGCCGATTATTATGAAAGAAATGGGGATAATGACAATGCTATAAAATTTGTAACTAAAGCTTATAAAATAAGTGGAGATGATTCCTATAAAAAAAGAATTGAGGCACTAAAGAAAAAATAACAGCTAGGCCTGTTACTTGGACTTATATATAAAGTGAATTAACAACTTTATAATAAATACTTTATAAAAGTATTGCTTTCCTGTTATTAAAAACTAGCTTCGCTCCTGCCTGCCGTAGGCAGGTATCGGATCATATAATCAATTGAAACTGATCATATCTTAACCAATAAGCGTAACTCCCAAATTTTGTTTTACAACTCCAAGGCCTTTTTAGGATTGTTATCCATTAAAATTTCAACTGGATTCTCTAGAGCTTCTTTAACCGCCACTAAAAATCCAACCGATTCTTTTCCATCAATAACACGATGGTCATAAGATAAAGCCACAAACATAATGGGCCGTACAACAATCTCACCAGCAACAACCACAGGGCGTTCAACAATATTATGCATCCCTAAAATGGCACTTTGAGGTGGATTAATTATGGGCGTAGATAGCATAGATCCAAACACACCACCATTGGTAATGGTAAATGTACCTCCTGTCATTTCATCAACAGTAATTTGTCCGTCGCGTGCACGAATTGCCAAGCGTTTTACTTCGTTTTCTACACCTCTAAAAGTCAGATTTTCGGCATCTCTTATAACAGGCACCATCAAACCTTTTGGGCCAGAAACCGCAATAGAAATATCTATGAAATTATAAGCCACTTTAAAATCGCCATCTATCATAGAATTTACATCAGGATACATTTCTAAGGCACGGGTAACGGCTTTTGTAAAAAAGCTCATAAAGCCTAAACCTACATTGTGTTTGGCTTTAAAATCTTCTTTATATTGCTTGCGTAAATCGAATATAGGTTTCATATCTACTTCGTTAAAAGTAGTGAGCATGGCTGTTTCGTTTTTAATAGCTACCAAACGTTGGGCTAATTTACGACGCAACATAGACATCTTTTTTCTTTCTGAACTTCTATTGCTATTTGTAGAAGTACCCATACTTGGCACAGCTTTAACGGCATCATCTTTGGTAATGCGACCCGATACACCCGAACCTAAAACCTCTGAAGTTGGAATGCCTTTTTCGTCTAATATTTTTTTCGCTGCAGGCGATGGCGTTCCAGTTGCATACGATTTTTGAACCACTGGTTTTACTTCTTCAACTTTTTTAGAAGGTTCAGTAGTTTTAGCAACTTCAGTCTGCCCACTACCAGCTGGTTTTTCGGCATCAGTATCAATCAAACATACCACTGCCCCTACTTCTACAGCATCTCCTTCTGCTGCTTTAAGCGTAATAATACCGCTTTCTTCGGCAGGTAATTCTAGGGTTGCTTTATCTGAATCAACCTCGGCAATAGCCTGATCTTTTTCAACATAATCGCCATCGGCAACGAGCCATTGCGCAATTTCTACTTCTGTAATAGACTCTCCTGGAGAGGGCACTTTCATTTCTAAAATCATCGTAATTTCTATTTATCTTGTTTTTTAAATACCTTATCTATAAGTTCTTGATGGCGCCTTTTAAAACGCACACTTGAACCTGAAGCTGGTGCAGCACTCAATTTTTGAGCAACTACTTCTAATTTTACTTCTGTAAAATGTTGTAACATATAAGACCACGCACCCATATTTAGGGGTTCTTCTTGCGCCCAAACATATTGAGTTACATGGGCGTATTTATTTATAATTTGTTTAATTTTTTCGCGATGCAGCGGAAATAATTGCTCGAATCTTATAAAAGCAATATCATCGCGGCCCAGTTTTTCGCGCTCTGAAACAAATTCGTAAAATATTTTACCCGAACAAAATACCAATTTTGTAACCTTATCGGGATGAATACTGTCGTCAATAATTTCTTGAAAACCGCCATCGGTTAAATCTTTTACAGACGATACTGCCAACGGATGCCTTAACAAACTTTTGGGCGTAAATACAATAAGTGGTTTTCTAAAATTGCGTTTCATTTGACGTCTTAACAAATGGAAGAAATTGGCGGGTGTGGTACAATTTGCTACCATCATATTATCTACCGCGCACAATTGTAAAAAGCGTTCAATACGCGCTGAAGAATGCTCTGCGCCTTGCCCTTCATAACCATGTGGCAATAACACCACGATGCCGTTTTGTTGTTTCCACTTATCTTCGGCAGCACTTATATATTGATCGAACATAATTTGAGCGCCATTGCTAAAGTCGCCGAATTGAGCTTCCCAAATGGTTAAAGTATCTGGATTTGCTAAGGCAAAACCATATTCAAAACCCAGCACACCATATTCTGATAATAGCGAATTATACATGCGAGAATTACCAACAACATTGGGTATTTTATTCAATAGATTTACCCTTTCTTCTGATATTTCATCACGTAAAATAGCATGTCTGTGAGAGAAAGTGCCACGCTCAACATCTTGTCCAGACAGGCGCACATTGTAACCTTCGAGCATTAAAGAACCATAGGCCAAATGTTCGCCCATACTCCAATCTAATTTGTCGGTTTCAAAAAACATTTTGGCGCGATCATTTAAAATACGCTCTGCTTTTTTTAAAAATTTAGCACCTTCTGGCACCGTAGAAATAGCCTTTATAATTTTTGTGAGTTGCGCTTTAGAAACTTTTGTGTTGACATTTTCGAATAGCTCTTCATAGCCTTTATATTCAAAATGAGACCATTTTTCTGCCATAAATAGATGTACAACAGACAATTCATCATTCTTAGATTTGGCATATTCAGTTTCTAACATATCTTTAAAATCTGAAGTGATTTTTTCTACATAAGCTTTATCTATAACACCCTCGGCGATTAATTTATTTACATAAATATCTTTTGGATTTGCCTGTTTGGCGATGGCTTTATATAATTTTGGTTGGGTAAACCGAGGTTCGTCACCTTCGTTATGGCCGTATTTTCTATAACCCAATAAATCGATAAACACATCGCGTTTAAAACGCATTCTAAAATCTAAAGCCAATTGCACGGCATGTGTGACTGCTTCAACATCGTCGGCATTTACATGGAGCACTGGCGAAAGTGTTACTTTGCCAACATCAGTACAATAAGTACTCGATCTGGCATCTAAGTAATTGGTTGTAAATCCAACTTGATTGTTGATAACAATATGAATGGTACCACCCGTTTGATAGCCGTTTAACTGGCTCATCTGAATAACCTCATAAACCACGCCCTGACCCGCAATCGCAGCGTCTCCATGAACAATTATAGGCAATACTTTTGAGCTATTTCCGCTGTGTTTTGTGTCAATTTTTGCTCGGGCTATACCTTGTGCCACAGGTCCAGAAGTTTCGAGATGCGAAGGGTTTGGTACTAAATTTAAAGTAACCTCTTTATTATTTCTAAGGGTTTTTTTATAGGTTGCGCCCAAATGATATTTAACATCGCCATCAAAATCTACCTCTTCAAAATCTTTGCCTTCGAACTCGTTAAACAACTCACGGACAGGTTTTCTAAAAATATTAACCAAGGTATTTAAACGCCCTCTGTGCGCCATGGCTAAAACAAACTCTTTAACATTGTAATCTTCTGCACCAATTCTTACCAATCCGGCTAAAGCAGGAATCAATGTTTCGCCACCTTCTAACGAGAAGCGTTTTTGTCCTACAAATTTGGTTTGCAAAAAATGCTCGAAAGTAACAGCTTGGTTAAGTTTGGATAATAAATATTTTTTGGTATCAACACCATATTTTGGATGGTTATCGTTTTCATTCAATTTATCTTGCCACCATTTTATCTCTTCTGGTTTACGGATATACATATATTCAATACCAATGGCATCGCAATAAATAGATTCTAAATGGGCAATAATATCTTTAAGTGTACTCGATTTTATACCAATTATTTCGCCCGCATCAAAAACAGTATCTAAATCGGCTTTAGAAAGACCAAAAGTCTCAACGTCTAAACTAGGTTCGTATTTTCTGCGCGCTCTAACCGGATTTGTTTTTGTAAATAAATGCCCTCTGGTACGATAAGCATTTATTAAATCGACTACTTTAAATTCTTTTTGAACTTGATCTGGTACTTTTATAGCATCTGTTTGTTTATTATAAGTGGTATTAGCAAAATCAAAACCTTGAAAAAAGCTGCGCCAACTAGGTTCAACAGCATCAGGATTTTGCAAATAACTATCGTATAATGATGCGTAATATGCCGAATGTGTAGCGTTTAAAAATGAAAATTTTTCCATTTATATGTTGATTTTCTTGTCGTTATATATATTCGTGGCCAAAAATACAATATTTAGCAATTTAGCTCCCAAATTTAGACGTAAATATTTTAGAAATATTTCTATTTAGGGCTTGTTAAAAATATAAAAACATATATATTTGCACTCGCTAAAGCAAAATTCCTCCTTAGCTCATCCCGATAGCTATCGGGAGGTTAGAGCAAAACGAGGAAATACGTTCTTTATGAAACATTGTGTTTATATAATTTTTTCTAAATCATTAGATAAATTTTATGTAGGAGAAACTTCTGATTTAACTAAAAGATTAGAAGAACATAAAGCAGGTTTTTATGTTAATTCCTTTACATCAAAAACAAATGATTGGATTTTGTTTTTTAAAATTGATTGCCAAAATATTTCTCAAGCATTCAAAATAGAAAGGCACATTAAGGATATGAAAAGTACAAAGTACATTCATAATCTTAGAGAATATCCAGAAATAGTTATTAAACTAAAAAATAAATATAATTAATATTTAACTTAGCTCATCCCGATAGCTATCTGGAGGTTAGACAACTAAATATATAATTATGACATAACCTTCCTCCTTAGCTCAGTTGGTTAGAGCATCTGACTGTTAATCAGAGGGTCCTTGGT
>JABMNH010000033.1 GCA_013205245.1 Flavobacteriales bacterium | reverse complement strand
TATTTAGTAAGTTTTCGCATGGCCACCCATTGTTTAAGCATGGCTCTAGATTCTTGAGCGGGATAACCTAAAACTGTTATGCCTGCAGCAATATCGCTTATTACACCAGAACCCGCGCCTACAACAACACCTGAATGAAGCGTTGTATGGTCTTTAATAGAAGCACTTCCGCCAATTATAACACCATCGCCTAAAGTAACAGAACCCGCCAAACCACTATGGCCAGCCATAATACATGAGCGTCCCATAATACAGTTATGTCCAATCTGCACAAGGTTATCAATTTTACAGCCATCACCTATTATTGTTGAACTAAATTTAGCGCGATCAACACAAGAACTGGCACCAATTTCAACATTATTACCAATAACCACATTGCCAATATGTGGAATTTTTACCAAACCTCTACCGTCTTCGCTTGGGCGGAAACCAAAACCATCGCCACCAATACTTACATTTATTTGAAAAATACAGTTGTTTCCTATTTCGCTGCGTTCTCTTATAACAGTACCAGACCAAACAACAGTACCATGTCCTATTTTGGTTTCATCCATAATAGTGACATTTGGGAATAAAACCACATTATCATCCAAAACCACGTCTTTACCCACATAACAGCCAGCGCCAATTTTGCATCCTTTACCTAATTTTACAGATTTGTCAATTACTGCCGTAGGATGGATATCAACGTCAAAATGAGGAAGTCCTGTATCAAATAATTCTAAAATCTTAGCCATGGCTAAATCGGCATTTTTAACTTTTATCAAAGCGCGATTATCTCTCGCTTCAATATTTAAATCGGCATTTACAATAGCCACACAAGACTTAGAATCCTCCCAAAATTTTACATATTTAGAAGTCCCTATAAATGTAATCTGATTTTCGTTTGCTTTTTCTACTTCCTCTGGCCCTGTAATTTTTTGATTGGTATCGCCTACCAATTCACCATTTAAAAGTGTATTGATCTCTTTAACTGTATATGACTTCATTGATTCGGTTTGGTTTGATAATTTGATTCTAAATAAGGTTTTGGTAAAAATATAAAAATATAACTTATTATCGCTATTATTTCTGAGGGTGGAATATTAACCTACAATTACTGATTAAAATCATGTTCTCTTTTGGTACTTATTCCTATTTTTACATCAAATTAATATTTAATAAAATGAAAAATAAAATGAAAATTTTTACGATACTTTTTAGTGTTTTAATACTGTTTAGTTGCAAAGAAAAAGAAGACTATTCAAAAATCAAAAACACAACGGCTACAGCTAAAGTTACGACTCATAAAATAGTAATTAATGAATTTTTAGACGCTGGAGGTTATACTTATCTTAATGCAGACGAAAACGGCACTAAATATTGGATAGCCATACCAACTACCGCTGTAAAAGTTGGTGAAACTTATTATTATGATGGTGGTATGACAATGAAAAAATTTGAAAGCAAACAATTAGAAAGAACCTTTGATGAGATAATTTTTGCCGATGGCATAAGAACAAACGAAGTTGTAAAAACAACGCCAAAAAAATTAAATCCACATGAAAATTCAGACGTAAGTTCTGTTGATGATGTGAAAATAGACAAACCAAAAGACGGCATTTCTATAGAAGACCTTTTGAAAAATAAAAAATCTTTTTCTGAAAAATCTGTTATTGTTCGCGGAAAAGTTGTCAAAGTAAACAAAAATATTATGGATAGAAACTGGGTTCATATTATTGATGGTACAAAATTTAAAGACAAAAAAAGTTTAACTATTACTACACAAGAATTGGTTAAAGTGGGAGATACCATAACAATTAAAGGCACTGTTGCTTTAGACAAAGAATTTGGCAAAGGTTATGTTTATCCTATTTTACTTGAAAAAGGTGAATTGATAAAATAAAAAGGACTTTGATTTTTTAAAGAACTAAGGATGTATTGTAATATATAACAATACATCCTTTATGTTTTTTTAAATCAGGTATCAATTTTATAATAACCTAATTATTGTATTTTTGATTTTTAATTTTTTTTAATATTACAAATGGATTATCTATACTTAAAATCATTACATATAATTTTTGTAACAACATGGTTTGCTGGATTATTTTACATTATCCGCCTTTTTATTTACTATAAAGAAGCCGAAGATAAACCCGAGTTAGAAAGTGCCATTCTAAGAAAACAATACTTACTAATGAGCAAACGATTGCTCTATATGATTACATGGCCATCGGCTATATTAGCCAGTATTTTTGCTTTTTGGATGTTATACAATGTGCCAGCACATTTAACACAACCTTGGATGCTCATTAAATTAGGTTTTGTTTTAGCTTTATATCTTTATCATTATTCTTGTCAGATGATTTACAATCAAATGACACAAGGCGAAATAAAATTCTCTGCATTCGGACTCAGAATTTGGAACGAGGTTGCCACCATTATTTTATTTGCTTGTGTGTTTTTAGTAGTGCTTAAAACTACTATTGGATGGATTTTTGGCGTGGCGGGTATTGTGGGGGTTTCGGTTTTATTAATGTTGGGCATCAAGGTTTATAAAAGCATCCGTACTAAAAATAGCTGGGATTCAAACGGTAAGTAAAATAATCCTCTCTTTTATTTTTTTGATATTATAAAATTACGGTTGTTTATACTGACTATTTTATACAATTCTCAATTATTAGATTAACTTTATAAGAATTAACAAATATCCTCTATTAGTTATATGACGGAAGTCATAGATTAAAATGGACATATAATTTACTTTTAACCTGTTTAATTTTCAATAAAAAATAGCAAAAATGAAATTATTAGTTTTAGGCAATGAAGCTATAGCCCAAGGCGCCATAGATGCAGGAATATCTGGCGTCTATGCGTATCCAGGCACACCTTCTACCGAAATTACACAATACATACAGAAATCTAAAATAGCTAAAGAACGTGCCATTCATACAGACTGGTCGGCAAACGAAAAAACAGCTACCGAAGCTGCTTTAGGCATGTCGTATGCCGGGAAACGCGCTTTAGTATGCATGAAACACGTTGGCTTAAATGTGGCTTCAGATGCCTTTATGAATATGGCTATTTCTGGCGTTAACGGCGGACTTGTCTTAATAATTGCAGACGATCCATCAATGCATTCATCACAAAACGAACAAGATTCTCGTTTTTATGGAAAGTTTGCACTGGTGCCTATTTTAGAGCCTTGCAATCAGCAAGAAGCATACGATTTAACACGCTTTGCTTTTGACCTATCAGAAAAATACGATTTACCAGTCATCCTAAGAATGGTAACCCGTTTATCACATTCAAGATCAATTATAGAAACACAAGAATCTAGAGGCGAAAACAATTTAACCATTCCAAAATATGCCAATAATTTCAAACTCATTCCTGCTTACGCCAAAGATCAATATATTAGACTGGTAGCCAAACAAAATGACTTATTAGCAGACTCAGAAACGTCTCCTTACAACCAATTTATTGATGCTAAAGATTATTCAATTGGTATTATCACCACAGGTATTGCCTATAATTATGTGATGGAAAATTTTGAAGACAAACCTTGTCCTTATCCTATTTTAAAACTATCTCAATATCCTGTTCCCAAACAAAAAATTAAGAAATTATACCAATCTTGCGATACCATTTTGGTTTTAGAAGAAGGCTATCCAATAATTGAAGAGCGTTTAAAAGATTATTTTGATATTGACACAAAAGTAAAAGGGCGTTTAAGTGGTGATGTACCTAGAACTGGCGAATTAAATCCCAACATTGTAGGCAAAGCACTTGGTTTAACCGATGACACAACTTATAAAATTCCAAATATCGTCACAGGCAGACCTCCAGAGTTATGCGTGGGTTGTGCACACCGCGATTTGTTTGATTCTATCAACACGCTTATTCCAGAAATTGGCGAAAAACATGTGTTTGGAGATATTGGTTGTTATGCTTTGGGTTCGCTTCCGCCATTTAACACCATCAATACGCTTATAGATATGGGCGCTTCAATCCCAATGGCAAAAGGCGCTAGCGATGCAGGTCTTTTCCCAACTATTGCTGTTATTGGCGACTCAACTTTTACCCATTCGGGGATGACAGGTTTGTTGGATGCTGTTAATGAAAATAGCCCTATTACAGTTATTATTTCTGATAATTCCGCTGTCGCGATGACGGGTGCACAAGATTCTGCTGCTTTAGGTAGATTGGTTGCTATTTGTAAAGGGATTGGTGTGCCAGAAGAACATCTTGTGGTTATTAATCCGTTACATAAAAATCATGATATCAATGTAGATATCATCCGTAAAGAGCTTTTTTATAAAGGTATTTCAGTCATTATTGCCCAACGTGCTTGTGTACAAATACCCAAATTACAAAAAGACAAAATAAAGGAAACCATTTTAGCACGAACTCAAAATTAAAATAATGAAAACAAATATAATTTTAGCAGGTGTTGGCGGACAAGGCATTTTGAGTATTGCAGCCATTTTAGACACTGCCGCTTTACAACAGAATTTATACGTTAAACAATCTGAAGTACATGGTATGAGCCAACGTGGTGGGGCTGTAGAATCGCATGTAAGAATTTCAGACAAACCTATTTTCTCTGATTTAATTCCGTCTGGCAAAGCCGATTTAATCATCGCCTTAGAACCCATGGAATTGTTGCGATACTTGCCCTTTTTAAAAAAAGATGGTTGGTTGGTAACCGATTCAAATCCGTTTGAAAACATTGCCAATTATCCCGATTTAGAAAACGTTTTAAAAGAGATTAAAACGCATAAAAATCATAAAATAATTGATGCCTTAAACATTGCTAAAAACATTGGCAATTCAAAAGCTGCAAATATGGTTTTATTAGGTGCTGCTATAAGTATTTTACCCCTATCAAAAGATGTCATATTAAATGCCATAAAAACACTTTTTGATAAAAAGGGTGAACGTATTATTGACTTAAATACTGAAGCTTTTTTAAAAGGCACAAACACCAATTTAAACCAATAATTAATGTTGCACCAAAATCTTATAAATCCAAAAAGCATTGTTGTCATTGGCGGCTCAGACAATTTAGAAAGTCCGGGCGGAAGCGTTTTAAACAATCTCATAACACATCGTTTTATAGGCGATTTACATGTAGTTAATCCTAAAAAAAACATTGTTCAAGGTTTAGATTGCGTTAATAATGTTACAGATTTACCACAAGTAGATTTGGCTATTATTGCCATAGCCGCAAAATACATTTTAGAAGTTGTTAAAACTTTAGCACTCACCAAAAACACAAAGGGATTTATAATTTTTTCGGCTGGTTTTTCAGAAAAAGATGCCGAAGGGTTAGCACTTGAAAAAGATATTGTGAAGGTCATAAATGGTGTTGGTGGCACTTTATTAGGACCTAATAACATCGGACTTATCAATCAAGATTATACGGGTGTATTTACAAAACCAATTCCCAAACTTCAAGCCAAAGGTGTCGATTTTATATCAGGATCTGGTGCTACAGCAGTTTTTATTATTGAAGCTGCCATGCAATTAGGCCTGCCTTTTTCAAGTATCTATACTGTGGGCAATAGCGCACAAATTGGTGTTGAAGAAGTGCTTGAACATTTTGATGAAAGCTTTGAATTAGGGAAAAGTTCCCCAATAAAATTGCTTTATATTGAGGCTATTAATAACCCTCAAAAACTTTTAAAACACGCCCAATCACTTATTAAAAAAGGCTGTAAAATAGCCGCCATAAAAGCGGGAAGTACAGACGAAGGCAGTCGTGCAGCGTCATCGCACACCGGCGCTTTAGCCAATTCTGATATGGCTGTAAATGCACTGTTTGAAAAAGCTGGTATTGTAAGATGCTACGGACGACATGAGTTAATTCATGTGGCTGCCGTATTTATATATCCACCTTTAAGGGGCAAAAATATGGCTATTGTAACCCACGCGGGTGGCCCTGCAGTGATGCTTACAGATGTGTTGTCTAAAAACGGATTACATATTCCAAAAATTAAAGGTAAGGATGCGGATATGCTTTTAACCAAACTTTATGATGGGGCGTCGGTTTCAAATCCAATTGACTTTTTAGCCACAGGAACTGCCGAACAATTAGATGTTATTTTAAATGCGTGCGAAACGGAATTTAAAGATATAGATGCCGTTGCCGTTATTTTTGGAAGTCCGGGTTTAACCCAAGTTTTTGATGTTTACAATGTCTTAGATAAACATATAAAAACTTCTAAAAAGCCCATTTATCCCATATTGCCATCTGTGGTAAATGTAAGTGCAGAGATAGCCACATTTATAAACAAAGGGCATGTTATTTTTACAGACGAAGTCTCTTTTGGTGCAGCTTTAACCAAAGTTTATAATTCTCACTCACAAGTGAATACATCCAACAAAAAAAATACACTTACAAAAAGTGCTTTTAAAAAATATATAAACCCTCTTGAAAATGGCTATTTGTCTCCTAAAGATGTACACTCAGTTTTAAATTTAGCAGGTATTTTAACCAATAAAGAACTTGTTGTTCAAACAAAATTAGAGTTATTAAAAGCGATTAATAGAATTGAATTCCCTCTTGTTTTAAAAGTGGTTGGCCCCATCCATAAAACGGATGTTAATGGTGTTATTTTGAATATTGACACTTTGGAAATGTTAAATCAAAGTTTTGAACGATTAATGAAAATTCAAGATGCAACAGGTGTTTTAATGCAACCCATGTTAAAAGGAACCGAGCTGTTTATTGGTGTAAAAAAAGAAGGTGCATTCGGACATCTCATACTTTGTGGTCTTGGCGGTATTTTTGTTGAAATATTAAAAGATATCAGCGTAGGATTAGCCCCTATTGGAGATACTGAAGCTTTACAAATGATTAAAAATTTGAAAGCTTATCCGCTTTTAAAAGGCTATCGTGGCAAAACCGGTATCAATTTAGAGCTGTTTGCTGCGCTTATTAGTAAAGTATCTCAATTGGTTTTAACTGTTCCTGAAATTACAGAAATTGACATCAATCCGCTTATGGCTACTGGAAATCAAATTATAGCTGTAGATGCACGGATTCGAGTTGAGAATTAACTGGTTGTTGGTTGCTTGCTATTAGTTGTTGGTTTTTGGATATACAAACACCTGCAAGGTTTTAGATGCCTTGTAGGTTTGTCAATTAAATTAATAATGTTATTTCTCCCTTATCTGAAGCGCTATCACTACCTATTACAACAGCAGCATTTGGCAGAATAAATCTAAAAAAGTGTTCGATACTTTTGTGCTTTTCAATAATCTGAATACATTTTTTAAAAGACATTGTTGCCAAATCTATAAATAGCAATCCGTAAGAATCATTTGTTAAATTGGCTGAAGATGTGATTTTTGTAATGGATAATTCTTTATAATGATTTTTGATTTTGTTAAAAACCACATCACTATTTCCCAAATAAATGGCTTTATTATTTTTTGACCTCTTAGAAGTTCTAAACTTTATTTGAAAAAACTTCATCACAAACCAAAAAGTCATGCCCAATTTTAAAAACAGTTCAAAAAGAAGATTCTGTTTCAAATGTTTTTTATAAAAAATGAACATCGCTTTGTAGAAATACTTGAGGTATTTCACATTTTTTTTGGTGCTCTCACCTTTAAAATGAATGATTGACGATGTGCCTAAATAATAGTTTTGATAGCCAGCCTTGGTGAGTTTATAACTCAAATCAATATCTTCGCCATACATAAAATAATCGGTATCAAAACCTTCAACCGCAAGGTAAGTTTCACGTTTTAAAAACATAAAAGCGCCTACCAAAATAGCCACATTGCCACAAGAATTTTTATCTATATGATTGGCATAATAGGCGTGTTTTTTAGACTTTAATCCAAACATTTTAAACAGCGTCACCAAAGGTGTTGGGAAATTGCGCTTGCTTTCTGGTAAAAACCGCCCTGTGCCATCAACAAGTTTAACACCCAAAGCCCCAAGATTTTTTTGTGTTTTAGCAAAATCTAAACAGTCTGTAAAAGTATCTTCGGCAACAACAGTATCGGGATTTAAAATAAGCACATAATCACCCTTGGCATTAGCGACACCAATATTGTTCGCCTTTGCAAAACCTAGGTTCTCTTTGTTGGCAATTAGTTTTACATCTACAAAATCAGAACGCAACATTTCGCAAGTGCCATCGGTAGATTGGTTGTCAATAACGATTATTTCGGCTTCAATATTTCCAATAGCTTTTACAACACTTTGCAAACAGAGTTGCAAAAAATGCTTGGCGTTGTAACTGACTATGATTACCGATAATTGCATTAAATTTTTAAAGAATTTTCAAAAGGCACACGGTTTACAATACTGCGTCCTAAGGTAACTTCATCGGCGTATTCTAACTCATCGCCCACAGAAATACCACGGGCAATGGTAGAAATTTTGACTTTGTAATCTTTAATCATTTTAAAGATATAAAAGTTGGTTGTATCGCCTTCCATAGTAGAACTCAATGCGAAAATAAGTTCTTCTACAGCGTCTGTTTTTACTTTTTCAACAAGACTGTCAATGTTTAAATTTTGTGGGCCTATGCCATCTATTGGCGAAATTTTACCTCCCAAAACATGGTAAACACCATTAAATTGCATGGTATTTTCTATGGCCATAACATCTCTAATATCTTCTACAACGCATATAAGCTGTCTGTTTCGTTTGTCATTTGCACAAATTTCACATACATCGGTATCAGAAATATTATGACAATTTTTGCAATAAGAAATATGTTCTTGAAGACTTGTTAAAGCCTCTGCTAAATTAAAAGTTTGCGATTTTGGTTGTTTTAAAAGATGCAAAACCAAGCGTAACGCCGAGCGTTTGCCAATACCTGGCAACTGCGACACTTGATTTACGGCGTGCCCTAATAATTTTGAAGAAAAATTCATTTTGCAAATGTACAATTAGCAAGCGAAATTCTAATTTATTTTTAGTTTCTTTGTTTAATATCATCAGATTTTTATGAATCCTATTTATATCATCTTTTTAATTCTCGCCTATTTTTGTGTTTTAATTTTGATATCGTTTTTAACGGGTAAAAATCAGAGCAACGAAACATTTTTTAAAGCAAACAAACAATCGCCTTGGTATTTGGTAGCCTTCGGAATGATAGGCGCTTCGCTTTCTGGCGTTACTTTTATTTCCGTTCCCGGATGGGTTGAAGCCTCTAAATTCAGCTATTTACAAATGGTTTTTGGCTATGTTTTAGGCTATTTTATTATTGGCATTGTTTTATTACCGCTTTATTACCGCTTAAACTTAACCTCAATTTACACTTATTTGGACACCCGTTTTGGACGGTTATCTTATAAAACAGGCGCTTCATTTTTCTTGCTTTCGCGGATTATCGGCTCTTCTTTTAGACTCTTTTTAGTGGCCAATGTTTTACAATTATTGGTTTTTGATGCCTTAGGCGTGCCGTTTTGGTTGACCGTTGTTATGACAGTCGCGCTTATTTGGCTGTACACTTTTAGATCTGGTATTAAAACCATTATCATAACAGACACTTTACAAACATTTTTTATGCTGTGCGCTGTTGTGATCAGCATCATTTTAATCGCGCAAAGTCTGAATCTTAATTTTACCGAACTGTATCATACTATTAAAGACAGTCCGCAATCGCAAGTCTTCTTTTTTGACGATATAAGCCAAGGCAACTACTTTTGGAAACAATTTTTTGCGGGTGCTTTTATAGCCATTGTGATGACAGGATTGGACCAAGATATGATGCAAAAAAACCTGACGTGTAAAAGCCTTAAAGACGCCCAAAAAAACATGTTTTGGTTTACCATAGTTTTGGTATTTGTCAATATTTTGTTTTTAGCTCTAGGTGTTTTATTGTTAAAATATGCAGCAATACAAGGCATAGATGTTCACGGCGACCAACTTTTTCCAACCTTGGCAACAGCTTCAAATTTGGGTGTTTATGCCGCTGTATTTTTTATACTAGGATTGATTGCTGCTGCTTACTCTAGTGCCGATTCTGCCTTGACCGCTTTAACAACATCGTTTAGTATTGATATTTTAAATGTCGAAAAATATGCAGATGAAGCCACACAAATAGCTGTCAGAAAAAAAGTGCACATTGCATTTTCAGTTGTTTTAATTTTGACAATCATCACCTTTAAATATGTGATTAACGACCCAAGTGTCATCAGCTCTATTTTCAAATTTGCTGGTTATACCTACGGCCCCTTATTGGGACTTTATGCTTTGGGTTTATTAACCAACATAAAAGTAAAAGATAAATTTGTGCCCGCTATTGCGATAATTTCGCCACTCGTAAGTATCTTTTTAAATTATGCGATGCTCAAATGGATTCAATTCGACTTTGGTTTTTTTATTCTGATTGTAAACGGATTAATTACCTTTATAGGTTTGCTAATAATTAAAACTAAAAAGGTAAAAATTTAAAGGTAAAATCGTTATTTTTGAAACATGGCAAAAGACCTGAGCAATTATCGTAAAACCTATCAGAAAAGCGAATTATTGGCGTCTAATACACCCGAAAATCCGATGGAATTATTCCAACAATGGTTTTTTGAAATCGAAAATTTTGGTGGTGTAGACGAACCAAATGCCATGAATATTTCAACCATTGGTTTAGATGGTTTTCCTAAAAACCGCATGGTTTTACTCAAACGTTTTACTTGGGAAGGATTTATTTTTTATACAAATTACAACAGCGAAAAAGGAAAGGCTATTGCGGTCAATCCAAATATATGTTTGTCATTTTTTTGGCCCAATTTAGAACGCCAAGTCATCATAAAGGGCATTGCCGAAAAGCAATCAGAAAACTTATCAGATGGCTATTTCGAATCGAGACCAGATGGTAGTAAATTAGGAACTTGGGCATCAAACCAAAGCGATGTGACAACATCGCGTGAAGCACTTGACAATGCTTTAAAACATTACGAAAATAAATTTAAAAACAAAGAGATTCCCAGACCCAAACATTGGGGTGGTTACCTTGTAAAACCACAAAGCATAGAGTTTTGGCAAGGACGCCCAAACCGCATGCACGACAGAATAAGATACACTTTACAACCCGATTTTTCATTTTTAAAAGAACGACTAGAACCTTAAACCTAACCAACAAACCTAGCCATGAAAACATTATATATTGTAAGACATGCCAAATCATCGTGGGAATACGAAGGCATTGAAGATATTGACAGACCATTGAAAAAAAGTGGTATAAATGCTGCTTATTTTATATCTCAATTACTTCAAGAGAAAATTGAACGACCAGATATTTTTATGTCGAGCAGTGCCAATAGGGCTTTACACACTGCTGTTATCTTTACTGGTGTCTTTAAATTTCCGTTTGCCAACTTAAAAATAAACAAATCTCTTTACAGTTTTAAAGATGGCTATTTAACCAAAACAATTAAAGCCTTAGACGATGGCTATACATCGGCTATTATTTTTAGTCACAACCATGGCATCAATGATTTCGTGAATCAGTTTGGCGATGAGTACATTGAAAATGTACCTACTTGCGGCGTTGTTGGTATTCAATTTAACGAAGAACATTGGAAAGACATTAAAAAAGGAAAAACCATACTAAAAGAATTCCCAAAATTTTACAGCATATAAAATAGTCTTGTTTTGAAAATACAAAAATACGCAGCCATAGATATTGGATCAAATGCCATAAGGTTGCTTATTGCCAATGTTATTAGCAGACCAGGTAAACCAACCCAATTTAAAAAATCTTCTTTGGTAAGAGCACCCATTCGGTTAGGTAGCGACGTGTTTTTACATTCAAAAATTTCTGATGAAAACAAATCACGCATGATTAAAGCCATTCAA
Organism: Flavobacteriales bacterium; assembly: GCA_013205245.1. Classification (GTDB taxonomy): domain Bacteria; phylum Bacteroidota; class Bacteroidia; order Flavobacteriales; family Flavobacteriaceae; genus CG1-02-35-72. Next base: position 2,412 of record JABMNH010000033.1, on the reverse strand, counting down.
GCTTTTAGCTTGCTGATGCAGGTTTACAATGTCGAAAATTTTAAAGCCTGTGCCACTTCGGCTATGCGCGAAGCAAAAAATGGCAAGGCTGTAGCCGATGCCATATTTAAGGAAACAGGTGTAAAAATTGATATTATAAATGGAAAAACCGAGGCTTTAATTATTTCATCGACAGATATAAAAAATTATATCGATGAAAATAAAAACTACCTCTATGTTGATGTGGGTGGTGGTAGTACCGAATTTAACATCTATAAAAAAGGTAAGATAGCCAACTCTAGGTCATTCCCAATAGGTACAGTGCGTATTTTAGACAATATGGTAACAGAAAAAGTCTGGCTAGATGCCGAAAATTGGATTATAAATCAGACAAAAAATTTAGATAAACTGTCTCTTATCGGGTCTGGTGGCAACATCAATAAAATTCATAAAATGTCTGGCAAAAAATTAGACGCCCCGCTTTCTTACATCTATTTAAATGCGCAATATCATTATTTAAACAACCTAAGTTACGAAGACCGTATTAGCGAACTCAATTTAAATCCAGATCGCGCCGATGTAATTATACCCGCTCTAAAAATATATTTGTTAGCGATGAAATGGAGTAATGCCCGCAACATTTATGTGCCAAAAATTGGTTTAGCCGATGGCATTATAAAAAGTTTATACGCTGGTAATCTGACTTAAAATAAGTATTCAAACAAAATTTTCAAACCTACAAAGGCTATCAAAACAGCCGTTAAGCGTTTTAAGGAATTAGGTTTTATTAGTTTTATGCTTAATCTTGATCCTATTTGACCGCCAATTAAAACCGTAAAAAGTAAAATTAAAGTCAGTTTTGGTTCTATAATAAAATCGGGGTTTTGATATTGACCCAACAATCCGGCAATAGAATTTACCAAAATAAAAAAACTAGAGGTAGCTGCAATGCGTTTGGGGATATCCCATTTTGTTAAATGTAAAAGAGGTGCAAGAAAAATACCGCCGCCAATACCAACCATCCCAGAAACAAATCCGATAAGGCCTCCAAAAGAAGCATCTTTAAGCATATTACTTTCTTTAAGTTGCTCTTTTTCTGTTTTATCAATATATTTAGAAAGCCACATTGTAATGGCTGCTATGGTTAATGTTAAACCTAGTAAAATATAAAACAACTTATAACTTATGTGTAAATAACCTCCTAAAAAAGCCAAAGGCATGCTGAGAAAAACCAATGGAAAAATCTTTCTATAATTAAAAAAACCATTTTTAATATATAGGTAAGTACCGCCACTAACCACCACAATATTGCAGAGCAAAGCGATGGCTCTAATTTGCGGAAATGCCAAACCTGTTAAGGCTAAAACGGCTAAATAACTAGAACCGCCACCAAAACCAACTGAAGCATAAAACATAGCAATAATAAAAAACAAACTTATAATAAGCCAATTCTCAATTAAAATTTGAAATAGGTCAGAAAAATCAATCACAATATTGAGCTATGGGTTTTGTTGGCTAATAAATTCAAAAATACGATAAATTGTGTTTTGAATTGTGAAAGCCTGATTATTAAAAAATCTAATTTTATGTATATTGCAACATACTAACTAAAAATATTAAAATTATGGGATGTTACAATTCAACAGTAATCAATGCGCCAGCAGATAAAGTTTGGGCGGTACTTAAAGATTTTCACAATCTCTCTTGGGCTAAAAATGTGGTGGCTAAAGTTGCCGTTATTGGCGATAAATCTTCGACTGAAGTGGGTGCCAAACGCATTTTAAATGACGCTTTTCACGAAACATTGTTATCATTAGATAATGATGAAATGACATTCACTTATAGCATAGACGATGGCCCTGCGGTTGTTTCAAAAGACAATGTAACAGGTTATGTGGGCGAAGTGACCGTATATTCTGTATCAGACAGTGATGCTTCTTTTGTATTGTGGACTTCGAAATGGGCCTCTGAAAAAGGAGGTGGTGTAGCCGATTTTTGCAACCCTATTTATCATGCTATTTTACAAGATTTGAAAAGTCATTTTTCTTAGAATTTGGCTAATCTAAAGGCAAAGATGTCTTAACGAGCGATATGCAGTAGAGCGTGGTTATCTCAAACTTTAGAGTTGAAACCATGAGATTGCTGAGGCCGTTAAGCTCCCTTGCAAAGACGTTGTGCATTTCATTTAAAAACTTTATAATAAATACTTTACGTTTTTATTGCTTTTTTGTTGTTAAAAAAATAGCTTCGCTTATCATTCGATATAGCTCATTAGAACGAGACCATATCTTAACGTTCAGGCACATTCGCCTATGGCGAACTTTAATTACTTCGTGCTACGCACTCTCGTCCTTAAAGTGAATGTGCCTGAACTAAGCGCTAAACCAAATTACTTTATTGACTTCTTTAGTTACTATTTAGCCATAGACGGAC
>JABMNH010000032.1 GCA_013205245.1 Flavobacteriales bacterium | reverse complement strand
TGCTAAATCTTTTCAAGGATTTAAAACAAGAATACTATCCAAATTAACTTCGTTAACGGTTATTCAATACATCAATAAGTTTATCTTTGATAGAAATATAAATAATTTAAAAATTAGCATTATTTAAATGCACAACGGGTTTATAAGTTTTAATGTTAAGGAATATTTAAAAACTTATGGGTTTGTAATGATATTTTCCATTGTGGATGTTGCATTACGTAATCAATTATGACGTTGTTTAATTCTGCTCTTTTGCTCCATTCTGGTTGTAAATATAGTTCACAATTAGCAGAAACTTTAGTGGCTTGTTCTTCTGCAAACTTAAAATCGTGTTTGTTTGACACGATAATTTTTAATTCATCGGCTACAGCATAAATAGGTTCTAAAGGTAATTTTGTTTTTTTAGGAGAGAGACAAATCCAATTCCAAACACCACTTAATGGATAAGCGCCCGATGTTTCGATATGAGTTTTTATATCGTAATCTCTAAGCGATTTAGTCAAATAATCCATGTTCCAAATTAAAGGTTCTCCACCAGTTATGACAACTGTTTTGCTGAGCTCTTTAGCTTTTAAAACGATAACATCTGTTGCTGTAAGCGGATGTAAATTTGCATTCCAACTTTCTTTTACATCGCACCAATGACAGCCCACATCGCAACCACCAATTCTAATAAAATATGCGGCTTTTCCTGTGTGGAATCCCTCGCCTTGAATGGTATAAAAATCTTCCATCAGCGGAAGCATTTTACCTTGACTTATAGCTTCTTGTTTTTTTAATTTTTGCATTGCCGCAAAGATACTTACTTACAAATCAAAATAACGAAGTCTTTTAATTCTTTTTGTTTTTAAGACCCTAAAAGCTTACTTTTGACTAAATATCAATTAGATTATTTCTTATGAAAAAGCTGTTAATTTTAAGTTTGGTTTGTGTTCTTTTTATACAATGTAATTCTAACCAAGGATATGTTATAAAGAAAAGTCAGGTGGGTTTGGTAAGCGCCACCACAAAAGTATCTGAGTTAGATAAAATATTTACGAAGGATTCTTTGTTAAAACCTGAGTATATCGAAAATCAGTCTAAATATTTTAGCGAAGATTACATGGTTTTTGCTAAAAATGGCGATCATTTATTAACGGTAAAAATAGAAAACCCTACAGATTCTACATCAAATATCCAAAGTGTACAGATTTTTAGCGGATTGTATAAAACCGATAGACAAATATCAGTCGACTCATATTTTAAAGATTTAAAAGAAAATTACGAAATTGGCAAAGTAGAATCTACAATAACCTCGGCATCTGTTAATGTGAAAGATTTAAACGCATCATTTATCATCCCTAATAAAGATTTGGGCTATCCAGAATTCAGCACTAACAAAATTATGGCCGATCAGATTCCAGATAATGCCAAGTTTAGGTACATAACCGTTTGGTTTAATTAAAGATATATGGGGCCTACAAAAAAGACAAAAGTAAAGCGCATTCCTAAAAGGGGATTTTATGATAAAGATACTGTTTATAGACTTTTAGATGCCGACTTTATATGTCAATTAGGTTTTGTATATGATGATTATCCTGTTATAATTCCTACAATTTATGGCAGATGCGAAGATGTATTATATATTCATGGCGCTGCTGTAAGCAGGATGTTGGTTAGTGTAAGTAAAGGCATCTCAATTTGCTTAAATGTAACGCAAACCACTGGTATTGTTTTGGCGCGTTCTGCATTTCATCATTCTTTAAATTACGAATCGGTTGCTGTTTTCGGTCAAGCCGAATTGGTTACAGATGAAGCAGAAAAATTAAGGGCCTTAGAAGTTATTACAAATCAGATTATACCTAGTAGATGGGATGAAGTGAGATTGCCAAATGCCAAAGAATTGACTGTGACTTCTGTTTTAAAAATAAAAATTGAAGAAGCTTCGGCAAAAATTAGAACTGGCCCACCAAGCGATGATAAAGCCGATTATGATTTGCCTATTTGGGCAGGTGTTTTACCCATAACAAAACAATATGGTGAAATAATTACAGACCCTTTGTTAACTGATGGCATTCCTATCTCAGAAAGTGTAAAAAACCTCATAAAATGATTTAAGCTAAATAATATGTTTCATTCATTTTAGCAACTGTACAATTCCATTTTAAATCAGTTTTAATTTTTACTTTAAAATTCTGACTTTGATGTATCTCACCATGATTTATAAAGGTTAGTTTTGGTGCAGGGTCAAAATATTTCAGCCAATCTATTAACTCACTTTGATCGGCATGGCCTGAAAATGAATTAATTTTAAATATTTCTGCACTTATTTTGTGGTATTTTCCAAAGAATTTAATTTCAGTATCGCCCGAAAGTAGTGCTCTTCCACGTGTACCTTCGGCTTGATAACCTACAATTAATACCGTATTTTTTTTGTCTGAAATTAATCTATCTAAATAATGTAAAATTCTACCACCATTTACCATACCACTACCTGCTAAAACTATTTTCGGGTTTTTATCATTAACAATAGCTTTAGAAAAATCAATACTTGTTACCAATTGGACGGTAGATTGCATATAGTTTATATCTTCATCGGTAAGTTTATGGTTATTTTTATTTGCAAAATAGACGTTAGTGGCATTAACTCCCATAGGGCTGTCAAGATAGATGGGGATATTAGGCAATTGATTATTGCGTTTTAATTTGCTTAATAGATATATAATTTCTTGAGCGCGTTCAACAGAAAAAGTAGGAATAGCTAAAATCCCTCCTTTTGAAAAAGTATGATTTATATATTTCAACAATTCAGATGTAACTGAGTTTTCTCCATGAATTCTATTTCCGTAAGTTGATTCAACTACTAAATAATCAGCTTTTTTAATATAATCATAGCGTGGTAAAATCAGCGGTTTTTTTCTGCCTATATCACCAGAAAAAACAATTATTTTTCCATTTACATCAAGTACAACAAATGAACTTCCTAAGATATGACCACTATTTAAGAGTTTAAATTTTATAGTATTATCTATATTGTGCCATTTATATAACTCAAAAGTTTTGAATTTTGAAAGGCACTGTTTTACATCGTCAACATTATATAAAGGTTTTGCTGGTTTATGTTTTGTATATCCATATCTATTTGCTCTGTTGGCATCTTCTTCTTGAATTTTAGCGCTATCTAATAAAATTATTTCGGCTAATTCTTTTGTAGCTTTTGTACAATTAACAGTTCCTTTATAGCCATTTTTAGTTAAAATTGGCAAGTAACCCGAATGATCTAAATGTGCATGTGTTAAAAAGACAGCATCTATTTCATTAAGTTCTATTGGAAATTCTTCCCAGTTTTTTAAACGTAATTCCTTAATGCCTTGAAATAACCCACAATCTATTAAGACTTTTTTAGTTTCAGTTTCTAATAAAATTTTTGAACCTGTTACTGTTTCTGCACCACCAAAAAATGTAAGTTTCATTTTAATAAATTTTGAGTATTAAAAAGAATGTCAGTGAAATAACTACTCTAAATGTACAACATATTTTTTAAAATATATAGATATGTATTTTATTTAATTTTTGATTATTCAAAAATATGCAATGAAAATTTACCTAATGACACTAATTATTAGTAGTTTTAATTTTTAAAACTATTTAATTTTACATGGAGAAATACACAATTCAAACCAAACCCTTTATTGTGCCAACAACTGACGGAAAACATATTGCCGAACATTTTGGTTTGGCTACAAATGGCGATACTGCAATAAGTGTGGCGCATATGAAAGCCCCAGCAGGATGGAGCGAACCTTTTCAGACCCCAGATTTTGATGAGTACACGCTTATTTTTAAAGGTAAAAAACAATTTATTATTGATGGCGAAACCATAGTGCTCAGTGCTGGAGAGTCTATTAAAATAAACAAAGGCACACGTGTGCAATATTCAAATCCGTTTGATGAAGAAGTTGAATATATGTCGGTTTGCACACCCGCTTTTTCACCAAATTTAGTACACAGAGAAGCATGAGTGTGCAACCTTTTCATTTAGCCATACCAGTATATAATTTAGCCGAATGCAGAAAATTTTACAGAGAAGTGCTCGGTTGTAAAGAAGGTAGAAGTAGCGAACATTGGGTAGATTTCGATTTTTTTGGACATCAATTGGTGATACATTACAAAGAAAAATCGAAAGATGAAAAGTTACATACCAATCCGGTTGATGGTAAAAACGTACCTGTACCGCATTTTGGTGTCGTTTTAGAATGGGATGATTTTCAAGATTTGGCCCAGCATCTTAAATCAAAAGATATTGAATTTATTATTGAGCCTTACATTCGGTTTAAAGGGAAAGTAGGTGAACAAGCCACCATGTTTTTTTTAGATCCTTCGGGAAATGCTTTAGAGTTTAAATCGTTTAAAGATGAGGGTCAGTTGTTCGCTAAATAAGATAGTTTACTTGAATAAAAAAACATTTCGACTGCGCTCAATGTGACATTTTATCCAGTTAATTTATCTTCTCTCGCAAGCCAATAGCGTGTTTTTTAGCAACATGGCAATTGTCATTGGACCAACACCACCTGGAACAGGTGTAATATATCCGGCCTTTTTACTCACACTTTCAAAATGGACATCGCCAGCAATTCTGTATCCTCTAGGTCTTGTGGCATCATCAACACGGGTAATACCCACATCAATAATAGTAACGCCATCTTTAACCATATCGCCAGTTAAAAATTCTGGAATCCCTAATGCCGCCACAATAATATCCGCGTTAAGCGTAAAAGCTTTAATATCTTTGGTAAGGCTATGAACTAAAGTAACTGTGGCATTTCCAGCACTGCGTTTCTGACTTAACAAAATGCTCATAGGACGGCCCACAATGTGGCTGCGGCCAATAACCACAACGTTTTTCCCCGAAGTTTCTACTTTATAACGCTCTAACAATTCTAGAATGCCATAAGGTGTGGCTGGTAAAAAAGTAGGTAAATCGAGTGCCATTTTCCCAACGTTAACCGGATGAAATCCGTCCACATCTTTATCAGGATTTACAGCCATTAGCACTTTTTGCTCATCGATATGTTTTGGTAAAGGTAATTGAACGATAAATCCGTCAATATCGGTATCATTATTAAGGAGTTCTATTTCGTGAAGCAACTGTTCTTCTGAAGTTGATTCTGGCAAATCGATTAACGTAGAATTAAAGCCAACAAGTTCACAAGCCTTAACTTTACTGTTTACGTAAGTCATGCTAGCGCCATCGGTACCTACTAAAATGGCAGCCAAATGAGGTGTTTTTTTACCATCTGCTTTTAGTTGTTTAACCGCTATTGCAATTTCGTCTTTTAAGTCTGATGAAGTTTTTTTACCGTCTAGTAATACCATTTTTTAAAATTTGTCAGGTCGAGCGCAGTCGAGACCTAAAGTTTAATGCTTAAAGACTAATGACTTCTCGACTGCGCTCGAGATGACATTGTTATATTTTAAAACTATCAATTTATTAATCACTGAACACTTAAAACTTACCGTCCCATTCCTTTCATCATGTTCATCATATTTTTTGCACCACCACCTTGCATCATTTTCATCATTTTGCTCATTTGGTTGAATTGTTTCATAAGCTGATTCACTTCTTGAACACTTGTGCCAGAGCCTTTGGCAATACGTTTTTTACGGCTGGCATCAATACTTGTAGGTTCTTGACGTTCTTTTAAAGTCATAGATTGGATGATGGCTTCAATACCATTAAAGGCATTGTTGTCAATATCTACATCTTTCATCATTTTGCCAGCACCGGGAATCATACCTACCAAATCTTTCATATTTCCCATTTTTTTGATTTGATTGATTTGTTTTAAGAAATCATCAAAACCAAACTGATTTTTGGCAATTTTCTTTTGAATTTTACGTGCTTCAACTTCGTCGTATTGTTCTTGAGCACGTTCTACCAAAGATACCACATCACCCATTCCTAAAATACGATCTGCCATACGTTCTGGATAGAACACATCTATGGCTTCCATTTTTTCGCCTGTACCAATAAATTTGATGGGTTTATTTACAACAGATTTTATAGATAGCGCTGCACCACCACGTGTATCGCCATCAAGTTTGGTTAAAATAACACCGTCAAAATTCAAAATATCGTTAAAAGCTTTGGCAGTATTTACGGCATCTTGCCCCGTCATAGCATCTACTACAAAAAGGGTTTCTTGGGGCTCAACGGCTTTATGGATGTTGGCAATTTCGGTCATCATTTCCTTATCAACGGCTAAACGACCAGCAGTATCTATAATGACAACGTTTTTGCCATTTGCTTTGGCGTGTTTGATGGCATTTTTGGCAATGTCAACCGGGTTTTTATTCTCAATTTCGGCATAGACTTCCACACCAATTTGTTCGCCAACCACTTGTAATTGATTTATCGCTGCAGGACGGTATACATCGCAACCAACCAATAAAACCTGTTTTGTTTTTTTAGTCTTTAAGTAATGTGCTAATTTTCCAGAAAAAGTAGTTTTACCAGAACCTTGTAAACCCGACATCAAAATAACAGTAGTTGCACCCGATAAATTAAGACCCACACTATCTCCACCCATTAAAGATGTCAATTCATCTTTAACAATTTTTACCATCAATTGACTTGGATTTAACGTTGTTAAAACGTTTTGACCAAGCGCTTTCTCTTTAACTGTGGCCGTAAATGTTTTGGCTATTTTAAAATTAACATCGGCGTCAAGTAAGGCACGGCGGATTTCTTTTAACGTTTCGGCTACATTGATTTCGGTAATCTGCCCGTGACCTTTAAGAACGTGAAGGGCTTTATCTAGTTTTTCGCTTAAATTATTAAACATAAATCTTTGTTCATTTAAAAAAAGCAAAGATAACAAAATAGAGAGTTTTTAAAACCACTATTTGCGGGTTGTTTAGAGATAAAAAAACATATAAAAAATAAATTTTTAATTTAGATATAAACAGAAATTGTAAGTATGGTCATCGTTACAACAAGCAAAATAAGCACTAATGGCATTACAAATTTGAGCCATTTATTAAAACCAATCTTAGCAATAGCTAAAGAGGCCAGAATCAATCCGGTAGGATTTATAAAGGCAAATAAGCCCATACCATATTGATAGGCGTTTACAATGATCTCTCGACCAATACCAACACCATCGGCAAGAGGCGACATAATGGGCATGGTGAGTACAGCCATCCCCGAAGAGGAAGAGATAAAAAACGACAAGCCGTTATATATTAAAAACATAGCATTAATAAAAACCCCTTTGTTCATGCCATTTGTTAAGTGGCTAGAATAAAATAATAAGGTGTCGCTAATAAGACCGTCTTCCATTAAAATGGTAATACCTCTGGCAATACCTATAATAAAAGCAACGCCTAACAAACTGGTAGCACCTTTAATAAAAGTATTTACAAAAGTACCTTCATTAATTCTAGCGATAAAACCAATAATGATAGCGCCAGCAAAAAACACCGAAGTCATTTCTACAAACCACCAATCTAATTTTATAACGCCATAAACCATAATAATAAAGCAACTGATAAAAACAAAAAGAATAATTCTTAATTTTCCAGTTAATTTAATGTGGCTTGTTGCTGTTGGAAAGAGTTTTTGAATCTCTTCAATCTGATCATAAATAAGCGATTTAGTAGGATCGTTTTTAACGCGTTTGGCATATCTTAAAATATATAGGATACAAATAATAAGCCCAATTAAAAGCATGATGATTCTACCATTCATGCCAGTTGTCCAATTTATACCAGCAGCATCAGAAGCAATAATAACACTAAAAGGGTTTGTAGTTGAGGCCATTGTGCCAATAGAAGAGCCAATAAAAATGCAAGCTACAGGAACAATAGCATCGTATTTAGCTGCTAAAAAAACGGGTATGAGGATAGGGAAAAAGGGGATGGTTTCTTCGGCCATACCAAAAGAGGTGCCGCCTAAAGCAATTAAGGATGTTACCACCACAATGAGAATATACTCTTTACCTTTTAGTATTTTTGACAACCAAGAAATTCCAGCTGCAAAGGCACCTGTATAATTCACAATTTCAATAAGTCCACCAATAATTAACACCAATAGCATGATGTCTGCAATTTGGATAATCCCTTTTATGGGCGCTTGTATAAATGCCTTTAAACCTTGTGGATTTGGTGTTAATTTTTTATAGGTATTCGGAATCCCAATAGGTTTCCATATATCGCCACTGGTAAATTTAGCCAGTGGAATTTTAATTTGAAGACTGTCTAATGTTTTTTGAGTGGCTTCTAAGTTAACGTCACCATCTTGAGTCTTTATAACAAAATTTTTATACTCTTTGTTATAAGCTAATCTATCATATTGTCCTGCAGGCACTAACCAAGTAAGGATGGCCACAAAAACAGCAATAATTATTAAAACAGTTTGGGCAGTTGGGAATTTTAGTTTTTTCATATTGTTGATGCAATATATAAAAACTTTGTAAAATTAATTGGTATTATTTTTTCGATTTAAAACTTAGAGAAGCCGAATTAACACAAAAACGTTTGCCAGTTTCTGTTGGGCCATCGTCAAAAACATGACCTAAATGACCACCACAATTGGCACAGAGAATTTCGGTACGAATCATACCAAATTTTGTATCTTTTTTATAAATAACCGTTCCCGGTATGGCTTCATCAAAACTAGGCCATCCGCAATGGGCATCAAATTTTGTATCCGATTTAAATAATTGCGTATTACACGCAGCACAACTATAAATACCATCTTTAAAAAACAAATCGTATTTTCCGGTAGCAGGAGCTTCGGTTGCTTTTTCTCGCAAAACACTGTATTGCAAAGGCGATAAAATGGCTTTCCATTCTTGTTCTGTTTTACTTACAGGAAATTCTTTTTTCTCATTTTTCATAGTTAGTTGGGCAGATAAGTTTAAAGAAAAGATGATAAGACTAAAAAATACAAGTGTCGTTTTCATGATGTCATTTTTATTTAGTTAAAAATTCAATGATATGATTTTGGATGCTTGGGTCTTTTAAAATACGTTGGTGTCCTAAACCGTGGGTAATTAAAAGAGAGCCCTTGCTTAGGTTTTGTCTTATTTGATAGGCACACCTTACAGGCACATCTTTATCATCGGTATCATGAATGACTAAAGTTGGAATGTCAATATTTTTAGCGCTTGAAACACTGGTACTTGTTTCTAAAGGAGTGTTGTATTGTTTTTCTAATTTTCTGAGCACATATTCGGCTGTAGCCGATTTCAATTTTAATTTACGGGATAAATCATGAATAATTTCGCGTACATCATTGGCTGTACCCATCACTACAAGTTTGTTAATTTTTAAAAATGAATCGGCGCTTTTTAAAAGTACCATGCCGCCAAAAGAGTGCCCAATGGCAGCTTCAAAAGGTCCGTATTTTTCTTGAAGTACTTTTACTGTTTCTCTAAATTCGGTCATATTTGTACGTGTGCCATCAGAATGGCCATGTGCAGGGCCATCAACACTAATAACCATAAATCGATTTTCTAACAACTTATCGGCAATGGTAAAAAGTTGTGTGCCTCTGCCAGCCCATCCATGTAAAATGAGTATTTTCCTTTTTGAAAAGCCATATTTATAAACCTGAATTTCTTTATTGATGGCTTCAATTTTGAGGCGTTCTTTAGTGGCACTTTTGTACATCATCTGTTCCCTTTCTGGCATTTGATGTTGAATAGGTGATTGAAACAATCTGATCACAAACTTTCCTGCTAAAGGAATGGCTAAAAACTGTAAAAATTGTCCAAAAAAAATGACTGATTTGGTAATGCGACTTGGATTTTTTTTAACCTTTTTAGATTTCATGTATAAATTTTCGAGGTGCTAAATTAACTAATTTTAGTAATTTTACTGTTCGCTACTCTTTAAATATTTGTTATGAAAAATATAAAATTCACCATTGTGCTTGCCCTTTTTTTAACTGCCTGTAGCACTGTACCTATTACAGGGAGAAAACAATTAAACTTGGTGAGCGATGCAAAAATTATCCCCTTGGCTTTTACGCAATACGAAAGTTTTTTAAAGGAACATAAATTATCTGATGATAAAGAGGAAACGGCTAATTTAAAGGCTGTTGGCAAACGTATTTCTGCAGCTGTTGATAAATATATGAGAGCAAATAATATGGTAAAGCGTGCCAATTCATACAAATGGGAATTCAATTTGGTTCAAGATTCAGTTGTAAATGCTTGGGCGATGCCTGGCGGAAAAGTGGTTTTTTATACAGGTATTTTGCCAATTACGCAAGACGATGATGGTATTGCAACTGTTATGGGGCACGAGATTGCACATGCCTTTGCCCGTCATGGTGCCGAACGTATGAGTAGCGGAATATTACAACAAGCTGGCGGTATTGCTGTAGCTCTTGGAACAGAAAGTAGCAAAAGGGCTGATATTTGGAATGCGGCTTACGGTTTGGGTTCTCAATTAGGGATGCTAAAATTTAGTAGAGTTCAAGAAAGCGAAGGTGATAAGCTAGGCTTGGTTTTTATGATTATGGCAGGTTATAACCCAGAGAAAGCCATTGGGTTTTGGCAACGCATGTCAGAAAATTCTAAGGGCAAAAAGCAAGCAGAATTTTTGAGTACTCATCCAGCAGACGACACACGAATAGCTGATATAAAAGTATGGTTACCACAAGCCAAAGAAATTGCTAAAAAATATATGACAGCAGAGTAAAGCATTTTGAAATTCTCAAATTTGCAGAGTTGTTAAAAAAGTGTACATTTAAAATCTTTTTTAAAAACTAAATCTATACCAAATGTTAAAAAGAGGTGATAAAAAACTATACCGATCATGGGCGTTTTACGATTGGGCAAATTCAGTCTATTCTTTAGTAATTAGCTCGGCAGTCTTTCCTATTTATTATGAAAGTTTAACGGCTACCGAAACCACAGATCAAGTTTATTTTTTAGGCACTAGTTTTAACAACACCACGCTTTATACATATGCCTTATCTGTCTCATTTTTAATTGTCGCTTTTTTGTCGCCAGTTTTGTCGGGTATAGCCGATTATACCGGACGTAAAAAAACATTTATGCAATTTTTCTGTTACTTAGGCTCATTATCTACAATGGGCTTATTCTTTTTTACAGGCATAGAGAACTTGGGTATAGGTATTTTATTTAGCATTTTAGCGAGTATTGGTTTTTGGGGATCTTTGGTGTTTTATAATGCCTATTTACCCGAAGTGGCTTTTCCAGAACAACAAGATAAAGTAAGTGCACTTGGTTTTACCTACGGTTATATAGGGTCTGTTTTGTTATTGGTTTTTAATTTAATGATGATTAACAATCCAGAATGGTTTGGCATTACCGACCCCACTTTACCAGCACGAATTTCTTTTGCTACCGTTGGTCTTTGGTGGATGGGTTTTGCGCAATTTACCTTTGCCAGATTGCCCAATAATGTGTTTCATAAAAAACCCGAAAAAGATTTTATTACCAAAGGCTATAAAGAATTACAAAATGTTTGGCATCAGTTAAAAACATTATCCACGCTTAAAACGTATTTAATTGCCTTCTTTATGTACAGTATTGGTGTGCAAACCATTGTTTTAATGGCAGGTATTTTTGGAAGCAAAGAATTGGGCTTGGCAACACCTAAACTAATAATGACAATTTTATTGGTGCAATTGGTTGGTATAGTAGGTGCTATTTTATTTTCTAATATCTCTAAATGGTTTGGTAATATAAGAGCCCTACAAATAACTATTTTTATTTGGATGTTGGTCACTTTTGCAGCCTTCTTATTGCAAAAAGATGACCCGAATGTTGACATTAAATTTTACGCTTTGGGCGGATTAATAGGTATGGTTATGGGGGCTATTCAATCTTTATCACGTTCTACCTATTCAAAATTACTCCCAGAAGATACCGAAGATCACGCTACTTTTTTCAGCTTCTACGATGTTACAGAAAAATTTGCCATCGTTTTTGGCACGTGGATTTATGGTGCCATCTTAGCTATATCGGGTTCTATGCGAAACTCGGTTTTAACTTTAGGTGTATTTTTTATTGTGGGCTTGGTTGTTTTAAGTACAATGAAAAAGACCAAGTATGTGAGATAAAATAGGGCGTTTTATTAGTAAGGCTTTTAAGATTTCACTAATTTTATACATCTTAATAGCAAGCCAAAATGAACACACAAAACACTTTCGATTTTGCCATTGTGGGTGGTGGCATTATAGGTCTGGCAACTGCTTATAAATTACAACTAAAATACCCACACACATCGGTAGTTATTTTTGAAAAAGAAACCGAAATTGGCAAACACCAAACAGGTCGAAATTCTGGTGTTATTCATTCTGGAATTTACTACACCCCAGGATCATACAAAGCCAAAAATTGTAAAAACGGACGGGAGCAATTAGTGAAATTCGCTAAAAAACACAAAGTACCTTACGATGCTTGTGGTAAAATAATTGTAGCCACAACTATAGAAGAAATACCTGTTTTAGAAAGTATTTATCAAAAAGGAAAAGAAAATAGAACACCAGATATTTGTTATTTATCGGCTAAAGAAATCAAAGAGAAAGAACCATTTATAGATGGTGTTAAAGCCATTTTTGTCCCAAGTGCTGGTATTATAGATTATGTGGCTGTTGGAAAAAAATTCGTCGAATTAATTTTTCAAATCAACCCTAAAAGTCAGCTTAAAACCAATTGTAAAGTCACTAAAGTGACGCCCATAAATGGATTTAAATCTGTGTCAACATCGCAAGGCGCGTTTAAAGCCAAGCAGATTATTTTCTGTGCTGGATTGCAATCCGACAGGATGGCAAAATCCGATAAGGTAAAAACCGATATGCAAATTGTGGGTTTTAGAGGTGATTATTACGAGCTGACGCCAGAGGCGCAACACAAAATAAACAACTTGGTGTATCCCGTACCCGATATTAATTTTCCGTTTTTAGGCGTTCATTTTACACGCATGATTAATGGTGGCATAGAATGTGGCCCCAATGCCGTATTTACGTTTAAACGCGAAGGTTATAAACGCACCAGTTTTAGCTTAAAAGATACGTGGCAGGCCTTAACTTATAAAGGCACTTGGAAACTTTTCGCCAAACATTGGCGCAAAGGGATTGATGAGTATAAACGTGCATTTTCAAAACATTTGTTTGTAAAAGCTTTACAAAAATTGATGCCTCAACTAGAAATGGATGACGTTATTGCCTGTCGTGCTGGTGTAAGAGCCCAAGCTTTAGCGCCAGACGGTGGTTTGATTGACGATTTTAAAATTGAAAAACACGAAGGCAATATTCACGTTTTAAATGCACCATCACCAGCAGCCACATCTTGTATGGCCATTGCCGATGAAATTATTGGGCATATAGAGCAGTTGTTTTAGTTAAAAATAAAATACCCTTCGACTGCACTCAGGGTGACATGGCTTATATTGGCCTTAAATTAGATTCTGAAATTTACTGACATCACAATATTGCGTCCCATTTCTGGGATATCTAATGTCTTTAAAAAAGAGGTATGCGGCATATAAGTGGTGTTAAACACATTGGTAGCTGCTACCGCTACTTTAAACTTTGTTTTATTTAAGGAGACATCGCCACCAAGGCCAAAATTCATCAAAGTATAAGCGGGACTTATAGTTTCAAATGGACTGGGTTTGTTTTGTTTTAGCGTTTGATTAAGCGTAAAACTGGCATAGCCATTCTTTAGCCAATGGTTATTTTTAAATTCAATACGCACATTGTTTTTAATAATATTGGCAGGTATAAGCGGAATATAACCACCATTTTTTTCTTTGCCTGTTACACTTTCAAAAGAGCTCTCTAAATGAAACCAATCTAAAGGATGCGGATGCAAGTGGAATCCTATTTCGCCACCATATAAAAAGGCATCTTTTTGATTGTAATTATACACATCAGTAGCTTCTAATTGCGCACCTGTTGGCGAAACAAAAATATAGTTTTTAATGCTGTTATAAAAACTGTTGATATAAAATTCAACGTGTTCACTTTGAAAAGACAGATCTAAATCGGCTTGTAAATTTTGTTCATTTTTTAAATCGGGATTACCCACTTCAAAACGGTTGGTCCCTTCGTGAATACCGTTAGAAGTTAGCTCTGCCAAATTTGGCACTCTAAATCCAGAAGCCAAATTAACACGCACAATAATATGATCTGAGACATTGGTTTTATAACCCAAAGACGCATTAACACTGGTGTAGTTTTTATCTAAAGCGCCAATATGATGTATGTCGGCTATTGGCAAATGCGCTTGGGTGGTAATATGTCTTGTGTCTATACGCAGTCCCCCTTGTAAAGCTTGATCTTTCCAAGCATAATTTGAAGTGCCAAAAATACCGATATCATTAGTTATGGCATCTGGAATTAAAAATTCTACTGCTTTATTGGTATTGGTTTGATACATCCCCTGAACACCAATAATAGATTCTAATTTTTTAAATTTTGGCAGGTAATATTTTACATCAAAATCCAAAGTTTTTAAAAGCATTCGAAGATTTGGAACAGCATTATCTGAAAATTCATTTCTGTCATTAAAAATATAACCAAAATTGGCATCTAATTTTGAGTTTTTAAAGTAGAATTTATTGTGTAAACTTAAAATATGATTTTCTACTTTTTGTTTTGGATAAAGCGGATTTCTATTGGTTGATTGGATGCCAATTTCTTCGGGAATACCGGTTAAAAAATGGTTGTAATTGTAGCGTAAGGTGCTGCTCCATTTTTCGTTATGATAAGCAAATCCGGTTTTGACATCATATTCGCGGTAACGCGAATTAGTGACACGGTTGCCATTAGGGATTTTATAATCTATATGAGAATCGTAAGTGTTTCTTATCAAAAAATTAAACTTATCGGATGAGGTTTTAAAAACGCCTGAAAGGTTGTTACCTTCGGTATTGCTAAAATGTTTTTCTTCGACATTAAAACTTGATGTATTAGCATCGCTAAAACGTTCTGGATTTAAATAAATAACGCCACCAAGCGCATCTGATCCGTAAAGCAAAGAAGCAGGGCCTTTAATAATTTCTACACTGCCAACACCAGCTTCGTTAACGCCTAAACCGTGGTCGTTACCAAACTGCTGATTTTCGAGACGCACACCTTGTGCATAAACCAAAACCCTATTGCCACTAAGCCCGCGAATTACAGGCTTACCAATGCTGTTGCCAGATGATAATTGCGACACACCCGGAATAGTTGCCAGTCCATCAATTAATGTAATACCTCCTTTTTCTAAAAGTTGTTTGATGTTTTTATGCGCAACTTTCACCACATTTTCTGATTGTATTTTGTTAAATGGCGTCGAAACAATCACTTCATCCATTTCTAAAACAGAGGGACTGAGTGCAATATTTTGCTTAATTATCACATTATTAAAAGTGATGGTTTTGGTAATGGTTTTAAAACCGATGTATTCAAAACTAAATTTATGAGTGCCAGATGGAACGTTATCTATGACATAATTTCCGCCAAAATCTGACGAGGTACCGAGACCTAGATTTTGAGAATAAATGCTTACGCCAATAAGTGGTTCGTTTGTTTCGGCATCGGTAATAGTGCCCGATAATTTATTTTGAGCGAATATATTGATGACCGTTAATCCGATAAGGATAATGAGAATATTTTTTTTCATTAAAGGGTATTTTATTAGAGTTAAATTTTTGATTAAAATTCAAGTACTAACAAATAGGAGGTGCTCTAAGGGCATTCTCTATACAAGCAGTCTTAAAGTGTTTTAAGGGTTTAAATTTAAACTGATTGTCAAATACATTATAAGTTTTAAATGTAAAGATATTTGAAACTAAATGTGTGTTGTAATTCTGAATATAATGAAAAACAGCACAGCTATCTTTGTGTTGGTGTAAGTGTTTAATGCTTTCGGCATGACACCTAAAATCATCGTGTTCAGCAAAGCTATGGCCAAAGTTTACACCTATTGGGAATAGTAAAACTAAAACCAAAAGCAAAGCATAGATTTTATGTAGGCGCTTTCTCTTCATATATCCAATTGCAAATATAAAGCAATCAATAATAAAGGAAGAAATTTAAGATTTAAATAAGTCTTAATATCTTATTTAATTCCAAATCGAGATAAAATTTGCCCCATCAAACACCATTTTGTGATTGATGATTGTAATAGGTTTACACCCACAAAGGTGGTAAACCACAGCCAATTAATATTGATATAAACAGCCAATAATAAACTGATTAAAATAAAACTTCCGGCAACTGCTCTAATAATTCTTTCTTGCATAATTGTTGTGTTTAAATAAATTGTGCCACATCTAAAATGATGGCTCTTAATGGGTTTGTTAGGTGTTTTTGTTCGTTAAAAATTTTAATTTCAGTTAATAAAGTATTTATTTTTTCTTTTTCGGTAAAGGTGAAAAACATGGTAGATTGTACTTTGTCAGTAGAATTTGAAAACCAATTGTCAATCAGATTTTCTACAGAAGTAGATTTAAATCCGTTAATATCTACATTGCTAAACGATGTGATGTTGGCATCTTTAAATAATTTAAGCACATCTTTTTCGAATTCTTTTACAAGCGTGACTATTAAAAATTTCATAATTAAATGTTTTTAGGTTTATTAGAATAATAATAAATAAGCGGAATCATGAGTAAAGTTAAAAAGGTTGAGAATAATGTGCCACCAATTAATGATATGGCCAATCCTTGAAAAATAGGGTCAAATAACATCACAACGGCGCCAATGGCAACAGCACCTGCAGTTAATAAAATAGGTGTGGTTCTTACGGCACCAGCTTCAATAACAGCTTGCCTTAACGGGATGCCATCTGCCAATCTCAAATTGATAAAGTCAATAAGTAAAACGGAGTTCCGTACCATAATTCCAGCTAAAGCAATCAGGCCAATCATTGAAGTTGCTGTAAAGTAAGCGCCTAAAAATAAGTGTCCAAATACAATGCCTGTTAAAGAGAGCGGAATGGCAATCATCATCACAACTGGTGCTTTAAAACTTTGAAACCAGCCCACCAAAAGCATATAAATAATAATGATAACTACAGCAAATGCAGCACCTAAATCTCTAAAAACATCGTAGGTTATTTGCCATTCGCCATCCCATTTAATGGAATATTTATCGGTGTCGGCTGGTTGTCCGTTATACAACTCATTAATTTTTTCTCCTTTTGGCATTTTGATGTTTTTCAATTGTTTTGATAAATCTAAAATGGCATAAACAGGACTTTCTAAATCGCCAGCCATATCTGCAGTAATGTAAACCACACGTTGTTGATTTTTTCTAAAAATACTCTTATCAGATTTTGTGTTTACAATTTTAACCAAATTAGATAGTGGCATAGAAACACCATTTTGAGAGATGACTTTTAGCTGTAAAACAGCATCGATAGATGATTTCTGATCTTCGCCTAATTGTAAAACAATGCCTATTTGTTTATCTGAATTTTCGTCATACAATTTATCGATAGGCTGATTTGTCAAAGCCAATTGTAAAGTTGATACTATTTGCTGCGGTGCAATACCGTTTAACATGGCTTTTTCTTTATCAATAACAATGTCAAATTTTTGTTGAGGTGCTTCAACCATCCAATCTACATCTACCACATTTTTGGTATTGGTAATCAAGGTTTTCAACTGGTCGGCAATGTTGATTTGCGCATCGTAATCTGGTCCGTAAACTTCGGCTACAATAGTCGATAAAACAGGAGGTCCAGGTGGCACTTCTACCACTTTTACGTTGGCATTAAAATGTTTCGCAATCTCAATAATAGCAGGCCTGACCTCTTTTACAATATCGTGACTTTGTTTTGAACGCTCAGATTTGCCTACTAAATTTACCTGAATATCGGCAATATTAGAGCCGCGTCTTAAATCGTAGTGACGCACCAATCCGTTAAAAGTTATAGGCGATGCTGTGCCAACATAACTTTGATAATCTTTCACCAAAGGGTTTTTAGAAATGTATTGCGCAATTTCTTTGGTAACAACAGCGGTGCGCTCTAAAGTTGTCCCTTCTGGCATATCTATGACAATCTGAAATTCATTTTTGTTGTCAAAAGGCAACATTTTTACGGCGACCGATTTGGTAAAAAATAAGGCAATACTTATCACCAATAAAAGAATATTGACACCAAAAAATGTAAAACGTATTTTTTTGTTATCGATTAACGGATTAATCAACTTGATATAAATTTTAAACAGCTTTGAGTCTTCCAGTTTTTTAGGTGCGTCAGAATTTTTTTCACCATGCTTTTCTTTTGCTTGTAAAAATTTTAAACCTAAATAAGGTGTAATGGTCAAAGCCACTAAAAGTGAAAACACCATGGCAATCGAAGCACCAATTGGCATCGGACTCATATAAGGCCCCATTAATCCGCTTACAAAAGCCATTGGTAAAATAGAGGCAACTACTGTAAATGTTGCTAAAATAGTTGGATTTCCAACTTCATTTATGGCAAAAATGGCTGCTTGTTTAAATGGTAAGCGTTTAGATTTAAAATGCCGGTGCATATTTTCGGCAATAATAATAGAGTCATCAACCACAATACCTGTTACAAAAACCAAGGCAAAAAGGGTGATTCTATTTAAGGTGTAATCCATAAAATAATAACTAAACAAAGTCAACGCAAAGGTTACAGGTATCGATAAAAATACCACCAATGCACCACGCCATCCCATAGCCAGCATCACCAATAAAGTCACTGCAATAATGGCAATCATCAAATGCATTAACAATTCTGACACTTTATCTGAAGCCGTTTGACCGTAATTTCTGGTCACACTTACGTGGATGTCATTCGGAATTAAAGACTTTTTGAGTAGGGCAATTTTTGAATTTATTTTGTCTGCCAATTTCATGGCATCGCCGCCTTTTTGTTTTGATATAGACAAAGTAACAGCTGCGTATTCTGATTTAAAATCGGCTTTATTTTTGTCATCGGCTTTGCCATAACCAAAAGATACATATTCATTGGGTATTTCGGCACCATCTTTTACCGTAGCTACTTGCTTTAAATACACAGGTTTTTGTTGGTAAACCCCAATAATTAAATTGTTTACATCGTCAACTGATTTAAGAAAATTGCCAGCGTTTACTAAAATCTCTGTGTCGTTAGCGTTATAATGTCCAACTTGAGATTGTTGGTTATTAGCGTTAATTTTTTGAGTAATGCCCAATATATCAACATGATTTTGCGCCATTTTATCTTTATCTAAAACCACACTAATTTCTCTGCTACGACCGCCAATAATTTTTGTTGCTGCAATGCCTTTGATGCTTTTTAGCTGATTGTTGACTTCTTCTGCCAATTGTTTTATCTCAAAATCATTGTAAGTTTCGCTCCAAAAAGTCAAAGATTGCATAGGCACATCATCAACCGCACGGGTTTTTATCAATGGCATTGAAACACCTTGAGGCATCTGATCCATGTGTTTTAAGATTTCGTTATATAGTTGTACGAATGAGCGTTCAATATCTTCTTTTACATAAAACTGAACAATTATCATGGCTTGGCCACTCATTGAAGTCGAATAAATATGTTCTACACCAGGCAGGTTAGAAATGATTTTTTCTAAAGGCGCAGCTATCTTAGTTTCTACTTCTTTTGGTGTGGCACCTGGATATCTTAAAAAGACATCTGCCATTGGTACTTCTATTTGTGGTTCTTCTTCACGCGGAATTAAATAAGAACTAAAAATACCAACCAGCATAAAAGCTATCATCAGCAAAACGGTAAGTTTTGACTCTAAGAAAGCTTTGGCTATTTTTCCTGAAATTCCTTTTTCCATAATGACTTATTTTAAAGTAATGTTTGCGCCGTTGTACAATTTACCTTCGGCACTGGTTATTATTTTTTCGTCGGCTTTTAATCCGCTAAGGACTTCGATGTTATCATTATAATATTTCCCTAAACGCAACCATCTTAAAATGGCTGTGTTTTGCAAACTCACAGAATAAACGCCTGTTAACTGGCCATTATAAACAATGGCTGATTTAGGTATTAAAATAGTTGTCGCGCCTTTTTTATTTCCAGAAAATGCCACAGATACAAACATGCCAGAATAAATATTTTCTGAGCTATTTAATCCGATTTTTACCTGATACAGACCTCCTGAATTTTTTGAAGAAATACTGAGTTCAGTAATGATTCCTGTTAGATGTTTGTTACTAGATTTTACAACAACTTGAACTTGTTCGCCTGTATTTATTTTACCAATCTGACTTTCGTTTACATAACTTTTTACCAAGTAATTGGCCGTATTTTCCATACTTAGTAAAGGCATCCCGGGATTGGCTAAAGCACCATTGTTTATGAATTTCCCGGTAATAACACCATCAAAAGGAGCTTTAATATCAGCGTAAGCTAAATTGGCAGCTACTTCGTTTTGCATTTGTTTGGCGGCTTCTAAACCCGCCTTGGCTTGTTCGTAATTGCTTGTAATATTGTCTAACTCTTTTTGTGATGCGCTGTTTTCTTTAAACAGTTGGGTGAAACGTTCGTAATCTTTTTTTGCATTTATAAAAGCGCTATTGGCTTGGCTGATTTGTGCGTTTACTTGTCCTTTTTTTGCTTTTAAATCGGCGCTATTTAGACTTAACAATAAATCGCCTTTTTTAACTTTATCTCCAATTTTGACATAAACTTTAGCAACTTCTCCCATAAGTCGGGTGCTTATGTTGGCATTTTTGTCGGCTTCAATAGTACCGCTGGCTTCAAATAAAACAGAACTCGGTGTTTCTTTAACTTGGTAAGTAGCTACTTTTATAGCTTGTATTTTTTCTACTTTAGATGTTTCTTTTCCACAACTTGAAAATATGGCAATGCTTAAAATGAGCATTGTTAATTTTTGATAAAAGGATATAAATGATTTCATATTAATGTTATTTTAAAAGGAAAATTAAATAATTTGATGTGAGGTTATAATTAAAAACAGCCTGATAATATTCAAGTTGTTTGGTTTGGTATTGTGTTTCGGCATTCAACAAATCTGTTGTTTTTTCAAGACCTTGTTTAAACCTGTTGGTTATTATTCTTAAGGATTCGTTGGTTTGCGTTACAGCTATTTTAGTACGCTCTAAATTGCTTTTAGCATCGTTTAGTTGTTGTTTTGTTTTGGCAAGTTCAACTTTCCCTTTGGCTAAATAATCGTTATAACTTAAAGTGAATTTATCTAAAGTTGCTTTTTCTTGAATAACTTTATTTATGTTTTGGCCACCGTTAAAAACATTCCAACGCAATTGAATACCCACAAAATAGTTGCCAGCTTTTGTGCTTAAAAAATTTGCAGTATTCCACTCGTAATTAGAAAAGGCATTGGCACGTGGTAAAAATTTAAATTTTGATGCTTTTAAAAGATGTTCTTGCGATTTAACCTGAGCTTGAAAAGCCGAGAAATCACTTCGGTTGGTATTGATGTTTTGTGCTATTAAATCGTCACTCATTAATAATTCTAAAGAATCTGCAGGTTTTAAAACAAAAGTTTGCTCACTATTTAAAAGATAAGACAAATCATTAGAAGTATTGTTAACATAACTTTGCGCCAATTGTAATCTGTTTTTAACTTCAGAAACATTTACAGCAACATTTAAAACATCCGATTTCTGGATAAGTCCTTGTTTAAATACATTGTCGGTTAAAGTTTTGTTGGCTAATGCTGTTTCTAAAGCTTTGTTTAAAACAGCAACCGATTTGTATGCCAATTGTAATTGTAAATAAGTTATTTTTACTTTAAAGGCGATGCCTTCTTTGGTACGCTCAAAAGTTAGTTTTGAAGCGTCAACTTGTGCTTTTACAGCTTTTCTTTGTTGAAAAGCATCGAAGTTTAATAAGGGTTGCTCTAACTGAATTTTGGTGTTAAAGTTTTTAATCTCGGTTGGATTATTCAACACATCTGGATTAAAATCCGCTGCGACGGTAGATTCTTGCAATAATTTAAAACCGAAATTGTTTAACGGATTGTTAGTTATTGACGCCGTATTTGTAATTGAAACACGCGGTAAAAAAGCCGCCGCCGTTTGATTGTACACAGATTTTACAATATCATGACTTTTATCAGATAATTTTATAGAAGTATTATTTTCTAAAGCTTTAGATAAAGCTTCATCTAAACTGATATCTTTTGTCTGTTGCGCCTGTGTTATTGATGCAAACAGCAAAAATAAAATACTTATTAAGTGTAACTTAGACACTTTATTACTCTTTTTTGAACTCATTTTTATAGGTTTAAAACTGAGGCAAAAGTATTTAGAGTTTCAGGTTAAGTGTGTAACAGTAAGCACACACGTATGTAACCAAAGTTACAGGTATTATAAAAAATTGATTTTGTGTTAAAGTTTTTTCTTTCTAACCTTCATATTTAGTGCTTCTACGCCTAATGAAAAAGCTATGGCAAAGTATAAATACCCTTTCGGGATAGCCCCAATTTCATTATTAAATATCACGGTGTGCGATAAATGAGCGGCTTCTGTTATGAGCATAAATCCGATAAGGATTAAAAAAGAAAGTGCCAACATTTGAATGGTTGGATGTTCATTAACAAAATTGCCGATTTGTACTGCAAAAATCATCATAATTAAAATAGAAATAATCACTGCAATAATCATAATGGGTAATGCGCCATTGATACCATTGGTCATACCTACTGCTGTTAAAACAGAATCAAAAGAAAAAATGAGGTCAATTAAAATGATTTGGAACACCACATTATAAACAGAAGAAACCAGTTTTTTTGGTTTTTCATTTTCAGCCGAGTCAAGATTGATGCTTTCAACCTTGTGATGAATTTCTCGGGTGCTTTTAAATAGTAAAAACAAACCACCACCAAATAAAATAAGACTTTGACCTGTAATATCGGCTTTTAGCCAAGATAAATCGAAACTAAAAAATGGATTTTTAAGAGAGATTAGATAAGAGATGCCAAGCAGCAACAATATTCTAGAAATCATGGCAAAAAGCAAGCCTATTCGGGCAGTTTTTTTTTGAGCGTTTTTCTGCAATTTACCTACGGTAATAGAGATAAAAATAATGTTATCAATCCCTAAAACAATTTCTAAAAATGTTAAGGTTAATAAAGCTACCCAAGCTTCTGAATGTAAAAATATTTCGAACATTAGTGTGTTTTTGTAGCGGTGCCTTCTTGTTTGAAATTAGAGTCTTTGTAAAAGGCTTTAAACTGATAAGAATCGCCATCAAATTTAGTAATTTTGACATGAAATGGCGTGCTGTCTAGAGCATTCTTTGGATTCTTTTTAAGCAATATATATTCAAAATTGCTTTTCCATTTAATTAAAAAGGTGTCTTTTTTCCCTTCGTAAGTTTCAACTTGAATAGAATCGTTTCGTTCTGCTATAGAAAAAGTGCTTTTCTTGTCTTTTAAAACTGTTTTAAAAGTACCAGTCTTGTAATAATCAACACCTTTTAATTGCGGTTGGTTACATCCAATAATGAAAATAAAAACTGCTAATATTGTAAAAAGAGAACGCATTATATACCTGTAAAATTTGAAGGTGAAATGGCTAATAATTCTTCTTTAATTTCAGATGAGACATTTAGTTCGTTAATAAAATCGGCCATAGAATCTTTGGTAATTTTAGCATTGGTACGCGTTAAGCTTTTTAAAGCTTCATACGGATTCGGATAATTTTCGCGTCGCAAGATGGTCTGAATAGCTTCGGCAACCACAGCCCAATTATCTTTTAAATCTTTAGCAATAGCTTCTTCATTTAGTATCAATTTACCCAATCCTTTTAAAGTTGATGAAAAACTGATTAATGTATGGGCAATAGGCACGCCAATATTTCTTAAAACGGTAGAATCGGTTAAATCGCGTTGTAATCTTGAAATTGGGAGTTTAGCCGATAGGTGTTCAAACATGGCATTGGCAATACCTAAATTTCCTTCGGAGTTCTCAAAATCAATCGGATTCACTTTATGTGGCATGGCCGAACTGCCCACTTCGCCAGCTTTTATTTTTTGTTTAAAATAGCCCATCGAAATGTACATCCAAACATCGCGATCTAAATCTAACACAATGTTATTAATGCGTTTTAAACCATCAAAAAAGGCAGCTAAATGATCGTAATGTTCAATTTGTGTGGTTGGGAAAGAATGGTGTAAGCCGAGGATATTTTCAACAAAATGACTGCCAAATGCTTTCCAATCCGTTTGAGGATAGGCTACTTTGTGTGCATTATAATTACCAGTAGCGCCTCCGAATTTAGCGGCAAAAGGCACTTGGTTTAATAATTTTAATTGTGCTTCTAAACGCACTACAAAAACATCAAATTCTTTTCCTAGTCTGGTAGGAGAGGCAGGTTGCC
Source organism: Flavobacteriales bacterium (assembly GCA_013205245.1). Lineage (GTDB taxonomy): Bacteria > Bacteroidota > Bacteroidia > Flavobacteriales > Flavobacteriaceae > CG1-02-35-72. The sequence goes on along the minus strand of JABMNH010000032.1, from coordinate 749 downwards.
CGTGGGTTTTAGCCAACATTGGAATGTCTTTCCATTCGGCAGCTAAAGATTTTAACTGACTTAATAAAGCTTCAAATTCTGGCATGTAAATATCTTGAAAAGCTTCTTTTAAAGAAAGAGGTACAGCGGTATTGTTTATATCTTGCGATGTTAATCCGAAATGAATAAACTCTTTAAAAGCACTTAATTTTAAGGCTTCAAATTTTTCTTTAATAAAATACTCAACGGCTTTTACATCGTGATTCGTAATCTTTTCAATGTCTTTAATTTGTTGGGCATCGGCTAAAGAAAAAGAGGTGTAAATATCGCGTAAAGCCTCGAATTTATTTTTGTCAAAATCTTTAAGTTGTGGCAAGGGTATGTTGCAAAGGGCAATAAAATAGTCAATTTCTACTTTTACACGGTATTTAATTAAAGCGGCTTCAGAAAAATAGGGAGACAAAGCTTTAACTTTATCGTTGTAACGACCATCTATAGGCGATATGGCATTTAAAGAAAATTCAGACATACATATTCTTATTAAGAAGCAAAAATAGAGATTTTATAGCTTAAAATTAGTAATATAAAGTATTTTAATTATGAAGTTATTTTCGGCCAATGGTTTTTTAATAATTAATATTAAGCCAAAATTTACTTAAGATTATTCCTTTTATATAAATGATTAGAAAAGAATTTATACTTTTAAAGTTTTAAATAATCAGAAATATGAACAGTTTTTTTAAATTGGTATTTGCACTAAGTATTTTGAG
>JABMNH010000031.1 GCA_013205245.1 Flavobacteriales bacterium | reverse complement strand
ATCTAAACCTGTTTTAAAACGATTTTGAGCAACCATTCTAGCTGCAATTTCAGGATTTATTGCATTCCAAGTATTTCCATACTTAGTTTTAAGATCTCTTACAGTTTGTAAAGCAGAACTATAATCACTTTGTGTCAAATTTTTCATAATTTTGTAATGTATTTAATTATTAGTAATTATTTATTTAATCACCCTATCATTTTGCGGTTTTAGGGTGGTTTTTTTTATAGATATTTATAGGCTGATAAGGTTAAAAATTCCTCAAATCTTTCCGATATGACGAGCTCATCAAAAATTTTGATAGCCCGATTAAAGTTTCCTTTTGTAAACCGGTTTTCACCAACCAAAGCCTTAATGGTTTGGATTTCGCTTTCAAGCAATTCAATATAAAGTTCTATGATGAATTTTCTACCATCATTTAAAATGGACTCATTATGCAACCATTGCCATAATTGTGTTCTTGATATTTCTGCAGTAGCGGCATCTTCCATTAAATTATACAAAGCCGCAGCACCATTGCCAGACAACCAAGATTCTATATAAAGTATTCCCACATTAATATTTTTACGGATGCCTTTTTCTGATATTGTTCCTATTGGTTGTTCTACTAATTGCGCTTCGGTGATATTAACATCAGAGCGTTTATTATCAATCTGATTTTTTTGAGGCATATATTTATCAAACACCTCAAGCGCTACAGATACCAATCCCGGATGTGCTACCCAAGTACCATCGTGACCATTTTTAGCTTCACGCACTTTATCAGCAGTCACTTTTTCGAAAGCAATACGGTTGGCTTCTTCATCATTCTTAACGGGAATTTGAGCCGCCATACCACCAATGGCATGAACATTTCGTTTGTGACAAACCTGAATTACTCTCAATGAATATGCCTCCATAAATGGTGATGCCATCGTTACTTGATCGCGATCTGGCACAACAAAATCGGGATGATTTCTAAATTTTTTTATGTAAGAAAAAATATAATCCCAACGGCCACAATTCAATCCAGCCATATGGTCTTTTAATTCATATATAATTTCATCTATTTGAAAACTCGCCGTGATGGTTTCAATCAAAACAGTGGCTTTAATAGTTCCTTGGTCTATCCCCAAATATGCTTGAGAAAATTCAAAAACCTCATTCCACCACCGCGCTTCAAGATAGTGTTCTAATTTTGGTAAATAAAAATAAGGCCCAGAGTTGTTTTGCAACAATTGTTTTGCGTTATGAAAAAAGTACAAACCAAAATCGACCAAAGATCCAGATAAGTCTTGACCATTAACTTGTAAATTTTTTTCTGATAAATGAAGGCCTCTTGGGCGTACCAATAAAGTCGCTACATTTTTATTTAACTGATATGTTTTTCCGTTTTCATTCTTAAACGAAATTGTCTTATTAATAGCATCAACTAGGTTTTGCTGACCCTCCATCAAATTTGACCAAGTGGGCGCATTGCTATCTTCAAAATCTGCCATAAAAACTTTGGCTCCAGAATTGAGTGCGTTTATAATCATTTTTCTATCAACAGGTCCCGTTATTTCAACCCTTCTGTCAAGTAAATCTTCTGGTAATGATGCCGCAACCCAACTACTTTCTCTTATATCATTGGTTTCTCTTGGAAACTCAGGAAAAGCACCTTTATCAAAAATTGCTTGTTGACTGACCCTGCGTTCTAACAATTCAAGACGCTTGTTATTAAATTTTTCGTGTAATTGCATCAAAAAATCTAAAGCCTCATTTGTCAAAATTTCTGGATAGCTACTTTTCAAATCTTTTTGGAAAGCGATTTGCTGCATTGTTGTGTCATTACTATTTTCCATCTTATAATTATTTTATGAGGCAAACATAAAAAAAGTTTTTGATAAAACAAGCGAACGTTCGCTTTTTTTTAAATATTTATTAATTTTTATATATTCGCTAAATACCATACATTTGTTTTATGAAAATAGAAGAAGAATATATTCGCCTGATTTTTGGATTAAAACTTAAACAACTTAGAACAGAAAAAAACCTCTCGTTGTTTGGCTTGTCTAAGCTTACCGAAATATCAAAATCATATTTAAACGAAATTGAAAAAGGTAAAAAATATCCAAAAACAGATAAAATAGCTTTGTTGTCAAAGGTTTTAGATGTGCCATATGACAATATGGTTTCTTTAAAATTAGATAAAAATTTAGCTCCTTTAGGAGAAATTCTTCAATCAAAAATTCTAAAAGAAATTCCTTTAGACTTATTTGGCATTCAAGAATCGCATTTAATTGATATTATTTCAAATGCGCCTTTAAAAGTCAATGCCTTTATAAGCACACTTATTGAAATTGCTCAAAATTATAATTTATCGCGCGAAAGTTTCTTTTTAGCTGCCCTTCGCTCCTATCAAGAAGCTCATAATAATTATTTTGAGGATATTGAGCAGAGTGTTGCCCAATTCTCTAAAGCTTATCAAATAAATTTAGAAGCTAAAATTAAATCGATCGATTTAGAAGAAATTCTTATCGAAGAATTTGACTACAATATAGTGAGCAATGGCCTTTCTGACTATCCCAAATTAAATGAACTACGCTGTGTTTTTATTCCAAAATCTAAAACATTGCTTTTACGCGATGATATGGATGAGTCTCAAAAAACTTTTATCTATGCCAAAGAAATTGCCTACAATTATTTAAATCTTACCGAACGCTTATACACGTTTCCTTGGATAAAATTTGACACTTTTGACCATGTTTTAAATAATTTTTTAGCTTCTTATTTTGCAGGGGCTTTGATTATCCCCAAAAAATCTATTGAAAGTCAGCTAAAAACATTTTTCAGTCTAAAAAAATGGAATGCAGCATTGTTTAATAAAATGATTTTACAATTCACCGATTCACCCGAAACCTATTACCAACGATTGACCAATATTTTACCAAAAGTTTTCAATTTTAAAAATTTATTCTTTCTAAGATTTACAAATCGTGAAGGCGAAAATCGTTTTAAATTGTCAAAGGAATTGCACATTACGCAACAACAACCACCAACAGCAAATGAAACACACGAGCATTATTGCCGGAGATGGGTTTCGATAAATATTTTAAATAACCTGCCTAAAAATCAATTAATAACCGACATACAAATATCTCAGTATCCAGAAAATGATTCCAAATACCTAGTCATCTCAAGTGCTACTTCAGATCCTTTTAAAGATAACTGTAATAGAAGTATCAATATTGGACTCTTAATCTCGCCTCACCTAAGTAGTAAGTTAAATTTTTTAAACGATAAAAAGATAAAGAACAAAAAAGTTGGTGTGACTTGTGAACGCTGTCCTATTGCTGACTGTGAAGTTAGATTATGTGAAGCAACCGAACTTCAAAAAACAGCCGCTAATGACATTATAGCACAAGCAGTTAATAAAATAATGAGTGATTATTCTTAAAACTGTATAGGTACTTCAATAAAAAGCAACTCGGTATTTTTTGTAGCATTTATTAATATGCTTTTAGTTTGTGAGACACCCATTGCATCTCGCTTTTCTAGAATGTCATTTTCAACTTTAATGTCACCATTTATAACCATAAAGTAAACGCCATGATTTTCGGATTTTAAATGGTATTCAAAACTGGTATTTTCATCCATGTCAATTCTTGAAATTTTGACATCTTGATGAATTTTTAAAGAATTAGAATCAGCCGCATCTATTGAAGTGACCAAAGTTTGGATTTTGTTCTTTCTATCAATAGTATCAAAAGCTTTCTGATCGTAACGTGGTACTACATTTTCTTTATTCGGAATTACCCATATTTGAAATAAATTAACCGCTTCATTTGGATGGTTATTCATTTCTGAATGTTGAATGCCAGTTCCAGCCGACATAACCTGAACTTCTCCTGTATGTAAAGAAATCCACGCGTTACTCATAGAATCTCTGTGCTTTAAACTGCCCTTTAACGGAATGGTAATTATTTCCATATTGTCATGAGGATGCGCACCAAAGCCCATACCGCCATCAATAACATCATCATTTAAAACCCGCAAAGCCCCAAAATTTAATTTTTCTGGATTGTAATAATTTGCGAAACTAAAGGAATAATTAGCTTGAAGCCAACCATAATTAGCAGTTCCTCTATCCGATGATTTATAAAGTATTGTTTTCATTTTTTTAAATTGGAATATTATTTCATTATGAATCATCAAATCTATTATAATTTCATCAATTGCTAAATCTGATGATTCCATTATATATTTTATTTAAATAAACTTCAAATTTTGTACTTTAGCAGACACCAAAAAATAACATTTCTATGGATGTTGCCTTTAATAAAAACGAAGATATTCACAAGCTTCAACTAACTGATTTAAAAAAACGACTTCTACAAACTTATAAAGGTGGTGGCATAGATCGCATAGAAAAGCAACACCTGGCGGGTAAATTAACGGCGCGTGAACGCATTGATTACTTATTTGATAAATCTTCTAAATCAATTGAAATTGGTGCTTTGGCGGGCAATGATATGTATCACGCTCAAGGCGGATGCCCTTCTGGTGGTGTTGTTGTAAAGATTGGTTATATAAAAAATAAACTCTGTATTGTCGTGGCAAATGATGCCACCGTAAAAGCCGGTGCTTGGTTCCCTATTACAGGGAAAAAAAATCTAAGAGCGCAAGAAATTGCGATGGAAAACCGTTTGCCTATTATTTATCTGGTCGATTCGGCAGGTGTGTTTTTACCCATGCAAGACGAAATATTTCCCGATAAGGAAAACTTTGGACGCATTTTTAGAAACAATGCCATTATGAGCAGTATGGGCATCACACAAATCTCTGCTGTTATGGGCAGTTGTGTTGCTGGAGGTGCTTATTTACCAATTATGAGCGACGAATCTTTAATAGTAGAAAAAACAGGAAGCATATTTTTAGCTGGCAGTTATTTGGTTAAAGCGGCCATAGGCGAATCTATAGATAACGAAACACTTGGCGGTGCCATTTCGCAAACCGAACTAAGTGGCGTCATCGATTATAAAGCTAAGGACGATAAAGATGCCCTCGATAAAATTAAAACCATTGTCGATAAAATAGGCGCTTATGACAAAGCAGGATTTAATCGTGTTAAGCCTATCAAACCAACAGAAAAAGAGAATGAAATCTTAGGCATTTTACCTAGCGTAAGAAATCAGCCCTATAATATGCTAGATATCATAAAACGTTTGGTTGATAATTCAGATATTGAAGAATACAAAAAAGATTATGGCAAAACCCTTATTTGTGGTTATGCCCGTATTGATGGTTGGGCTGTTGGCATTATTGCCAATCAGCGCAAAATTGTTAAAAATGCCAAAGGCGAAATGCAATTTGGCGGTGTAATTTATTCTGATAGTGCCGATAAAGCGGCACGTTTTATCGCTAATTGCAATCAGAAAAAAGTGCCCTTAGTTTTTTTACAAGATGTTACCGGATTTATGGTGGGTAGTAAAAGTGAACATGGCGGTATTATAAAAGATGGTGCTAAAATGGTGAATGCCGTGAGTAATTCGGTTGTGCCAAAATTCACAATTATTATTGGCAATTCATATGGCGCTGGCAATTACGCTATGTGCGGAAAAGCTTACGACCCCAGGTTTATTGTGGCTTGGCCAAGTGCTCAGTTAGCCGTAATGGGAGGTGCTCAAGCGGCTCAGGTTTTATTACAAATTGAAGTGGCTTCGTTAAAAAAACAAGGTAAAAAAATTACAAAAGAAAATGAAGCTGAATTGTTAGATAAAATAGAATCTAATTATAAAATGCAATCTTCACCTTATTACGCTGCTGCCCGCCTTTGGACTGATGCCGTAATCAATCCACTTGACACAAGACAATGGATTAGTACAGGAATTGAAGCTGCAAACCATGCCCCTATTGAAAAGAAATTCAATTTGGGCGTTTTTCAGGTTTAAAAAAATCAAATATAAAATCAAAAAAAATAGATATTATTAAATGGGAAGAGCCTTTGAATTTAGGAAAGCTAGAAAAATGAAACGTTGGTCTGCTATGGCAAGAACCTTTACGCGTATTGGTAAAGATATTGTTATGGCTGTTAAAAGTGGTGGACCAAATCCCGATACCAATGCACATCTTAGGGCTATAATCCAAAATGCTAAGGCAGCCAATATGCCTAAAGACAATGTTGACCGCGCCATTAAAAGAGCAACCGATAAAGATACTGCAAACTACAAAGAAGTGTTATTTGAAGGCTATGCCCCACATGGCATTGCTGTTTTGGTAGAAGCAGCAACCGATAACAATAACAGATCTGTCGCTAATATTCGCACTATTTTTAATAAATATGGTGGCACTTTTGGCACTTCGGGTTCTGTAGTTTTTATGTTCGACCGCACTTGCAACTTTAGAATTAAAACCGAAGATGTTAAAATAGATTTAGAAGAATTAGAATTAGACCTTCTAGATTTTGAGGTTGAAGAAGTTTTTGAAGATGAAGATGGCATTATTATATATGCGCCGTTTGAGCAATTTGGCGCCATCCAAAAATACTTAGAAGAAAATACCATAGAAATTCTATCTTCGGGTTTTGAACGCATACCAACAACTACCAAAAAATTATCAGAAACAGAACAAGCGGATGTTGAATTGTTGTTAGAAAAACTTGAAGAAGACGACGATGTACAACAGGTCTACCATTCTTTAGAAATGATTTAAATTATTATGCTTCTTAGTTATTCAGAAAAAGACCTACCGACTATTGCCATCCAATTATTAGAAAATATTTCTTCTAAAATATGGCTGTTTTACGGTGATATGGGAAGTGGCAAAACAACACTTATCAAACAGATTATTAAACAGCTAGGTGTAGATGATGTTGTGAGCTCGCCAACTTTTTCATTGGTAAACGAATATTTATCCCGAAAGGGAGAAACGCTTTATCATTTTGATTTTTATCGGATTAAAAACAGCATAGAGGCTTTAGATATTGGCATAGATGACTATTTTTATGCCGATAATTACTGTTTTATAGAATGGCCAGAAAAAATAGAAAATTTACTACCTTTAAACGCTGTTGCAATTTACATTACAGTAAATGCTGACGGCTCACGTAACCTCACCTTTAAAACACAATAAAATGGGACAACAATTTTCGCCATTTAGTAAAGAAGAGTTGATGCCAAAGCCAGAGATGTTGGAAGTACTTAAGCAAAAAGGAAATTTAAAAATTGGTATTCCTAAAGAAACGCTTTTAGAAGAGAAACGCATTTGCTTAACACCAGATGCTGTGTCTGCTTTGGTTGCAAACGGCCATAGTATTTTATTAGAAACTGGTGCTGGTTTAGGTGCGAAATTTTCAGACTCGGATTACTCTGAGGCTGGTGCCCAAATTTCATACGACAGAAAGGCTGTTTTTGGCTGTAATATTATTTTAAAAGTTGAGCCGCCAACGCTCGAAGAAATTGGTTATATAAATCCGCAGAGTGTCTTATTCTCTGCCATGCAGTTAAAGACACAAAAAAAATCGTATTTCGAAGCCTTGGCAAAAAAACGAATTACGGCTATTGCTTTTGATTATATAAAAGATGAGCATGGTGTTTACCCAATAGTAAAAAGTTTAAGTGAAATAGCTGGTACAGCTTCGGTGCTTATTGCCGCAGAATACCTAAATACATGTACCAATGGTAATGGTATTTTGTTGGGTAATATTGCAGGTGTAAATCCGAGTGAAATAGTTATCCTAGGCGCTGGCAATGTTGGCGAAGCTGCCACAAGAACGGCTCTTGGCTTAGGTTTAAAAGTTACTGTATTTGATAATTCAATAACAAAACTCAGAAATTTACAATATAATTTGGGTCAGATGGTGGCTACTTCTACTGTGCAACCAAAGACGCTAAAAAAATTATTAAGGCGATGTGATGCTGTTATTGGTGCTGTTCGCGGTAAATCTAGAACACCCATAATTGTAACTGAAGAGATGGTACAGCGCATGAAAGAAGGTGCTGTAATTGTTGATGTGTGTATTGATAGGGGTGGTTGTTTTGAAACTTCAGAAATAACCAAACATAGCAATCCAACCTTTAAAAAACATGGTGTTATCCATTATTGTGTGCCAAATATTCCATCGCGCTATTCACGGACATCATCTATTTCTATCAGTAATTTCTTTACGCCTTACCTTTTAAATATTGGCGAAATGGGTGGCTTAGAAAATGCGGCACATTTTGACAAAGGCTTGCAAAACGGCATGTATTTTTATCATGGTATCCTTACAAATAAAACTGTAGCCGATTGGTTTGATTTACCTTTTAGAGATATCAATCTTTTAATTTTATAATATCAATAAATCTGAATGAATTTAAAAAGACGTTTTGGCCTTTACGGGATAGGCTTTGCTTTAGGTATTGCACTTGTTATATTTTTTTTAAACGGCAAAAATTCGGGTTGCTACTATTTTCCGAATGCCAGGATTTTAAAGATTTTACGCGAAAAACCACTTACTTTTTCCGATAAGGCTTTGCAATCTCTTAAAACTCTAAAGTTAGATACCTTAGAGATTCATAAGATCTTATTAAACGGCGAAATTGACTTTTCAAAAAGTAAAACGAAACAAAAACCTTGTCGGTTTTATTGGATAAACGGTATAGCAAATTCTAAAGCCGTTGTATTGTATGTTGAAAATTGTAATAATAAGGCTACTATTGAAAGTATAGTATTGCAGAAATAGAAGTTTTTATTTATTATCTCTATAATGCGCTATGATTTGATTTACGTCTTTGATTGTCTTTTTAGTCCACTCTAATTCTAAGATATCTTTTTCTTCCTGACTTAATTGCCAATCAATAATTTGCGATTTCATTTTATGCGTGCAGTGTTGTAAAATGATGGCAGCTGCAACAGATATATTGAGGCTTTCGCTAAATCCATACATGGGAATTTTTAAAGTGACGTCTGCATTTTGCAAAACATCATCAGATAATCCTTCTTTTTCTACCCCAAAAAAGAAAGCCGCTTTTTTTGAGACATCAAAATCTTGCAACATACAGGAATCGGTATGTGGTGTGGTAGCTACTATTTGATAACCTTCTGTTCTTAACGCATCAATACAAGCCAATGTGTTGTTTTTATAATTATTATATTTCGAAATAGTCAACCATTTATTAGCGCCTTTTGTTATTTGTGTTGATGTTTTAAAGGCGTAATTCTTTTCGATTACATGTACATCTTGAATGCCAAAAACCTCACAACTTCGCAATACAGCACTGGCATTATGCGATAGATAAACATTTTCTATGGCCACTGTTAAATGACGGGTGCGTTTATTGAGAATGGTCTTAAATCTTTCTTGGCGTGATTCGGTTAGGAAAGTTTTTAGATAATTAAGCAGATCAAAATCTATAGCCATATTATTTTATTTGAATCAGAATTGATTTGTACAAATCGCCTTTGCAAACAACACTTCCCTTTTTAATAAGACTAAAGAGTTCTAAATTTCTTTCGCTATCATAATTTTTAAGGGCTTGAAAATATGTGATGTCTTTATGGGCAGGATTCTTTAAAAACCAATGGTAATCTTTCTCATCAAAAAAATTAAAATCGGCTTTAGCTATCCTAACAACAATGCGATGTAATGATTTTGGTCCACATTTAAACAAATCTATCTGAGAGGCTGAGAAATGCTCTAAATAACGCATTTTAGTTAACACATCTTCCCAAACAACATCGCTAAAAAGTTCTAACTCTTCTTGAGCTATTTCTGGCTTATTTTGTTTGATAGCATCCCATTCTTTTGAATCTATTTGCTGTGAGGCTAAAAATTTAGCGAAATCTTGATGAAGCGCTTCTAATTGCTCTTTGGTTAATAGCATGTATTTCATACATCAAAAATAAAAAAAACCGCCAATACAAATACGTATTGGCGGTTTTAATAAAAAATTAAATTAAGATTAGAAAGAATATCTTAATCCAAATTGCATTTGCCATCTAGATAATAAGCTAGAATCATATACAAATGTTTCTTTTAAATCTGAACTAAACGTATAAGTTGGTACGCCAGCTGTAACAGAAACACCTAGTGGTTGTACGGCATTTGGTTGTTGAACCAATCCCCAATCTGAATTGATAAAGTTACCTACATTTAAAATATCAATACTAAATTGTAAAGAATTGGTATCAGAGACTTTCAATTCTTGTATGAATTTCATATCCCATTTACCTCTCCAAGGAGCTAAAGCGCCATAACGTTCTGCATATTGACCTCTTCTACCACTTAAATAATCATCTTGTTGGATAAATTTCTCAAAAGCGGCACCTTGTCCAGCCCCAGAAAAAGCCATTGAGCTAACTTCTGATGCAGTTGGCACATAAATTAAATCATTTAAGCCAGAACCATCATTGTTGATATCGCCTGCATAGGTGTAAGAAAATCTTCCGCCTTGTGCATATTCAAAGAATGAAGATAATGTAGAAGCCCATTTGTTATTAGCTCCATATTGCCAAGTTCTTGACAATACACCAATTATTCTGTGTTTGTCACCATATTTAGAATGCGCTAAAGTGGCATCATTTGAATTACCTAAAGTAGGATTAAAATCAAAGGCATCACCAGTTATTTCTGCTTCAATAGAGTTTACATCTTTAGAATTTAAAAAGTTATATGCTAAACTAACATATAAACCATTTTCATAAGTTTTTTGACCTTTAAATGTAACGTTTAAAGCGCGACCTTTATCTGAGTTGGTAAATACATACGCATTATTTCCTTTATCACCAGCTTGATAAACAGGTCTGTTATCAACGCCACTTAAAGTACCAGTTGGTTTGTTTAAACCCCAGTTTTGAACTTGTGCACCGTTCATATCTCTTGTATAAGAAATATCTGTTGAATAAGTAAGCCCATTATCTAATTTATGATCATAGCCTAGGCTTGTTCTCCAAACTTGTGGAAATTTAAAATTAGGATCAACTAATTGATAATACCAAATATTTGGGTTAGCTATTTGATTGCCTAACCAAACAAAAGGGAAACGTCCAGTAAATAAACCTGTACCACCTCTAACTTGTTGCGTTTTATCGCCTTTCACATCCCAGTTAAATCCTACTCTTGGAGATACTAAGAATTTATTACTAGGCATTTTTGTAGAATTTAAGAAAACTGATTGTCCAGTTGAAGGATCTGTATAAGGTACAGATGCATCATAATAATTACCAGGGAAATCAATAACATCTTGCGCTTTTTCAGCTGAGTCAAAGAAAAGTGGCTTGTCGAATCTAATACCGTAAGATAATTTAAAATCATCATTTACATTCCATTCATCTTGTAAATAAACTGCAAACTGCCCTACATTAGTTTCTGCCATATTCCATGAATTAGCAGCATTTTTAGTATCAAAAGTATTTTTGGCTGCTGCCATAGCATCAGCTAATAAACCATTAGAAATAGCAGCGTCAAAACCAGCCATATTACCAAAATCGCCAAAGAAAGCACCAACATAGCCTCTAGCATCTCCAAAGCCATAAGCGCCTAAGTTGAATGAGTTGTCAAATTGGAATTTTTCGTAAGAAAAACCAATTGTATAATTATGATCTCCTTTTTGGATATTTAAATTATCTGTTAATTGAAATACTTTTTGATCTAATTTATTATGAATTGAAAAGGGCTCGTGACCAGCAACAATATAATTCCCACCATCTTTTTGAATTCTAAATGCAGGCATTGGTGCAGACATTGGCGTTCTAAAATCGTCAAAATGTGTATAACCAACTTGTAATTTATTGGTTACATTATCTGCCAATGTTGAATTCAATTCCATTAAAAATGATTGTAACTTATTGTTTATTTGATATCCTGAATTTTCAAATTGTAACATTTGAGAATTTGGACCTCTAAATCCTAATGCTGTTGGATGTGCTGTTTTGTCTTTTGAAGCATTTAAGAAGTTATATACAAATGATACACGGTTTTTATCATTAATATTCCAATCGAATTTAATAATCCCTTTTTTACTGTCAGAATTATGAATAAATCCTTGGAATTCTCCTGGTTCATAACCAATACTACGCAATTGAGATTGAACGTGTTGTAAATCTGATAAAAGAACGCGTGATTCAGTTAAAGATCCAGTACCTGTATTAGGCAACCAGTTTTGACCTAAATCTGATCTGTTATCTTGTTCATAATTAACAAATACAAATAATTTATCTTTTACAAGAGGTGCCCCTAAACTGAAACCATATTGTTTTTGCTCTAATTTTGGAACAAAAATGTTTTGACCTTTAATTTTACTACCTGTTAAATCTTGGTTTCTAAAATATCCATAAACGGTACCAGTTACGGTATTTGACCCACTCTTAGTCACAGCGTTTATAGAAGCGCCTGTAAAACCAGATAAAGTAACATCATAAGGCGCTGTTGAAACAGAAATTTGTTCGATAGCATCTAAAGATACGGGTTGTGCATCTGTTTGTCCACCAGGTGTGGCAGCATCTAATCCAAAAGGATTGCTAAAGATAGAACCATCTAAAGTAAAGTTGTTAAATTGGTCATTTCTACCGCCAAATGAACCACCTGTAGCCGAAGGCTCTAAGCGTGTAAAATCTGCTGCAGATCTTGAAATTGTAGGTAATTTAGTAAGTTCTCTTCTGCCAACACTTGTTTTAGCGCCAGTTCTGCTGTTATTAAAAGTAGAATTTTTATTACCCGTAATTACAACTTCGGTTAATTGTTCGCTATCGGTAAGCATTTTAACATTTAAGTCGAATGCGTTACCTAAAGCTAAATATACATCGGTATATTCAACAGTCTTAAAACCTACATAACTAATAGTAATAGTGTAAGGACCACCTATACGCAAGTTTTGTAATGAATACCGTCCGTTGTCTGAAGTAACTGTTCCAGAAACAGTTCCTGTAGGTACGTGTTTTGCAACAACACTTGCGCCAAATAGCCCAGCCGAAGTATCATCGCTAACGACACCTTCAATTTTAGATGTGGTTACTTGAGAAAAAGCTGCAAAAGTGCCCATAATAGCTACCAGTGCAAAAAGATAAATTTTTTTCATAGAAATTTGAGTTAATAATTATTTAACACAAATTTAACAAAAAAAACCCACTACAGAAGCGGGTTTTTAAAAGTTATTAACATAATGTTAATTATTTTTCTGCAATTATCTCAAAATCAAGATCAATAATAACTTCTCTATGTAAACGTATTGTTGCTTGGCTTTTCCCAAGGCGTTTAACGGCGCCTCCAAGTACAGTGATGTATTTTTTATCTATACTTTGCCCTGCTGCTTCAAGAGCTTCAGAGATGTTAGCGTTATTGATAGATCCAAATAATTTATCGCCAGATCCGGCTTTAGCCGAAATTTTAATTTCTAAGGCTTTAATCGCCTCAGCAATTTTAGTAGCATCTTTAACAATTTTCGCTTCTTTAAAAGCACGTTGTTTAAGTGTTTCTGCCAATACTTTTTTTGCAGATGATGTCGCTAATAAAGCAAATCCTTGTGGTATCAAATAATTACGTCCATAACCATTTTTAACCTTTACTAGGTCATCTTTAAAACCTAAATTCTCTACGTCTTTCTTTAATATGAGTTCCATAATTTTAGTTTTAAATGATTATTTTAATAAATCGCCAACATAAGGCATTAAAGCCAAATGACGTGCTCTTTTAATTGCTTGTGCAACTTTACGTTGAAATTTTAAAGTTGTGCCTGTTAAACGACGTGGTAAAATTTTACCTTGCTCGTTTACCAAATACATTAAAAAATCTGCGTCTTTATAATCAATATACTTAATACCGTTTTTTGTAAAACGACAGTATTTTGTTTTTTGTCTTGTTTCAATATCTAATGGTGTAAGATATCTCACATCGGCTTTGTTACCGCCTTTTGATTGTTGTTCTAAACTTGCCATATCTTATTTATTAGATTCTTTGTTACGTTCTCTTCTTTTCTCAGCCCAAGCTTCTGAATATTTATCTAACCTTACAGTTAAATAACGCATAACGCTATCGTCTCTTCTAAATTCTAATTCGAATGGTGTAATAGATTCTCCGGTAACTTTGAAATCAAATAAATGATAAAATCCGGTTTTTTTCTTTTGGATTGGGTAAGCCAATTTTTTTAGCCCCCAGTTTTCCTTCCAGATCATCTCGGCTCCTTTAGAAACCAAATAATCTTCAAACTTTTTTACTGTTTCCTTTATCTGAGTATCAGATAAAACGGGATTCAAAATGAAAACAGTTTCGTAATGATTCATAAATTTTGTTTTTTGTTAATAATTTAAGCGTGCAAATATACAAATTTATATTAAATAATCACTTTGTTTTTAAGCCACGAAAAACACTTTTTTTAGAATAAATTTTTATTGTATTTTTAAACCCATTTAAATTGATTCTTATGCAGATACCTCAAATACCTAATTTAATTTATTTAGCCATTCCTTTTTTTATTTTATCAATTATTATTGAAGTTTTAATTGCAGCCAAAGGAAAAACAAAAGCTTACGAAACCAAAGATGCCATAACTTCAATAACAATGGGTTTGGGAAATGTGTTTTTAGGACTCATTAGCAAAGCGCTCGTCTTAATTATTTTTATTTATATCTATGAAAATTTTAGGTTTTTCACAATCCCTTTTACGTGGTGGGCTTGGGTATTAATTCTCTTTGCAGACGATTTTACCTATTACTGGTTTCATCACATAAGTCATGAAAGTCGCTTTTTTTGGGCGTCACATATTATTCATCATTCGTCGCAACATTACAATTTAAGTACAGCATTGCGCCAAACCTGGACAGGGAGTTTTATTTCTTTTATATTTTGGATAGGATTACCTCTTATCGGATTTCATCCCGTTATGATTTTTGCTCAAATGTCTATCAGCCTGATTTATCAATATTGGATTCATACCGAGCTAATTAATAAAATGCCACGTTGGTTTGAGGCTGTTTTTAACACACCATCACATCACCGCGTACATCATGCCACAAACCCACAATATTTGGATCGCAATCATGCAGGAATTTTTATTATTTGGGATAAAATTTTTGGCACTTTTGAAGCCGAAGTTGAAAAACCTGTTTACGGTTTGGTAAAGAACATTTCTAGTTTTAATCCGCTTTATGTGGCTTTTCATGAATGGATTTCTATGTTTAAAGATGTTTTTAACAGCAAAACAAATTTCTTAAAACGCTTACTCTATTTTATCAAACCTCCTGGGTGGCGCCATGACGGTACAGGTATGCTGTCATCAGATTTACGTAAAGAATGGGAGATAAAGAGTAAACAGTAATCAGTTTGCAGTTTTTCTTTTTACAAAACCTTTAACTTAACCCGTTGTGCATTTAAATAATGCTAATTTTTAAATTATTTATATTTCTATCAAAGATAAACTTATTGATGTATTGAATAACCGTTAACGAAGTTAATTTGGATAGTATTCTTGT
>JABMNH010000030.1 GCA_013205245.1 Flavobacteriales bacterium | reverse complement strand
CTCCTTTATAGTCTAATAAGTTTACTATTTTTGGCATTCAAATAATACTTTAACAAATGAAAAAGAATTGTTTTAAAATAATCGCAGCTTTAAACCGCTTGCTCTTACCTAGTCTTGCCAAAAGAGGGGTTGATATGGCAAAAGCCAAAAAATGGCAAATGGCTATAATTGGATGGCGTTATTACATTACAAAAAATAGTCTTGATTAATTTTAAAATTCCTTTCAATATTAAATTAAAATAAATATATTTGCACTCCTTAAATAAAAGGCCTCGTGGCGCAACTGAATAGCGCACTTGACTACGAATCAAGAGGTTACAAGTTTGAATCTTGTCGGGGTCACTTAAGTATAAAAAGCTTGCCAAGTTGGCAAGCTTTTTTGATTTATTGCAAATACAATTATTATTAAAATATATTTTTAATAATAAGCTTTTTAACTATATTTGAACACCCCTTTCAACCATATAACATCTACGGAATGACCTTAGATAATTAAACCTGTAAATGATGCTATTAATTAATAGTAATTAGTTGTGGTTTTTTTAGCCAAGTTAAATAAGTAGATTGTTATTTTAAATTTAATATTATGACAGTTAAAACTGGAAGAAAATTTAAGTGTGTGGGTTTAAAAGAAAATGAAATTATTGATTGGAGCGAAAACTTTACACTTAATAAAGCCTATTATGAGGCGCAAGACAATCTAGGTATTATCGAAGGCGTAAACAATATGCTCATACTTTTGAGCGATTATGATAACAGCTTTTGTGTAGACCAAAGCCAATTTGAGTTAATTAAAAACTGAAAGTGGCTTAGTAATTAATTTACTAAATTTAACAAACTAAAAACCTAACCAATTGAAAAAGTACTTATTAATCTTTAGCCTAGTTCTAGTACAACTTTGTTTAGCTCAAGTTCAAGATGCTAAAACGGACAATAATATAAACGTGGTTTTAAATGCCGACGGTACTTGGTCTTATGCCGACAAAAACACTTCCGAAAATACCGTTATATTAGAAAATTTTACAAAATGGGTAAACCCAGCTACCGGCATTTTAAAAGATGTAAGCAACGAAACTTTTTCTATCCATAAATTTATATATCAATAATGGTTTAAACAAACCTGTTTCGGTTAAACTCCTTTGGAAATTTGACAGAGAAGTTTCAAAAATTAGCCTTAAAGCCATAAACTTAATCATTTTACAGACTAATTTAAAATCAAAATCTTTTCCCAAAACCTCTGAATCGTTTGTGCCAATAGGATTTTATATTACACGGATAAAGGAAAGTCATAAAGGAGCTGCTTGGGAAGTACATTCAAAATTTAGAGGCGATACTGTTTACGGAAAAATAGGGCAATTTGATAAATTCTTATATTTTGATAATGAAGGTAAACTATTAGCTTCTGAATAACAACTTCTACATCTAGAAACACATGTTACACTTCTAGACTTTTTTTATTAGTAAATCAAGGTAATTTTAAATATACCCATTTTTACGATAGTATCGTTATGTTTTTACATGGACTTTTGTAAAATAAACCAATAAAATCTTAAGTCATGAAAAAATTAATCCTTATCTCACTTTTTACAAGCACAATAGCCTTTAGTCAAGTGCCAAAATTAGAACTTACATCTAAAGGTATCGAACCCGTAATCATTAATGTAGATATGAAGCAAGCTTCTGCCATTTATGCCAAAACTATTGAATGGTTAGAGAACTCTTATGAAAAACCAGATGATGTTATTTTTGAAAATGTTGAAAATAGAAAGCTAGGTATCAAAGATGTTGAAAAAACAGTATGGATTGCCAACAGAATAGGTGTTGATGTAAATTACGATATGGAATATACTTTAAAAATTGAATTTAAAGATGACCGTATTAGAATAAGTTACGAATTGGGCAGCTTTCTAAAAGATGGCAAAAAACTAACAACTAATTATAAAGATTTATTCAAAAAATTTGATGGCAGTGTAAAATATAATTATGATGGTGCCGTAGCTGGTATTGAAAATAAATTAAATGCAAAAACCCAATCATTAAATAATTTTATAATGGGTGTCAACGATGGTGAAGACTGGTAATCATTTCAATATGCTTGCCTCTTAATCACTACGACTAAAATAAACTTAAGATGTTTATTTTGATGCTTTAAGCATCAAAAAAATCCGAAGCAGTGCGCTTCGGATTTTTTGTTTAAATACTTTCCTATTTGACTATAAAATGAATAACTTTATAAAATATTTACTTACTTAAATTAGTTCTGCTATGGAGAAAAGCTTTAAAGTGCTTGTTAATGATTCTTTTAATTATGATTTCGATAGTTCCGACCTCAATAATTTAGATTTACTACCCCTTCCAAATTCCAAATTTCACGCCCTAAAAAACAACAAGTCCTATATTATCAATGTTGATAAATCTGATTTCAACAATCGTGAATATACCATCGAAGTGGGCTCCAACAAGTATATTGTTAAGATATTAAACACCCTTGATGCCACAATAAAAGAAATAGGCTTGTCGGTTGGTAACACCAAAAAATTAAATACTATAAAAGCACCCATGCCTGGATTGATTTTAAACATCAATATAAAAGAAGGTCAAGAAGTAAAAGAAGGTGATACTTTAGTTATTTTAGAAGCTATGAAAATGGAAAATGCCATAGAAGCTCCAAAAGATGGTATCATCAAATCAATAAATATTAAAATTGGCAATACTGTTGAAAAAGGAGCACTTATGATTGAATTAGAATAACGCCAGTCCCCTCCTATTTTGATATTTAAATAATTTAAACAACTCAAGAATGAAAAAAATATTAATAGCCAATCGCGGCGAAATTGCCATAAGAGTAATGAAAACGGCTCAAAAAATGGGCATTAAAACTGTGGCTGTTTATTCCGAAGCCGATAGAAATGCACCGCATGTTCGCTTTGCAGATGAAGCGGTTTGTATTGGCGAAGCGCCTTCTAACAAATCTTACCTTTTAGGCGATAAGATTATTGAAGTAGCCTTAAAATTACATGTTGATGCCATTCATCCTGGATACGGTTTTTTAAGCGAAAACGCAGATTTTTCAGAAAAAGCAGAAAAAAATGGCATTGTATTTATTGGGCCAAAATCTGCAGCCATCAGAATTATGGGTAGTAAACTTGCGGCCAAAGACGCTGTTAAGAACTACGATATCCCAATGGTTCCTGGTGTTGATCGTGCTGTAACAGACCCAAAAGAAGCGGCTGATATTGCAAGAGAAATTGGATTTCCTATTCTTATAAAAGCATCAGCAGGTGGCGGTGGCAAAGGCATGCGCATTGTTGAAAACGAGAATGACGTCGAAGAACAAATGGCACGCGCCATAAGCGAAGCTACTTCTGCCTTTGGCGATGGTTCTGTTTTTGTAGAAAAATACATCAATTCACCCAGACATATCGAAATTCAAGTATTGGCAGATAGTCACGGAAATGTACTACACTTATTTGAAAGAGAATGTAGCATTCAGCGCAGGCATCAAAAAGTAGTAGAAGAAGCACCGTCTTCTATTTTAACACCCAAATTAAGAAAAAAAATGGGTGAAGCTGCTGTTAAAGTAGCCAAAGCTTGCGATTATCTTGGTGCGGGAACTGTTGAGTTTTTAGTTGACAAAGACTTGAATTTCTATTTTTTAGAGATGAATACACGCCTTCAAGTAGAACATCCTGTAACCGAATTTATTTCGGATGTAGATTTGGTGGAACAACAAATTAAAATTGCACGAGGCGAAGTTTTATCTTTTAAACAAGATGATTTAAAAATCAAGGGACACGCTTTAGAATTAAGAGTTTATGCCGAAGATCCCATGAATAATTTTTTACCAAGTGTTGGTAATTTAAGTACTTATAAAATCCCAAAAGGGAAAAACATTCGTGTTGATGATGGTTTTGAAGAAGGCATGGATATCCCAATTTATTATGACCCAATGTTGTCAAAATTGATAACCTACGGCAAAACACGTCAAGAAGCCATTCAATTAATGATTGAAGCCATTGATAATTATAAAATTGAAGGTGTCAAAACGACCTTGCCTTTTGGTAAATTTGTTTGTCAACATGAGGCTTTTAGGTCGGGTAATTTCGACACACATTTTGTAAAAAATTATTATACTCCAGAAAAATTGCAACCAGAATTAGACGAAGAAGCCAAAATAGCGGCTTTGGTGGGCTTAAAAATCTATTTAGAAGATCAAAAAAAATTACGCGTGCCATTATCTAATTAAACTGTCATTATTATGAATTCAAAAATCGAAAACTTAAATAACAGAATAGCCTTAGCACATTTAGGCGGTGGCGAAGAACGTATTAAAAAACAACACGCTAAGAAAAAATTAACGGCAAGAGAACGTGTTTCTTATTTATTAGATGAAGGTTCTTTTGAAGAAATCGGTATGTTGGTAACACATCGTACAACCGATTTTGGCATGGAAAAAGAACTTTATTATGGCGATGGCGTCATTACTGGTTACGGAACCATCAACAGCAGATTGGTTTATGTATTTGCCCAAGATTTTACCGTTTTTGGCGGCGCCTTATCGGAAACCCATGCCGAAAAAATTTGCAAAATAATGGATCAGGCTGTAAAAGTCGGCGCTCCAGTTATAGGTTTAAACGATTCTGGAGGCGCTCGCATTCAAGAAGGCGTACGCTCTTTAGGCGGTTATGCCGATATTTTTTACAGAAATGTTCAAGCATCAGGTGTTATACCGCAACTTTCTGCTATTATGGGTCCTTGTGCGGGTGGTGCGGTTTATTCTCCGGCTATGACCGATTTCACCTTTATGGTAGAAGACACCAGTTACATGTTTGTAACGGGGCCAAATGTGGTTAAAACAGTTACCAATGAAGAAGTTACAGCCGAAGAATTGGGCGGTGCAAGTACCCATTCTACAAAATCTGGGGTAACGCATATTACCTCTGCAAATGATATTCAATGTTTGGATGATGTTAAAACATTGCTGAGTTATATTCCGCAAAACAACAGAGAAACAACTAAGAAATTAGCCTATGAATTAGGTAATGAAATAAGAGAAACTCTTGAAAGTATTCTTCCAGATAATCCAAATAAACCTTACGATATGCATCAGGTTATCAAAGGCATTATTGATGAAGATTCCTTTTTTGAAATCCATAAAGATTTTGCCCAAAATATTCTTGTCGGTTTTGCAAGAATAGCTGGTAGAAGTATCGGTATTGTAGCCAACCAACCCATGAATTTGGCTGGATGTTTAGATGTTAACAGCTCTGTAAAAGGCGCGCGTTTTACACGCTTTTGCGATTGTTTCAACATCCCTTTATTAGTCTTGGTTGATGTTCCTGGATTTTTACCTGGGACAGATCAAGAGTGGAATGCCATCATTACCAATGGCGCAAAATTATTGTACGCTTTAAGCGAAGCTACTGTGCCGAGAGTTACGGTTATTACAAGAAAGGCTTATGGTGGCGCTTACGATGTGATGAATTCTAAACACATTGGTGCCGATATGAATTTTGCTTGGCCAACAGCCGAAATCGCTGTGATGGGAGCCAAAGGCGCAGCCGAAATTATTTTTAAAAACGAAATTAAATCTGCCAAAGACCCTGAAGAAAAATGGAAAGAAAAAGAAGCTGAATATGCTTCTAAATTTGCCGATCCTTATCGTGCAGCCAGACGTGGTTTTATTGATGAAGTTATTTATCCAAAAAATACCCGACGAAAATTAATTAAAGCTTTTCAAATGCTTGAAAGTAAAGAAGTGGTAAGACCAAATCGAAAACACGGTAATATTCCTTTGTAAAAAATTATTAAACAATTTCAGCAGAAAGTCCCGCTTCAAGAAGTTTTGAACAACGTGGTTTTAATTCTTTAAAGGAGCCTGTTTTTACAGCACATTTTCCATTGTTATGCACAATAATAGAACATTGTTCGGCTTGTGTTGATGTGTGTTCGCAGACTTCAATCAGCATATCAATAACGTGGTCAAAAGTATTGACCTCATCATTAAACAGAATAATTTCATACAGCCTTTCTTGCTGTTCTAAAATATCTATATCTTCTTGTATTTTTCTTTGACCACTCATAATGTGATGCTAATTTATAAAAAATATTTAAATTTTAATAAATTTCACACCAATCCAATTATGACGTTCTTTTAAATTAATGGTCTTTAAACCATATTTTGAAGTCTCGGCTACAATAACAGGCAGGTCTTCTGTATAAAATCCGCTCATCAATAACAGGCCATCCTTTTTAAGACAAGCGCTGTAGGTTTTAATATCTTTAAGCAAAATATTTCTGTTGATGTTGGCAATAACAACATCGTAAGTTTTATCTTTTAGAAGCGTTGCATCGCCTTCGTAAACATTTATATGATGACAATTATTGCGCTCAATATTTTCAACAGAATTTTCGAAACACCATGCGTCAATATCAATGGCGTCAATAGGTTTAGCCCCTCTCATTTCGGCTAAAATAGCCAACACGCCAGTACCGCATCCCATATCTAAAACCTTTTTATTCTTAAGATCTAACTCTAAAATATGTTGCACCATAACATGGGTGGTTTCATGATGCCCTGTACCAAAACTCATTTTTGGTTCTATAATTAAATCGTAATCAACACCATTTGGTTTCTCATGAAAAGGCGCACGAATACTCACTTTTTCATCAATAATAATGGGATTAAAGTTTTTCTCCCATTCAATATTCCAATTGACTTGTGCTATTTCTTCTTGGGTGAAATTTATTTTAAACTCAAAAGATGTTAAAATTTGGATGTCGCTTAAAATATCTTCACGCCAATCTTTCTTTTGGATATAAGCCGTTACGCCAAGGTCGGTTTCAACAAAACTTTCGAAACCAACTTCGCCAAGCTCAGCAATAAGAATCTCGCTTCCCACCTCTTTAGGAGAAATTGTGAAATTATAAGCAATATAAATCATAATGATTAAACGATTTACAAATTAGCAGCAGCCGTAATAATTCCCATAAAATCATCTACATTAAGGGCGGCACCACCAATTAAACCACCATCTACATCTGGTTTTGAGAAAATTTCTTGCGCATTACTTGGTTTTACACTTCCGCCGTAAAGGATAGAAACATTATCAGCAATAGCGTCACCATATTTACTTGCTACTAAATTTCTGATAAAAGCATGCATGTCTTGTGCTTGTTCTGGACTGGCTGTTTCGCCAGTGCCAATTGCCCATACAGGTTCGTAAGCTAAAACGATACTTTTCCAATCAGCATCCTTCAAGTGAAACAAAGCCTTTTTAATTTGAGATTCAACCACATTAAAATGATTGTCAGATTTACGATCTTCTAGAACTTCACCAAAACAGAAAATAGCTTCCATATTGTTTTCTAAAACAGTATTTATTTTTTCGGCTAAAGCTTCATCGGTTTCATTAAAATAAGTGCGACGCTCAGAATGTCCTAAAATAACTGTTTTTATGCCGATACTTTGTAACATCTCTGCAGAAATTTCACCTGTGTAAGCGCCATTTTTAGCTTGGTGCATATTTTGTGCCACCACTTCAACAGACGCATTACCTAAACTGTCCTTTACCCCTTTTAGATTTACAAAAGTAGGTGCCACAATAACACGTGTATTATTTAGATTTAAATTAGCTGCTTTACTTTCTATATCTTTTGCAAGCTTAATTGAATCTTCGTAATTATTATTCATTTTCCAATTTCCTGCTACAATTTTAGTTCTCATCTTTTAATGTTAATTTTATAATTATTAATTTGTTCTAATCCGGGGATCTAACCATCCATAAATAATATCTACCAATATATTTATGATAATAAACATTGTGGCAATAACCAATACGCTTCCC
Source organism: Flavobacteriales bacterium (assembly GCA_013205245.1). GTDB lineage: Bacteria > Bacteroidota > Bacteroidia > Flavobacteriales > Flavobacteriaceae > CG1-02-35-72. Next base: position 8,209 of record JABMNH010000030.1, on the reverse strand, counting down.
ATAATAATGGGCAAATCTAGGGTATTTAATGCAGAAACTATTTCTTTTCCCAAGCCATTCCAATTAAAAATATACTCAACAAAAACGGCACCTGCCAACAACGATGCAAACCATCCAGATATGGCTGTAATAACCGGATTCAAAGCGTTTTTTAAGGCATGACGTTTTACAATATTGTAATTAGACAAGCCTTTGGCTTTGGCTGTTAAAATATAATCTTTGCTCAATTCTTCTAAAAGAGCGCTTCGGGTAAGCTGACTCACAACTGCCAACGGTCTTATACCTAAAACGATGGCGGGTAAAATCAGATTTTTCCATTGTATAAATTGCCCACGACCAAAATCGTCTACTTCATATAAACTTCCAGTCATTTGAAGGTTGGTGTATTTATGTAAAACAAATCCAAACAGCCATGCAAATAATATGGCTGAAAAAAATGATGGCACACTCATTCCTAAAGTGCTCAAAACAGCAATGCTTCTATCAAAAAAAGTGTCTTTGGTTAATGCCGATATAATCCCTAAAATAATGCCCAAACTAATGGCTATACTTATAGCAGCAACTGCTAAAACAGCTGTATTAGGTAAGGTATTTGCAATAATACTGCTTACTTTTTGTCCATTTTTCTGAAAGGATGTCCTTAAATAGGGATACTTAATTACAAAGTCAAAATCGGCAACTCTAAAGAGTTTTTTATAACTGTATTTTTGCGGATTCAAATAGGTGTAATCGGAAACATTTGCGCTATGAGCCGACACTGGCGACAAATCATTTAAATAATACACATACTGTAAAACCAAAGGCTTATCAAATCCATACTTGTGTTTGATGGCTTGCAATTGTGCGCTATCTTCGCGTTGGTCTAGCATCATTCTGGCAGGGTCGCCCGGTAAAACACTAAACAACAAAAAAATAACGGTCACAACACCGAATAATGTTAGGAAACCATAAGCTATTTTATGTAAGATGTAAGTCAGCAAATTTTTATTATTAGCAGCACAAATATAAGTTAAAGTATTAAAATTACTACTTTTGCCAAATACATTTCAAAATCATGACGTCTACACAACTCACAGAACAAATAAAGAAGAAAAAATCATTTTTATGTATTGGACTAGATGTCGATTTAGATAAAATACCCAAACACTTATTAGCGTTAGAAGACCCTATTTTCGAATTCAACAAGCAAATTATTGATGCCACGCATCAATTTGCTGTGGCCTATAAACCCAATGTTGCTTTTTACGAAGCTTCTGGCATTAAAGGTTGGCAAGCATTAGAGAAAACAAGCGCCTATTTAAAAAATAATTATCCTGATATCTTTACCATTGCTGATGCCAAACGTGGCGATATTGGCAACACTTCCACACGTTACGCTAAAACTTTTTTTGAGAATCTAAATTTTGATGCCCTTACTGTGGCACCTTATATGGGACGTGATTCTGTTGAACCATTTTTGTCTTTCGAAAATAAAACAACCATACTTTTAGCATTAACCTCAAATAGTGGTGGAGCCGATTTTCAGAACCTGAAATTCAACGAAGAACAACTCTATCAAACAGTTATTAAAACAGCGTTGACTTATAAGAACAGTCAAAATTTAATGTTTGTTGTTGGCGCTACAAGACCAGAATATCTTAAAGAAATCCGCAAAATAATTCCGAATCACTTTTTATTGGTACCCGGAGTTGGCGCCCAAGGTGGTAGTGTTGAAGATGTTTGCATAAACGGATTAAACGACGCTGGCGGTTTATTAATAAACTCATCTAGAGGCATTATTTACGCTTCAAGCGGATTAGATTTTGCACAAATAGCCAAAGAGAAAGCCAGTGAATTGCAACAGCAAATGGCAAAGTTTATTTAAGGATTTAGGGTAAACAATGTCACTTTGAACCATGTCATCCTGAACGTCCCGAGACTTCGGGAGAAGGAAAAATCATAACTCAGAACTAAAAACTCATAATTCTTTTAAACTTTCCATTAAAAAATCGTGCATGGCAACCATTTGTGTGTAGCCTTTTTTCTTGCCTAGTTGTCCGAAAATGTAAAACACAATCCATACTACTGGCAATAATATGCACATTAAAAGGGCAAAACTATAATCTTTGTTCAGACTATAATTTGAATATGCTATAATAAAAAAGACAAAAAAACTTATTGCCACAGCAAAATGTAAAAACATAAAGAAAGTCCACACTTGAGGTTTTGGGCCAAAAAGGCCTCTTACCAATGTTGTTTCTTCAGTTTCGTTTTCAACTTCAACATGCAATTGTGGTGACCAAAAATGGTTATCCACATCAGGAATATCAATAACTACATGATGGTTGACAATTTTGCTGTCATATTTACAATCATTGTTTTTTAAACTAACTTCAAGTTGTTTTATCACAACTTCTTGAGGTGAATTCAGCGATACTTTAAATCGCGGTTTTAAAATAAACCTATTTATTTCGTCGTTGTGTATGGGTGCATTCATATAAAAAAAGAAAATAAAAGTACACTATTTTTTCAAATCAAAAATAGCTTATAAAAACTGTTCTTAATACGCTATCTTTGCACCGAAATTTTTATGCTTTTATGGGAAATATTGTTGCTATTGTAGGAAGACCAAATGTTGGAAAATCAACGCTGTTTAACAGGATGATTCAACGCCGTCAAGCTATTGTCGACTCCGTTAGTGGTGTTACAAGAGACAGACATTACGGTCAATGTGAGTGGAATGGAAAAGAATTTTCTGTAATAGATACAGGCGGTTATATTGTTGGTTCTGAAGATGTTTTTGAAGCAGAAATCCGAAAACAAGTACAATTAGCTATAGATGAATGCGATGCCATTATGTTTATTGTAGATGTAGAAAGTGGCGTTACTGCGATGGATTCTGATGTAGCCAGTATTTTAAGAAATGTAAATAAACCCATTTTACTGGTTGTAAACAAGGTAGATAATGCCATGCGTGATGCCGATGCCGTAGAGTTTTATGCGCTTGGTTTAGGCGACTATTTTACCATATCATCTATAAACGGAAGTGGTACAGGTGATCTTTTAGATGAACTCGTATTAAAATTACCCATAGTAGAAGAAGTTGTTGAAGACGACCTGCCCCGTTTTGCCGTTGTTGGCAGACCAAATGCTGGAAAATCATCTTTTATAAACGCTTTAATTGGCGAAGAACGCAATATTGTAACCGATATTGCCGGTACAACCCGCGATTCTATCGATACAAAATACAACCGTTTTGGTTTCGATTTTAACCTTGTTGATACCGCAGGTATTCGTAAAAAATCTAAAGTTAAAGAAGACCTAGAGTTCTATTCGGTTATGCGCGCTGTGCGTTCTATTGAATATTGCGATGTTGCCATTTTAATTATTGATGCCACACGCGGTTTTGAAGGTCAAGATCAAAATATTTTTTGGTTGGCAGAAAAAAACAGAAAAGGCATTATTATTTTAGTAAACAAGTGGGATTTGGTAGAAAAAGAAACCAATTCGACCAAAGAATTTGAAGCTAAAATTAGAAAAGAGACGGCCCCTTTTACTGATGTGCCTATTGTCTTTATTTCTTCGACATCAAAGCAACGTATATTTAAAGCTATAGAAACGGCTGTGGCTGTTTACGAAAATAGAAAAAGACGTATTTCTACAAGCAAACTAAATGAGACAATGTTAGAAGTTGTAAAATTCAACCCGCCACCTGCTTTAAAAGGTAAGTTTGTGAAAATTAAATATTGCACACAACTCCCAACACCCACACCTCAATTTGTATTTTTCGCTAACCTACCGCAATATGTGAAAGACCCATATAAGCGCTATGTTGAAAATAAAATGCGCGAATTATATGATTTTAACGGTGTCCCTATCACAATTTATTTTAGACAGAAATAGGTTTTAGTTTGGCAATAATGTTTTTAATTTTTATACGTTAAGAAAAATTTAACATTTATTTAGGGGTAATTCTACTACCTTTAAACTTCTAACCAAACTTAATTTTTCATGAAAAGATTAGCATTGTTTTTACTACTGATGAGTTCCGTAGTATTTTCACAACAACTCGATATGACTAAGCTCAAAGGGATGAAAACTAGAGCTATAGGCCCTGCTGGAATGAGCGGGCGCATTACAGCCATAGATGTTATAAACTCACAACCAGACATTATTTATGCTGGCGCTGCTTCGGGTGGCGTATGGAAATCTGAAAGTGGCGGCATTGATTGGAAACCAGTTTTTGAAAAAGAAGCCACCGCTTCTATTGGCGCCATTGCCATTCAGCAAAGTAATCCAGATGTTATTTGGGTGGGTACTGGCGAAGGAAATCCTAGAAATAGTTTAAATGGTGGATTTGGCATTTATAAAAGTTTAGATGCTGGCAAAACATGGCACTTAATGGGTCTTGAAAAAACCCGAAACATTCATAAGATCATTGTAGATCCTCAAAATCCAAATACCGTTTATGTAGCTGCTATTGGATCGCCTTGGGGAGAACATCCCGAACGTGGTATTTATAAAACAATTAATGGTGGCAAAACGTGGCAAAAGTCACTTTTTGTAAATAACAAAACAGGTGCAGCAGATTTGGTTATGGATCCTTCAAATCCTAACAAACTTATTGCGGCCATGTGGGAACACAGACGCAAACCTTATTTCTTTACTTCTGGTGGGGCAGGTTCTGGTCTTTTTATCACCTATGATGGTGGTGATAACTGGAAACAATTATCAGAAAAAGATGGCTTACCTAAAGGCGATTTAGGACGTATTGGTTTGGCAATTTCGGCTTCCAACCCTAAATATGTTTATGCTTTAATTGAAGCAAAAAAGAATGCCTTATACCGCTCTGAAGATGGTGGATTTAAATGGAAAATGGTAAGTGATAAATCTAGTGGCAGGGGCTCAGGAGGTATCGGAAACCGTCCATTTTATTATGCAACCATTGCTGTTGATCCTAAAAATGAAAATAGAATTTACTCTATATTTACCTATGTTAATGTGAGTAATGATGGCGGAAAATCTTTTGAACAATTGATGCCTGCTTATGGCACAAGTGTGGGTGTTCATCCAGATCATCATGCCTGGTGGATTCATCCCAACAATCCAAATTATATGATTGATGGTAATGACGGCGGTTTAAATATTACCAGAGATCGTGGCAAAACATGGCGTTTTGCAGAAAATATTCCTGTTGGTCAGTTTTATCATATTAATGTAGATAACGATTTTCCGTATCATGTTTATGGTGGTATGCAAGATAATGGTTCATGGATTGGCCCTGCCTATGTCTTAAAATCTCAAGGCATCAGAAATTCGTATTGGCAAGAGCTCATGTTTGGTGATGGTTTTGATGTGATTCCCGATCCAAAAGATTCGCGTTTTGGCTATGGCATGTCGCAACAAGGATATGTGGGGCGTTACGATAGGTTAACCGGAAAAACCAGAATTATTAGACCTACACATCCAAACCCTGATGTAAATTTGCGCTTTAATTGGAATGCCGCTATTGCGATGGATCCATTTGACAGTAACACGCTTTATTTTGGAAGTCAGTTTGTACATAAATCAACAAATCAAGGTTTTGAATGGCAGGTTATATCGTCCGATTTAACAACCAATGACACAGAAAAACAAAAACAATACGAAAGTGGCGGACTAACAATGGATGCTACAGGTGCCGAAAATTATTGCACTATTATTGCCATTACCCCTAGCCTTTTAGAAAAAGGGGTTATTTGGACAGGGTCTGATGATGGCAATGTACAATTAACAAAAAATGGAGGCGAAAGTTGGACAAACCTCACTAAAAATATTAAAGGATTACCAAAAAATAGCTGGATTAATCAAATAAAAGTATCGGCCTCAGAGCCTGGAGAAGCCTATGTTATAGCCAATCATTACCGTAGTTTTGACTTTAAGCCTTATTTGTTTAGAACGCGTAATTATGGTAAAACATGGGAGAATATGTTAGCGGACAAAGATGAATCTTTTGGTTATGCTTTGTCATTAATTCAAGATCCAAAAGAAAAACAATTGTTGTTTTTAGGAACCGAAAATGGTTTATATGTGAGTATTGACGAAGGTAAAAATTGGACAAAATGGACCAATAATTACCCTACAGTACCAACCATGGATATGGTTATTCAACCTCGTGAAGACGATTTAGCTATTGCTACTTTTGGCCGTGCTATATGGATTTTAGACGACATCAAACCTTTACGTGAATTTGCGAGAAAAGGTACGAAATTATTAGACAAATCTTTAAAAGTTTATCCTGCTCCTACTAGCTACATTCCTGAATACCAACAACCAAATGGCACCAGATTTGGTGCTAATGCCATATTTAATGGCGAAAATAAATCCTCTGGCGCTATGTTGAGTTATTCTATTAATATCCCTAAAACAGATATTAAAAAAGACTCAAAATCTAAAGATTCATTAGAATCAAAAGACAAAACAGATGCAAAAACCAAAAAAATTACAGTAAAAATTTACGATAACAACAATGTCTTAATCAGAACGCTAAAACAGGATATACCAAAAGAAAATGGGCTACATCGCATGTACTGGCATCTTGATGAAAAAGGCGTTAAACGTCCGTCAAGAAAAATAAGTAAATCGGATAATGAACCAAGTGGATTAACTGTTTTACCGGGCATATATAAAGTAGTGATGCAATTAGAGAAAGACAAAGATTCTACATTGGTTACCGTAAAATATGATTTAAGAAAAAACATGCCATTATCTGTTTTAAAAGATAAACATGTGATGCAAAAACGGGTTGAAACAACAATGGATTTAGCCTATCGTGCAATCAAACAAGTTTTAGAATCTAAAAAAATAGTTACAAACTATAAAAAACAATTACAAGAAAATAAAGAAGAAAAATACAAGGATTTAATTAAATCTCACGACAGTATTTTAAAATCTTTAGACAATTTGGTCGATGATATGTTAGGTAAAGAAGACAAACGGCAAGGGATAACGGCTACTAAAGATCCAAGTACAATTTCTTATTTGTATTTGGCAAATCAATACATAAGCTCTTTACAAAGTGAACCTGGCAAAACAGAACAAACACTTTTAAATAATGCCAATGCTAAAATTGATGCTGTGATTGCCAAAATTAACGCCTTCTTTAAAACTGATTGGTTAACTTATAAAGCTAAGGTCGAAAATCTAAAATTGTCTCCTTTTAAAGAAATTAAAGACTTAAAATAAGTTTTATAAAACCATAAAAAAAGGTCCGTTTGACGAATGTCAAACGGACCTTTTTATTTTATTATCTTAATAACCACGGATTGCCTTTTGTTTTTCCTTTAAAAATAAAGACACAAAACCTCTCCCTAGTTTAAATTTGGTTTTAACATAAATTGTTTCAGAAGGTTTTGGTATATACACTTCTAAATGCAAATGTGGTCCCGTTGTCATTCCTGTATTACCACTCAACGCCAATACCGTACTCGTGGTTACAAAATCGCCTGCCTTTACTTTGGCACTTTTATTTTTAAAATGTGCATAACGTGCAAAAGTACCATCAGGGTGGCTAACAATTATATAATTAGAATATTGTGCAAAATCTTCTGTTTCGCCTTGTTTATCGAAACTGTCTTCAACCTTTACAACAACGCCTCCTCTAATAGCCACAACAGGTGTTCCTTCTGGCATATCAAAATCGAGTGCATTTATATTTTTATGCGAAAAAGCTCCATCGTAACCTTGACTAACCATATAAGATTGCCCTTTTTTAAAAGGTAAAGAATAAGGGAAGTTTTTGTTGTAATTTATTTTACTGATATCTCCTCGATATTCTTTATGGGTAAAATCAAATCCGTATTTACCAATATGTATGGCCATTAACTCAGATAGCTTAACATGTGTCTGGCTGGAATTAAAAAGGAATTCTTTTGCTTTGAAGATACAGTAACATTTTTGTGGTTTAATCTTAAAACAACTGTTACATCACAATATTCATTATTGTCGACCATAATTTCAAAACCGTCAACAACTTTTTCGTAATAATATTTTACATCGAGTTTATGAGACTGTGAAAATAAGGAGACACTAAAGAATAGAAAAATATATTTTAGTTTAATGCATAAAATATTTATCAATAATTCTTAATTATTCCGTTAAATCATTACAAATTTAATTATTTTTTAACGAAACCGCTGCGTTTATTAAGGATAGTTAAGATAGCTAGATTCAACTATTAAGTGCACCAGCG
>JABMNH010000029.1 GCA_013205245.1 Flavobacteriales bacterium | reverse complement strand
CACAAAACGAACAGGTTAATTCTTATTTAGCCATCTTTATTTTTTAATATCTTTTTAATATTTCGTCAATCATGCCATAGGTTTTGGCTTCATCGGCTTTCATCCAATAATCGCGATCACTATCCTTTTCAACTTTCTTAAGGGTTTGTCCAGAATGTTTTGAAATTATTTCGTACAATTCGCCTTTTAATTTTAAAATTTCTCTAGTGGTAATTTCGATATCGCTGGCTTGACCTTGAGCGCCACCCAAAGGTTGGTGAATCATAATTCTAGAATGAGGTAGAGCCGAACGTTTTCCTTTAGCACCAGCACACATTAAAACAGCGGCCATAGAAGCGGCCATACCTGTACAAATAGTAGCCACATCTGGTTTAATAAATTGCATCGTGTCATACATACCTAAGCCCGCATACACACCTCCGCCGGGAGAATTGATGTAAATAGAAATATCTTTGGTAGCATCAACACTTTCTAAGAATAGCAATTGTGCTTGAATAATATTGGCCACATGATCGTCTATAGCTGTGCCTAAAAATATAATGCGATCCATCATTAAACGCGAAAACACATCCATTTGTGCTACGTTTAATTGACGTTCTTCTATAATATATGGTGTCACACTACTAACCAACTTGTCGTAATGTAAACTACTAATGCCGTGTTGTTTGGTTGCGTATTGTTTAAATTCTTTACCGTAATTCATACCTTAAAAATTAAGTGGGTTTAATTGGTAAAGATAAGAACATTTTTATTAATTGATGTATATCAAAAGTGTATCGATAAAGATCTTAACTTAAGTTATTGTGTAAGCGTTTTGGCTTCAAATTTTTAGGATAAAAAGGTGTAGGTCAGAAATGAAACAAGATAAGCAATACCTGTCATAAAAAAGAGTTGAAGCGCAGGCCACTTCCAAGAATTGGTTTCGCGTTTTACAACAGCTAAAGTACTCATACATTGCATGGCAAAAACATAATACAGAAGTAATGACATGCCTGTTGGAAAATCAAAAAGCGGCTTCCCAGTTTCTGTATTAATTTCCATTTTCATGCGTTCTCTAATTGTTTCTGTATCGCCTTCGTTTTCTACACTATAAATAGTAGCCAATGTTCCTACAAACACCTCTCTTGCAGCAAAAGATGTAATTAAAGCAATGCCTATTTTCCAATCATAACCCAGAGGTTTTATGATGGGTTCAATGGCGTGGCCCATATACCCAATATACGAATGTTGTAATTTGTAAGAGCCTAGCTTTTTTGAAAAAGTTTTACTTGATTGATTTAACTCTGGATTATTTTGTATTACTATTTGCTCTGCATTTTTAAATTTAGCAGGCCCATTAGAAGCCAAAAACCATAAAACCATTGACAATGCTAAAATTATTTTCCCAGCGCCAAAAATAAAAGCTTTTGTTTTTTCGATAACGGCATAAGCCACATTTTTAGGAGAGGGCAATTTATAATTAGGCATCTCTACAATAAAAAACGAATGTTTTTTAATTTTTAAGGTTTTATCTAAAATAAAAGCCGAAATAATTGCTGATAAAAATCCTACCAAATAGAGTAACATCAGTATTGTAGCTTGTAAACTGAGTACCCCAAATATGCGCTCATTAGGTATTATAAGCGCTATGATAATGGCGTAAATAGGTAATCTAGCCGAACAAGTTATAAATGGTGTTACCAAGATTGTAATTAGGCGTTCTTTCCAGCTATTAATATTACGGGCAGCCATAATAGCCGGAATGGCACAAGCCGTACCTGACATTAATGGGACAACACTTTTACCACTTAACCCAAACAAACGCATGATTTTATCCATTAAAAACACAACGCGACTCATATAACCTGTTTCTTCTAAAATGGCGATAAATAAAAACAAGATAGCAATTTGAGGTATAAAAATGGCAATGCCTCCTAAACCAGGAATAATACCGTTAACTATTAAACTTGTGAAAACGCCTGGTGATAACTGCGCTTCTGTCCAATTACTAAGTTGTAAAAACATCCTTTCAATAAAATCCATCGGGTAAATAGCCCAATCAAAAATTGATTGAAAAATAACAAACAGTATTAAAAAAAAGATGACATACCCAAATACGCGGTGCATAAGCACTTTGTCTAGTTTGGCACGCATATCGGTACCTTTTAGCCGATCTACTTTATAATCCTTTTTTAAAATATTATTTATTAATTGATATCTTAAAATGGTCTCTTTATGCTGAAGATGTTTGACTTTGTTATGACAATTTAAAAATTCTTGTGCAGCTTCTTTTTCTGAGATGCTCAGATGTTTTAAATTATGAAATTGTGTTATTGTAAGCCAAGCTTGATACAATGATTTATTGGGGTAGGTTTTTTGAAGCGCTCCAAAAAATTCTTCATCAACTTTTATAGACAATCCATCTAAAGCTTTGGTACTTATATTTTTGTAATCTAAAATAAGTTTTTTAAGGGTCTCTATACCTATCTTTTTACGGGCACTTATCAAAACAACTTCTGTATCTAAATCGGCTTTAAGTGCATCAATATCTATAGAAATGCCTTTCCTTTTCATTTGATCGGCCATATTGATGGCTAAAATAATGGGGATTTCTAAATCTTTTAACTGAGAAAAGAGTAGTAAATTTCGTTTTAAATTCTCAGCATCGGCAACCATAACCACCACATCTGGATATTCAGATTCGTTTGGATTTAGGAGTGTTTCTAGAACAATATTCTCATCTAAAGTGGTTGGGTTAATGCTGTAAGTTCCGGGCAAATCAATTATAGAAGCAGGCGTTGTGGCATTAAGATTAAAAAAACCTTCTTTTCTATCTACAGTAATGCCGGGATAATTACCTACATTTTGTTTTAATCCGGTAAGCTGATTAAACAAAGAGGTCTTGCCAGTGTTAGGATTTCCGACCAAGGCTATTTTGAGAATCTTTGCTTTGCTCATTCTAAAAAGCTATAATTTAATAATTTGAATTTTAGCGGCAACGTCTCTGCGAATAGCTAAATGACTGCCATTGACCCGTATGTAAAGTGGGTCATTAAACGGTGCAACCTGTATGAGTTCTACTTCTTTTCCGGGCAAACAGCCCATTTCAAGTAAATTCAATGGAATATGCTCGATAGCTACCTGCTCAATGAGACCACGTTCTCCTACTTTTAAATTAGCTACCGTTATTTTTGACATTATTAAGATTCATTATAAATAAGGGCAAATATACTCATTTAAAAATTCTTCAAACTATGATAATTGTTAGGGTTTTCTGTATTCGCTTTTTAAAATTTTTATGTCTTCAATAAGTTTGTTTACCTGTATTTTATCTGTGCCATCGTAAAAACCTCTTATTTGTTGCTTTTTATCGATGAGTACAAATTGTTCTGTATGGATAAAATCTTGTTTGCCACCATCGCCTTTATCTAAAGCCGCAAAAAACGATTGTCGTGCCAATTTATAGATGTCTTTTTTATTGCCTGTTACCATGTGCCATTTAGAATCAATGACTTTATTTTTTAAAGCATAATCTTTTAATACAGAAACACTATCGATATCAGGTGTTACCGAAAAAGACAAAAACATAATCTCGTTATCTGTTTTATAAACATCTTGCACTTGCGTCAAATAATTAGTCATTATGGGGCAAATAGATTCGCATCGGGTAAAAAAGAAATCGGCTACATAAATTTTATCTTTATAAGTTGCATTACTGATACTGTCGCCATTTTGATCTACCAAATTAAACGCTCCTATTTTATGACTGTTTCTAACATGTCTTTTTGATGCATCAACCAATCTGGGGTTTACATCGGTAGGGTTAAATACAGGCAGTTTTGTTTCGGGCGTTTGTATTTTGTAAAAAACATAAATAGATATAACAGAAAATATCCCAATAAAAATAAGGGTAGGAAATGATTTTTTAAAAAACTTTAATAATTCCATTTTAACTATTTAGTTCGCAAATTTACAATTATAAGTTTCTTGGCATCACATATTTATTGAAACTTATTTTTTAACAAATTATTGACTTTTTTATGACCTCTAAATTTATTCAGAAAAGAGTACATTTGCACTTCATTTAAAAGATATAGAAGACACTACATGGAATTATTTATAAAAATATCTCAATTTATATTAAGCCTTTCTCTATTAATTGTTTTACACGAATTTGGGCATTACTTACCTGCTAAATTATTCAAAACCCGTGTAGAAAAATTCTACCTGTTTTTTGATGCTTGGGGCAAAAAACTTTTTAGCTTTAAAAAAGGAGGTACAGAATATGGCATAGGCTGGTTGCCTCTTGGTGGCTATGTTAAGATATCTGGAATGATTGACGAAAGCATGGATAAAGAGCAAATGAAGCTACCGCCGCAACCATGGGAATTTAGATCGAAACCAGCTTGGCAGCGTTTAATTATTATGCTGGGTGGCGTAACGGTAAACTTTATTCTAGCCATCGTTATTTACATTGGTATGGCTTATGCTTATGGCGATAAGTTCTTACCAAATGACAGTTTAAAAGATGGTGTGAGCATTATAGATTCTATTGGTTATAAATTAGGGCTAGAAAATGGCGATAAAATCTTAAAAGTCGATAATGAAACTGTCAAAAACTTTTCTGACATTCAATTAAAAATATTATTTGGTAAAGAACTCACTATAGAACGCGATGGTTCTATAAGAACAATTGCAATTCCCGCCGATTTTATTTCTCAAATAATTGACGCCGATCAAAAACGATTTATTGGCTTACGATTGCCTTTTATTATAGGTTCTATTTCTAAAATCTCACCAAATTTAGAACGCGGTTTAGAATTAAAAGATCAAGTTGTAGCCATTAATAATACGCCTATTAGTTATTTTGATGAAGTTGCACCCATTTTACAAAGCTTAAAAGGACAAGATGTCCCTGTGACGGTTAAACGAAATGGAAAAATAGAAAGTCTTAATTTAATTATAGACGATAAGGGTATGCTTGGCGTAGGTTTATACAGCCCAACCTTTGAAGAGTTAGAAAAATTAAACATTTATAAAATAGAAACAAAAGATTACTCTTTACTGCAATCTTTCCCCGTTGGTCTTCATAAATCTAAAGAAAAAATGCTGAGTTATGTAACACAGTTAAAAGCTATTTTTAATCCAAGTACTGGTGCTTATAAAGGCGTTGGTGGCTTTATTGCTATTGGCAGTATTTTCCCATCTGAATGGGATTGGCAAGCCTTTTGGAGCATAACTGCTTTCTTATCATTAATCTTAGGATTTATGAATTTATTACCTATTCCAGCTCTTGATGGCGGACATGTGGTCTTTACTTTATTCGAAATTATTACACGTAGAAAACCAAGCGATAAATTTTTAGAATATGCCCAAATAGCTGGTTTTATCATTCTAATTGCCTTGCTGTTATTTGCCAATGGCAATGATATTTATAAGCTGTTTAAATAAATTTATAAAACAGCTCTATACTAAAAAAGCCTTGATGAATTAATTCATCAAGGCTTTTTTAATTGTATCTAAGTATAACTTTAATCTACTAAAATAATGATTTTATTATCATTCATTTCAATAGTACCACTTTCTATAGCTAACCATTTTCCACTGTCTTTACCATCGGTAAATCTATCTTGATATTTTTCATCTATAACAACATCACCATAAATTTTAACAGTCCCTTTCATTAATGAAGAAACTATTGGTGCATGGTTATTTAACATTTGAAATTCGCCTTCAACACCAGGCACAAGAACAGACGTTACATCTAATTTGCATAAAGTGGCTTCGGGTGTTACAATTTCTAAAAACATACTTTTAATTGTTTGTTGTTGGCTATTTGTTATTTGTTGGTGGTGTTATCTAGAAACCATCAACTAATAACCATGAACCAATATTAAGCTTCGGCTAACATTTTTTCTCCTGCATCTACAGCATCTTGAATAGAACCACGTAAGTTAAATGCCGCTTCTGGGTATTTATCTAATTCGCCATCCATAATCATATTAAAGCCTTTAATAGTATCTTTAATATCTACCAACACACCTGGAATACCTGTAAATTGTTCGGCCACATGGAAAGGTTGTGATAAGAAACGTTGCGCACGACGTGCACGGTGAACGATTAATTTATCTTCTTCACTTAACTCTTCCATCCCTAAAATAGCGATGATATCTTGTAATTCTTTATAACGTTGTAACAACTCTTTTACGCGTTGTGCTGTATCATAATGCTCATCTCCTAAAATCTCACGATTTAAAATACGAGAGGTAGAATCTAACGGATCAACCGCTGGATAAATACCTAACTCAGCAATTTTACGAGACAATACAGTAGTGGCATCTAAATGCGCAAAAGTTGTAGCAGGCGCAGGATCTGTTAAATCATCTGCAGGCACATAAACGGCTTGAACCGACGTAATAGAACCTGTTTTTGTTGATGTAATACGTTCTTGCATTGTGCCCATTTCTGTAGCTAATGTTGGTTGATAACCTACAGCTGATGGCATACGTCCTAAAAGGGCAGACACTTCTGAACCAGCTTGTGTAAATCTAAACATATTATCTACAAAGAAAAGAACATCTTTACCTTGACCTTCGCCAGCACCATCTCTAAAATATTCGGCTATGGTTAATCCTGATAAAGCAACTCGTGCACGTGCCCCAGGAGGCTCGTTCATTTGACCGAAAACGAAAGTTACTTTAGACTTTTTCATTCCTTCCATGTCAATTTTACTCAAATCCCAGCTGCCTTCTTCCATAGACTTGTTAAAGTCTTCGCCGTATTCAATAATACCAGCTTCTATCATTTCGCGCATAAGGTCATTTCCTTCACGTGTGCGTTCTCCTACACCAGCAAATACCGATAAACCACCGTGACCTTTAGCTATATTGTTAATCAATTCTTGAATCAATACTGTTTTACCAACACCAGCACCACCAAATAAACCAATTTTACCACCTTTAGAATAAGGTTCAATTAAATCGATTACTTTAATACCAGTAAACAACACTTCGGTTGCTGTTGATAAATCTTCAAATCTTGGCTCGTCTCTGTGAATTGGCAATCCGTTTTTACCATCTTTTGGTAAAGCTACCAAACCATCAATAGGGTCTCCTGTAACGTTAAACAAACGCCCGTAAATGTCATTTCCGATGGGCATTTTAATAGGATTACCTGTAGAGCGAACTTCTTGACCTCTTTGTAAACCATCGGTAGAATCCATCGCAATACAGCGCACAGTGTCTTCGCCAATATGTTGCTCAACTTCTAATACTAAAATAGTACCGTCTGTTTTGGTTATTTCTAAAGAATCATAAATTTGAGGTAATTCGGCTCCAGATGAAAATTCAACATCTAAAACAGGGCCGATAATTTGGGCAACTTTTCCTGTAACTTTAGTCATTACTAATATGGGTTTTACTTAGCGTTACGCCTTTAATTATTTATTAATTTGAAGTTGCAAAAATAGTGCTTTTTTTTAGAAATAAAAACAGGTTTTTAATTAATTTATTTAAGGATGATTAAAGCATTTACTTCAAAAAAAAAAGCCCCGCAATGCGGGGCTTTTTATCGTATTTAAAACGTTCTTTTTATTAAGGATTTACAGTGAAAGATAAGAAATACATAGATCCTATCATACCTGTACCATAAGCTTGTGTATATTCTTTACCTCCTAAGTTGTTAGCTCCTAATTTTAAAGAAGCGTTCCAACTTGGTAATTTATATGACAATTGCGCATCTAAAACAGTTGCAGCAGGTACTGTGCCATTACCAAATGAAGCTTGCCATAAGTAAGAATCAAAATAACGCACACTAAAATTAAATCCAAAGTTTTTAAGTACTTCTGGGTTTCCAAAAGAAGCTTTTAAACTGTTTTCTGGTGTGTTAAAACCTGCTTCAAATCCTGGATCTGAAGCTTGATCAAATTTAAATTTAGAGTATGAGTAATTTAATGTAAAGTCATAGTCTTCGAAAACTTTAGCAGCTAAGCCTAATCCAACGCCATAAGAAGTAACATCTCCAGCAGAATTAGTGTAAGTTCTAAAAGGTACATAATCGCCTTTTGATAAAGCTATAAGAGCAAGTGGTGCAGGAAGTGTTCCTGGAACAAAATCAGAAAAATCTGCTTTACCATATAAAGGTGCTAAGACTGTTTTTTGAGCAATAAAACCAGTATAATCATTATAATAACCGCTTAAATCAATAGATACATTACCTATTGTGCCTCTATAACCAAGTTCGTAAGCTGTAATTTTTTCTGGTTGTACAAATGGTGTATTAAATTTTTGAGGTGCACCTGCCATAACAGACTCTAAAGAAAAGGCATTTTCATAACCTTGTCTGCCTGTAACTGTTAATGTTGAAGGCATACCTATGGCTTGACCTGTTGTACTTACAGGATAAGGTCTAGATTCATAACGATCTAAATTGTCTGGAGCAGAACCAACTAAAAGGGCATTTCCAACATCTAAACCAATATATTGACTTTGGGTATCTGGATTTCTAAATCCTGTTTGGAAAGACGCTCTAATGTTATGTTGACCTCTATCACCTGCAGAATATACTAAAGATACGCGTGGTGAATAATTACCATCATAATTTTTAGATTTATCATAACGAACAGATCCTGTAAATTTTAATTTATCATCCATTACTTTTTTCATCACTTGCATATAGGCACCATATTCACTATAGGTAATTGGGCCATCATTATCGGTAAAAATTGTACCTGCAGAATTCAATTCATATTCTCTCCATGAGCCACCTATTTGAATTTCGGCAACATCTGTTAAATTTGAAAAGTTATAATTTCCTTCAACTTGAGACATTTTGGTAGCATCAACAAACTTAGACCCCGTTAATAATGAAGGATCAGAAGTTATTTCAGCTAAACCAGCATTAAAAGCAGCAGTTCCTGGTATTAAAGCTCCCGTTTGGGCAACCTGACGCGCTACACCATGCGCTTGAGCATCAGACATTGGTGTGCCAGTAATAGCACCTAATCTTCCACCAATATATGTTTGCGCATATTCTGTAAACCATTGTGTATCTCCTTTCCAACTTCTGTTTAAATTGATCGCCGCAAATCTTGAATCGAAAGAATTACCAGCACTTTCTGTAATGGTATAAGCCCTTACAAAGAAGTCTTTATTATGCACTTCAAATTTATGTTGTTGCATGATAAAATCTCTTAAATTATAGCGATTAGCACCTTGATAAGTGGTGTTTCCTGTACCAACTTTACCTTGATAAATCACTTCTAAATCATCTGCAAAAGGACGATAAACCAATGTTAAATCACCTTTAACACTTTCGGCTTTAGGATCTATCATTTCACTTTCTTTATAACCTGTACGTGCCACTTTAGATGAGCCTAACATTCCTGGAGGTAAAACAAGACCTGCGCCTGCTGCAATAGCATCAAAATCTAAAGTAGTTGCAACCTCATCACCATAAACATTTAAGCCGTCGTAGCTTGGTGAAGATGATGTGTTTGAAGCATCGTTTACATCGTGAAAATCGGCAGCAATCCAGTCAGTTCCTTGTAAATAAGAAAATGAAACTTTAGCAGCAAATTTATCAGAAAAAGCATGAGCCATACGAATACCAGCATCCCAATATTCATTATTACCAGCTGCTTTTTGATTGGTGTAACCAGATTTAACGTACACACTAACGCCTTGGTAATCGAACGGACTTTTACTAGTCATAAATAAAATACCATTAAAGGCATTGGCACCATATAATGCAGATGATGCACCTGGTAATAATTCAACAGATTTTACATCTAATTCAGACATACCTACCAAGTTACCCATTACAAAGTTTAAGGCTGGAGAGGCATTGTCCATACCATCAACCAACTGTACAAAACGGGTGTTTGCAAAAGTTGCAAAACCACGTGTATTAACAGATTTAAACGTTAAACTATTGGTGTTTAATTGCACACCTTTTAGATTTTCTAAACCATCATAAAATGATACAGAAGCTGTATTTTTGATATCTCTAATATCAAAACGTTCAACCGTTACTGGCGATTCTCTGATACTTTCTGGCGTTCGAGAAGCCGACACAATTACTTCGTCTAAGCGGCTACTTTCTTCACTTAAAGAGATACTTAAATCCATGTTGTCTTTAGTTACATCTACAGTTAGTGCTGTGTAACCTACATAAGACGCTTCTAATTTAAAAGGCAAAGGTTCGTCTACCTTAAGAGTGAATTTACCGTCAAAATCTGTAGATGTCCCTACAGCATGACCTACTAATTTAATACTTACTCCAGGTAAAGATTCACCAGACTTTGCGTCTTTTACAATACCGGTTACCGTTGTTTGTGCGAATAGGGAAGTTCCTAAAAAGAGCACAAAAGCAATGCTAAATAACTTTTTCATAGTTGTTATATATTGATTATTTATGTTAAAACTAGTGCAAAATACGATTTTTTTTTAATTCTTGTTAAATTCTTCTTAAAAAAACATCTTTCTTATGTCTATATTCGAAAATTGACATAGCGTAATTCCTATTATATTAATTCAAAATGATTTTTTTAATGAGAATCTGACCCCCTTTAATAATTTTAATAAAGTAAATCCCCTTTTGTAGTTCTTTTAAATCAAGAGATTCGTTAAATATAAAATTAGTGCCGTAACGAAGCAGTTTAACACGTCTGCCTAAAGTATCAAAAACATCTATAAACACCTTATCTGCATTAGGGTTTGTCATGCTTATATTTATCAAACCATTACTGGGATTTGGCCACATTCTGAAACCCGCAATGACCTCATTTTTTACAGCTAGCGGT
The DNA here is from genome assembly GCA_013205245.1 of Flavobacteriales bacterium. Taxonomy (GTDB): domain Bacteria; phylum Bacteroidota; class Bacteroidia; order Flavobacteriales; family Flavobacteriaceae; genus CG1-02-35-72. Next base: position 29,241 of record JABMNH010000029.1, on the reverse strand, counting down.
ACAGATACTGCACTACACACAGTAACACCCCAGCTTATTATTGAGCCTATATCACTTGGCCCTTGGTCTTCTGCAAACAAAACCCAATTACCCTGAGCGTTGTCTCCATTAAAGAGGGAGAGTGCACCTGACGGTTTTATTGTGCCCGAATACCCGGGTGCTGAGGTATTACATGTAGCTATAGCGCCGCTGTCATCAAATATTGTATTCATATTTTGTGGCTCACAAAAAGATGATGTTATCAAATTAACTGTTTTATTGGCTGGATCTGTAATACTTAACGCAATATCACCTATCCAAGCATGGGTAATAGTAACGCCTATATTTACATCTGTTATAATAACACTATCTGCCACACTTAAAGTAGATGATACACCAATTGGACTGTTGTCTGGAATAAACAAAGCTGATCCAGAATAAGAAGTTGTATTACAAACCTGTTGGTAGGTAGCAAAAGCATTTGTAGCAGAAAAACTTCCCGTTGTACACGGATTTACAGGCCTTACACGCCAGTAATAAGTGGTAGCTTCGGTTAAATTAGCTAAGGCATAACTTGTGCTTGTTGTATTTACTGATGCAATAAGCGTATTAAAACTTGTGTCGGTAGATACTTGTACATCGTAGGTTTTGGCATTGCTTTGAGGCGTCCAACTTAGGGTAGGATTTAATGCTACACCTATGCTTCCATCACTTGGTGCAATAAGGGTTTGTGTGTTGAAATTAGGGCTGTAAACTTGTAAATTGGTGTCAACCGTTCTGGTTAACGACGTTGATGATGCTTGCACGCTTATTGTATTATTGCCTAAAATAGCATCAGTTAAACCAGATAAAGTCAGTACTACATCCGTCCCGTTAACTGATGTGCTTGACGGATTAAAACTGGCGTTTATGCCACTTGGCAAATTTAAAGCTGTAAAAGTTGTGATTTCAGAAAATCCAGCGAAAACTTGATAGGTATAATTAATAAGGACATTGCTTCCAGAGCACGCATCGGTAAAATTACTTATTGGCAACAAAGAAAAGTTACTTTCTTGAATTGTAAAGTTTGATACATTTACATTAAAAAAAACATTGTTTAGGCCAGCAACCATAATCCTAGCAGAAGTGGTTGGATTATTTGGCAGCAACACGTTTGCACTGCCATTGTTTAGCCCATTTGACACTAATGTAATAGGATAGGTTTGCCCGCCATCAGTTGACAACAATATATCAACATGCGTACAATTTACGGGCGCTAGATTTGTATTAGCCACGTCCCAAGTAATGGTTTGTGTAGAACCAATATCATAAGTCAAAGCGGTGCTTTGCGAAGTTACTATAAATGGCCCCGAATTGGCATCTACAGTCAGTATTTTAGCATCTCTAGCTGTCTGCCCACCACCACTTACATTATCCCTTACGGTGACATCAAAATTTAAAGTTCGTGCCACACTTGGCAACACTTCCCAAGTGGTTGCAGTTTGTCCTGCCAAAACAGTATTTATAGTGGGGAAATAACGGGTTGTAGCTATTGTAGGTGAAACCGAACGAAAAACAGCGCCTCCTGTGGCTGTAGCTGAAGGTGGAATGGTAGTAATTTGCGTGTCCGTTTGTTCCCAATTATAAGTAAGTGTATTATTATCAGCATCAGAGCCAACGGCTGTTAATTTAAAAGGTGTGGATTTGGGAATAACCACATCGGCGCCAGCATTAACCAAAGGCGCGTTAAGATTATTAACCAATGACGTTTGGTCTGCACAATTGCCTGACCCAACAGAAATATTGGCATACATTTGTTGGATGCTCACACTGTGAAAATAAGCATCACTGTGGTTTTGCACATCTTGAGGTGAACAAATACCTGCGTATGCCATTATTGTACTACCGCTACCCGGCTCAACAGCTGTTGCGTCAGTTCTATTACCTCCCGCGCAACTTCCTGCATCGCCATTAAAAGTATGGGTTGCGCCAAACTGATGGCCCATTTCGTGCGCCACAAAATCCATATCAAAGGCATCACCAACAGGGTTGGTTTGACCAGTCACACCTTGTGCTTTAGAAGTAGTGCAAGGTGAATTTAAAACAGCTACACCACCACCACCTGTACTAAACACATGGCCAATATCGTAATTAGCCGTGCCAATTATGGAGTCCACAATTTTTTGGTTTTCTGCTAAAAGCGTATTACCGTTGTTATTTGTATATGGGTCTTTTGCGCCATCTAGATAAATTAGTTTGTCATTGTTGGCAACTAAAACCATGGTCAATGCCACATCATTTTCAAAAACACCATTAACACGCATCAGAGTAGTCGTCATAGCTGCCATAACAGCTGCTTTTTTTTGCGCATCGGTGCCGGTACTAAGTTCCGCCTGATTTATATGAAACTGAGAATACTCACCCGTAGCAGCCAATGCCAATCTAAAAGTCCGCAATTTGGCATCATTGGCATTAAATGATTTTAAAGCCGTCGTAATATTTAAGCCTTTGGTTTCTTTTGTTAAACACACAAAGTTTTGATCTTTTTTGGGCAAATCGGATCTACGATACACCATATATTGAGATCTGTCTTTATTATAAGGGTCTAAATATTCAACTTCTTCACCTGCCTTAAAAATCATGGCATAAACCCCTAACTGATTTACGCTAAAGCGGATGCTTGTACTTTTATCAGTCAAACTTCTGCCCACATAAGATTTATTATTTGGAAATTTCTTAGCCAATTCTGGTGCCATAACAGGCGCTTCTAAAACAACGTAATCTATCATTTTACCCGAAGCATCTGGAAATGTAACGATGGTTTTAGATTTGCTGAATTTAGATTTTCTAAAGGGTGCATTAGTTAAATCCTTTTTAAGTTTTTGAATGTCTAGTTTATAATTTTTAAAGTCCTTTGGAGATGATGTGCGTTGCAATATTTTAGCCGATGCTACCTGAGTTTTAGACACAGCCCAAACGTCTTTGGTTTGCGAAAATCCGATTTGTGCAATAAAAAAGAAAATGGAAATTAGAACAATTCTTGTAAAACGCTTCATTAATTGGTTTATTTTTGACAAATCTATTAATTTATTATTTAAAATACAGACACTCTTTTATGCGTTTCGAACTATTTAAAATGTCGCTTATTTTATGTTTGGCTCTCAATTATTCTTGTGCTTCAAATAAACAAGTTATATCTAAAACTATATCACTACAATTGCCCAGCATTAAAGATAATGGCTTAAGCCTAACGCTCACGCCACAATCTGAACTGGTTGTACAACAAGACGATTCGAAGATTAATCACATCACTCAAAATAAAGGCCAAAACCTCATTCTTAAATTTGAATCTATAAAAAAAACGCCTAAAAACATTGCCGATGGTGGTTATCGTGAAGTCTTATTTATCGAAATTCCCAATCAAAAACAACACATTAATCTTGCCGACTTAAAAGACACTAAAATAAATATTTGGTTTGCGCGATTTTGTTTTTGCCGCGATTATATAGGTTTTCACAAAATAGAAGAAGGCCAACTTGATATTGATTTATCAAAAAACACACTAAAAATAAAAGCGACTATTAAGTTCAATAATCTGCCGCAAGTTCTTAATTTTATCGGCCAAGACATACACATTAATCCATAGCTTTTGAAAATATTTCATTCCTACAAAAAATTTAAATCCCTAAAAAAAGGTTCGGCTGTAACCATTGGCACTTTTGATGGTTTGCATATTGGTCATAAAAAAATTCTACATCAGCTTAAAGCGTATAGCGAAAAGTACAATTTAGACGCCGTAGTGTTTACACTGTTTCCGCATCCGCGCATGGTTTTACAAAAAGACGACTCCTTAAAATTACTAAACACCATTGATGAGCGCATCGCATTGTTAGAAGAAGCCGGCATAGATTGTTTGGTAATAGAGCCCTTTTCTAAAGAATTTTCGCGTTTAAGTGCTTTTGATTTTATAAACGATGTTTTGGTAAATCATTTACACATGAGATTACTCATTGTGGGATATGACCATCAATTTGGCAAAAATCGTGAAGGTAAATTTGAACATCTTAAAGAATATAAAACCTTATTCAATTATGAGCTTAAGCAAATCGCTCAGCAAGATATTGATGATGTTGCTGTGAGCTCTACAAAAATTAGAATGGCCTTAACCGATGGCAATATTAATACCGCCAACAAATATTTGGGTTATAATTATATGCTTTCTGGTACTGTTGTAAAAGGACAAGGATTGGGAAAAAGACTCAACTATCCCACAATAAATTTACATATTGAAGAGACTTATAAACTCATTCCAAAAACAGGTGTTTATGTTGTAAAAACAAACATAAATAAGCAAACTGTTTTTGGAATTATGAATATTGGATATCGACCAACGGTAGCTGGAACCCATCAGACAATTGAAACTTATTTACTTGATTTTAATGGCGATTTATACAATCAAAAATTAAAAATACATCTGTTAAATCGTTTGCGCGATGAGCAAAAATTTGCCTCATTAGATTTATTAAAAACGCAAATAGAAACCGACGCATTAAACGCTAGAAAATATATCGATTCAATCTCTAAAAAGTAACTTTATAATTGTTTAAATTTGCGCTTTCAAATTAAACGACAACCCAATGTTACAAGTAGCTTTTATTAGAGACAACAAAACCAAAGTATTACAAGGCTTAGCCAAACGCAATTTTAAAAATGCCGCAGCTATTATAGAAAACACCCTATCTTTAGATGCTTTAAGACGCAGTACACAAGCGCAATTAGACAGCGCTTTAGCCGATATCAATACGTTTTCTAAAGAAATTGGCGACTTATACAAGTCTGGCGAATCTCAAAAAGCCAATCTTTTAAAAGAAAAAACAAGTCAGTTAAAATCTACTTCAAAAGATTTAACCGAGCAATTAAATAAGGCCGCTGCAGAATTACAAGAATTGTTGTATCAAATCCCGAATATCCCTAATGATTTGGTACCAGCAGGTACTTCTGAAACCGATAATATCTGTGTTTTTGAGCATGGCAAGATTCCAACCTTACACGAAAATGCTCTACCGCATTGGGATTTAGCCAAAAAATACGACATCATAGATTTCGATTTAGGCAACAAAATTACTGGTGCTGGATTTCCTGTTTATAAAGGCAAAGGTGCCAAATTACAACGCTCTTTAATTAATTACTTTTTAGACAAAAATACCAATGCGGGTTACAGAGAAGTACAGGTGCCACATTTAGTAAACGAAGCTTCTGGTTTTGGCACAGGACAATTACCCGATAAAGAAGGGCAAATGTACCATGCAACCGTTGATAATTTATACCTCATCCCAACTGCCGAAGTTCCTGTTACTAATATTTATAGAGATGTTGTTTTAAACGAAAGTGATTTCCCTATTTTAAACACAGCCTACACACCATGTTTTAGACGCGAAGCGGGTTCTTATGGTGCGCATGTAAGGGGTTTAAACAGATTACATCAGTTTGATAAAGTTGAGATTGTACGTATAGAAAAACCCGAAAATTCTTACGCTGCACTTGACACTATGGTTGAACATATTAAAAATATTTTGAACGAATTGAAATTACCTTATCGGATTTTACGCTTATGCGGAGGCGATTTAGGTTTTACATCAACCATTACTTACGATTTCGAAATTTATTCTACCGCCCAAAAACGTTGGTTAGAAATAAGTTCGGTTTCTAATTTTGAAACTTTTCAAGCAAACCGTTTAAAATTACGCTATAAAAATAAAGAAGGAAAAACACAATTGGCACATACACTTAACGGAAGTTCGTTGGCTTTACCACGTGTGCTAGCAGGAATTTTAGAAAATTATCAAACAGAAGATGGCATTACAATTCCCGATGTATTACAAAGTTATACGGGTTTCTCAAAAATAGATTAATTAGCTATAGCTAATTTTAAAAGACGCTTTTGCTGATTTAATTCTACCAAAGTGTTTATATAATCATTAATCTGTCCATTATTCATAAAAAATTGGGCTTTATTTTTTGTGGTCAGGTATTTTAAAATAAGTTCGTTCATAATTTTGGTTTTTAGATGTTCTTTTTAATTAAGACAAGAATAATGCCAAAATGTTACACCACTAAATCAAAAACCAGCCATTTTAAAGAAACTTTAACACTTGTTTTGTATCTTTGAATCAACATCAAGACCCTTATGAAGGTATTTTTAATCGCCATTTTTACGTTTACTTGTTTGATAACATCGGCACAAAGCCCAAGGGTGGCTAGAACGTATTATGAATCTGGGCAGTACGAAAAAGCCATTGAGGTTTATAAAGTTTTACATCAAAAACACGGTTACAGATCCGATTATTTTAAATTTTTAGTATCTAGCTATCAGCAATTAGAAAAATACAACACGGCTCAAGAAGTCATTTTAGCGCAACTTCAAAAATACCCCAAACAACAGCAATTTAATGTAGAATTGGGTTACAATTATGCGCTTCAAAACTTAGCTCAAAAAGCTAATCTTTATTATGATTTAGCTGTTACCGCTGTAGAAAAAGACCCAAATTTAGGATACGCTATCGGCAAATCTTTTCAAGATAATAATCTGTTAGATTACGCTTTAAAAACGTACCAAACGGCTATGAATTTAAATCCTGAGTTAAATTTTAACTTACAAATAGCCTTAATTTATGGCGAACAAGGCGCTATAAACAACATGTTTGATGGTTTTTTAAAAATTGTTGAAAGAGACAAATCGTATACGCTTTCCATATTAAAATATGTTGGGAATTTTATTACTGATGATGCCAATAACGAAAATAATATTTTATTCAAAACATTGTTAATTCAACGTTTACAAACCAATCCAGACAGCTCTTGGAATATTTTATTGAGTTGGTTATTTATGCAAGAAAAGCGTTACAATAAAGCTTTTACACAAGAAAAAGCCATTTTTAAACGAAAACCAGACAATTTAAATCGCATCATTACACTCGGAAAAATAGCTTATAAAGAATCAGCTTTTGAAACCTCTGCACAATGTTTTGACTTTGTTCTTAAAAATACACAACTAGTAGCTTTAAAAATTACCGCCAATTTATATCTTTTAAAAACTGAAATTTCCACTAAAGATTCTCCAAAAGAATTACAACAAATAGATTTGAAATTTAAAAATCTACTTTTAGAATACGGTTTCAATAAAGAAACCCTTTATATTCAAAGTGAACATGCCACCTTTTTAACTTATAAATTAAACCAACCAGATAAAGGCATCGCGCTCATAAAACGCTCTTTAGAACTAAATTTAGACAGCCATCAAAAAGGATTGTTAAAATTGAGTTTAGCCGATATTTTTGTGTATTCTAATCAGTTAAATCAGGCACTAATTACCTATACTCAGGTAAAATTAAATTACAAAAATTCAGTTATAGCACAGCAAGCTGCCTTTAAAATAGCCGAAACATCGTATTATAAAAGCGATTTTGAATGGGCACAAACACAACTTAAAGTTTTAAAAAGCGAGACCTCACAACTCATCTCTAACGACGCGTTAAAATTGAGCTTGCTCATAGCAAATAACATCCCAACAGATAAAATGAATCCTTTAGCGAGCTATGCTAAAGCCGATTTGTTGGCGCATCAAAACAAAACAAGCGCTGCTATTGACACACTTGATATTGTGCTTAAAAAATTTAAAGGCTATCCTATAGAAACCTATGCGCTGTTTAAACAAGCGCAATTGTATAGTGACATTAAGAACTATGATAAAGCCATTGCCAATTATTTAACAATCTTAAAAATAAACAAAGAGGCTATTCTTGCCGATGACGCCTGTTTTAATTTAGCCCAATTATATCAAGATAAATTATCTGACGACACAAAAGCCGCTACCTATTACGAAAAAATTATTTTTGACTATCCCGCAAGTATTTATTTAGTAGATGCCCGTAAAAAATTTAGACAACTACGCCCCGAACTCATAAATTAATAACATGTACATATATAACGTTACCATAAATATAGAAGAATCTGTTCACGATGAATGGTTACAATGGATGCAATCCACGCACATTCCAGATGTTCTGGCAACCAAAAAATTCACAAAAGCCAAACTGACAAAAGTTTTGATTGAAGAAGAAATGGGAGGACTCACCTATTCTGTACAATACACAACCAAAGACAAAGTCACTTTACAAAAATATTATCTAGAAGATGCCGACAGATTGCGTCAAGAAAGCGATAAACTTTTTAAGGGTAAATTTGTAGCTTTTAGAACCGAATTAGAAGTTATTTCTGAGTATTAAATTATGACAGTACGTGTAAAAAACAAATCAAAGATAATTATCTACAAAGTGTGAAAAAAATATTAGAGAATATTACTGTTTACCATGTTATAATTTTTATCACTATCTTTTATTTTTTTAACCCTACAAAAAACTCAAGTCTAGATGCTTACGCTTACGCAAGCTATATAAAGTATAACGAGAACCTTTTCCTACCCCATCATTTAATTTACAACTTTTTTTTATACACTTTAATAAAACCCTTCAATCTACTTTTTAATAACATAAATATACTTTTAGTTAGTAAATATATTAATGCTTTTTTTCAAATTTTAAACCTTATTGTTTTTTATAGAATACTATCTAAACTTTCAATTCCGAAAAGAGAAAAATTACTTTTTATAATTATTGTTGGTTTTAGTTTTAGCCTTTGGCGTTACGGAACAGAAAACGAAACTTATATCATTCCGATTACTTTTTCTCTATTGGGTAGTTTTTATTTTCTAGATTTTTTAAAAACTAGTGCTTTAAAATATGTTTTTTACAGCGGCTTATTTGCAACTATTGCCTGCCTTTTTCATCAAATTCATTTTTTTTGGTGGCTTGGTTTATTAATTGGGACGTTTTTTTATACAAAAAAACTGAAGCAGACCCTAGTTTATGGAATATCTGCATTAATTGTACCTTTAACTTATATTTTAGTTTTGGTTTTTTACAACAACCTTGCCCTTACCCCAACTAATTTGGTTCATTTTGTTTTTAATGATTTTTATACAGGAAGTGCCAAAACTGAATTTGGGTTGAATAATTTATTTTTAATAGCTATAAGTAGTGTAAGAACTTTTTTTCAAGTACACTCTAACATTTACTTTCTTATCAAAAACAATATTTTGTTTGCTATTCCTATAGTGCCTCTTTTATATTTTGGATACAAATTAATTAAAGTTACTTTAAATAAAGATTTGCTACACTATAGAAAACTTGATGAAGACTCCTTTGTTAAATCGCATATATTAATTTTTACTCTCCACTTTTTATTTGCCTTTTATGCTGTTGGAAATGTTGAATTTATGGTTATGCTTCCCTTTCTTATATTCTTGAGTGTCTTTATTAAATACAGCGTTAATAAAAGCCTTCTTAATATCTTAGCTCTTACACTTTTTATATGGAATTTTAGCTATGGTATTTATCCAAATTCTCATTACAAATATTACAATGATGATGTTTTAGTTGATTTTATTATCCAACATCCTAACAATAAATTTTTGGTAAAAAACGATGCTGTACTTAATAAATTTTATTATAAAACAGGAATTGACAACTACAATAATATTTTATTATCCAGCAAATTAACTTCTGCTAATGATTTTAATAAATTGATTATTGAAAATGAAATAATTTACACAGATATAATTAATAAACCCTCCATTTTTAATAGACAAACCATCACTTCTAAAAAAAGTTTGAATTATGACTTTTCAAAATTTGACAAAAAATTCATTATGTCATATCAAGGACTATATGGCGCGTCTAAGATTTACCAATTAAAGTCAACTTCAAAGTAAATACCAATCATATAGTTTTCGCAAATACTTTCCGTAACTTTGCATATATTACACTACACACACTTGTTTAAATGACAGTACGCCCTAAAAAATATCTTGGACAACATTTTTTAACCGATGAAACTATTGCTAAAAACATAGCCAATGCCTTAACCGAAAAAGGCTATAATGACGTGCTAGAAATTGGCCCTGGTATGGGTGTGCTTACAAAGTATTTACTACAGAAAAAATACAAAACACATGTTATAGAAATAGATCCAGAATCGGTTGATTACTTAAAAGTCCATTTTTTAAATTTAGCCAATGACATTATTGAAAAAGACTTTTTAAAATTAGATGTTTCGGCCTACTTTAACCAAAAACAAATCGCCATTATTGGCAACTTTCCATATAATATATCCTCTCAAATAGTTTTTAAGATGTTAGAATACAGAGCTTATATTCCAGAACTTTGCGGCATGTTTCAAAAGGAAGTCGCCCAACGCATCGCACATAAAGAAGGCTCAAAAATCTATGGCATCCTATCTGTTTTAACACAAGCGTTTTATGAGGTCAGCTATTTATTTACAGTACCACCTACTGTTTTTAATCCACCTCCAAAAGTAGATTCTGGTGTTTTAATTATGACACGCAAAGATGTTTTTACTTTAGAAGTTGATGAAACTTTGTTCTTTCGTGTGGTTAAAACCAGCTTTGGGCAACGTAGAAAAACCTTACGTAACAGCTTAAAATCTTTTAATTTATCAGATAAATTGAGAGAAGATGCTATCTTTGCGAAACGCCCCGAACAATTATCGGTCGCACAATTTATCAACTTAACGGGTAAAATCCAAAACGATGCAATTTGAAATCAACAAAAACTTTATAGAAAATTTAGAAAACCTAATCGATGCTAATAACAGCGAGCAGGTTTCTTTACTTTTAAAAGAATTACACTATGCTGATATTGCTGATATTATTGATGAATTAGATTTTGACCATGCTATTTATCTCTTTAAACTTATTGATGATGAGCAATCTGCCGATATTTTAATTGAGCTCGAAGATGATGTAAGAGAACGCGTTTTAAAAGGTTTATCATCCAAAGAAATTGCTCAAAATATTGAAGAGCTAGAAACCGATGATGCTGCTGATATTATTGGCGAACTTTCTGAAGCTAAAAAACAGGAAGTTATCAGTCATATTGAAGATGTTGAGCACGCCAAAGATATTGTTGATCTTTTACGTTACCAAGAAGATACGGCAGGCGGTCTTATGGCAAAAGAATTTGTAGAAGTTAATGAGAATTGGACCAATTTAAAATGTGTCAAAGAAATGCGCCGTCAAGCGCAAGAACTCGAAAAAGTACACACTATTTATGTTGTTGATAATGCTAATAAATTAAAAGGTATTCTGTCTTTAAAAAGTTTGCTTACAACTTCTGCCAGAACACCTGTTAAAGAAATATTTGACCCCAAAGTTGTATCGGTTAAAGTGGATGATGATGGCGAAGATGTGGCCCAAATTATGCAAAAATACGATTTGGTTGTCTTGCCTGTTATTGATGATCTTGGTGTTTTAGTAGGTCAAATTACCATTGATGATGTGGTAGATTTTATTACCGAAGAAGCCGAAAAAGATTACCAAATGGCTGCGGGTATTTCTGAGGACATTGACTCTGATGACAGCGTTTTTAAAATGACACGCGCGCGTTTACCTTGGCTGCTTATAGGGATGATTAGCGGCACTTTTGCTGCCATTATTATTAAAGATTTTCAAACAATTATGAAAACTGCGCCGTTGCTTATCATCTTTATTCCACTCATTAATTCTTCTGCTGGCAATGTGGGTGTACAATCATCGGCCATTGTTGTGCAAAGTATGGCCAACAAATCTTTTAAAGGCAAGCTTTTAACCCATATTATCAAACAATTATTAATAGGTTTACTTAACGGATTGGTCATGGCGAGTATTGTTTTTGGTTTAAGTCAATTTTTATTTCACACCAATTTAGACATATCTTTTACAATTGCCATAGCATTGGTTACAGTCATTATAAATGCCGCCGTTATTGGCACAATTGTACCTATTGTTCTAGACAAACTCAATATAGATCCGGCCATTGCAACGGGCCCTTTTGTAACTACAAGCAATGATATTTTTGGTATTTTAATCTATTTTATAGTTGCTAAAATGATGCTTGGCTTATAAGCTGTTTTAAATCTAAAACCCCTTTCAAACCAACTATTTTAATTAATTTTGCTTTTTTCAATAAAAATGACAGAAGATACTAAAAAACCGCTCAATTTTTTAGAGCAAATTATAGAAGAAGATTTAGCAAACGGAATTCATCCTAAAAAGTTACGTTTCCGTTTTCCGCCAGAACCAAATGGCTATTTACACATTGGTCATGCCGCCTCTATTTGTTTAAATTTTGGTTTGGGCTTAAGCTACAATGCCCCAGTTAATTTGCGTTTTGACGATACAAATCCTGCCAAAGAAGAGCAAGAATATGTTGATGCCATAAAACACGATATTAAATGGTTAGGCTTTGAGTGGGATAAAGAATTGTACTCTTCAGATTATTTTCAACAATTATACGATTGGGCTGTTTTACTGATAAAAAATGGCAAAGCTTATGTAGATGACCAATCATCTGAAGTGATGGCGCAACAAAAAGGCTCGCCTATTAAAGTGGGTGTTAATAGTCCACATAGAAACCGTTCTGTTGAAGAAAATCTATCTCTTTTCGAAAGCATGAAAAAAGGCGGCTTTAACGAAGCTACCCATGTTTTACGTGCTAAAATTGATATGACATCGCCAAATATGTTGATGCGCGACCCTATAATCTATCGTGTCTTAAAACGTGCCCATCACCGTACGGGTAATGATTGGAACATCTATCCGATGTACGATTGGACACATGGTGAATCTGATTATATTGAACAAATATCGCACTCCATTTGCACTTTAGAATTCAAAAACCACCGCGAATTATACGACTGGTTTTTAGATCAAGTTCATGACGCCGAATTAATGCGTCCAAAACAACGCGAATTTGCCCGTCGTAATTTGAGTTATACCGTTATGAGCAAACGCAAACTCTTGCAATTGGTTGAAGAAAACTTGGTAAACGGTTGGGATGACCCACGTATGCCAACAATTTCTGGTTTACGCCGACGTGGCTACACACCAGAAGCTATCAAGAAATTCAGTGAATTGGCAGGCATTGCCAAACGTGATAACGTGACTGATGTGGCGCTTTTAGAATTCTGTATTAAAGACGATTTAAACAAAACAGCACCTCGTGTGATGGCCGTTTTAGATCCTGTAAAAGTGATTATCACCAACTATCCCGAAGGGCAAGAAGAGTGGTTAGAAGCCGAAAATAACCAAGAAGACGCATCTGCTGGTTTTAGAAAAGTGCCTTTTTCTAGAGAAATTTATATTGAACGCGAAGATTTTAGAGAACAAGCCAACAAAAAGTTTTTTCGTTTAAAACTCGATAAAGAAGTGCGTTTAAAAAATGCTTATATCATAAAAGCAAATAGTGTGGTAAAAAATGATGCCGACGAGATTTTAGAAATTCATTGTACTTATGATACTTTGAGCAGAAGTGGCAGTGGCACAGAAGAAAGTCAGCGTAAAGTTAAAGGCACTTTGCATTGGGTTTCTGTACAACACGCCGTAAAAGCAGAAGTGCGTTTGTATGACCGATTATTTAACCACGAAGCGCCAGACAGCCAAAAAGAAGTGGATTTTAAAACTTTTATAAACCCAGATTCTTTAGTAATCAATAACAATGCATTTGTTGAACCTAGTTTAAAAGAAGCCAATGTAAGCGACCGTTTTCAGTTCCAACGCTTAGGCTATTTTAATATTGATAACGACAGCACATCAGAAAAATTGGTTTTTAACCGCACTGTGTCGTTAAGGGATAGTTGGGCAAAAACTGAGGCAAAACAATAGATTTAAGTGAATATAGTCGCACAAATAAAGCAACCCATCCAAATAGAAATGGAAATCTTTGAACGCAAGTTTAAAGAATCAATGGTTAGTAAAGTGCCACTTTTAAACCGCATTACACATTTTATTGTGCGCCGTAAAGGCAAACAAATGCGGCCCATGTTTGTGTTTTTGGTTGCTAAAATGGTATCTAAAGGTAATTTTACAGAACGTACTTACAGAGGTGCCTCCATTATAGAACTCATTCATACAGCCACTTTGGTACATGATGATGTGGTTGATGATAGTAACCGTCGCCGCGGATTTTTCTCTTTAAATGCTTTATGGAAAAATAAGATTGCTGTTTTGGTTGGCGATTATTTATTGTCGAAAGGTTTGTTGCTCTCTATAGATCATGACGATTTTGACATTCTTAAACTTATTTCTATTGCTGTAAAAGAAATGAGCGAGGGCGAATTATTACAAATTGAAAAAGCCCGAAAATTAGATATTACTGAGGATGTCTATTTCGAAATCATCCGTCAAAAAACAGCCACTTTAATAGCGGCTTGTTGTGGCATTGGCGCTGCCAGTGTAAATGCTTCTGATGAAGACATTGCCACCATGCGCAAATTTGGTGAATTGATTGGTATTGCTTTTCAAATTAAAGACGATTTATTTGACTATACCGATGCACAAATCGGCAAACCAACAGGCATCGATATTAAAGAACAAAAAATGACGCTTCCGCTGATTTACACTTTAAATCATTGCTCCAAAAAAGAAAAAAATTGGCTGATAAATTCTATTAAAAATCATAATAGAGATAAAAAACGGGTTAAAGAAGTCATTGATTTTGTCAAAAAAAGTGGCGGTATAGAATATACCATTTCAAATATGAAAGATTACCAAACCAAAGCTTTAAGCTTATTACAAAACTATCCCGATTCTCCTTATAAAAGCAGTTTACTAACCATGGTAAACTATGTGATTGAAAGGAAAATTTAATTCATTTTTAAAAGGTCATCCATAAAATCTCTATCATTAGACAATCTGGGGACTTTGTGTTGTCCACCCAATTTACCCTTCAGTTTTAACCAATCATAAAACAAACCTTTTCGGGCAATGTTTATTTGAGGGCGTTTTAAAGTAATATCAATATAACGTTTGGCTTCATAATCAGAATTTAAAGCTTTTAAAGCGTTGTCTAAAAGCTCAGTAAAATAATCTAAATCTTTGGGCTGCTTGCTAAATTCAACCATCCATTCATGAGCCCCTTTGCTTTTACCTTTCATAAAAATAGGGGCTACAGTATATTCTAAAACAGCCGATTTTGTTTTTAAACAGGCGTGTTTTAAAGCTTCTTCGGCATTTTCTATAATCAATTCTTCGCCAAAAACATTTATAAAATGTTTGGTGCGTCCTGTAATGCGAATTCTAAACGGATACAAACTTGTAAACTTAACCGTATCTCCAATTATATAGCGCCATAAACCGCCATTAGTGGTAATAACCATGGCGTAATTTTTATTCTTTTTGACTTCGCTTAACGGAATGGCTTTAGAATTTGTACCATCAAAGGCATCCATCGGGATGAATTCGTAAAAAATACCATAATCTAACATCAACAATAAATCGTACGAATGATTTCGATCTTGAATCGCAAAAAATCCTTCTGAAGCATTGTATACTTCAAAATATTTAAAACTCTTTTTAGGAATCAATTTATGATATTGTGCTCTGTACGGATTAAAATTTACGCCACCATGAAAGTAGACTTCTAGATTAGGCCAAACTTCCAAAATATTAGATTTACCTGTCACTTCTAACACACGGTTTAACAAAACCAACATCCATGAGGGAACTCCCGAAATACTTGTGATGTTTTCGCCAATAGTTTCGTTAACAATGGCATCTAATTTGGTTTCCCAATCACGCATTAGAGCCGTTTCTTGTTTTAAAGCACTGCCATATTCTGCCCAAAAGGGCAGGTTTTCGATTATAATAGCCGACAAATCGCCAAAATTAGAAAGGCTGTTTTTATAAACATCACTGCTGCCTCCCAAGATTAAGCCTTTTCCAGTAAAAAGGGCGGCTTCTTCATTGCCATACACATATAAGCCCAACATGTCAGTACCTGCATTTAAATGGCAATCGTCTAAAGATTCTTGACTTACGGGAATAAATTTACTTTTAGCATTGGTAGTGCCACTCGATTTGGCGAACCAATTTATAGGTGTTGGCCAAAATACATTCTGCTCACCGTTTCTGGTCCGCGTTATGAGTGGCTCGATATCTTCGTACTTTCTTAAAGGGATGCGTTCTACAAAGTCTGTATAATTGTCGATTTCATTAAAACCATATTCTTTACCGACTTCGGTATTTTTAGCTGTTTGCAACAAATTTTGCAACACTTCTTGCTGTACCTCTATAGGATACTGTAAAAACAATTCAATTTGATGATGGCGTTTTTTTAAAATCCAAGAAGCCACCGTGTTGATAAAAGAAAAAGGCATGGTTAGATGTGTAGATTTTAAGGTTTCTCTTTTTGGTATTTGTGTATCTTTATAGCCATTAAATGTACAAAAATAAAATAATGCAATATCAAGGTGTTTTAAAAAAGATGTTATCAGAAATAGGAAGTCCTATTAATTATTATTTAAATATGGATAACGATTTCATCAATTTAAATCAGCTTATCAATAAGAACATCAGTATTAAATTTTTAAAATATCAATGTTTAAATTGCGGAAAAGATAAAAAAATATACCGCCAGGGTTATTGTTACGACTGCTTTTACGATATACCTCAAACGGGCGATTGGATTATGCACCCCGAATTGAGTACAGCGCATTTAGATAAAGAAGACCGTGATTTGGCCTATGAAAAAGAAGTACAATTAAAACCGCATATTGTATATCTCGCCAATTCTAGCGATGTAAAAGTTGGTGTAACACGCAAATCGCAAATCCCAACAAGGTGGATTGATCAAGGTGCTCATGAAGCTATTGTCTTGGTTGAAGTTCCAAACCGCTATTTAGCAGGTATTACCGAAGTGGCTTTAAAAGATCATGTGTCCGACAAAACTAACTGGCGAAAAATGTTAACCAATACAGTTACAGATGCCGATTTAAAAACAGAAAAAGAGCGCTTATCAACTTTTATCCCTAATGAGGTAAAACAATATTTTGGCAACAATACCGAAGAAGTGCATTTGGAATTTCCTGTAGAAAAATATCCCATAAAGGTTAAAAGTTTGAGTTTAGATAAAACACCTGAGTTTTCGGGGACTCTAAAAGGTGTTAAAGGGCAATATCTTATTTTTGATGATGGCGCAGTTTTTAATGTACGAAGTAATGAAGGCTATGTTGTAGAAATTGAGATTGTTTAATTTCACAGACCTCTAAAATATAAAATTATTGTTATAAACAAATTTTCTACTTTTGTATACACCTAATTAAAATTAATGAAAGCACATATATTTCCAGGTCAAGGCGCTCAATACTCAGGTATGGGCTTAGACTTATACGAAAATTCAGTTATTGCACAAGAACTATTTGAAAAAGCCAATGAAATTTTGGGTTTTTCTATAACCGATATTATGTTTGAAGGCACTGCCGAAGATTTAAAACAAACAAAAGTAACCCAACCTGCTATTTTTTTACATTCCGTTATTTTAGCAAATGTTTTAGGCGACGTGTTTAAACCTCAAATGGTGGCGGGACATTCTTTAGGAGAATTCTCGGCTTTGGTAGCCAACAAAACTTTAAGTTTTGAAGACGGATTAAAATTGGTGTATCAACGTGCTTTAGCCATGCAAAAAGCCTGCGAATTAAAACCATCAACCATGGCTGCTGTTCTAGGTTTAGAAGATGATATTGTAGAAAAAACTTGCGCAGAAATTGACGGCATTGTGGTTGCTGCCAATTACAATTGCCCCGGGCAATTGGTAATTTCTGGAGATATTGAAGCTATTAATAAAGCTTGCATAGCATTAACTGAAAAAGGCGCAAAACGTGCTTTGGTTTTACCGGTTGGTGGTGCTTTTCATTCGCCTTTAATGGAACCTGCGCGCGAAGAATTAGCTGCAGCTATAGAAAATACTATTTTTCATCAGCCAAGTTGCCCCATATATCAAAATGTAACGGCCAGTGCTGTTAGTAATTCAGATGATATTAAAAAGAATTTAATGCTACAATTAACCGCTCCTGTTAGATGGACGCAAACCATCCAACAAATGATAAAAGATGGTGGTACAGAATTTATTGAAGTAGGCCCAGGTAAGGTTTTACAAGGATTAATGCGAAAAATTGATAGAAACGTAAGTACCTATAATGCAACTTTAGAAGATTTAAATCCATAAAAATGACCAAAGGAAACATTACATACATTGTTATAAATGCCGTTGCAAAATTGCAATTTAGTCATCCAAAAAGTAATGCTTTTCCAAGCGAATTATTACAACAACTAATTGACACTATTCAGATTTTGGATGCCGATAATGATGTTAGAATTATTGTTTTAGAAAGCGCAGGCGATAAAACTTTTTGCGCAGGTGCTTCATTTGACGAACTTTTAGCTATCACAAATTTAGAAGATGGCACAAAGTTCTTTTCTGGTTTTGCCAATTTGCTTAACGCGATGCGCACATGTTCTAAACTAATTATAGGTCGTGTTCAAGGCAAAGCCGTTGGTGGTGGCGTGGGTATTATTGCTGCTTGCGATTATACTTTTGCAACCGAGCAAGCCTTTATAAAACTTTCTGAATTAAGCATTGGTATTGGGCCTTTTGTAATTGCGCCAGCCATTGAGCGTAAAATAGGCCTTTCGGCATTTTCAGAATTAAGCCTTTCTACAAATTGGCATACGGCCGATTGGGCTTTTCAAAAAGGATTATACACCCATGTTTTTAATGATGTTTTGGCAATGGACATCACATTAAACGACTTTTCAAATAACTTAGCTACTTTTAGTAAAGAGGCGCTTTACGCGATGAAAAAAGTACTTTGGCAAAACACGGCGCATTGGGAAAAACTTTTATATGAACGCGCTGCCATTAGTGGCCGATTGGTTTTATCTGAAGAAACAAAAAAGGCTCTTAAAAAATTTAAATCTTGATGTCAATAAATTTCTTATCAGTAGTACGGGTTTTTCAACAAGTAGATGTTGAACAAAAATTAAAAGATGCGCCAAACAATGGTTATGCCATTGGTGTTTTTATTGGCGAAATGATGCCTTTTGTTATCTTAATTGGTTTGGCTTATTTCTTTTTTTATCAAGCCAAAAAACGACGAAATAAAGACCTCTAGTTTTTTGTAACTTTTAGATTATCTTTATAATCTAAAAATAAACTTTCTCATGAATCAGATTGTAGCAAATCAACGACAGTTTTTTAATACACACGCCACCAAAAATTTCAACTTTCGCCTCAAGCAATTAAAAAAATTAGATAACGTTCTAAAAGCAAATGAACAGGCGCTTTATGACGCCATTTATAAGGATTTTAAAAAATCGTCTTTCGAGACTTTTACAAGTGAACTGGCTTTGGTTTATCACGATATAAAAGACGCACGCCGACATCTCAAATCTTGGGGAAAAGTAAAACGCGTTGGCACAAATTTTCTAAATTCTCCCGCAAAAAGTTACATCATTCCAGAACCTTTAGGCGTTTGTTTGGTAATCGGCGCGTGGAATTATCCATATCAATTAACCATCGCACCCGTTGTAGCAGCGATTGCTGCGGGTAATACTGTAGTTATAAAACCAAGCGAATTATCAGCCAAAACCAGTGCCATCATGGCAAAACTCATCAGTCAAAATTTTGACGCCAATTTTCTTAAAGTTGTAGAAGGTGGCGTTGCAGAAACAACCGCATTACTCAAACAAAAATTTGATAAGATTTTCTTTACCGGAAGCACACAAGTCGGTAAAATTGTGTACCAAGCAGCCGCCAAAAATTTGACACCGGTTACACTAGAATTAGGCGGAAAAAGTCCTGCTTTTATCACTAAAAATTGCAATTTAAAAATGACCGTAAAACGCCTGATTTGGGCAAAATTTTTAAATGCCGGGCAGACGTGTATTGCGCCAGATTATATTTTGGTGCACAATGATATCTCTCAGAAATTTTTAGAATTGGCTAAAGCCGAAATTTTAAAAGAACAGTTTTCTTTTAAAAACGACAACTATGTTCAAATTATAAATGACCGCAATGTTGAGCGACTCAAAAAAATACTCGATCCCGAAAAGGTCTATTTTGGAGGTAAAATAGATGTCGAAAATAGGTATATCGAACCAACGCTTTTACACAATGTTACTTTTGAAGACGCCGTGATGCAAGAAGAAATTTTTGGCCCCATTCTTCCTGTAATGTCATACGTTTCGCTAGAAGATGCCGTTAATAAAGTCAACAGTTTGCCAAAACCATTATCTTGTTATGTGTTTACAAACAATAGTGAAGATAAAAATGATATTTTAAGTAAAATATCATTTGGTGGTGGCGCTGTTAACGATGCTGTTATGCATATTACAAACACCAAACTCCCCTTTGGTGGTGTAGGGCCAAGCGGCATGGGTAATTATCACGGTGAATCCGGATTTAAATGCTTTACACATTATAAAAGCATACTCGATAAACCAACTTGGTTAGAATTACCTCTTAAATATTATCCACACACGCCATTTAAATTAAAATGGATTAGTCGGTTTATGAAGTTTTAACAAGAGAACATGTTCCCTTGCTAAGTAATACCTTGTTCATTTTTTATTACATTTGAAAACCTTATTGTGTAAGAATCACTACTTTTTTTACACTAAAAGCTATAATTTTTTAAATAAAAACAACAATGCTAACAAATCAAATTAGCCCAACACCAGAACAATTAGCGCAACTACAGACCTATCCTAAAAACACACCTGTAACCATGCTCAATATTTTGAAGTTTAAAGCCAAAACCGAAACAGGCGAAACGGGTCAAGAAGCTTATGCGCGTTATTTTAAAAATGCGCGTCCGTTTGTGGCAAAATCTGGCGCCAAACTAATTTGGAAAGGGCACGTACACACCTCGCTAATTGGCAATTTAAACAAGCAACCGCATTTGGCTTTTTTAGTTGAATATCCTTCTGTAGATCATTTTTTCGCAATGGTTTCTAATCCCGATTATCAAAAAATAGCAACCGATCGCAATTTGGCTTTAGAATATGGCGGATTAATCGCTTGTCAAACGGCTCAATAATGGAAGATATTAAAACACATTACCGCACCTGCAATTTGTGCGAAGCCATGTGCGGTCTTGAAATTACTTATAAAGACAACGCGGTTATTGCCATAAAAGGCGATAAAAAAGACGATTTAAGCAAAGGTCATATTTGCCCAAAAGCGACTGCTCTAGAAGATTTACATACCGATAAAGACCGTTTAAAAACACCCATAAAACGTACTGAAAATGGTTGGGTTGACATTTCTTGGAAAGAAGCTTTTGATGAAGTGGCTACCCAATTAAAAAACACCCAAGAGAAATATGGGCAAAACGCTGTGGGAACTTATCAAGGAAATCCGAGTGTACATAATATTGGCACAATGTTATTTGGTTCAAACTTTATAAAAAGCATTGGGTCTAATCAACGTTATTCTGCAACTTCGGTTGACCAACTGCCACATCATTTTGCATCTTTAATGATGTTTGGTCATTATTTAATGTTCCCAATTCCAGATATTGATCGCACCGATTTTATGCTCATTATGGGCGGCAATCCTGCGGCATCAAATGGCAGTATTATGACCGCTCCCGATTTTCCAAATCGCCTAAAAGCCATCAAAAGACGTGGCGGAAAAGTTGTTGTTGTCGATCCCCGATTTACCGAAACTTCTAAAATTGCGAACACGCATCATTATATAAAACCTGGTACCGATGCCTTATTACTTCTCGCCTTAATCCATGTTCTTTTTGATGAAAATTTAGCAACACAAGGACATTTAAAAGACCACCTTAACGGATGGGATACCATTAAAGACCTTGTAAAAAATTATCCGCCAGAAAAAGTAGCGAGTATTATAGGTGTAAATACAGAAGATATTGAAACTTTAGCTCGTGAATTTGCGAATGCAAAAACAGCGGTTTGTTATGGTCGCATGGGACTTTCTACCCAAGAATTTGGCGGACTTTGCCAATGGTTGGTCAATGTTTTAAACATTGTTACGGGCAATTTAGATACCATCGGCGGCGCACTTTTTACAAAACCAGCTGTTGATGTGGTAGGGATGTCTAAAATGACTGGCAAAACAGGAAGCTTTAACAAACGGCAAAGTAGGGTACACAAATTACCAGAATTTACAGGAGAATTTCCTGTATCAACCTTAGCGGATGAAATTTTAACACCTGGTGAAGATCAGATAAAAGCATTGGTAACCATTGCAGGAAATCCTGTGTTATCTACGCCAAATGGCAAACATTTGGAAGAAGCTTTAGAATCTTTAGATTTTATGGTAGCTATCGATATTTATTTGAATGAAACCACCAAATATGCCAACATTATTTTACCTACAACAACAGGTTTAGAAACGCCAATTTACGATTTGGTTTTTCATCAGTTCGCCATCAGAAATACGGCTAAATATGCCGAAGCATTGTTTAAAAAATCAGAAGGCCAACGTCACGATTGGGAAATTTTAGAAGCTTTAGCATCGCGCTTAAGCGGACAAAAAAATCCTGCAAACTTAGAGCAAACGTTGGATTATATGTTGCAATTTAGCAGTTATACTGAGCCTAAATTATCTGTAGGCGAATTAAAAAAACACCCACACGGATTAGATTATGGCCCATTAAAACCACAATTACCAGAACGTTTATTTACATCCGATAAGAAAATTGACTTAGCACATCCTTTATTTATAAAAGATTTAGAACGCTTAAAAACAAGGTTGGCACAATTAAAAGTAGAAGAGAATTCTGACTTCCCTTTTTCATTAATTGGGCGCCGTCATTTGCGCTCAAACAATTCGTGGATGCACAACAGCAAACGTTTGACAAAAGGTAAAGAACGCTGTACATTACTTATAAATGCTAAGGATGCTGAAAGCTTAAATCTTAAAGAAGGTCAAATTGCAAAAGTAACATCAGACGTTGGAAGCGTTAAATTACCCGTAGAAATTACAGATGATATGATGACTGGTGTTGTAAGCATTCCTCATGGATGGGGACATCACAGAAAAGGAACAAATTTAAGTGTTGCACAACAAAATACAGGTGTGAGCATAAACGATTTAACCAATCCTTTAAAAAGGGATGATTTAACTGGTAATGCAGATTTTAGTGGGACAAAAGTTAAAGTTGAAAGTTTCAACTAATCATATCGTCCAAAAACATCTAACTAACTAAAATCTATAACTATGTTTAAAAATGGTCTGAGTATAACAATATTTGTTGCCTTTTTATGCTGTATCAACATCGCAGAAGCGCAATTCAAAAACAAAAAAAACCTCCCATTTACTTGGAAAACAGATACTATAAACCACTCTGTCCCACTTTCTGAAATTCAAATTGTGTTGCCAAAAAGCTCTTTTCCAACTTTAGACAATCCTAAATTTGTAGGTAAGACTGAAGGTTTAAAAATGTTTTTTGGAAAAGAACCAGTTATTGTAGTCGCAATAAATGGTTTTGCGAAAGCCTATTCGTTAAATATTTTAACGATGCACGAAATATCTAACGATGAACTTGGTGGTAAATCTATTTTAGTAACCTATTGCCCATTATGCAATTCGGGTATTGTTTATGACCGTGTTTTAAATC
The DNA here is from genome assembly GCA_013205245.1 of Flavobacteriales bacterium. Lineage (GTDB taxonomy): Bacteria > Bacteroidota > Bacteroidia > Flavobacteriales > Flavobacteriaceae > CG1-02-35-72. The sequence continues at coordinate 5,742 of JABMNH010000029.1, read as the reverse complement.
ATAACGGTATAAGAGAAACCTTAGAGTTTGAAGCTTCTGGCATGTTACGAAATAGTGATATGGTAATGCTAGATAGAAAAACAGAAACATTGTGGCAACAATTATTAGGAACAGGTATTGTGGGTGATTATAACAAAGCCCAACTCAATGTGATTCCATCTTTAATTATTTCTGTTGACGAATTCTTTATGCGTTATCCTAATGGAGAGCTTATGTCTAAAAAGACAGGATTTGCCCAAAACGAAAAAATGTATGGCCACAACCCTTATAAAAAATATGACGAAAAAAAGAACCCAATTGAGCACTTTTTTAACAGTGACAAAGTAGATAAACGCCTGCCTGCCATGGAGCGTGTTGTTGATATTGAAAATGAAGGAAATTACAAAGTATATAGTTTTACAAGTATTGCCAAAGATGGTGTTGTAAACGACACTTTTAAAACAAGTAAAGTGGTGCTTTTTCATAAAGCTGGAACTGTTTCTATTTTAGACGAAAATGATATTTCTACTTCAAAAGATGTAGGATCTGTTACTGTTTTTAAAGCAATAGTTGACAAGAAATACCTAAGCTTCTCAAAGAAAGACAATGTATTTATGGACAACGAAACAAAATCGAAATGGGATATAACTGGCCGTTGTTACGAGGGGAAATTAAAAGGAAAACAACTCACAATTGAACCTCATAGCAATCATTTTGCATTTGCATGGTTTGCTTTTCATCCTAAGAGTGAAATATTTAAAAATTAATAGTAAATTGGCTAGATAATATTTTAAACCAAACCTTTATGTCAGTTTATTTAGCCGAGTTCTTAGGAACCTTTCTCTTAATCTTATTTGGCGGTGGCGTGGTTGCCGGTGCCGTTTTAAAACATTCAAAATCAGAAAATGCTGGCTGGCTCACTATTTGTGTGGCTTGGGGCTTAGGCGTAACATTTGCTATTTATGCTGTTGGCAGTATTAGTGGTGCACATATTAATCCGGCTGTCACTTTAAGTTTGGCTTTTGTAGGTGAGTTCCCTTGGGATAAAGTGCTGGGGTATATTTTATCTCAAATAGCTGGCGCTTTTACAGGAGGTGTTTTGGTATGGATATTTTATATGCCGCATTGGTCTAAAACCGAAGATCAAGGCGCTAAATTGGCCGTCTTTTGTACAGGCCCAGCCATCCGTTCGCTTCTCAATAATTTTATCAATGAAATGGTAGGTACAGCCATTTTAATATTTGCCTTATTATTTATCGGTGCTAATAATTTTACCGAAGGTTTAAACCCACTTGTGGTTGGCGCATTAATTATGGCCATCGGTTTTTCATTGGGCGGTACAACAGGTTTTGCCATTAATCCGGCAAGAGATTTTGGCCCTCGTTTAGCACATTTTTTAATGCCCATAAAAGGCAAAGGTACTTCAGATTGGGGTTATGCATTCATTCCGATTTTAGGCCCTATTTTAGGCGGACTCATTGGTGCAGCAAGCTATCAAATGTTTTATAAAAGTGAATTTTTAGTGCAATATTGGGTGGTCATTGGGCTTGGAATTTTAGTACTCTTAACTGCAGTTTATAAAAATGTTAAATCAGAATCTTAAAATTATGTCAGAAAAATATATCATTGCTTTAGACCAAGGTACCACAAGCTCGCGTTCGGTTTTATTTAATAATATTGGCCAAATTGTGGCGATTGAGCAACAAGAATTCGAACAAATTTTCCCCAAAGATGGCTGGGTAGAACACCGTCCAAAAGACATTCTAAATTCGCAATTAGCAACACTTAAAAATCTTATTGCCAATAATAATTTATCAGCAAAAGACATTGCTGGCATCGGTATTACCAATCAAAGAGAAACTACCATTCTCTGGGATAAAACCACAGGAGAACCCATTTATAATGCGCTTGTTTGGCAAGATAAACGCACCGCTCCTATTTGCCAGGATTTAAAAAAACAAGACCTAGATGCTTATGTAAAAGAAAACACGGGTTTGGTAATCGACTCCTATTTTTCGGGCACAAAAATTAAATGGCTGTTAGACAACGTTGAAGGAGCTCGTGAAAAAGCAGAAAGCGGTCAGCTTTTATTTGGTACAGTTGACACCTGGTTGCTTTGGCATCTTACAAAAGGAAAAGTTCATGCTACCGATTACTCGAATGCTTCACGAACCATGATATTTAATATTAAATCACTGACGTGGGATGATACTTTATGCGATGCCCTTTCTATTCCTAAAAATATTTTGCCAGATGTAAAACCATCAAGTGGGATATTTGGTTATTACAATTTAGATGGCATTGATATTCCTATTGCGGGTATTGCTGGCGACCAACAAGCGGCCTTATTCGGGCAAGCTTGTTTCAAAAAAGGGCAGGCTAAAAACACCTATGGCACTGGTTGTTTTATGTTGATGAATACCGGAAAAAAACTTCAATACTCTAATAAAGGTTTGTTGACAACCATTGCTTGGGGCTTAGATAATAAAGTTTATTATGCGCTTGAAGGTAGTGTTTTTATTGCGGGCGCTGCTATTCAGTGGTTGCGTGATGGATTAAAAATTATAGAAAAAGCATCCGATTCTGAACAATTAGCTGAGCAAGTAGAAGGCGAAACACCTGTTTATGTTGTACCTGCTTTTGTTGGATTAGGGGCACCTTATTGGGATATGTATGCCCGTGGTGCTATTTTTGGATTGAATCGAGATACCGGGAACAAACATATTGTACGGGCTACTTTAGAATCATTGGCTTATCAAACCAAAGACATTCTTAATGCCATGCAAGAAGATTCTGGTGTTAAACTAAAAGCTTTAAAAGTAGATGGTGGCGCTTGCGCGAATAATTTTTTAATGCAATTTCAAGCAGATATTTTAAATACCGCTGTTGAGCGACCCGAAGTTATAGAATCTACGGCTTTAGGAGCGGCTTACCTTGCAGGCATTGGTGTGGGTATTTGGAAAAAAGAAGACATCCTGAAAAACAGAAAACTCAACAAATTATTCAGTCCGAATTTTGACAATGCTAAAATAGAACGCCTTTATAAAGGATGGCAAAAAGCAGTTTCTAGAACAATGAATTGGGAAGAAGAATAAGACAACTATGAACAACTTTTCAGCTTTAAACAGAACACAAATCATAAAAGATTTACAAACTACCGAGTTTGATTTACTCATCATCGGTGGCGGTATTACCGGTGCTGGCATCGCGCTTGACGCAGCTTCAAGAGGCATGAAAGTAGCCCTTGTTGAAAAAGGTGATTTTGCCTCAGGTACCAGTAGTAAATCGACTAAACTCATTCACGGTGGTTTACGCTATTTAAAACAATTCGATTTTTGGTTGGTAAAAGAAGTGGGTACAGAACGCGCCATTGTGCACAAGCTTGCACCTCATTTAGTCTTACCTGAAAAAATGCTACTTCCCATAATTGAAGACGGCACATATGGCAAATGGTTGACATCGGTAGGTCTAAAAATCTACGACGTTTTAGCAAAAGTAACAGGCGAAGACAAACGCAGAATGCTCAATAAAAAAGAAGCACTTGATTTAGAACCTTTATTACCTAAAAATATTTTAGAAGGTGCCGGTTATTACGCCGAATACCGCACAGATGATGCCCGCCTAACAATAGAAGTCATAAAAACAGCTGTAAAACACAAAGCTGTCGCCCTTAATTTTTGCAAAGCCACACAATTTAATTACAAAAATGGTTTTGTAACAGGCATAGAAGGAGAAGATACTATCACAAAAACGGCTCTTAAAATTAACGCAAAATATATTGTGAGTGCTACTGGTCCTTGGGTAGATGAACTGCGTGTTTTAAACGCATCTGAAACAGGGAAACGTTTGCACTTAACCAAAGGCATTCATTTGGTGTTTGACCGTAAAAAATTACCTATAAAACAAGCTGTTTATTTTGATGTGCCAGATGGACGGATGATGTTTGCTATTCCACGTGGCAAGACGACTTATATTGGCACAACCGACACCAATTACCAAGCAGATAAAGAAAATGTAACGGTTACAATTACTGATGCTCTATATTTAATAAGTGCCGTTAACCAGATGTTTCCAACTATTAATTTGAGTTTAGATGATGTGCAATCGAGTTGGGCTGGATTGCGGCCACTTATACACGAAGAAGGAAAATTGGCTTCAGAGCTTTCGCGGAAGGATGAAATTTTTGTATCCGATTCTGGTCTTATTTCTATCGCTGGTGGTAAATTAACTGGTTATAGAAAAATGGCAGAACGTGTCACAGATTTGGTGTGTAAAAAATATAAACGCCGGTTAAATCATACTTTTGGTTCGGTTAAAACAGAAGTTCTTTCTTTAACAGGCGGATCTTTTAAAAATTATAAATCGGTTTTGGCTTATCAAAAGAAAATATTTACACAGATAGAATCTTTTGGGTTTTCAACAATTGACGCTGCCTATCTCGTTCAGAATTATGGCAAACAAACCAATGAAATATTAACTTATTTTAATACCCTAAAAGGCAATTCTCCAATGATAAATTTGGCTTTAGCCGAATTGGATTTCTGTATAAAAAATGAAATGACCCAAGCGCCTTTAGACTTTTTTATGCGCAGAACAGGACGTTTTTATTTTGATATTAAGAGTGTTACTCTATTAAAAGACCCTATTTTAGACACCTTTGCTAAGTACTTTAATTGGGATGTTGAGAAAAGAAAATCAGAAAATGAACTCTTAGAAAAAGAGCTGTTTAAGGCTTCGCATTTTGAGGCATAGGAACAATCTAAATAAAAACTTCTAATCTAATTTATTCGTTAGTTTTTCAAACTCCTTTTTGGCATTTTTATCTTCGTATAGAATGCGGTAAACGGTATTGATTATTGGGGTATCAGCCTTATTCTTTTTATTGATAAGATAGGCACTTTTAGTAGCGTAATAACCTTCGGCAACCATACTCATTTCTAACATAGCCGATTTTACAGTGTAGCCCTTTCCTATCATCGTTCCAAACATGCGGTTGCGGCTAAAAGTAGAATATCCGGTAACGAGTAAATCGCCCAAATAAGCCGAGTTGTTTATGTTGCGTTTCATGTGATGTACTTTTTTGATAAAACGTTTCATTTCTCTAATACCATTGCTCATTAAAACAGCTTGAAAATTATCGCCATAACGTAAGCCATGTGCCATACCAGCCGCAATAGCAAAAATATTTTTAAGCATGGCGGCGTATTCTGTTCCTATAATATCATCAGATATTTTTACTTTTATATAATCGCAAGCTAAATTTGAGCCAATAAAATTGGCTTTAACTTCATCAATACAGGCGATGGTAAGATATGATAAGCGTTCTAGCGCGACCTCTTCGGCATGACAAGGCCCAGTTATAACACCAATATTTTCGATTGGAATATTGAATTTTTGATTAAAATGTTCACCTATAATTAATCCGGTAGATGGAATAATACCCTTGATTGCAGAAAAAATAATTTTGTCTTTTAAGGGAGCGGTTAGGCTATTTAAAGCCTCTTCTAGAAATGCCGATGGAATTACAAAAATTAAATAATCGGCATAAGCCACCATTTTATTAATGTCGTTAGACAGGTTTAATTTTTTTGTGTCAAAATCTACAGAGCTTAAATATTTAGGATTATTCTTATATTTTCTAATATGTGTTAAGGTTTCTTTATTACGCATATACCAGCCTACTTTGTCATTATTTTCGCACAACATTTTTACAATGGCCGTTGCCCAACTTCCACCACCAAAAACAGCAATTTTAGGTTTTTT
>JABMNH010000028.1 GCA_013205245.1 Flavobacteriales bacterium | reverse complement strand
GGTTTTATTTTTTGCGCTTTTTCTAAAACCTCAACACCATCCATTTTTGGCATTTTAATATCGCAAAGCACCAAATCGTAATCATTGTCTTTAATAAGTGTAATGCCTTCTAATCCGTCATTGGCTTCTTCTATTTCGTAAGTGGTGTTCTCTTCAGAAATAATTTTGGTAAGTACCCTACGTATAGCGGCTTCGTCTTCTATGATTAGTATTTTGCTCATAATCCCATCCTAAATCCTTCCCTAAGGGAAGGGCCCTATTTTTTATGTTAATATATTCATTTTTAATAAATCTTATCCTATTCCAAATCCCCAGAACTTACCTTTGCCAAGGTTTTATCACCTTTTTACCCATCATAAACGCCCTTTCCTTGGAAAGGGTTGGGGATAGGAACTTAATATTTTAACCACTTATAAATCTCTTTGTAACTTGGTTTTTTACCATACATTAAAATCCCAATACGGTAAATTTTAGCAGCAAACCAAACAACGCCAATAAAGGTAACTAAAAGTAATGTCATAGATAAAGCTATTTGCCACCAAGGCACACCAAACGGAATGCGCATAAGCATTACGATGGGAGATGTTAATGGAAAAATTGAAAATCCAACAGCTATAGGGCCATGCGGATTTTCGATTACAGAAAAACCAACATAAATAGCAACTATTAAAGGTAACATAACTGGCAACATAAATTGTTGAGTGTCCGTTTCATTATCAACAGCAGCACCTATGGCTGCATAAATTGAGCTATAAATTAGATAGCCACCAAGAAAATAAAATATAAATGCCGTAAATAAAGTGACAAACGGAAAGTCTTTGAGCTCGTGAATAACCAAAGTTAAATTACCTGATAATGATTCTTGCATCTGAGCTGTCATTTCTGGTGTTAATTGAGGTGAATTACTAGACATGACACTAAAATCGGCACCCAAAAAGCTTGAGATGGCAAACATTAATAAACTTGCTGAAATTATCCAAATAATAAATTGTAAAATCCCTGCCAAAGCATTTCCTAAGATTTTGCCCAACATCAATTTAAAGGGTTTAACCGACGAAATAATAACTTCGATAATGCGATTGGTTTTTTCTTCGATCACACTACGCATAACCGACGTGCCATAAATAATGATGAACATAAATATAAGATATCCAAAAGCGCCACCAGCAATCATTTTTAAAATACTACCGATTTTAGAGCCTTTTTCGCCTGTATATTTTTCGGAGCTTATTTCAACATCTGTATTTGCTGCTTTGATTAGGGCAGTATCAAATCCCAATTTTTCAATTTTAATATCGCGTATTTTTCGTTGGAATTTATTTTCTAAACTACCTATTAAATTAAGACTTGGGGAACCTTCGCCATAAAAAGTAATGCTTTTAGCTAAAAGATCTAAACTATCTTGTTTAGGGATAAATATCAATCCATAATAATCTGCAGCTACCGCTTGATTTTTGGCTTCATCTAAAGGCACTCCTGTTAAATTTATATACTTTGTTGTTTTGGTATCCTTTAAAATATCAGCAAAGATACTTGACTGATCAATATAAGCAACGGTACGTACTTCTTCACTATTTTTAACATTAAGATAGGCAATTAAAGCCATCATAGCCACCATTATAACCGGACTCAAAATGGTCATTACGATAAAAGATCTGTTTCTTACCTTAGATAAAAATTCGCGTTTAATTATGAGTCTTAATTTATACATTGGTGTTATTATTTATGGCTTGAATAAAAATATCGTTGGCACTTGGTACCAATTCTACAAAATGATTAATCTGAGATTTGGTACTTAAATAGTTTAGCAAATCGTTTGAAGTTTCCTTATCGGATAGCTTTATGTTGAGTTTTAAATCGTGATTTAAAGATTTAAATATGGCTGGCCCCGTTTGAAACTTTGTAGAAATTTCGGTTTCTAGAGCTTGTAAATCATCGGCAATTAAACCCACTTCATAAGTGTTTGTTTTAAATTGTTTCTTTATCGCATTTAATTCGCCGTCAAGAATTTTATTCGATTTATTTATTAAAGCTATATGATCGCAAACCTCCTCTACGCTTTCCATGCGATGTGTAGAAAATATAATGGTAGCGCCTTTATCGCGCAAGCCTAAAATTTCATCGCGAATTAAATTAGCGTTTATAGGATCAAATCCACTAAAGGGTTCATCAAAAATTAACAATTTAGGTTGGTGTAAAACAGTCACAATAAACTGAACTTTTTGTGCCATTCCTTTTGAGAGTTCCTGCACTTTTTTATCCCACCAACTCGTAATTTCGAATTTCTCAAACCACATTTTAAGCTGGGCTTTGGCATCTGCCTTAGACATTCCTTTTAATTGGGCTAAATAAATGGCCTGCTCACCAACTTTCATGTTTTTGTACAAACCACGTTCTTCAGGCAAATAGCCTATAGAAGCTATATCATCTGGGCACAAGGGCTTACCGTCTAAAAAAATCTGACCTTCATCTGGTCCTGTAATCTGATTTATTATTCTAATTAATGTTGTTTTTCCAGCACCATTAGGCCCTAACAAACCAAAAATACTTCCTTTAGAAACACTGATGGACACCTTATTTAAAGCGCGATAAGCGCCAAAATTTTTAACAACATTTTCAACTCTTAATAATGTATTCATATACTATTTTAACTTTTGGGCTTAAATCTAATTTTAAAATTCAACAAATATAGGAATATGAAGCTAGAAAAATAAAATGTTAACATTTCTATAATTTTTTTAATTTTACTATGCGCGCATAGTATGTTTTTTATACATTTGGACAATGATAAGAGAACAATCAATAGATCACTGTTTAAGAGCCTCATGGCAAGCGGTTGCAAAAATGTACAATGAACAAGCCTCAAAGCATGATAGCACAATGGCTATGGCGTTTGTACTGTTAAATATTGATCATGAAAATGGCACCCCTTCTACGTCGTTAGGACCACAAATGGGTATGGAAGCCACAAGCTTATCACGAATATTAAAATCGATGGAAGATAAAAAACTCATTTTTAGAGAGCGTCATCCAGAAGATGGCAGAAGCGTTTTAATAAAATTAACCGATTTTGGTAAAGAAAAACGAGAAGTTTCAAAACAATCTGTTTACCGTTTTAACGAAGTTCTTACAGAACACATTTCCGAAGAAAAAATAAATAATTTTATAGAAGTTACACAAACCATCACAAAATTAGTAAACGAAAAATCCATTTTTTAGAGGGTGAAAGTAATTTAAAATATAACTGACAAACAATTAAATATATACAATAAATATGAAAAAAAGAACCATTAACAAAGTTGCAGTCATCGGTTCTGGCATTATGGGCTCAGGCATCGCATGTCATTTCGCTAATATTGGTGTGGAAGTACTTTTATTAGATATCATCCCTAATGAATTACCAGAACAGTTCAAAGCAAAAGGACTCACTCTAGACGACAAAATCGTTAGAAATAGTCTTGTAAACATGCATTTTAACAATGCTTTACAATCTAAGCCCTCGCCTATTTACCATAAATCTATGGCAAGAAGAATCACAACAGGTAACACAACGGATGATTTGGCTAAAGTTGCCGATGTAGATTGGATTATTGAAGTTGTTGTAGAACGTCTAGATATCAAAAAAATAGTTTTTGATCAAATAGAAAAATACCGCACTCCGGGTACACTTATTACTTCAAACACTTCTGGTATTCCTATTCAGTTTATGAACGAAGGGCGTAGCGAAGATTTTCAAAAACATTTTGCCGTAACACATTTCTTCAATCCACCGCGTTATTTAAAACTTTTTGAAGTTGTTCCTGGGCCAGATTGCAAACCAGAAATTACAGATTTCTTAATGATGTACGGTGAGAAATTTTTAGGAAAAACAACTGTTTTAGCTAAAGACACACCTGCATTTATTGGCAATCGTATTGGTGTTTTTGGCATTATGAATTTATTTCATGTGGTAAAAGAACTCGGTTTAACCGTTGAAGAAGTTGATAAATTAACAGGCCCCGTAATTGGACGCCCAAAATCGGCTACCTTTAGAACTGTTGATGTGGTTGGATTAGATACTTTGGTACACACTGCCAATGGTGTTCATGACAATGCGCCAAAAGACGAAATGCACACCACTTTCGAAATTCCAGATTTCATCAACACAATGATGGAAAATAAATGGTTGGGTAGCAAAACCAATCAAGGTTTTTACAAACGTGTGACTTCTAAAGAAGGGAAAAGAGAAATTCTTGTGTTAGATTTAAACACAATGGAATATCGCCCTGCCACACGTCCTAAATTTGCAACACTCGCCAATACTAAAAATATTGATAAAGTCATAGACCGTTATAAAGTACTGGTAAAAGGTACAGATAAAGCTGGCGACTTTTTCAGAAAAACTTTTACAGCGATGTTTCAATACGCGTCAAACCGTGTCCCAGAAATTTCTGATGATTTATATGCTATTGATGATGCTATGCGCGCTGGATTTGGATGGGATTTTGGTCCTTTCGAAATTTGGGATGCCATAGGTGTTGAAAACGGAATTGAATTAATGAAAGCCGAAGGTTTTAAACCAAATACTTGGGTTAATGACATGTTGGCAAGCGGACAAACTTCTTTTTACAACCTTAAAGAAGGTGCTAAATACTTTTATAACATTCCGAAAAAAGCACAACAAAAAGTGCCCGGTCAAGATGGTTTTATAATTTTAGATAATATTAGAGAATCAAAAACCATTTGGAGTAATTCTGAAGCCTCTATTCAACATTTAGGCGATGGTATTTTAAATGTAGAATTCCAGTCTAAAATGAATACCATTGGCAGTGGCGTTATAGAAGCTATAAATAAAGGTATTGATCTTGCCGAAGAAAAATATGAAGGTTTAATTATTGCCAATCAGTCTCCTAATTTTTCTGTTGGGGCTAATTTAGCAATGGTCTTTATGTTGGCTGTAGAACAAGAATACGACGATTTACATTACGCCATAAAAGCTTTCCAAGACACAGTAATGCGATTGCGTTATTCTTCAATCCCAACCATTGTTGCGCCTACTGGCATGACTTTAGGTGGCGGATGCGAAATGACGCTTCACGCGGATAAAGTTGTGGCTGCTGCCGAATCTTATATCGGTTTGGTAGAATTTGGTGTGGGATTATTACCCGGTGGTGCAGGCACCAAAGAAATGGCTTTAAGAGCCGCAGCAACCTTTAAAGAAGGTGATGTACAATTGAATGCTTTGCGTCAACATTTCTTACCTATTGCTATGGCACAAGTAAGCACCTCTGCTTATGAAGCTTTTGATACTAATATCCTTCAAAAAGGAAAAGATATCATTGTGGTAAACAGAGAACGTCAAATTGCGACAGCAAAAAAACACGCCATTATAATGGCAGAGCAAGGCTACACAAAGCCGATTCAACAACAAGTTAAGGTTTTAGGAAAACAATCTTTAGGCATGTTCTTAGTTGGAACTGATGCCATGGAAAAAGGATTCTATATTTCTGAACACGATAAACTTATAGGTGACAAAATTGCTTACGTTATGTCTGGCGGCGATTTATCTGAACCAACTTTCGTTTCAGAACAATATCTTTTAGATATAGAACGCGAAGCTTTCTTATCGCTTTTAGGCGAGAAAAAAACCTTACAGCGTATAGAACATACTTTAAAAACTGGTAAACCTCTTAGAAATTAATAATATGAAAACAGCATATATAGTACAAGGATATAGAACTGCAGTAGGCAAAGCGCCTAGAGGTGTTTTCCGATTCAAAAGAACGGACGATTTGGCTGCCAGCACCATAAAACATTTACTAAAACAAGTACCGCAACTAGATGTAACGCGCATTGACGATGTTATGGTAGGTTGTGCCATGCCAGAAGGCGCACAAGGTTTAAATATGGGGCGTCTCATCTCACTTATGGGCGTTAACTCTGTTGATGTTCCTGGCGTAACCGTTAACCGTTTTTGTTCTTCGGGAATAGAAACAATTGCTATGGCAAGTGCCAAAATAGCTGCCGGTATGGCCGATTGCATTATTGCAGGTGGTGCCGAAAGTATGAGTGCAGTACCTATGGGCGGTTACAGACCTGACCTAAATTACGATGTGATCAAATCTGGTCACGAAGATTATTATTGGGGCATGGGCACAACTGCCGAAGCCGTTGCTAATAAATACAATGTGTCTCGCGAAGATCAAGATTTATTTTCTTATAACTCACATCAAAAAGCTTTAAGAGCTATTAAAGATGGCACATTTAAAGATGATATTGTTCCGATAACCGTGAATCAAACATATTTAGATGCATCCGGTAAACGCCAAGAAAAAAGTTATGTGGTGGATACAGATGAAGGCCCAAGACTTGGAACTTCTGTAGAAGCGCTTGCGAAATTAAGACCTGTTTTCGCTCAAGGCGGAAGTGTAACTGCGGGTAATTCATCTCAAATGAGTGATGGTGCTTCGTTTGTTTTGGTAATGAGTGAAGCTATGGTAAAAGAATTAAATCTTGAGCCTGTTGCACGTTTGGTTTCTTACGCACCAGTTGGTGTAGAACCAAGCATTATGGGTATTGGCCCAATGTACGCAGTGCCAAAAGCACTAAAACAAGCTGGATTAGCATTAAAAGATATTGATTTATTTGAATTAAACGAAGCTTTTGCTTCGCAATCTTTGGCTGTTATTCGCGGTCTAGAACTCAATCCAGATATTGTAAATGTAAATGGTGGCGCTATTTCTATGGGACATCCACTAGGATGTACAGGAGCCAAACTTTCGGTACAGTTATTTAACGAAATGCGCCGTAGAAAAAACAAATATGGAATTGTAACCATGTGTGTTGGTACAGGTCAAGGTGCTGCAGGCGTGTATGAATTTTTAAAATAAGACTAATAAATTATAAACCATGAGTACAGATAAAGAATTAATTAGAGGTGGCCAATTTCTTGTAAAAGCAGTTGACTGCGAAGATATTTTTACTCCAGAAGACTTTTCGGAGGAACAAATAATGATGAAAGATGCTGTCAAAGAATTTGTTGACAGAGAGATTTGGCCAAATAAAGCCCGTTTTGAAAAGAAAGATTATGCATTAACCGAAGAAGTTATGGGTAAAGCTGGAGAGCTTGGATTTTTAGGTGTATCCGTACCAGAAGAATACGACGGAATGGGTATGGGATTTGTTTCAACCATGTTAGTTTGTGATTATATTTCTGGAGCAACTGGCTCTTTCAGTACTGCTTTTGGTGCACATACAGGTATCGGCACCATGCCAATTACACTTTATGGGACCGAAGCACAAAAACAAAAATATGTCCCAAAATTAGCCACTGGCGAATGGTTTGGGTCGTATTGTTTAACAGAGCCAAGTGCGGGTAGTGATGCCAATTCTGGTAAAACAAAAGCTGTTTTATCTGAAGATGGCACTTATTACAATATCACAGGTCAGAAAATGTGGATTTCTAATGCTGGTTTTTGTAGTTTAATGATTGTGTTTGCGCGTATAGAAGACGATAAAAACATTACTGGTTTTATTGTAGAATACGATAAAAACAATCCGAATGGCATTACTTTAGGAGACGAAGAACACAAATTAGGTATTCGTTCTTCATCTACACGTCAGGTTTTTTATGACAAAACAAAAGTGCCTGTAGAAAATATGTTGTCAGAAAGAGGGAATGGCTTTAAAATTGCCATGAATGCTTTAAATGTTGGCCGTATTAAATTGGCTGCAGCTTGTTTAGATGCCCAACGCCGTGTTATTACAGAATCTGTAATCTATGCCAACCAACGCGAGCAATTTAATACACCTATTTCAAGTTTTGGTGCGATTCAACAAAAATTTGCCGAAATAACTACAAACTGCTGGGTTGGAGAATCTGCCAGTTACCGTGCTGCAAAAAATATTGAAGACCGTATTGAACTCCGTAAAGCAGCCGGAAAAGACACGCATCAAGAAGCCGAATTAAAAGGTGTTGAAGAATATGCTATTGAGTGTTCTATCCTTAAAGTGGCCGTTTCTGAATACACACAAAAATGTACCGATGAAGGTATTCAAATTTTTGGTGGTATGGGATTCTCAGAAGACACCCCAATAGAATCAGCTTGGCGCGATGCGCGTATTGCAAGAATTTACGAAGGCACCAACGAAATTAACCGTATGATAAGTATTGGCATGATGATTAAAAAAGCCATGAAAGGTCATGTTGATTTATTGGGTCCAGCTACTGCTGTTGCAAAAGAATTAACAAGTATGCCTTCTTTTGACAAACCTGATTATGCTGTTTTATTTACCGAAGAAAAACTAATTATAGCCAATCTTAAAAAACTATTTTTAATGGTTGCTGGTGCTGTATTACAGAAATATGGCGAAAAAGTTGACAAACACCAACAATTAATGTTGGCGTGTTCAGATATCTTGATCCAGATTTATATGGCTGAATCTGCTATTTTACGTGCAGAAAAATTAGCAAAAAGAGAAGGCGAAGACAAAGTAAAAGAGCAAATTGCCATGGCTAAATTGAATTTATTTTATGCCATAGACATTATTGAAACTGCTGGAAAACATTCCATTATTTCTTTTGCAGAAGGCGATGAACAACGCATGATGTTGGTTGGTTTAAAACGTTATACCAAATATGCCAATTATCCAAACATTATAGGTTTGCGCAATACCATAGCCGATAAAGTTATTGCAGAAAATAGCTATTGTTTTTAGTTAGGTTTAGGTTATAGTTAACTGCATTATAAAAATCCCGCTTTAAAGCGGGATTTTTTATGAGTTAATCTTTAATTTTTTGGTCAGATATGTTTTCAAAAACATTATTGCTCAAATCAATATCAGGATATAAGGCTTCTGGGTCAATGGTTACTTTTACAATTTTAGATGTTGTATTAGCTTTATAGTTGGCCTTATTACCTCGCATCCAAAAGGCAACTGGTATATGAGCTTTTGTTTTAATTCCCTGTTCATTTTCTATAATCAAATTTATTGGCATAACTACTTCGCCAACATTTTCTAGACTGATAATAGCGCCAAGTTTAGGGTCATTATCAACGTAAGATACATTCGTTACTCCTTGATCTATGTTTCCAGTATTATAAAACCAAGCTTTCCAAAACCAATCTAAATCTTCTCCAGAAGCATTCTCCATCGCATTAAAAAAGTCGATGGGACGTGGATGTTTAAATGCCCATTTGGCAATATAATTTTTAAAAGCATAATCAAATCTATCATGTCCTAAAATAGATTCTCGTAACATAAACAAACCCAATGCAGGTTTTCTATAAGCAACCATCCCTAAATTAAATGTTTGTGCCACATCAGGCGGTGTATTTATAGGTTCTCTATTTATATCTGTTAATCGGCCAACAAAACCCAATCTATCTCTCAATTTTGCAGGATATTTACCATAGGCTAATGCGCTATAATGATTGATAAATGTATTAAATCCTTCATCCATCCATGGATGTAAACGTTCATTACTACCAACAACCATAGGAAACCAGTTATGTCCAAATTCGTGATCGGTAACACTCCACAATCCGCCACTTTTGGCTTTCCATCCACAAAAAACAATACCTGGATATTCCATACCGCCTACAATACCCGCCACATTTGTAGCTACCGGATAGGTGTAAGGAAACCACATAATTGAGTAATGTTCTATAGATTGTTTTACATATTCTGTCGATTTATTCCAAGCATCATCTGTCGCACTTTCTTTAGTGTAGGCCGACAACGCCATAGCTGTCTTACCTTTAGGTAAATTTATTTTAGCGCCATCTAATATAAAAGCTTTTGAAGCTGCCCATGCAGCATCACGTGTTTGATTAATCTTAAAATGCCACGTCAGATTGCCATTTTGAACAGGTCTTGTTTTTCTTGTATCACCCACTTCATCGGCATTGATAATCATTACAGTTTTATCACTTTCTTGCGCTTTGCGATAACGTTTGGTAATTTTATTAGGATATACTTCATCAAGATTGACCAATGCACCAGAACCCACGACAATAAAATCGTAAGGCACTGTTATTTTATAATCAATGTTTCCATAATCTAAATAAAACTCACCAGAACCTAAATAAGGCTCATTATTCCAGCCTTTTATATCATCATAAACAGCCATTCTTGGATACCATTGTGCCACTTCGTACACCCAACCTTGTGCTTGTTTTATACGCCCCATCCTATCTGCGCCATATTCTGGAATTTTAAAATCGTAAGCCACATTAATTATTATTTTTCCGCCTGTTGGCTGAACGCTTTCTTTTAATCTTATTTGCATTCGTGTATCAGTAATTACAAATTTTGCATCAGTGCCATTGACCTTAACGGATGAAATATTATAACCGCCATCAAGATTTCCGCTAAAGCGACCTCCTACAGCACCTAAAACAGCTGCACCTCTAGAATTTGAATTGAATTTATTTTCATCGAGTTGTAACCAAACATAACCCAATTTATCTGGACTGTTATTGGTGTAAGTAATATCAACCTGACCTTTTACAATATGATTTACATCATCTAAAGTAACTGCAACAATATAATCTGACTGATTTTGCCAATAATCTGTAGATGGTTCTCCAGCTTGTGTTCTATAAGGCGTTTGAACATTAGGAATATTTAACGGGCTAAATAAATCTGTATTCCTTTTTACTGGGGTATTTTGAGCAACAACAATTTGCGCAATTAAAACGCCAATGACAAAAAAAAATTTCAATAAATTCATAAATTTTAGTTTTTAGTTTATTTATTTAAACAAATGTATCAATATAATTTGAAGCACTTAATTCAAATTTTAAAAACGAAGTTTTGTATCTTTGATTTTAACATTTTATCCTTTCTAATGAAATCCTTAAAATTTATAATCGCCTTTATAATATTTGCACTCATACTTTCTTGTAACACCAAATCTAATTCTGTAAAAATTAGCCTTTTCGCTCCAAACTTGTCAGATACTACCCCAGTTTTTATTTCTGGCGATATAGAAACCTTGGGATCTTGGCAACCTGATAAAACTTTAATGACTTTTGTTGGCAACCATATTTGGATAAAAGAATTCGTACCACAAGCAAACGCTTCTATAGAATATAAATTTACATTAGGTTCATGGCAAAAAGAGGGTTTGGATAACAATGGTAATCCGTTTCCAAATTTCTCAATCAACACAGCCAAAACAAGCTCAAAAACAGATACCATTTATAAATGGGGTGAAGCTATAAACAAAGTAGTTGGTCAAATAACAGGAAATGTAAAATACCACAAGCAAATGCATGGCGATGGCATACTTGACCGTGATATTATTGTGTGGCTTCCGCCCGATTATGAAAAAAACACATCAGAAAAATATGGCGTATTGTATATGCATGACGGTCAAAATATTATTGATCCAAAAACGAGTTCGTTTGGCATCGATTGGCAAGTAGATGAATCTTGTGATAGTTTAATAAAAGTAGGTAAAATTCCGCCTGTTATTGTTGTAGGAATGAGCAGCTCTGCAGACCGTGGTTTAGACTATTCTCCCGGCGTAAAAGGCACAGCTTATATGAATTTTATCATCCATAAAGTAAAACCACTTATAGATGCAACATATCGCACAAAATCCGATAGAAAAAATACTTTTGTTGGTGGCTCATCAATGGGTGGCTTGATTTCTATGATGTTGGTTTGGGAACACTCCGAAATCTTTTCTGGCGCCATTTGTATGTCGCCTGCTTTTCAGTATAAAAACTTTGACTACGTGCCAAAAATCTTATCAGACAAGGAACAAAAAAAAGATATTAAAATATATTTAGATATGGGCACAGTTGGTCTTGAAACACAATTAGAGCCAGGTGTTAATGCTATGATAAATGCCCTAAATGCTAAAAACTATATTAACACTAAAGATTACTTCTACATTAAAGAACAAAATGCCAGACATTTTGAAGCGGCTTGGGCTAGACGTTTTCCTAAAGCAATGATTTTCTTGTTAAATTGAGATACTTTACAAATTTTAAATAGAAAATCACGCCATTGGCGTGATTTTCTATTATTGTTATAATTATGCTATTTAATTAGATTTTACCATATTAAAATCAATCGATAAATCTGCATTATTCATCATTTGAATATTTCCCATATTGCTATTGTTTCCTGTAGAGTTCATAGTATAACCATCAGCTTCAGCGTGCATGGCATAGGTGTCATTAGGAATTCCTATAAAATGGTAATGACCATTGGCATCGGTATGCGTTGTTGTGTAAACCAGAGTGCCTTGCATCATTGTAATTGTAACATTTTCTAAATCGCCTTGATCGCTATGAACTGTCCCAGAAATACTTCCAGCTTCGTGCATATCTACAAAACGCATGGTTGGATTAAAAGTGAAACCTGTCATGGTCATCATCATATTAGCGCCCATACCAGAAAAACCAACACCTTGTAAACTAAACGAATGGTCAATATCAAGATCCATTAAAAAGTCATTTTGACTGTTAGCCATAATGTCCATAAAGTGATCTAAAGTAATATCAATACTTCCTTCTTGATTGTTGAACATCATGCTACCACCCATCATACTGCCATTACCAATAGAACCTATTTGACCCATATTATAAGTGAAAGATGCGCCATTATTCATCACCATTTCTGCGGATGAAATATAGAGTCGGAGTGTGTCATATTTCCCTTCTGGGATATCCATATTGGTTAAAGTCTCGGTAATACCGTTAACCAAATCGAGCATATTATAAGTTGTTTTTTGACTCATAATAACAATAAAAGAATTGGCATCGGCGGCATTACCAAGCTCTATTTTATCTATGGTAATATTTGCTTCCATAAACTGATTATAAGGCATGGGAGCATCGGTAAGTTTTATGGTTAATTTACCATAAGAATCGGCTACAACTTTAGAGTCTGAGCAGCTAAAATTAAGCACTAAAATAAACGATACGAGTATATATTTTAAATTTTTCAATTTGTTTAAATTTTGAATGTTATCTATTTTTTGTAAAAATTAAGTTGGTTTACAGTAAATTATCCAAAATCAAATTAGAAAAACTTGGTAGCTTGTGTTAAAATCATCAATTATTATAGGAGGGGAATAATCTTTGTGAAATATTTTCTTCTTTAAAAGAAGTTTGGATGTTTTATTGTAATTATCATAAACTATAAAACTAAATTGAAAGGTATTTAATTGAATGTCTCCCTCTTTTTTTATAGTGTTTCCGTTAACAACAAAATGAACATCTGAACAACAAGATTTAGATTTAACAGCATCAATTGAATTTGATTTAAAATCAGAGGTCATAAAACCCATGTCACATTTTTTGGCATGGCCAATAAATGAAATATCATAAATATTTCCGCTACATTTATGTACATCTACAGCAAAAGTAGTTGTTGAAAATAACACCAATTGTGCTAGACTAAAAGCTAAAATATTTTGAAATCTCATTAACATCTCAGGGTATTATTTTTTTAATTTTAAATATTTAAGTTCAAATTTAAGCTTTTTATGGCGCATAAAGTGTAACTAAAGTTACTTAAAATGAATACTACTAAAGACAGTAGCATACATTTTTAACCTCTTTGATATAATATTCTCTTTTTACAAAAATAGGCACCTTATAAAAACTAAAATAATAGAATTATATAGATTTAAATGTCTCCTTTACACTGCCACAACCTGTCATGTTTCCACTAAAATATGGATTTACAATCTTTTCTGAATTCGAAAACCAATAAGAACCAGAACCATTTGCCATTGGGCAAAAGTTTTTATAGATCGCTCCTTTAGTTACGCTTCCTTTTAAAAGTGGTTCAAAAGCCCCTGTTAAATCAGCAAATAATGTGCGTTGCACTTCAATCTTATCAGCTTTAGCTAATGCAACCGAAATATTTAAAGCTTGAGGCGCATTGCCATAAGTATGTAAAATACTAACCAACATATCAGACATCATTTGTACTTTTTTAGCATCGCCTTTAAACATGGCCTCTTTTATGATTGTATAATGCATATAAGCCTTGTTTAAATTGGCGTCATTTAACATCACTGCCATTTCTTTTTGTTTCATCACACCACCTTTATCATGCGTCATTTTCATTTTGCTGTGATCAACTTGACCATAAGTAAATACTGATAAGCTCACAGCAATTGCTGTTAATAAAACTGATTTTAAATTTAGATTTTTCATTTTCTTTTTGTTTTAATTATTTGTTATTTATTCGATTTAATTCATTTTTTTATCACCACTCATATCCATACCAGCATGACCTAAATTAGGTTTCCCTCCGTCTGGATTCATCATGCTTTTTTGACCCAATAATTGCGCTGCGGCATCAATTCTAAATACAGCATTGGTTGCGATTATTTCGCCAGCCATTAAACCACTTTTTATACTGTAAAAAGCGCCTAAAGTTTCTCCTAAGATCACTTCTCTATATTCAAATGATGTAACATTTTTATGTGGCACTTTTACATAAACCACACTGCGTTTACCAGTCCACAACACAGCCGATTTAGGAATGACAATCACATCGGTTGCATTTTGAAGTTTCGCTTTTACAAGTCCATTTACAAACATTTCTGGCAAAAGCTCCATATTTGCATTAGAAACTTCAACCCTCACATTGGTAATTCTGGTTTTAGCATCAACAAACGGATCGATATTAATCACCTTACCTGCAAACGATTTGCCTGGCAAAGCTTCTACAGTAAAACTAACTTTATCATTTGGGTGTATCCAAGGCATATCTTTTTCGTAAGCTTCAAACATAATCCAAACATTGCTTAAATCGGCAATCTCAAACAAACCCGCACCAGCCATAACATGATCTCCCAATTCTACTCTACGCTTCATAACATAACCGCTATAATCTGATAAAATGTCTATATTTTCACTCACTTTTCCAGATTTTTCGATAGCGCTGATTTGTGCATCTGTCAGTTTCCAAAGTTTGAGTTTATTAATGATAGCTGTATAAAGTTGCGGATAAACCTTTTTAGATTTTATGGCTTCGAACAATTCTTTTTGAGCCATGATTAATTCGGGAGAATACAAGCTGACAATTTTTTGACCCTTGTGAACTTTCTCGCCTGTAAAATTAACATACAAACGCTCAATACGGCCAGGTATATGTGCCGATTGCGTGAACAATTTACGTTCATCGGGTTTAACCCTACCCAGTAAATGTAAATCTTTAACAGCATCTGCTTTAACGACTTCACTGGTTTGAATATCGGCTAATTTAATGGCATCTTCGGTCATAATAATCTCATTACCGCCAACTTTCTCATCACTTTTGCCATTATCTACCGGTATTAATGTCATGCCACAAATAGGACATTTCCCAGGTTTCGTCATTTTAATTTGAGGATGCATTGAGCAAGTCCACAATTTAGTTATGGGGTCTTGCACATAATTGTGTTCAGATGCTGAGTGGGTATCGGTAGCATTATTGCTACCCGAAAATGTGTTTCCTATTAAGATACCTATCACTAAAATGGCAGCTCCTAAAAGATAAATTCTATATTTTTTCATAATTCTTATGTTTTAATTTCCTAATAAATAATTGATAAAAGCCGTGGCTGCATTCTTATCTGTTAAGGCTTTTTGATAAGCCAATTGATAAATTAAAAGTTTACGTTCCATTCGCAAAACCTCTTCAAAGTCTTTGGCGTCGGTCGAATATGATGTTAACAAAACGTCTAAGACTTTTTTGGCAATGCGTGCCTGTTTGGCATTTAATGCGATGCGTCTATCACTGTCTTTATAATCTTTTAAAACGCGTTTGTTAAGTGTGTTTAATTTGTTTTCTTTTTCTTTCTTTTCAGATTCAGCGCCTTCACGCAATAAAACTGTTTCTTTAAGCATCGCTTTATATTTATTGCGATAAATCGGAATTGACAATCCAATAGAAGGAAAAAATGCATTTTTACCATTGTCTTTTGCTATCGACAATGGATTCTCTGCCACATTTATAAAACCAAGTCCCACTGTAAATTTGGGTAAACCCACTTTTTTATCTAAGACTTCTTGGTTGTTAAAAGCTTCAATTTTTTGATCGATGCTTTTTAACAAATGATTGTTACTAAAAATACTATCTACTAATTTAGCAGCTTCAATAGGTAGATTATTTTGCCATAAATCTACCGGAATCAAAATATCATCAGCTACATTGCGGTTTAATAAATTATTGAAATTGTTTTTAAAAACCTCTTGTGTATCGTACAATAAAGCCAATTGATTTTGCAAATCATTTAATTCCAATTCAACACGCAATTCGTCTGCAATGGTTGCTTTACCAGCTTCAATTTTAACCAATGACAAATTTTTGAAAATGTTTAAAATGTCTATATTTTCTTTTGTAATGGCAATTGCACGTTGTAAATAGTAATAGTTATAATAAGCTGTCTTTATTTCGAAAAACAAATTAGATTTGGCATTTTCAAAAATCTCATATTTGGCTTTCGCCATATTTGTAGCCACATCTTTTTTGGTTTTTAACAAACCAAACCAAGGAAATGATTGCGATATATTAGCTTTCCATTTTTGAGGCCCTACCCTAGTTTCTACAGACTGTGCAAAATAGCTAAACGCTATTTTAGGATCTGGAAGCGAACCAACTTGTGGCACTTTTTCCATTGCCGCTAAATAATTATTAAAGCTGGCTTTTAGTCCCGGATTGTTTTTAGCAGCCACATTTAAGTAAGCATCTAAATCATCTTGAGTTGCTTGACCAAAGCTTTTAGTCACACCCATCATCAGCAATATCAAGAAAAGTATTTTATAAATTCTAGTTTTCATCTGGACTGTTTTTTAAAGTTCTTTTTAATTTACTTTCTTGCCACATACAGTATAATACGGGCACTACAAACATGGTTATAACCTGTAACAGCATCCCACCAAAGGATGGTATTGCCATAGGAATCATAACGTCTGATCCTTTGCCTGTTGCTGTTAACACTGGAATTAGGGCAATAATTGCCGTTGCTGCCGTCATCATAGCTGGTCTAACCCTTTTTGAACCCGCATGAATTACAGCTTCTTTAACTGCCGCAATGGTTTTGGGTTTTTCTTTGTCAAAAACTTGGGTAAGATAGGTTCCCATAATCACACCATCATCGGTAGCAATACCAAATAAGGCGATGAAGCCTACCCAAACTGCCACGCTTAAATTTATGCTATGTAATTGGAATAAATCGCGCATAGCGACACCTGCAAAATCGAAGTTTAAAAACCAAGGTTGTCCGTATAACCAAATCATAATAAAACCACCTGAAAAGGCAACAAAAATACCCGAAAATACCATTAAGGATGGTAATAAGGATTTGAATTGAAAATACAAAATCAGTAAAATTAAAACCAGCGAAATAGGCACAACTAACATCAAACGTTTTGAAGCTCTAATCTGACTTTCGTAATTTCCTGTAAAGCGATAAGTCACACCAGCAGGTAATACAAATTCTCCCTTTTCAATTTTCTCTTTAATTAGTTTTTGAGCATCTTCAACCACATTAACTTCGGCATTGCCTTCTTTCATATCAAAAACCACATACGACGTTAAAAAAGTATCCTCACTTTTTATAACCTGTGGTCCTCGTTTATAAGTAATCTCAGCCAATTGTGCCAACGGCACTTGGGCACCAGATGGTGTTGGTATTAAAATGTTTTTTAGATCGTCTGGATTGTCTCTAAACTCTCTGGCATAACGCACTCTTATAGGAAAACGCTCACGTCCTTCAACCGTTGTGCCTAATTTTTTACCACCTACAGCTACCGATAACTGCATTTGCATGTCTTTAACAGTGAGTCCATAACGCGACATCGCTTGGCGGTTTAATTTAATTTCTAAATAAGGTTTACCCACCACGCGGTCTGCAAAAACCGTTGATGTTTCTACACTTGGCACCTCTTTTAGAATTTTCTCCAATTCAAAACCTACTTTTTCAATAGATTCTAATGTTGGGCCAAATACTTTTATACCCATTGGCGCACGCATACCTGTTGCCAACATCACCAATCTGGTTTGAATGGGTTGCAATTTTGGCGCAGATGTTAAACCTGGGAATTTGGCATGTTTGACAATTTCCTTCCAAATATCATCTGGGTTTTTAATTGAAGTCCGCCATTGTCTAAAGTACTGGCCATCTTCATCTAAAATCAATTCATCGCTCGAAATTTTTCTAAATGTATCTGTTGCGTACTTATAAGTCGACTTATCTTTTAATACAAACGCCCCTTTATTATTTACTTTAAATCTTATTTTCCTGCCGTCTTCATCTAGCTTATATTCTGGAATATAATTAATGGTATTCTCATACATGGATGTTGGTGCAGGATCTAAAGCAGAATTTACACGTCCCCATTTACCCACAACTATATCAATTTCTGGGATACTGTTTAAATGTTTGTCAATTGTTGCAATGACTTCTACATTCTCTGCAATTCCCGAATGTGGCATTGTGGTAGGCATCAATAGAAAAGAGCCTTCGTTTAAAGCTGGCATAAATTCTTTTCCAACACCCGGAAAGGTGTCTTCTAAACCTACCCAAACTTTATTCTGTTTCACAAAATCGGGCATAAACCCAAAAAACGATCCAAAACCTGTCCAGATAGTCATCCCGAAAAGCACAATAATAACAGGAATACTTAAAAATTTTAATTTATTATTTAAACACCATCTTAAAATTGAGGTATAAAAATGAACGATAGTCATTAATAAACCCAGCACAGAAGCGATGATGATAATAACAAAAATGAAATTAACAAATACACTGTTTGAAGCCCCTAAAGGCATCCACTCGACAGTTAAAAAATAAACAATCACCGCTATTGTAATGGCGATATTGATATAATTGGCTAACTTTTCTGAATAAGGCAATTTAATTTTCCCCTTAAAAAGCTCTTTTGGTTTGATAACCGATAGCATATTGTTTACGCCAAACGCAATCAATGCTATAGCCATACCGCTGCCATAAGCTATCAAAAATGTGAATCCAAAACCAATAAGTAAAGAGTTAAAAATTCTTGTAGATCGTTTTTTATCAAAACGGATCGAAAATAAGACATGTGCTATGGCTGGAAGAAACATAATGCCAATAAACAATGATGATAATAAGGCGAATGTCTTTGTAAAAGCCAAAGGTCTAAACAATTTCCCTTCGGAAGCTTGCATGGCAAAAACGGGTAAAAAACTCACCACAGTAGTTGCTAAAGCAGTAATGATTGCCGAAGCTACTTCGGTTGTGGCTTCATAAATAACTTGCATTAATTGCTTGCCGCGGATGCCTTTATTTTCTGGCATCTCTAAATGTCTGATGATATTTTCGGTAAAGACAATGCCCACATCTACCATCACACCAATGGCAATAGCTATCCCCGAAAGGGCAACTATATTGGCATCTACACCAAAATATTTCATGGTGATAAAGGTCATTAAAACCCCAACTGGTAATAAAACAGATATTAATATGGATGCTCTTAAATTGAGTACCAACACAATCACCACCAAAATACTGATGAGAATTTCATGCGATAATGATGATTCTAAAGTGCCTAAAGTTTCGTGAATAAGACCTGAGCGGTCATAAAATGGCACGATAGTAACCTTTGAAACAGAACCGTCTGCCAAGGTTTTTGATTGCAAACCAGGAGCCACTTCTTTAATTTTATCTTTTAGTTTATTGATAACTTCAAGCGGATTGGCGCCATAACGGGCAACCACAACACCACCTACAGCCTCAACACCACTTTTATCTAATCCGCCACGACGGGTAGCTGGGCCAAACTGAATTTTAGCGATATCTTTTAAACGAATTGGCGTGTTATTTCTAACCGCAACCACGCTTTCTTCGAGGTCTTCGAGGTTTTTTAAATAACCCAAACCACGTACTAAATATTCTACTTTGTTAATTTCTAAGGTTTGTGCGCCAATATCAAGATTGCTATTTTTTACCGCTTTCATAATCATAGCGATGTCGACATTTTGCGCTTTCATTGCATTGGGATCAATATCAATTTGATACTCTTTCACAAAGCCACCAATAGAAGCTACTTCAGAAACACCCTCAACAGATGTTAAGTAATAACGTACATTAAAATCTTGAATGGTGCGCAATTCTTGCGGATCCCAACCTCCATTTGGCTTGCCTGTTTTTGGATTGCGCCCTTCGAGCGTGTACCAAAACACCTGACCAAGTGCTGTAGCATCTGGACCTAAAGCGGGTTTTACAGCATCTGGAACAGTACCTGGAGGTAATGAATTTAATTTTTCTAATATTCTTGTGCGGCTCCAATAAAATTCCACATCATCTTTAAAGATGATATAAATACTTGATAAGCCAAAAATGGAATTGCTACGGATTGTTTTTACACCAGGGATACCTAAAAGCGCCGTTGTTAAAGGATAGGTAATTTGATCTTCGATATCTTGAGGCGATTGCCCCATCCATTCGGTATAGACAATTTGTTGATTTTCGCCTATATCAGGAATGGCATCAACGGGTACTGGATTTCGTTCTATTAAGCTGCTATCCCAATTAAAGGGAGCTGTTACAAAACCACCCACAATAAAAGTAGCGAGTAGTATAAAAGTAATTAGCTTATTTTCTAAGAAATAACGGATTGTTTTATTTAACATTATTATCTGATTTATAATTTTTAATGATATTCCCAAAACGTTTAAAAATATAAACGCATTGAAATGTTAACATATAATTTAATCTAAACTATATGTTTGACACTAAAATTTATAAATCAAATTAAAAAAGATTGGACTAAAACAGGAATGTTTTCGACCAGTAAAGGAGGTGTGTAATTTTGATAAAAGGCTGGTTGTTGTTGATAATCGCTTTTAAAATCGAAGCTTTTAAAGTTTTGAACACAAACTATTTGATTTGACTCTAAACTTTCAGAAACAAGTGCTTTTTGTTCAACTGTTTGGCCTTTAATAAAAAGCTGAACATTCTGGCAACAACTATTATTTATAATGGTTTGCGAAGATGAATTTTCGCCACCACACAAATCCATTTGTTGCATGCCACAATCTTCTGCATGAGAAAAATACGTTTGACTAAAAAGCATGTCCCCACAATAATGCTTATTCACACTAAAAGACAGTGTAGAAAAGAGCATTGTAAATGCAAGAAGTAAAGCGCTTATTTTAAATCCTATTTTTTTCATAGCAATGCACAAAGATACTTATTTTTTGAAGGTGTCGTTAAAAAGATCAAAATTTTGATGTTTTTAACAAAATATTACAAACTATCTATGATGCGTTTCATTTTATCATAAATATCTTTTGCTATGGGTTTTAGCAACTCATTATCGATAGTACTCATCATCACAATAGGATTTACAGCAGCCACCTCAATAGTGTTTTCTGCCATTTCTTGGATGATGAAATTACAAGGCAAATAAACACCTAGTTTATCTTCAATTTCAAGTGCTTTATAAGCATATCTAGGGTTGCATGCGCCTAATATTTCGTACTTTCTGTAGTCTAAACCCAACTTTTCTTTAAAAGCTGCTTGAAGATTGGCTTCGGTTAAAACACCAAAACCTTCTTTTTTCATTTCTGCAATTAAGTTTTCTCTAACCTCATCGTAGGACTGACCTGTTACCAAAGTTTTTAAGTAGTATTTCATAAGTGATTAATTTTGTTATGCTCCCACAAAATTACAGCTTATTTTCTTTTTCTTGAAAATAAAAAGCTGGTAACAAAATGAGCACAAATAGTGGATGAATTAAAAATCGGCGTATATAAAACGCCAGTAAATAACCTTTACTAAACCCCGTTTGTAATAAAATATAATAGGCTAACATAAAAACCACAAAAGAAATAGTGTAAAATTTTACTGAGAATTTTATAACAGCCCATTTTTGAAAAGCGACATACAATATGACCAATGAAAAAACTAGATTTAAGGAATATCTAAGAAAAATATTTAAAAACAGTTTTGACATCACAAAAACTGGTACGGCCTGATATAAATAATCATTTTTAAAATACTGAATAAATGGATCATAAAACAATTTTTGTGCAAAAGCACGTACCAATATCAGTATAAAAAATAAACCTAATATGATGAGTATTCTAAATCGTTTACGCATTTTTTTTCTTTTTATGATGTGAAAAATGACGCACCCAAATAACCCATAAAACAAAAACCAATCCGTAGATAACCGCAGGAAAAATTAAAGTATGCAAAGGTTCTTGGTATTCTGGATACCGATATAACAATAAGCTCAAAGCGATAATGCGCAAAATATTGATGCTGTAAATTAGAAAAAGTCCAAATAACCCATAAAAAAAAGTCGCTCTTAAACTTCCTGTAAATGCAATTATAAAAGCCAAAAATAAAATGATAATACTCACAGAATTACAACCTTCTATAACCCGTGCTGTATAATTGCCCCCTACCATTAATTTTATAGACAACTCTTTAGTGTGCTGTTCTGTATAAATATGATAGCCTAGCCATTTGGCTACCATTTTTGTATGATTGGCAACGATTTGTGTTATAGGAGCACACGAATATAGAGGCGTTTTAATTTGATTTTTATGTAAATAACTTGAGTAAATTCCAAACAACAGAAAATAAGTGGCAAAAAATTTAACTAAAAATATTATGACAGGTTTGTTGTTTTTCACTTAAAAAGATTGGTATTTTTACGCATTATATAATTCAAATTTACATCAAAGCTATGGATTTTAAAATAATTGAAAATAAAATTATTAACATAGTTTCTGACACCACAAGTTCTGATGAGAAACTGCAAACCATCTGTGACCTTTTAAAACAAAGCATACCTTATTATGATTGGGTAGGATTTTATTTTAAAAATGGACAAAAGGACGAACTCAAACTAGGCCCTTTTGCAGGAGATTCAACCGAACATACCATTATTCCTTTTGGCAAAGGTATTTGTGGACAGGTGGCTGTGAGTAATCAGAATTATATCGTTCAAGATGTCTCTGATCAAGATAATTATATTTCTTGTGGTTTTAAAGTAAAAAGCGAAATTGTTATTCCCATTTTCGTAAATAGCCAAAATATTGGGCAAATTGATATTGATTCTCATGTTGTTTCTTCATTTTCAAAAACGGATGAAATTTTTTTAGAGTTTGTTTGTTCCGAAGTTTCCAAACTTAATTTAACTGTCCTTTTGTAAAGAATAACCAATTTAAAGTCTAACCAAAAAGCATAAAATAGATTTATTATGACCGACTCCGATAACATCCAACAACCTTGTACAGAAATGATAATTTTGGTAACGCCAGAGATGGCGAATTTTAGCGGGCGCATGCATGGTGGCGAACTTCTTAAAATATTAGACAGAGTGGCTTATACATGTGCAAGTAGGTATTGTGGCGCGTATGTTGTTACCATATCGGTAGATAAAGTTACTTTTAAACAACCCATTTTTATAGGCGAATTGGTAACCTTTTTAGCCTCTGTCAATTATACTGGAAAAACATCTTTAGAAGTTGGTATTAAAGTGATTGCCGAAGATATTAAAAAACGCATGGTGAGACATAGCAATACAAGTTATTTTACAATGATTGCCATGGATGAAGAAGGAAATAAAGTTAAAGTACCCCCACTAATTATCAAAAATGACGTTCAAAAAGACCGTTTTGAAAAAGCAAAAATGCGTCGCTTAAAGCGATTAGAAACCAATTAAAAAACTTCTTTTTGGCATAACTATTGGTTATATTTAAAGTATTCCATTTTTTTTATAACTTAGTAATCTCAAAAAAAATAGCCATGAAAAAGAATCTAAATGCCATTGTATTTGCAGTCGCTATTATTATTGCCGCAGTTATTTTAGGCAACGCCTATGTTAATCGCAATAAATCTAACGGAAGTATTGAAGTAACTGGCCTAGGAACTACAAATTTCACTTCAGATCTTATTGTTTGGGAAGGCAGTTTTAGCAATGAAAACAGAGATTTAAAAGCCGCCTTTAATAATCTAAAAAGAGATAAAAAAATAATTCTTGATTACTTAATTTCAAAAGGCATTAATAAAGATCAAATAGTTTTTAATGCTGTACAGTCTTCTAAAAACACCAAACTATCTAGAGAAGTAACCGAATTATTAAACAAAGGCATCAATTTCTATTCGTTTGCGCCACGTTATTATTACACTAAACTGGCCGATTTAAAAATAGAGATGATTTCTAAAGCAACCGAAGATGCCCATCTTCGTGCAGAAAAAATTGCCCTGAATTCTGGCGGTATATTAGGCCATTTAAAATCGGCTAAAATGGGAATCTTCCAAATAACTGGTCAAAATTCAAAAGAAGATTATTCTTGGGGCGGCACTTTTAACACATCATCGCTTAAAAAAACCGCATCCATTACTATGAAACTTAATTATAGTGCTAAATAATGAAGGCATCACTCATCAAACTTTTCGATTTAAAATTAACCAAACTAAGCGCCGAATTATCGCTTTACGCAGATGAAAAATTGCTTTGGAAGACTCCAAAAAGTATCAATAATTCTGGCGGAAATTTATGCTTACACCTTATTGGCAATCTAAACCACTATATTGGAGGTGTGCATGGTAAATCGGGATATATCCGTCAGCGTGATGAAGAATTTATCATTAAAGGTATTTCTGTAAAAGAATTACAACAAGAAATTGAAACAGTAAGAAAAATGGTTAGTCAAACTATTAATAATTTATCTAATGCCGATTTTGAAGCTATTTATCCTATTAATGTTTTTGGAAGTGAAATGACCACAACCTATTTTCTAATTCATTTAACAGGACATTTAAATTACCATTTAGGACAGATAAATTACCACCGCCGTTTGGTTTGTTGATAACCTATAAATTTTGCTTATAAATTTAACGATTCCTGTTGTTATTTGTATTGTGTATACCTAAGGCTTTTAGTAGTTTTGCAGCAATTAAAAACTCACAACACAATGACTCCTATCATGCGCAAAAAATCGGCTTTAATTTCTGTTTTCCATAAAGACGGATTAAAACCTGTGGTTGAACAATTATACGCTTTAAATTTTGACATTTATTCTACTGGAGGTACCGAAAAATTTATCAAAGATTTAGGCATAGATGTCATTCCTGTTGAAGATTTAACGTCATATCCTTCTATTTTAGGAGGGCGCGTTAAAACCTTACATCCAAAAGTATTTGGCGGTATTTTGAGCCGTAGAGATAATGAAAAAGATTTAGAACAATTAGATGCATACGACATTCCGCAAATTGATGTTGTAATTGTAGATTTATATCCGTTTGAAAAAACTGTAGAAAGTGGCGCAAGCGAACAAGATATTATTGAAAAAATTGACATCGGTGGTATTTCACTTATCCGCGCAGCAGCAAAAAATTTTAAAGATGTTTTGTGTGTATCGGCCAGAGAACAATACGACGATTTTCTAAAAGTATTGGTGGCTCAAAAAGGAGAATTCACACTAGAACAACGCAAAATTCACGCCGCCAAAGCTTTCGCTATTTCCAGCCATTACGATACGGCTATTTATACATTTTTAAACACTACCGAAACCAATTTTAGAGAAAGTTTTAATACTGTAAACACGTTACGATATGGTGAGAATCCACATCAAAAAGGCTATTTTTATGGTGATTTGAATGCCATGTTCGATAAATTACACGGCAAAGAATTGTCTTATAATAATTTGTTGGATGTTGATGCTGCCGTAAATTTAATGGGCGAATTCACAAACGACAAACCAACATTTGCCATTTTAAAACACAACAATGCCTGTGGTTTGGCGCAACGCGATACTTTGCATCAAGCTTATGTTGATGCTTTGGCTGGTGATCCTCAATCTGCTTTTGGCGGGGTATTAATCTCAAACAAAGTGATTGACGAAGCTACCGCTCAAGAAATTAACAAACTCTTTTGTGAGGTAGTTATTGCACCAAATTATGATGAGGAGGCTTTAAAAATCCTTAAAGGAAAAAAGAACCGCATCATTCTTATTCAGAAAATATTTAGTCTGTCAGAACCAAATTATAGAACGGCTTTAAATGGGGTTTTATACCAAGATAGAAATCTAAAAACAGACAGTGTTTCCGATTTAAAAATGGCCACCATTTTAAAACCTACAGAAAAGCAAATTGACGACTTAATATTTGCTTCAAAAATTTGTAAACACACAAAATCCAATACTATTGTATTGGCAAAAAACAAACAATTGTGTGCCAGTGGCACAGGGCAAACAAGTCGTGTTGATGCTTTAAATCAAGCCATTGTTAAAGCAAAATTCTTTAATTTCGATTTGCAAGATGCGGTTATGGCGAGCGATGCTTTTTTCCCATTTCCAGATTGTGTTGAAATTGCACAACAAGCCGGCGTTAATGCCGTTATACAACCTGGCGGCTCTATAAAAGATCAATTATCTATTGATTATTGTGACGCCAATAAAATGCGTATGGTATTTACGGGCACACGTCATTTTAAACATTAATTTTACTAACTTTGTGAATTAACTCTCTAATTAAGATAAAGAATGGGATTTTGGGACTTCATGACTGAAGATATAGCTATAGATTTGGGTACAGCCAACACGCTAATAATACATAATGATAAAGTAGTTATAGACAGCCCTTCTGTGGTTGCAAAAGACAGAACTACTGGCAAAATAATTGCCATTGGCAAGAAGGCCGATTTAATGCAGGGTAAAACGCATGAAAATATTCGTACAATACGTCCTTTAAAAGATGGTGTTATTGCCGATTTTGAAGCTTCAGAGCAAATGATAAAAGAGTTTATCAAATGTATCCCTTCTATTAAAAAACGTTTTTTCGCACCGTCTTTGCGGATGGTCATATGTATCCCATCAGGGATAACCGAAGTTGAAAAACGTGCTGTACGAGATTCTGCCGAACACATGAACGCCAAAGAAATATATCTTATTCACGAGCCTATGGCAGCTGCTATTGGTATTGGTATTGATATTATGCAACCAAAAGGAAACATGATTATTGATATAGGTGGCGGTACTACAGAAATTGCTGTTATTGCTTTAGGCGGTATTGTGTGCGATAAATCTGTTAAAGTTGCTGGCGATGTTTTTACAAGTGATATTGCTTATTATATGCGTACACAACACAATTTATATGTTGGTGAGCGTACTGCCGAAAGAATAAAATTACAAGTTGGCGCCGCTACAGAAGATTTAGAATTGCCTCCAGAAGATATGTTGGTTCAAGGTAGAGATTTACTGTCGGGTAAACCAAAACAAGTGCAAGTTTCTTATCGCGAAATTGCCAAAGCTTTAGATAAATCTATTCTTAGAATTGAAGATGCTGTTATGGAAACACTTTCTCGAACACCTCCAGAATTGGCTGCAGATATTTACAATACAGGCATTTATTTAGCTGGCGGTGGATCTATGCTAAGAGGTTTAGACAAACGTCTATCTAAAAAAACAGACCTACCCGTATATGTAGCCGAAGATCCACTAAGAGCCGTTGTTAGAGGAACTGGTACAGCTCTTAAAAACATTGATAAATACAAAATGGTCTTGATGAAATAGACTAAAATTTTATGCAACAATTTTTTAATTTCTTAGTAAAGTATAAATACTTTTTGCTTTTTGTGTTGCTTGAATTTTTCGCTCTACTTTTCACAATTCAAAGTCATTCTTTTCATCAAAGCGTTTTTGTAAATTCTTCAAACCAATTTACTGGCGCTATTTTGAGTAAAATAGACGCGTTTGATTCTTATTTAGATTTAACATCAGAAAATAAATCGCTCTTAGAAGAAAATACTTTACTTAAAAATAAACTCGCGCATTTTAATAGTCTTGACAGTTTACAAAGCCCTGAATTTATTGAGCTTAATGATTTGAATTTTAAATACATCTCTGCTAAAGTTATTAGAAATGAGTTTACAAAACCCAATAACTATTTAACTATAAATAAGGGAGAAATTGACAGTGTTTTTAATGATATAGGTGCTATAAACGAAAAAGGTGTTATTGGCATTGTAAATCACAGCTCAAAAAATTATGCCACACTGATTTCTATTCTAAATCAAAATTTAAAAATAAATGTAAAAATAAAACACAGCGATTTTTTTGGTTCTTTGGCGTGGAACGGTATTAATTATAATGTTTTACAAGTTATTGATATCCCCAGACAAGCAAACTTTAAAGTTGGCGACACCATTGTAACTGGTGGTCAATCAACTATTTTTCCAGAAGGGATTCCTGTTGGAAGTGTGCTAGACATCAAAACAGAAAATGACAGATATTCAAAAATCGACATTAAATTATTTAATGACATGAGTGCAATTGGACATGTGTATCTTATAATCAATCCGCATAAAAGTGAAATTAAAAACTTAGAGGATAGTAATAATGAATAATACATTTTTAAAATATGGTTTATTGTTTGTTGTACTTATACTACTACAAGTATCTGTCTTTAATAATGTGAGTTTGTTTGGCTATGCACAACCTATGTTTTACATTTTATTTGTGTTTTTATATCCAGTAACCCAGCGTAAATCACTTTTTATGATTTTGGCTTTTTCGCTAGGTTTAAGCATCGATTTTTTTTCAAATTCGGGCGGTATCAATGCCGCGGCAACACTTTTTATAGCCTATTTTAGATTGCCTATTTTAAAAACAATTACCAGAAAAATTGAATTTGATAATGATCAATTTAATTTTAACAATTTGCCTATTGGCGAACAATTTGGTTATTTATTTATCCTCACTTTTATTCATCATTTTATCATATTTCAACTTTCGTATTTTAAATTTGACGCCCTAAGCTTGGTTTTTAGCCATGCTTTATTTTCGAGTTTTTTCACACTTGTTTTATTACTGATTTATAGTGGTCTCTTTTTGAAGAAAACACGATGAAAAACAACAGTTCTTTATTGCGTAACATGACTATTCTGGTAGGAGTTATATTTATTTTTCGTTTATTTTACTTGCAAATATTAAACGATTCTTACGAAAAACTATCAGACAATAATGCCATAAAAGTAAAATATGAATATCCCGAAAGAGGCTATATATACGATAGAAACAATAAACTTTTAGTGGCCAATCAAACTTCGTATGATATTATGGTTATTCCAAATGAAGTGATGCAAATTGACACACTTTCTTTTTGTAAATTATTAAATATATCTAAAGAGAGCTACATTAAACGCATTGAAAAAGCTACACATTATTCACCACGCATACCTTCGGTTTTTTTAAAACAACTGTCAAAAGCAGATTTTGGCGCCCTTCAAGAAATAATGTATAATTTTTCTGGGTTCTATATCCAAAAAAGAATTATTAGAGATTATCCTAAAAATAGTGCCGCCAATGTGCTTGGATATATTAGTGAAATTAATGAAGATCAATTGGATGAAAAAGAAACTTATCATCAAGGAGAATTAATTGGTGCCAGTGGTATAGAGCAATTTTACGAAGCTGCTTTAAGAGGTGAAAAAGGTTTACAATATATTCAAAGAAACAGGTTTAATAAAGAAATAGGTGCCTATAAAAACGGCACCTTAGATAAAAAAGCTATTGCTGGACAAGACATCGTTTTAACCTTAGATTCAAAATTACAACAATATGGCGAACTGTTGATGCGTAATAAACGTGGCGGTATTGTTGCCATTGAGCCTAGTACAGGCGAAATTTTGGCTTTGGTTACAGCGCCAAGTTATAATCCTAATGATTTGGTTGGCCGTAAACGCTCAAAGAATTTTACCAAATTGTATCTTGATTCTATTAACAAACCTCTTTATGACAGAGGTCTCTTAGCTCAATATCCACCAGGCTCTCCCTTTAAACTGGCCAATGCGCTTATAGGTTTGCAAGAAAAAGTCATCACGCCCAATACCACATTTTTATGTTTTCATGGCTACAGATATGGCAACAGAGAAAATGAGTTTATGAAATGTCATTGCGAAATTTTTAATTCTCCTATCGACTTAGATTTGGGTATTTACAGATCTTGTAACAGCTATTTTTCTAATGTATATCGTAGAATTATTGAAAATGGGGAAACGCCAAGTTTGGGTTTAGATAAATGGAATGACTACCTAGGAAGCCTAGGTTTTGGTAACTATTTAGGTTACGATTTACCAACTGGAAAAAAAGGGCTAATTCCTAATTCAGATTACTATAACAAATATTACCCTTTACGAAATTGGCGGGCAGTTACAACTATTTCTAATGCCATTGGTCAAGGAGAAGTATTATCTACGCCCATACAATTAGCTAATTTTACGGCAATTATTGCCAACAGAGGTTACTATTACACACCCCATATGATAAGATATATTAAAGATTCTGTAATAAATAAAGATTTTACAACGCCTAAATACGCTAAAATAGATAAAGAGAATTTTGAGCCTGTAATACAGGGTATGTATAATGTTTTTGAAAAAGAAGGCACGGCACGCTATTACAAATTGAAAGACCTTTCTCAATGTGGTAAAACAGGAACAGCACAAAATTTTAAACGCATAAATGGCAAAAAAATAACTTTCGAAGACCATTCAATTTTTATAGCTTTTGCCCCAAAAGACAATCCTAAAATAGCCATAGCCGTTTTTATTGAAAATGGTGGTTATGGCTCTTTAATTGCTGCACCTATAGCAAGTTTGATGATGGAGAAATATTTAAAAGGAGAAACGAGCAGGCCTATTTTAGAAGACGTAATGATTAAGAAAAGTTTAGAAGCTTTATATAAACATCAAGAACAAACAGGATACAAAGGTGCGGAAAAGAAATAGCAACATATTTAGGGGTATAGATTGGCCGCTGGTTTTTCTCTACCTAATACTCGTCTTTTTTGGATGGATAAGTATTTACTCTGCCTCAATGGATGAAACACATTATCAAATATTTGATTTTGATGTTAGATATGGCAAACAATTAATTTGGATTTTATTAAGCTTTTTAATCATTCTATTTATCCTTTTTATTGAAGCCAAATTTTACGAACGATTTTCGAGTATAATATACGTTGTTTCGCTGCTTTCTCTTATTGGTCTTTTTCTGTTTGGTAAGACAATTTCTGGGGCCACTTCATGGTACGTTTTTAATGGCATAAGTATTCAACCCTCAGAATTTGTAAAAATTGCTACTGCCCTAGCCTTAGCCAAACTTTTAAGTGACAAACATTATAATTTAAAATTATTTAAGAATCAGATTAAGGCTTTTATAATTATTTTACTACCCATTGTTTTAATAGTACCTCAACCAGATCCCGGTTCTGCTATTGTGTTTTTAGGCTTTACTTTGGTGCTTTATCACGAAGGTTTACCCAAATTGTATATCGGACTAGGTTTTAGTCTTATCATCCTTTTTATTTTAGCATTACTGATAAATGAGTTGCTCTTAAGTGCCCTTTTGCTTAGTGTAATTATTGGTTTTTATTTCATCGTTAGATCAAAAAAAACAAAAATACTTTCATTTTTTGTAATATTTATTTGCGCTGTAGGTTATATCTATACCGTTAATTATGTTTTCAATAACGTATTTGAACAACGACATAGAGACCGCATTAATTTGCTTATCGGAAAAACAATTGATGCCAAAGGAATTGGTTATAACACACGGCAATCTGAAATTGCTATAGGCTCTGGAAGCCTTTACGGAAAAGGGTATTTACAAGGTACTCAAACCAAAGGAAATTTTGTGCCAGAACAACACACCGATTATATTTTTAGCATTATAGGCGAAGAATTTGGGTTCTTAGGAAGCACGCTTGTTATTCTTCTTTTTATGATATTTATAATGCGTATTTTAAAGAAAGCTAAATATCAAAAAAGCAAGTTCAGTCGTGTTTACGGCTATGGCATTGCCGCACTCTTTTTTGTACATTTTACTATCAATATAGGTATGGTTTTAGGATTGCTCCCTACCATCGGCATTCCGTTGCCCTTTTTTAGTTATGGCGGTTCAGCCCTTTGGGGATTTACCATTCTACTCTTTATTTTTATCCGCTTAGACGCCAATAAATATTATGAGTGGTAATGTATAAAACAAAAAAAGTAGCCTAATTTAGGCTACTTAAATATTTTAACACAGGTTACTACACTTTATAAAGTGGCAACTTGTCTGGTTAATTTAGACTTTAAATTAGACGCTTTATTCTTATGAATAATGTTGTTTTTAGCTAACTTATCTAACATTGCAACCAGTTTAGGTAACATTGCGGCAGCTTCTTCTTTAACGTCAAGAGCTCTAAATCTACTTACTGCATTTCTTACAGTTTTGTGTTGCACTTTGTTTCTTAAACGTTTTGCTTCGTTACTTCTAATTCTTTTTAATGCTGACTTGTGATTTGCCATTTTTTTTAATATTTATTTTGTAGTCCGTAGGGGAATCGAACCCCTGTTACCAGGATGAAAACCTGGCGTCCTAACCCCTAGACGAACGGACCATAATTAATTTTGCAATTATTGCGAGTGCAAAAATAATATAATTTTCGTTCTCTGCAAGGGCTTTTTAATTTTTTTAATACGCTTTTGCAAATAGCACCCTTTTTGTTGATAATTTACCCGAAAATACACATTTCCCTTCTTCAAAAATTGGTGAATTAGGGATACATCTTATGGTTGCTTTTGTTAAATTTTTAATTTGCTCTTCGGTTTCAGACGTGCCATCCCAATGGGCTGATACAAATCCACCTTTATTTTCTAATACATCTTTAAATTCATCAAAAGTATCGACTTCGGTAATGTGAGAATCTCTATAAGAAAGTGCCTTTTGATATAAATCTATTTGAATTTGAGCCAACATTTCTTTTATAACAACCGCCAATCCTTCTTGAGCAACAGATTGTTTTGTTAAATTATCTCTTCGTGCCAATTCTACAACATTATTTTCAAGATCGCGTGGCCCAATAGCTAATCTTAAAGGCACACCTTTTAATTCATATTCGGCAAACTTCCATCCAGGTTTATGAGTCGTTCTGTTATCAAACTTAACACTTATGCCTAAATCTCTTAATTCTTGTGTGATTGTATTTGCCTTTTCGGATATGGCTTCTAGTTCTTCTTCAGATTTATAAATGGGCACAATTACCACTTGAATTGGCGCTAAATTAGGCGGTAATACCAAACCACTATCATCTGAATGTGTCATAACCAAAGCACCCATTAAACGTGTAGAAACGCCCCAAGAAGTAGCCCATACATATTCTTGTTTGCCTTCTTTGTTGGCGAATTTCACATCAAAAGCTTTGGCGAAATTTTGACCTAAAAAATGTGATGTCCCTGCTTGTAAAGCTTTACCATCTTGCATCAAAGCCTCAATACAATAAGTATCTAAAGCACCGGCAAAACGTTCACTTTCTGTTTTAGTTCCTTTAATAACAGGAATAGCCATAAACTTTTCGGCAAAATCGGCATAAACACCTTGCATTTTTTCTGCTTCTTCAATAGCTTCTTGTTTGGTAGCATGAGCTGTATGCCCCTCTTGCCATAAAAACTCGGCAGTTCTTAAAAACAAACGCGTGCGCATTTCCCATCGCACAACATTTGCCCACTGATTTATGAGTAAAGGTAAATCTCTATATGATTGTATCCATTTTCTATAAGTATCCCAAATAATGGTTTCTGAAGTTGGTCTTACAATGAGTTCTTCTTCTAGTTTGGCTGTTTCATCTACCACAACATTACCGTTTTCGTCATTCTTTAATCGGTAATGTGTAACCACAGCGCATTCTTTAGCAAAACCTTTAACATGACTCGCCTCTTTACTAAAATACGACTTGGGTATAAATAGTGGAAAATAGGCATTCTCATGCCCTGTTTCTTTAAACATTTTATCTAATTGAGCCTGCATTTTTTCCCAAATAGCGTAACCATAAGGTTTTATAACCATGCAACCACGCACACCAGAATTTTCTGCTAAATCGGCTTTAACCACCAATTCATTATACCATTTAGAATAATCTTCGGTACGCTTTGTTAATTTCTTACTCATTATTAATTATTTTGGCACAAATATTGTTATTTACTAATATCTCTTATAATCTGTGCAAAACTAACTAAATTTGTAGTTCGCCACAATAAAAATATAAAGTTATGAAAGCCGCTACCAACTTCTTTACCAAATCAGCCCAAATTACTTTAATGAGTGTATTTTTAATCAGCCTTGTATCTTGTGGATCTTATCAATACGCTAGTAGAGATACTGATGGTATTTATGCCTCATCACATCCTCAAAGAGAAATTGTTTATGTAGAAAAATCTACAGCACCTAAAACAAATTATTTTCTTGATCAAGCCAAACAGTTTGAAGATTTAAATGAAGATGATATTTTTGTCGAAATAGATAGTTTAAACACTAATAAAGACAGCCTTTCAATAAATGAAGATCAAGTAAATTATAATGCAGGTTCACCATGGGAATACACTGATAATGTTACTGTAAACATTTACACCCGCCCTAATTATTATGGTAGTTATGCTGGTTATGGTTATTATGACATGTATTATAATCCATATTATAACCCTTACTACAATCCCTATTATAATCCTTATTATGGCTACAATTATTACAATCCATTTTACTTAGGTTATTATTCTCCTTACAATTATTTAAGTATTGGTTTTTATGGCGGATATTACAATCCATACAGAAATCATTACAATAATTATTATGGTTCTTATGCGAGTGACAGGTATAGAAATTATAGCAAACGTGTTGCTTATAACACACGTTCAACGAGACAAAACAATTTTTCTTCGAGATATACACGAAACACAAATGGTGTTGTAAACAGAAATGTTAGCCATAAATATTCTTCAAACAAACGGAATACGTCTGATGTAAAAAAACGCCCTGTTGGCAATAACGCTAATAATAAAAGATCTACTTATTCAAGGTCTAAAAATACAGGCAACTCTAATTACAAACGCAGTACTACCAACACAAGAAAAAATTCTGGATCTTCTAGAAAACCAGTAAATAATAGAAATAATACCAGTTTTAATTATAAAAAAGATTTAGATAGAGCTCTAACTTCTAATTACAGAAAAACAACTTCGGGCAATAAAAAGTCTTCAACTAATAATACCAGACCTGTTAAAAACACTTATAAAAGAACAACTACCAATACCTCAAAATATAGTGACCCTAAAAGTGCTACAAAATCAAAAACATATAAACCTACCAAAAACACAAGCTCTAGAAACACAAAAACATCTACGACAAGAAGTTCTTCTAACAATAACAAAAGTTACTCAAGAAGCAGTGGTTCTAAAAGCAAAAGAAACTAAAAGTTACTTATTATCATGAAAAAAACATTGCTCTATTCTTTATTGTTTGTAACGTTTTCTATACACTCACAAATTATTAGCTCAACCGATGCCGCTGTCATTTTTTCTGGAGACGCACATTATGGCACAGCCCGTTTTGAAGCTTTAAGCGGTGCTTTTGGTGCTTTGGGTGGCGATATGTCTGCTGCCGAAATCAACCCTGCTGGATTGGCTGTTTTTTTAGAAAACCAGTCTAGTATGAGTTTAGGTTATAGAAAAACAAATATTAACACCTCATTTTATGGAAATTCTATTTCAAACAATGATCAATTTTTAAATTTTAGTCAGGCAGGTGGTGTGATGGTTTTTGACCTAAGCGACAATGACCTTTGGCGGAAAGTAGCTTTAGGATTTAATTATTCCATAATTAACGATTTTAACAACAGTTTTGTAATGGAAGGCAACAGTGGCACTCCAGATTTTAGTGATGATCCGTTTTTAAATTATGACAGTAATGCCACCAATGATTTATTTTACAACAATGTCGATTCTCAATCTTTTATCAACACTACAAATGGTTTAAACGATCGGTTTACTTTTTCTCTTGCCGCCAATTACAATGATAAATTATTTTATGGACTTTCTGTTTCTACCTATAATTTAGATTACACTCAAATAGCTGATTTAGTAGAATTGAATAACGATGGTTCTGGCAATACGCTTGACGCGTCGTTAATTCAAACTTTACAAACTAGTGGCACAGGATTTTCTTTAGGTTTCGGCATTATTGCCAAACCTACCGATGCTGTTAGATTGGGCCTCTCCTACAAATCGCCTATTTGGTATAGTTTAACCGATATTTATTCTGACGATTTGCAAATAGATGTTAGCAATGCAACAGACGCTTTTACAGATTATAGCGATGGTATTTTTGATTATAAAATAAGCACACCTGGTGTCGCAACTGGCAGTCTTGCTTTTCTGTTTGGCAAAATGGGTTTGATAAGTTTCGACTATTCATATAAAGACTATCAGAATACAAAATTAAGACCTACGGCTGTTTATGCAACAGAAAATCAAGATTTAAGTGCTAATTTAAGAGGTGCTTCTCAATTTAAAATTGGCACCGAATGGCGTTTAGATATGGTAAGTGTGCGTGGTGGTTATTTAATGGAACAAAGTCCTTATAAAAATGACCCAAGTTCAAACGATTTAACAGGTTATTCTTTTGGTCTAGGCTTTAACATAAGTAACCGTTCTAAATTAGATTTTGCCTATTCTAAAAACAGTTACAACCAGCCTTATGCTTTTTTACAAGCCAGTGATGCTGGAAATTTGAATGTCGAAAATCAAAGATTTACAGCTACTTTGGTGATGAGATTTTAAAAAGCTCTGTCACTTTGAGCTCCCCCGAGGCTTCGGGAGAAATATCTTTTATCAATACTTTTCATAATTAAAAATTTAAAAATGCGAAGTGACTAGCATTCTCTTAGCAAAATCTCAATTAATAACTTTACAATAAACACAATCAAATGAAATTTAGAACTAAACTATTTTTAATTGCAGGGCTTACTATCTTCTTACAACAATTTACAAACGCTCAAACTAATCAAAATAATCAGTTTTTACAAAAAGTAGGTGCATTAGACAGCCTTTACTCCAAAACGCTAAAGGAAACTAGAAAAATTTATGTGCAACTCCCTGCAGATTACAAGCCCGATGAAAACATAAAATACCCAGTAGTTTTTGTTTTAGATGGTGAAGTATTTCTCCCTACAGTGAATGATGTACTAAAATATTATAGCGGTGGTTTTACACCAGAAATGGTTATTGTTGGCATTTCAAACGATAAAAACAGAATGCGTGACTTAACAACTTCAAAAGTAACCGAGATGTACGGAAGTCCTTTTAATCACAAAAACGGAGAGGCTGTCAATTTCAGTAAGTTTATAGAGATTGAACTAATTCCATTTGTAGAAAATAAATATCCTGTTACCAATTTCCGAACGTTAATTGGTCATTCTTATGGTGGTTTATTTACAATTTATTCATTAATCCATCAGCCAGAATTATTTTCTAATTATTTAGCTATAGACCCAAGTCTAGATTGGGACAACCAAAAATTATTGAACGAAGCTCAAGACATACTATCAAGTAATGACTATAATGGGAAATCTTTATTTATGTCTTTAGGCGGGCAATTAAATATGCAGGACTCGAAGATAACCATAGACAATGTTATGCAGGATAAATCTGATTTTACCTTATTTCCA
This sequence comes from Flavobacteriales bacterium, assembly GCA_013205245.1. Classification (GTDB taxonomy): domain Bacteria; phylum Bacteroidota; class Bacteroidia; order Flavobacteriales; family Flavobacteriaceae; genus CG1-02-35-72. The sequence goes on along the minus strand of JABMNH010000028.1, from coordinate 970 downwards.
AGGTCTAATATTGCCTTTGCAGATATCGTAAAGCAAAACAACAAAAACGGATTGTTTTTTGATTGGAAATATTATCCAAAGGATCTTCATGGTACAATTGCTTTTCCTTCCATCATGGATGGTTTAATTTCTGTTTTTCAATGGTACCATATGGAAAACACCGATAAAATAAATTCATTTGATACTCCAAAAGAAGAGCTATTTGGTATTATAAAATATAGGGAAAAGAAGCTCAAAGAGAATTTTGGATATTCGAAACCTCCATATCCAGAAGAACTTTTAAACATGTCAGGTTATATGAACATGGATATGGGGCAAATGAAAAAGGCAAAGATGTACTTTGAGTTCGGTATTGAATTTTACCCAAATAGTGCAAATTCATATGATTCTATGGCAGATTATTATGAAAGAAATGGTGATAATGACAATGCTTTAAAATTTGTGACTAAAGCTTATGAAATAAGTAATGATGATTACTATAAAGAAAGAATTGAAGCGCTAAAGAAAAAAATAAACATGATATGAAATTCATTAAAATAACAGTACTGCTTTTATTTGGCATATCCATTTATGCCCAAAATACCCCTAAAGCAAAATACTATCGCCATTTACGATACAATCATGTATCTCCATATATAGCGCTTTCGGGGACTTATCCCATTGATAAAATTACAGCAGAGAGTACATCACACTATATATTTAAATATGATAGTAATAACAGACTAGTAGAGATAATCAACAATCATTATTTTACTGAAAGAAAGCACCCTTTAGCTTCTATTGGTGTTTATTTATTAAAGATTGAATATGAGAAGGATAAAATAATTCGGACGTTTTATGACAAAAATGGTAAACGCATTACAAATGACAGGCAAGTTTATAAAGAAGTATACTATCTAAAAAAAGGGTTTAAATATAAAATGGCTTTCTTTGATTTAGAAGATAACCCCATGGCATCTAATTGGAATAT
>JABMNH010000027.1 GCA_013205245.1 Flavobacteriales bacterium | reverse complement strand
GCCCCGCGCAAGCGGGGCCGCTTTTCGTTCGAGTGCCGGGAACGGCCATCGGTCCGTTGGCGCCCGGGCGGACCATCGTTATATTGCCCACCGGCTAAGGCGTCGGCGCGGCGCGATCAGGGCGGTTAGCTCAGCTGGCAGAGCACCTCGTTTACACCGAGGGGGTCGGGGGTTCGAACCCCTCATTGCCCACAAAAAGTCCTCTTGTTTTTCAAGAGGACTTTTTTTATTTAAAATGGACTTTACAACCTACATCCTCTACAGTAAATTATTAAATTACACTGTAGCGTCCTGAAATAGGTTGACTCTTTTATGATTATTTAGTCAACCTATTTCAGGACTATACACACAAAGGGTCATTAACTCATCCCGATAGCTATCGGGAGGTTTAGAGTGTTACCTTGACAGGGTAGAAGTCGCTGGTTCGAATCCAGTATGACCCACATCAATTACAATCCTGACACAAAATTGTATCAGGATTTTTTGATTTTGCAAGTAAAGTTTATTTTTCAATACAGGAAAACAAAAAACATAAAAAGCAAAGCTTTTTGAGGATTGTATTTGCAGGAGTAGGTTTTACTGGATCACCACAGGTAATCCAGTAGGGGCCACATTAATCACAATCCCAATCCGATTTTTTAAGTTGATTGGTAATTTTCAGTAGCAGATTAACTAGAGAAAAATACAATGCCCACTCATTCTAGATTTTATGTCAATATTTGTTTTGATTTAAAAAAAAGTATATTTACAGAATATAACTTTAAACCAAAATATTTATGGAAATTCAAAATTATAAAAATCATAGGAAATTTGTGTTTGGGTATCATGTTGTAGGTCTTTTAGGTGTCTTAGCTTTGATTATTGGAGCTGTTATGAACCTTTTAAATACAGCACCAGAAAATCTATATTCGGCATCATTATTAGTATTGGTGTCTGTTTTATTATTATTAGCCTTTTTCTTTTCAAGAGGGTTTGCGCTTAAAGCTCAAGACCGTGCCATTATTGCCGAAGAGAAATTTAGATATTATTTATTAACAAAAAATCAATTACCATCAGATTTGTCAGCAAGGCAAATTGTAGGATTACGCTTTGCGTCTGATGAAGAATTTCCAGCCTTAGCCGAAAAAGCAGTAAAAGATGCTATGAGCGAAGATGCTATTAAAAAAGCCATCAAAAACTGGAAAGCCGATTATTATCGCGCCTAAAAAAATTATAAAAATCCTGCTTTTAAGCAGGATTTTTTACTTCTACAAGATTTTTGTATCATTACACTTCTTAAAATAAAACGATATGTCTGTTCAAATTACTAAAAATAAAGAATTAACCATTTGGCAAGCTTTAATTCCAGTACTTATACTGGTGCTAATGCTAGCCTATAATGTAAGTGTTTATGGAGATGATGCACTTGGTGGCTCAAATCAGTTTATACTATTAATGGGTGGTGCAGTTGCAGCAATTATAGGTTTTATTAATAAGGTGTCTTACAAAAAAATGATAGAAGATGTGGCTAGTAATGTAAAATCTACCACAGGTGCTATTTTAATTTTATTATTTGTTGGTTCATTAGCGGGTACTTGGCTCATTAGTGGTGTTATTCCTTCTATGATTTATTACGGTCTAGAAATTTTAAATCCAACCATATTTTTACCAGCTACAGTAATTATTTGCTCTTTAATATCTATAGCTACTGGTAGTTCTTGGACAACCTCAGCTACCGTTGGTATTGCACTTATTGGCATCGGAAATACTTTAGGAATTCCTTCTGGGATGGTAGCCGGTGCTGTGTTATCTGGCGCTTATTTTGGCGATAAAATGTCGCCTTTAAGCGATACTACAAATTTAGCACCTGCTATGGCAGGAACAGATTTGTTTACCCATATCCGCTATATGGCACTTACAACCATACCAACGTATATCATTACACTTATTGTTTTCATAATTTTAGGATTGAATTTAGATATAAAAGGAGATACAGATACTACTGTAATATTAGGTGCCATTAAAGAAACATTTCATATCACACCTTGGTTATTTTTAGTGCCTGGAACAGTTATATTTTTAATTATTAGAAAAACTGAGCCTTTAGTAGCATTACTTATTGGGACTTTGTTAGGAGCTGTTTTTGCACTTATTTTTCAGTCAAAAATTATCATGCAATTATCTGGCATGAGCACAATCACTTTTGAGTCGGCATACAAAACCATTATGAATTCTATGACTGTTGATACGTCTATAGTTACTTCTAATGCTACTTTAAACGATTTATTTACCTCAGGGGGGATGAAAGGCATGCTGTCTACAATCTGGTTAATTTTATGTGCCATGGTTTTTGGAGGCATCATGGATGCTATTGGCGCTTTGTCTAAAATTAGTGATGCTTTGCTTAAAATGTCAAATTCAATATTTGGTTTATTTGCCAGTACTGTTGCCAGTTGTTTGGCTTTAAACGTTACTGCTTCCGATCAATATTTAGCAATAGTAGTTCCCGGAAAAATGTTTGAAAAAGCGTATAAAAAACGCGGTTTAGCACCCGAAAATTTAAGTCGGACTTTAGAGGATTCAGGTACCGTTACATCTGTATTAGTGCCTTGGAATACCTGTGGGGCTTATCAATCTGGCGTTTTAGGTGTTGATACATTATCTTATTTACCTTATGCCGTTTTTAATTATTTGAGTCCTTTTATGACTTTGTTATTTGCAGCTCTAAATATCAAAATTAAGATGTTAGCAGATTCTTCTAAGACCAAATAGTATCCCACTGTATAAATTATGTTTAGTTTATGCAGATATTTTAAGTTATAGGCATCTGTTTTTTTTAGGAGATTGTATGTAAAGTCCTTCCCTTTGGGAAGGATATAGGATGGGCAACTAAATAAAGAAATTCCACACCAAACCAAAGCGTACAGATAAATCACGATAAGGATAATTGGGTGCCGCATAGTAATTATAACCCGTAAAACCAGGGTTAAAATGTTCTACTTTAAAAAAGATACGTGTGCGTTGTATTTGCGCATTTACAAAAAAGTTAAGCATCGGGAATCCACCAATTTTTGTGTCATTTTGTAAGCTGAATTCGTTTAATAACGGATTAAAACTGTTGGCATAATATGCGCTAAAATATTTAAATGTAATACCCGTTTGTAAGTATAAAGGGTTTCCTTTAAAAAGAAAATTGGAATAATAAATTGTATTTCTAGTTACAAAATTAGGCACTCTAAACACATCAGAACCACTAGAAACATTGTTAAACATAAAGGTATTGTCTAAGGCAAACTTTCCCTTTTTAAATTCTTTATGAATTTTTAATTTAAAATAACTAACCTTACTTGAAGCTTGTTCTGGCTTGGTTTGTAATGTACTTGCATCGGGTAAACCAAAATAAGTATAATTGGTAATGTTGTTGAATTGCGCTTCAATTTCACCGAATTTTTCGGTTTTTATTTGGGCGTGAATGTTTTTTAAACGTTCGTTTTTAAAATTGTTTTGCCAATTGTAAGCATCATAAGCACTTCGGTAAAGCACATAATTAAAATTAGGCGATTTGCTGGTTATAAGCGCTCCTACAATAAACGAATAGACACTGTCTTTTTTGAGAATGGCATCGGCTTTAAGCCTATTGCCACTGAGCGGCCCTGTTAAAATATTAGAGGCATCGGCATTGAGATAGAAATGTTTCAGCTGGGCTTTCCAAGTACCACCAATGGCAACGGTATTGCCTTTAAGTGCGTTTGGAAGCGTTGTTGTGCTAACAGTTGTATCGGCGGCATAGCCGTAATCATAATTGTAATTTTCGAGTTTAAAAGTGACTTCACCTAAAACTATGGGCGCTTTAAGTCCTAAAAATAATTGGTTGTATTTTTTATTTAGGATGAGTTTATCGTTAATTTTTTTAGAAGCTGTCCCAAAAAAAGAAGTAGAAGCACTCGATTCGCTAAATTCATAATGCGATAATTGGTAATTATACACATGACCAATACGCAAATAAGATTTTTTCTTAGTGATTGTGTCTTGTCTTTGCCAGATTTTATAATCTTGTTCAAAATAATACCGATTGGTACGAAGTACACTTAGGGCATTATTCAAATTAACATCAAAACGCGAGCGCTGTATAAATTGAGGATGGTTACTTTCAAACAAGGGAATGCCAGATTTTACAATACCACCATTTTCGTAATTAATTAAATCTTGGTTAACAACATGGCCTCTAATGCTGTACTTGTCGTTTTTTGTTTTGTAGTTAAAGGTAAAAGTAAAATTCCCATGGCTGCTTAATTCATTTCTATAAAATCCTAGAGAACGTAAACCTTTATAGCCAATCGAAAAATTTTTGCGTTCTGATGTATTCATTGTCAAAAACGCATTCAACATTTGTCCTTGTTGAAAACCAGTTTTATGTGTAAATATGGTAGTAGGTGTCGGTACTCTGTAATAACTGATATCCTTTACTGTATGGAAATCAAAACGTTTTGCTTTAGCGCCTAAAATAGGGAAGAAGTCAGCATCATTAAAATCATAACCTAAGCTTGTATAAGTTTGCCCCATATTTTCAAAAGGCATCAATTCAAAATTATCTTTTAAAATATAATTGTGTTTGTATTCCTTTTGAATAGTGAGTGTTGTGTCTATATAAGTGGTGTCGTTGTAATAAGAAATTATTTTATAATCGGTATATTTGGTTTCACCTAAAATTTTAACATCAACAAATTTATTAAAAGTCGTATCGTTTTGATTAAATCTGCCATTTGTATAGCCGCCTTTGTTTTTTAATACATTGCCTATTTGGGCATGTGTTTGCCAACCGAAACATATTAAAATACTAAGAAATATAAGTCTTCTCATATAATTTTTAACAAACACAAAGATAAACTTTTTGATATAAATAAATTGTTAAAGAAATGCCCAAACTTATTGCTCATTTTTGGATACATTTGAGCTTATGTTAGCAAAATATTATTCAAAATACACTTTAGAAGCTGGCACTGATGAAGCTGGACGCGGATGTTTATCAGGCCCTGTTGTGGCTGCTGCTGTTGTTTTGCCGCGCCATTTTTATCACCCGTTATTAAACGATTCTAAACAGCTTTCAGAAAAAAATAGACAATTACTACGCCCTATTATAGAAGCCGAAGCCATAGCTTTTGGCGTGGCATTTATTGACGAAAAAGAGATTGATGTTGTTAATATTTTAAATGCTTCTATTAAAGCGATGCATGGCGCCATTGAAAAGTTAAAAATTGTCCCCGAATTTATTATTGTTGATGGCAACCGTTTTAAACCTTACGGCGATATTCCACATCAAACCATTGTAAAAGGCGACGCCAAATTTATGAGTATTGCTGCAGCCAGTGTGTTGGCTAAAACGTATCGTGATGACTTTATGGAAGAGAAGCATCTAAAATATCCCCAATATCATTGGGATAAAAATAAAGGGTATCCTACAAAACAACATCGCGAAGCGATTAGACAATTTGGCATCACACCATTACACAGAAAAACCTTTAGATTGTTACCTGAGCAATTGAAATCACAACTTTAAGTGATTTAAAGCACTTTCAAGATTAGTGAATTTAAATTTATAACCCGAAGTTTCTATTTTAGCAGATGAAATACGGCTCCCATTTAATAAGATAACCGACATTTCACCAAAAATTAACCTTAAAATTATTGCAGGAATGTTAGGTAACCAAAAAGGTTTTTTTAGATTTATTGCTAATGTGTGACTAAATTCTTTATTGCTAATTTTTTCGGGAGCCACTGCATTATATGAGCCAACCATATTTTCATCTTCAATGGCTTTAAGGTAAATGTTACACAAGTCATCAATATGAATCCAAGGTAAATATTGTTTGCCACTCCCAATAGCCGCACCTAAACCTAACTTTATAGGTTTTGCGATTTTTGAAAGCGCCCCTCCTTTTTTAGTAAGTACAATACCTGTTCTTATTTTTACAGTTCTAATGCCAATAGATGTAAATTTATCGGCAACTTGTTCCCATTGAGCACAGGTTTTTCCTAGAAAATCTTTGGCAGCAGCTGTTGTTTCATCAAAAATTTTATCAGAAGTTACCGCGCCGTAAAAGCCCACTGCCGATGCTGTTATAAAAGCTTTTAAGGTATTGTTATTTTTATCGATATGGTTGAAAATTAAATTTCCTGATTGTATTCTGCTATTTAAAATAAGTTTCTTTTGTTTAGATGTCCATTTTCTCTCACTGATATTAACACCTGCTAGATGGATGATGAAGTCAGCAGAATTAATCGCGTTTTTATCAATTTCATTTTTATCTACATCCCACGTGTAAGTGGGTATTTTAGATAGCTCATTTTTAGACCGACTTAAAATAGCAACTTCATAGCCTTTTTCTTGTAATTTTATACAGAGATGTTTTCCTACAAGTCCACTGCCCCCAGTAATTAATATTTTTGACATTTCAGATTTTTTTACTCACAATTATATCAATATTTCATTAAATCGGGATATTTAAAATTGAAATTTAACATCGATTTTAATTTTTCAACACTTACAATTTTGTAAATATTTAATGAATCTTCATCAAAAATAGGTTTTTCAGTTCTTAATTTAAGAACTTCTTTGATGTAAAAATCCCGTCTCTTAGGATGTGAATCGGCACAGGCATTAAATATTTCTCCCCAAATATTTTTTAAAATAATTTGTTCAATAATACGGATACAATCATCTCTATGGATAAGGTTTACATATCCTTCTGGATTTTTCATTTTCTTATTTGATGAAATAAAATTGCCAGGTTTTCGATTGTAACCAAACAATCCGCCAAAGCGAAGAATGTTAGTTTTAAATTCTTTATGATTAAAAAATAAGGATTCTATTTCACTTAGTGGCGACTTATTAGTAGGCGTTTTTTCGGTAACAATTAGATTATTATTATCGTAAACAGAAATAGAACTGATAAACAGCACCTTCTTTACAGGTGACAATTCAATTTTAGCCATTAAATTTTTAAAACTATCTGTGTTTTTTGAAGTGATGTTTATGATTAATATTTCAGACTTTAAAAATTCTGAGATATTTTTTTCAATACTATTTAAGTCAATTAAATAAGGGACAACGCCAGATGATTTTATAGTTTCTAATTTATGGTAGCTTGTTGTTGAACCCTTAACAAGGTAACCTTCTTTAAATAAGCTAATTGCTAAAGGAAGACCTAACCAGCCACATCCTAAAATACTTATGGTTTGATTCAATTCAAATATATTTTTTAATTATAAAAAAAATTAAGGTTTCTTAATTAGGGCTATAATTCACAAATTCAGCCTCAAACAACTCGGCAAAGTGTTTTAAAATTTTCACTTTTACTTCATCTTGGTCAATAGTTTTACCCAATTCTCCTTGCATAGAAGTGACTGCTTTGCCGCGAATGCCACAGGGAATAATATTATCAAAATAACCTAAGTCGGTATTCACGTTTAGGGCAAATCCGTGCATGGTAACCCAACGACTGCTACGTACGCCCAAAGCACAAATTTTACGTGCAAATGGTGTGCCTACATCTAACCAAACACCTGTTTCGCCATCACTACGTGTACCCATAATATTATATTCTGCTAAGGTTCGTATGATGGCTTCTTCTAAATTACGCATGTATTTATGAATATCCGTAAAGAAATTATCGAGATCTAAAATAGGATAGCCCACAATTTGACCGGGACCATGATAGGTAATATCGCCACCGCGATTTATTTTATAAAAAGCAGCGCCTTTGGCTTTGAGTTGTGCTTCGGTAAGTAGTAAATTATTAAAATCGCCACTTTTGCCCAAAGTATACACATGTGGATGTTCTACAAATAGAAAATGATTTTGAGTTGGAAGATTTAAACCGTCGTTTTTGTTTTTTTGTTTTATCTTAATGGTTTCATCAAACAGTTTTTCTTGATAATCTAAGGCTAATTTATAATCTGTTAGGCCAAGATCTTGTAAGTGTATTTGTTGCATTATCGGTCAGGATTGTTCAGTATTATTAAAGCGGCAATAACACCAGGTACCCATCCCGCTAAGGTTAACAGAAAAACAATAAGAATTGAGCCACAACCTTTGCCAATTACTGCAAGAGGCGGACAAAAAATTGCCAATATAACACGCCAAAAACTCATAATATCTTTTTTTCAAAGGTCTAAAAAAATATCTAAGTATAAAAGTTAAAATATGTACAGCATTTATTTAATTATATTTGCATAAAAATTATCTTTGCCAGCTTTAAAAAGCCTTAAATTATTTGATATTATGCAGTTATCAGAACAAGAAATTGTTAGAAGAACATCGTTAAAACGCTTGCGCGAATTAGGTATTAATCCGTATCCTGCCGCACAATTTGTAACCACCAATCACGTAAAGGAATTATTAGAAAATTTTGATAAGTTCGAAGGTCAAGAAGTGGTTATTGCGGGCCGAATGATGAGCCGTCGTATTATGGGAAAGGCATCGTTTACTGGTCTTAAAGACGCCTCTGGTAACATGCAAATTTATGTAAATCGTGATGAAATTGCACCCGATGATGATAAAACACTTTATAACGAAGTCTTTAAACATTTGCTTGATATTGGCGATATTATTGGTGTAAAAGGCGAAGTTTTTAAAACCAAAGTTGGCGAAATATCAATTAAAGCCAAAGAGATAACGGTGCTTTCAAAATCTTTGAGACCTATCCCTATTGTTAAAAAGGATGCCGATGGCAATATCCACGATGCTTTTAGCGATCCTGAGATGCGTTATCGCCAACGTTATGTAGATTTAATTGTCAATGATTTTGTAAAAGAGACTTTTATTAAACGTACAAAAATCACCAATACCATCCGTCAGTTTTTTAACGAGCGCGATTATTTAGAAGTAGAAACACCTATTTTACAATCAATTCCTGGAGGTGCCGCAGCAAGTCCATTTGTTACACATCACAATGCTTTAAATATGCCTTTGTATTTAAGAATTGCCAATGAATTGTATTTGAAACGCCTGATTATTGGTGGTTTTGATGCGGTCTACGAATTCGCCAAAGATTTCCGGAATGAAGGCATGGATCGCACGCATAATCCTGAGTTTACGCAAGTAGAACTTTATGTTGCCTACAAAGATTACAACTGGATGATGGATATGACAGAGCAATTATTAGAAAAAGTTGCTTTAGATTCTAATAACAATACAACAGTGACTTTTGGAGAACATCAAATTAATTTTAAAGCGCCATATCCGCGTGTGCCCATTTTAGAAGCCATTAAAATTCATACGGGTTTTGATGTTTCGGGTATGGATGAAGCCGCTTTACGCGATGTTTGTAAACAAGTAGGTATTGCTGCAGATGAAACTATGGGTGTAGGTAAAATGATCGACGAACTGTTTGGCGAGAAATGTGAACACCTCTATATACAACCAACTTTTATCACAGATTACCCAAAAGAAATGAGTCCGTTATGTAAAGAACATCGCGATGACCCAAGACTAACAGAACGTTTTGAATTAATGGTTGCAGGAAAAGAGTTGGCAAATGCCTATTCAGAATTAAACGATCCAATAGACCAAAAAGAACGTTTTGAAGAGCAATTAAAATTAGCTAAAAAAGGTGATGATGAAGCGATGTTTATAGATCAAGATTTTGTACGCGCTTTAGAATATGGCATGCCACCAACATCTGGTATTGGCATAGGCATTGATCGTTTAACTATGTTTATGACCAACAATGCGTCTATTCAAGAAGTGCTCTTTTTCCCGCAAATGAAACCAGAGAAAAAAGCAGTTGAAATGAGTGAAGACGAAAAAGCTGTTTTAAATACCTTAAAATCAAATAGTCCTATTTTGTTAGCCGATTTAAAATCACAAAGTGGTTTGAGTAACAAACAATGGGATAAAACGATTAAAGGATTGACCAAACACAATTTAGCCAAAGTGACTAAAACCACAGAAGGTTTGTTTGTGGTTCTTGTTTAATTTAACCAAATGAAAGTCTATTTTGATAATGCGGCAACCACACCTTTACATCCTGATGTGATAAAAGACATATCGCAACAAATGGCGATAAATTTTGGGAATCCATCTTCCAGTCACCAATTTGGAAGACACGCCAAGAATTTGGTTGAAAGCGCCCGCAAATCAATTGCCAAAAATTTAAAATGTGCGCCAAACGAAATTATTTTCACAGCAGGTGGCAGCGAAGCCGATAATTTAATATTGCGCAATGCCGTAGAAAATTTAGGCGTCAAACGCATTATCTCATCAACTGTAGAACATCATGCAGTATTGCATATGATTGATGCGCTTAAAGCGGATTATGATACAGAAGTTTGCAATGTCAATCTTACCGAAAATGGCGCTGTTGATTTGACTTATCTCGAAAGTTTATTAAAAGACACCACTCAAAAAACGCTGGTAAGTTTGATGTATATCAACAATGAAATTGCCAATTTGTTACCGTTAAAAACGGTTGCCGATTTGTGTAAAACGTATGATGCCTATTTCCATTCTGATACCGTTCAGGCCATTGCCCATTACGATATCAATTTAGAAGACATACCTGTCGATTTTATTGCGGCAAGTGCCCATAAATTCCACGGACCAAAAGGTGTTGGTTTTGCATTCATGAGAAAAAAATATGGCATAAAACCTTTATTAATAGGCGGTGAGCAAGAACATGGTGCCCGTGCAGGTACAGAAAATACACACAGTATTGCTGGTATGGCATTGGCTTTTGATTTGGCAATAAAAGATCTTGAAAAAGACCAGGCATACGTCAGTCATTTAAAAAAATATTTTGTTGAAAAGCTCAAAGAAATAATTCCAGATGTTCAATTCAATGGTTTGAGTGCCGATTTAAAAAAAAGTTCTTATGTCACTTTAAGTGTGCGGTTTTCTAAAGAAATACCCATGCTTTTATTTAAACTCGATTTAAAAGGCATTGCGGCTTCGGGTGGAAGTGCGTGCCAGAGTGGGAGTTCTAAAGGCTCACATGTTTTACAAGCCATTTTATCATCCGCGGAAGCGCAAAAAAGTTCCGTCAGATTTTCATTTAGTAAATTCAATACCTTGGCGGAGGTTGATTACACAATTTTAATCTTGAAAACCTTATTAAATTAGACGTGTTCGGCCGATTGATGGTTGTATAAATCTTGATAATAACCAGGTATATTTACCAATTCTAAATGTGTACCTGTCTGAATAACACGGCCTTCATCTAGTACAATAATGGTATCTGCATTTTTAACCGACGATGCGCGGTGACTTACAATAATAGCTGTTTTATGATGGATGAGTTTGTTGAGATTTGACAATATTTTTTCTTCGGTTTCTGTATCTACAGCACTTAAACAATCGTCTAAAATTAAAATATTGGAGTCTTTTATTAAGGCGCGCGCAATAGAAACACGTTGTTTTTGACCGCCAGATAAGGTCACGCCACGTTCGCCAACCAATGTTTGATAATTGTTTTTAAAGTCTGCGATATTTTGATGGATATTTGCTTGTTTTGCGGCATTTATAATGCTGTCGCTTGTTGCTTCTTCGTCGCCAAAGCGGATATTATTGGCAATGGTGTCTGAAAATAAAAAGGAATCTTGGGGCACAAATCCAATACTTTCTCTCAAACTTTTCAAATTGATTTCTTTAATGGGGATGCCGTCAATTAAGATTTCGCCTTTATCAATATCGTACAAACGTGCCATTAAATTTATGACGGTAGATTTACCAGAACCTGTTTTTCCTAAAATAGCCAATGTTTTTCCGGCTTCTATTTTAAAACTCACATTTTTTAAAGCTGTAATGTTTGTATCGTCATAAGTAAAACTCACATTTTTAAATGCGATTGTACCGTTTATTTTATTCGGATTTAATTGATTGTTTTCAATTTCTGGTTTTACTTCTAAAAACTCATTAATACGTTTTTGAGAAGCTTCGGCTTGTTGCACCATAGAAGACACCCAACCCACAACAGCCACTGGCCAAGTAAGCATATTTATGTAAATAATAAATTCGGCTATTATGCTCAGACTCTCAATTTTGCCACTTATATATTGCATGCCCCCAAAATAAATAACAAAAACATTGCTCATGCCTATGAGTAAAATCATCAAAGGGAAAAACAGCGCTTGTGCTTTAAATAAAGAAATATTTTTTTCTTTACTGATGTTGGCTAAATCATCAAATTCATCATAATTTTTAGATTCTATGCCATAGGCTTTAATCACATTGATTCCAGAAAAGGTTTCTTGCGCATAAGCTGTTAGTTTTGAAAGGTATTGTTGCACAATGGTACTTCGTTTATTTATAACACTGCTTAAAATATATATAGCGGCAGATAAAAAAGGAAGGGGAATTAGAGTGTATAATGTCAGTTGTAAATCTATACGTACCATGTTAGATATCACAACAATAAATAGCGTTAGCATATTTATTGAATACATAATGGCAGGTCCAAAATACATACGCACTTTTGACACATCTTCGCTAATGCGGTTCATTAAATCGCCTGTCTTATTTTTTTTGTAAAAATTAAGAGAGAGTCTTTGGTACTGTTCGTAGATTTCGTTTTTAAGGTCGAATTCTATATAGCGAGACATCACAATAATCATTTGACGCATGCCAAAAGTAAAAATACCAGCGGCTATAATAGCGCCAATTATAATGACGATATTTATTAATAATTGATGTTTAACATCTGCCAAATCATTAATTTGACCTTTTTGATATTGTTCAACAACTTTTAACGATTGGCCAATTAAACGCGGTGTAACCAAAGCGAAAACCTGAGCAATAATGCTAAAAGTTATGCCAAGCGCTAAACGATAACGGTATTTTTTAAAGTATTTATTAAGGTATTTTAGTGCTTTCAAATTTTTAAAAAAAGAATTTTATTTTAACTGCGAAGATACAAGTTTAATGACAAACTAATATAGGGCAGATAATATTTATGACTGTGTTTTATAATTCTGAATTTAATATTTTGTCAAAAATTATTCTATAACTAGTTGTTAAAAATGAAGTTAAAATTAAAAGGATTAAATTCAATTTATTGTTTATTTTTGCTGCGTGAAAAACTAAATTTTCACATTTTTATAAACGTTCTTGTTACCATTAATATGATCAATAGAAGACATATAAGAATTAAAGTAATGCAGTCGGTTTATGCATTTTTTCAGTCTAAAAATCAGGACTTAACATCCGAAGAGAAATTCCTAAATTCCAATATTGATAAGTTACAAGAGTTGTCTGTACTTATGCTCAATTTGTTGTTAGAGCTAAAAAAGGAATCTTCAAGAATTATTGATATTTCTAAAAAGAAACACTTAGCTACATCTAATGAGCTAAATCCCAACAAAAAATTTATTGATAATAGGGTGTTTTTAGGTATTGAAAACAGTAAATCTTATTTAGCCTTTATGTCTGTGCATAAATTAGATTTATGGACTTTAAACAATAAATACATCAAGAATATTTGGAAGTCTATCGAAGAAAGCAGTATTTATAAAGATTATATGGCTTCAGATATATCAAATCTTAAAGAAGACCTTGCTTTTGTAAATGCTATTTATACAGATATTGTTGCTACAGATGAGAAATTATACGATTTTTTAGAAGATATAAATATTGGCTGGGTTGATGATTTTCCGTTTGTAAATACATGGGTGTTAAAAACATTGCATTCAATTAAAGAAAACAAACCAGTAAAAATTGACAATTTGTATAAAGATGAAGATGATGCCAAATTTGCAATTCAATTGTTTAGAAAAACAGTTTTAAATCATCAAGAATTTGATAAAGATATTGATGAAAAAACGCCTAATTGGGACAGTGAACGTATTGCCGAGTTAGATCTTATTCTTATTAAAATGGCATTGACCGAGTTTATTTATTTTCCTTCAATTCCTACCAAGGTTTCAATAAATGAGTATTTAGAATTGGCAAAAGATTATTCAACAAATCAAAGTAGCGTATTTATAAATGGGGTTTTAGATAAATTGTTAAAAGAATACCAATTGCAAAATAAAATTAATAAAGTAGGCAGAGGCTTGCTATAAAATTTATATTTTTGTAAATCATTTAAAAAAATAATTATGAAAAAATACAGCATTCTATTTTTGATAAGCATCATATTCTTAGCTTCTTGTAAAGAAAATGTGGCTTCAAAAATTAAATCAGATAATTTGGTAAAAGCACAAGAACGCGATCTTAAACTTGATACCGAGGTACCTGTTATGAGTTTTGACAAAAAGGATTTTGATTTTGGAACAATTAATGAAAATGATGTTGTAGAAACAGTTTTTAATTTTACCAATACAGGTAAAACAGATTTAATAATCACTAATGCTTCTGCCACTTGTGGTTGCACAATTCCAGAATGGCCAAAAGAGCCTATTAAACCAGGTGGGGTAGGAACTATTAAAGTAAAATTTAATTCGCGTGGTAAGAAAAACAAACAAAACAAAACCGTTACTTTGAGTACAAATACAAGAGACGGAAAAGAATTGCTAAAAATAACAGCTCAGGTAACACCTGCCAACTAATTAATTTTAATTTTTAAAAATACAATATGTTTCAAACAATTTTTTTACAAGCGAGTGGTTATGGTAATTTTATAATGATTCCATTGATGTTTTTGGTAATCTATATGTTTATGATAAGACCACAAATTAAAAAATCAAAATTAGAAAAGAAATTTCAAGCCTCAATAAGTAAAGGTGCTAAAGTGATAACTACCAGTGGTATTCACGGTAAAATATCAGAAATAGTAGATAAAGACAATACGGTTATTGTAGAAACAGGCGCTGGTAAAATGAAGTTTGAACGTTCTGCAATTTCAATGGAATTGAGTAAGAAATATGCTAAAGAAGAAGTAAAATAATTTACTTTCATAAAGATTTTAAAAGTGAGCTAAGGCTCACTTTTTTTGTATATTTAATGTTTTTAATAGCCCATGATTAAGCAACGTTTAAATAACAGTAAAGATTTACTCTTTAAAAATAAGAATATTAAGATGTTTTTGTTTTTTGTGTTTTTGTCTTTTCTTTTTTGGTTACTTATTAATTTATCTAAAGAATATATAAGTTCTGCGCAATTTAATTTGACATATTCCAATTTGTCGAAGTCTAAAGTATTACAAAATACGCCTTTAAATAAATTAAAATTAGAAATAAAAGCACACGGATTTAAATTTTTAACTTATCAATTTAAACGAAAGGACATTAATATAAATCTTGCTTATTTACAGCATCTAAAAAACGATACCTATTTTTATTTACCCAACAGCCATATAAGAGATTTTCAATTGCAATTTTCAAATGATATTGAGGTTCTTGCGGTTGCCGCCGACACACTTTTTTTTAAGCTCACTTCAAATGCAGAGAAAAAAGTAAAAATAACACCAGATTTAGATATCACTTTTAAGTCGGGTTATAATTTGGCTAGCCCCATTATTATATCATCAGATTCTGTCCTAATTCAAGGGCCAAAAACAATACTTGATTCTATAAATGAAGTAAAAACTGCGCCTATACAATTTAATGACTTAGCAGAAAATTTTGAAGATGATGTAGCACTTAAAATCAGTAAAAACCCCAAATTAAATTACAGTCTTAAAAGTGTTAAAATTAATATCACTGTCGATAAATTCACAGAGACGCGTATCGTTAAAACTTTTGACATAATAAACTTACCAAAATCGCATACCATAACAACGATTCCTAAAGAAGTAACAGTTAAATATCAGGTAAGTTTGTCTAATTTTAATAAAGTAAACGCTTCTATGTTTGTTATTCGATGCGATTATGCCACGTCTTTAAAAGACAGTTTAAATTACTTGATCCCAAGGTTGATTACAAAACCTGCCTTTGTAAATGCAGTTACACTTACCCCAAATAGAATTGAATATTTAATAAAAGAATGATTATTGTTGGATTAACAGGAGGTATTGGTAGTGGTAAAACTACTGTAGCTAAACTTTTTGAAAGTTTGGGAATTCCTGTTTTTTATGCTGATGATGAAGCTAAAAAATTGATGCAGACATCAGAAATTTTAAAATCGAAAATTTCTGCCACTTTTGGCGATAAAGCCTATCTTAATAACACTCTAAATAGGGCATATTTAGCCGACTTGGTTTTTACTGACAAAGCCAATTTAAATCGCTTAAACGCATTGGTACACCCTGAAGTGAAAAGACATTTTATAAATTGGGTTTCGCAACAAAGCACCCCTTATGTAATTTATGAAAACGCTATTTTATTTGAAACAAATTCTGCATCTCAGTTTGATTTTATTATAACGGTAACTGCCAATATTGAAACGCGCATTGATAGAATTATTAATCGTGACAATGTTGCGCGGCAAATGGTTTTAGATAGGATTAATAATCAGTGGAAAGATGAAGATAAAATCAAATTGTCTGATGCCGTTATTGTAAATGAAAACACTGTAAATCTTAATATTGTAGTGAAAAATCTTCATAAAAAAATCCTTTCGCTTTCTGTGTAGCATTGTGAAAACCTTTAGGATATTCTTAATAAATTGTTAAAAACGAATTAGAACCGATAAGATATTCAACAATCTTAAAAATATTAACAATTTAAAGGCTATTTTTGAGCAATGGGTAAAAGACTGTTTATTTCTTTAATTATTCTGATGAGTATCTCTTTAATAGGGATCATAACTGTACAAGTATATTGGATAAATAGTACCATAGAAATTAGAGAAAATCAATTTTCTAGCGATGTAAAATACGCTTTGGCTAAGGTCTCAGAAAATATTCAAAACAGAGAGTTTAGTGATTACTACAAAGAATTTACACCTTATTTAGATTCTGCCAGAATGGCTAAAAAAGGAATTATTAAAAACCTTTTTTACAGAAAGATTGATACCAGTACAAACGAAATTTTTACTTACAGACAAAGTATATTAGAAAATAATTATAAATCGCCTATAAATAATTTACGTTTAGATTTAGATTCTTTAAATATTAAATCCTATTATAGCGAATCTGTCAAAGAAATATCTAAGCTTAATGAAGTTTCGAAAGATATTACCCAATTATCTCCAGAACAAAAATTTGTAAAAAGGGGGAAATTAGTGGCTCTTGAAAAAATGCAATTAGAAGATTTCTTTAAAGAAATTGCACCAAGAAATCCTATTTATAAAAGAGTTACTAATAATGAACTAAAATTAAATTTAGATTACGAATTGGGACAAAGAGGCGTTGTTACCGATTTTGGTTTTGGTGTCTATAGCGGTGATTTTCCAACAAAAATTAAGTCAGATAATTTTAAACTGAATATTGGTAAAACCTACAAAGTACCTTTATTTATAGATGATAGTGGCAACAGCAGTTATTTTTTATATGTAAGTTTTCCAAAAAAGAAAGAATACATTTTAGGCGCCATTTCTAAAATTTTAATATTAGGGGCTTTCTTTATTTTAATTATTGCTTTTGCTTATGGCGGTGCAATTTATCAACTTATTAAACAGAAACAGGTTTCTCAAATTAAAACAGAGTTTATCAATAATATGACGCATGAGTTTAAAACGCCTATTGCTACTATTAACTTAGCTTTAGACGCTATTAAAAATCCTAAAATAATTGATAATAAAGAGAAAATACTCAATTATGTAAACATGATTCGCGAAGAGAATAAGCGCATGCACAATCAGGTTGAAAATGTTTTGAGAATCTCTAAATTAGAAAAAAATCAATTAGACATCAGTAAGGAAATAGTAGATATAAGCGACTTACTAGAAGACGCCATAACACATGTTACTTTAATAGTTAATAATAGAGGTGGGTATATAAACACCCATTTTAGCGCCACTTTAGACGAAGTGCATGCCAGTCCATTTCATCTAAAAAATGTATTTGTAAATGTACTTGACAATGCTATTAAATACTCTGAAGATGCCCCTAAAATTGACGTTTACACGGATACGATTGTCAATGAATTGATAATTAAAATTGTAGATCAAGGCATTGGGATGGCAAAAAATGTGCAAAAACAAGTGTTTAATAAATTCTATAGAGAACAAACGGGTAATGTACACAATGTAAAAGGCCATGGATTAGGATTGGCATATGTAAAAAAAATAGTAGAAATACACAATGGCACTGTAAGTGTTGAAAGTGAAAAGGGTAAAGGAAGCACCTTTACAATAAAATTGACATTGATTTAAAATTAAAATATTATGGAACAAAAAAGAATTTTACTAGTAGAAGACGATCAGAATTTTGGAACCGTTTTAAAAGATTATTTATCATTAAATGATTACGATGTTACTTTAGCTAAAGATGGCTTAGAAGGTTTAATCATGTTTAAAAATGATATTTTCGATTTGTGTATTTTAGATGTAATGATGCCAAGAAAAGATGGGTTTTCTTTAGCAAAAGACATAAGATCTACAGATAAGGAAATTCCAATTTTCTTTTTAACAGCTAAAACACTTAAAGAAGATGTTTTAAGAGGCTATCAAGTTGGTGCAGACGATTTTTTAAACAAACCTTTTGATTCTGAAGTGTTACTTTACAAAATCAAAGCCATTTTACAACGCAAAGAATCTGAAAAAGATGTGGCCGAAGAAGTTTTTGAATTTACTATTGGTAAATTCCATCTCAATTCAAAATTAAGACATTTAACTATTAATGGTGAGTTGCGTAAATTATCGCCTAAAGAGAACAAATTACTTAAACTTTTAACCATCCATATTAACGATTTAATGCCCAGAGAATTGGCTTTAACAAAAATTTGGCGCGATGATAATTACTTTACTTCAAGAAGTATGGATGTATATATAGCTAAATTGCGCAAGTATTTAAAAGACGATCCAAGTGTTGAAATTATCAACATTCATGGAGAAGGTTTTAGAATGGTAGATAACAAATAACTTATTTTAAGCTGTTAAAAAAATTGGCGATTTTATTTTCTGTATCAGTAAGATTTGCACCAATCCATCCGTGTCCTTCGTTACTGTACAATGTATATTCGTTTGTTACCCCAGCAGTATCTAAGGCATCTTTTAAGTCGTTACCTTGAGATAAAGGAATCAAGTTATCCAATCCACCAAAAAATTGAGCTGTCGGTGGAACGCTAGAATTTACAAATCTTAAGGGACTTACATTTTGATATAAAGTAGGATTGTTAGCATAAGTATCACCCAAAATAATAGCTGCAATGTCTTGGATGTTTGGGTCAATAGATTGTGTATAGGCAGGGTCTGTTAAATTTGTAGGTCCCACTATATTAACCACTGCTTTAATATTATTATTCACGCTTCTTGTATAAGCATACATCAAAGCCAGATTGCCTCCAGCACTAACGCCTATAAAATAGTAGTTTTGAGATATTTGATTGTCTCCAACTTTACTTGCTAACGTATTTAATAAAGTGTCAATATCGTCTAGTTGTGTAGGAAACTGATTGTTTCCAACAGTAGCCAATCTATAATTGGTATTTACAATGGCAAAATCTGACAGCTTTTGTTGGGCGCTTGTTACAAAACTGTTCATTTCTTCTTTATCTCCAACAGTCCAAAAACCACCATGTAGCATAACTATTACTGGTGTAGAAGTTGTTCTATTAGCTGGTAAATAAATATCATAATCTTGATTTACCGCCGTGCCATAAGTTTGATTTAAAAATTGTGAAGCAGGAAGCGTTTCAATAAGTTGGCTTTCTGTAGCCGATGTTGTACAAGAAGAAATACTGATAACAACTAATAATAAGGCTAGTAAATATGTATATTTGTTTATTAGGTTTTTCATAATAACATTAACGATTTAAAGTTAGAATAATTATAAAGATGGCTAAATTTATTAAAATATACCCTCAAAATCCGAGCCAAAAAGAGGTTGATTGTGTAGTTGAAATCTTAAAAAAAGGTGGCCTGATAATCTATCCTACAGATACTGTTTACAGTCTAGGATGCGATATTACAAATAAAAAAGCACTCGAAAAAGTGGCGCGCATTAAAGGCATAAAATTAGACAAAGCAAATTTTTCATTTGTATGTAATGATTTAAGTAACCTGTCAGATTATGTAAAACAAATAGATACAGCCACTTATAAATTACTTAAACGGGCGCTGCCAGGGGCGTATACTTTTATTTTAGAAGGCAGCAGTCTTTTGCCTAAACTCTTTAAACGTAAGAAAACAGTGGGTATTCGTGTGCCAGATAATACCATTATCAGACAAATTGTTGCGACACTTGGCAATCCTATTGTGTCAACATCTATTTATGATGAGGATGAAATTTTAGAGTACACCACAGATCCAGAACTCATTTTTGAAAAATGGCAAAATTTGGTTGATGTTGTTATTGATGGTGGTTTTGGCGGAAATATTCCTTCTACCGTAATCGATTTAACCACAGAACCTATCACTATTATCAGAGAAGGTAAAGGCTACCTCGATATAATATATTAAACTTTAGAGAGTTCTTTATAATTTTCTTTCAATCGTTTTAATAAAATACCATAAATTAACCGGTAAAATCCTAATAACAAGACAACAATTACTGCCACTATTATGGTAGAAATAAGTATGGCTAAAATAAGGCTTGAGTTTAAAGACGATTCGGGTCTGGCAGTTTGTAACTGATTTAAAAAATCTTCGCTGGTAAAGATAAAATACAACACCAAGGCAAAGCCACAAACCAACATCGCTACATTATACAAAACATAATAATACACCGTTTTACGTGTTTTTAAAATATCTTTCATCAATTTTTGAGTGTTGCTTGACGCGGATATTGATTTGTAATTTATGTAGAATAATACTATAAATACTGCAATAATTATATAATTGACTAATGTTAATGCACCCAATAGCAAATAAAGCCTATTAGAAACATTAATTTTATCCCAATCTGTGTCAAAAGCAAAAGAGATAATTATCCAAAAACAAAATTCGATTAAACTGATGTAAAAAATCCATTTTACAATAGAAGATGATTTTTTATGTAGCATCTCCTGAATATCGTTGTAGCTATATTTTAAATCTTTTGAACCTTGATTTTTCCAAGCTTCCTTATAGTTATCTAAATCTTTCATAAACTAAGCATTTAGTAATTCTTTTAATTTTGTTTTTGTCCTATTCATCTTAACCCTTGCATTTACCTCAGTAATACCAAGTGTTTTAGAAATTTCTTTATAAGATTTATCGTCTAAATACAACAAACAAAGCGCTTTTTCAATATCAGATAATTGTCTAATGGCTTTGTACAATAGCTTCACTTGTTGGTCTTTTTCGTCGTCGTAATCTTTGAATTCTAGCTCTTTTAAATTATCATAAATCTCTGAGGTTTCAATCTGACGTTTTGATTTTCTGTACAATGAAATAGCTGTATTTAATGCCACACGATAGGCCCACGTACTAAACTTTGAGTCGCCCCTGAATTTTGGATAGGCGCGCCATAGTTGGATAGTGATTTCTTGAAATAAATCTTTATGCGCACTATCTGATGTAGTGTAAGCCCTACATACTTTATGAATAATGTTCTGATTTTTTTCTAAATCTTCGGTAAATCGGTGTTTTAAGTCTTTAACCACAGTTTAGCTAGTTATCTATAAGTAGAGAAATTAATCATTTTGTTACAAACTGTACAATTAATGTTAAATATAGTTTTAATTTTATGCTTTTCTCTATTTTTAGAATTAATAAAAACGGCGCTACTAATTTACATTAAAATGAAATGATTTTATGAAAATCTACAATTCATCGCATATAAATAACAATTGGGTAATTAAAAATAGCGCGTATGCTACTAAACTTTCACTTTTGTCCTGTATTATAAAAACAATTAATTCTAAAACTAAAATTATGATCAGGTTTATTTTATTTATCAGTTTCTATTTATTGACACTTATCGGCTTTAGCCAAACCAAAGAACAAACCTATAAAATTACTGAAACTGTTGTTAATGCTGTAAACGATAAAGGCACAATACATTTTTCTTTGTATGATTCTGAAGAAAATTTTAATAGTAGAACTGTAACTGCAAAAGCTACAGGCGCACTTCAAGATGGCGTGAGTGTGGTTGCGTTTACCGATGTAAAACCAGGTGTTTATGCTATTATATGTTTTCACGATGCCAACGATAATGGCAAAATGGATTTTGAACCTACAGGAATGCCACTAGAAGATTATGGCGCTTCAAATAACATTCAAAGTTTTGGACCACCACAATTTACCGATGCAAAATTTGAAGTTAACAATACTAATTTAGCATTTTCTATTAAATTTTAGAAACAAATTACCATGGGAAAATACTTTACAAATTTTTTAAAGATTACTTTTTTTATAAGCTTGGCAGTTTATTTTTTTGACCAAGGAGCAGATTGGTTAGATGGCCGTGCTATTGGAAGTATTTCTGATGAAATTAAAAATTTTGCGAGCTATTTTTTATATAGTATTTTAATAGGAGGCTCAAATATTTATTTGGTAGCTTTTTTAGATGAACGTATAAGCTGGGGTACTGATACTAAAAAACGTTTGGTTGTAGGATTTTTTGGTGCAATAATAGTTTCTTTATTAGCCATAGCAGCATCAAGGTTTATTTTAACTATTTCTAATGGTTATAGTGTGCAATATTTTTTAGAAAATCAAAAAGCCACACACTATTTTTATTCATTATTAATTACGTTGGTAATTGTATTATTTTTTCATGCCTTTTATTTTTATAAAACTTTAACCGAAAAAAAGCTATCAGAATCAGAATTTGTAGCCAAAACAGAATCGGCTAAGTACGAATCGCTTAAAAGCCAATTAGATCCGCATTTTTTGTTTAATAGTTTGAATGTGTTGACAGCACTGATAAGCGAAAATCCCGATAAGGCAGAACGTTTTACAACAAAATTATCTAAAGTATATCGCTATGTTTTAGAGCAAAAGGATAAAGATTTAATTCCGCTTCAAGAAGAGCTCGACTTTGCCAAGACTTATATGGAATTGCTCAAAATGCGTTTCGAGGATGCCATTGTATTCGATTTACCTAAAAACATATCAAATCCCGATTTTAAAATAGCCCCATTATCCTTACAAATTTTGTTAGAAAATGCAGTAAAACACAATGTTATAAGCAAAGACATGCCACTAACTATTAGCATTTTTGAACAAGACAATTGTCTGTGTGTTTTAAATAAAAATCATAAAAAAAACATATTAGTAAAGAGCACACATGTAGGGCTAAAAAACATCATAGAACGTTATGCTTTAATGACAAAACGGAAAGTTAAAATTATTGAAGACGCAGAAATATTTCAAGTAAATCTGCCATTATTAACACAAAAAATTAGAACAATGAAAACATCTAACACACACCAAAACACTAAATATTTAAGAGCGGTAGAACGCGTTGAAGAAATTAAAGGATTTTATAGCAGCTTAATTGCTTTCTGCATTGTTATTCCTTTTTTAATATATATTAATTTACGCTATTCTCCAGATTTTCATTGGTTTTGGTTTCCAATAATGGGCTGGGGCTTTGGATTAACATTCCAAGGATTTAAAGCTTTTAATTTTAATCCAATTTTGGGTAGCGATTGGGAATCGCGTAAAATTCAAGAGTATATGAACGAAGAAGATAAACAATATTGGGAGTAACAATTAAAATCAAAAAAAAATGAAAATCAATTTTACAGAAGAAGAGAAATATTTACGCGCCAAGAAAAGAGTCGATAATTTAAAAGGATTTTATTCAAATTTAATATCCTATTGTTTGGTTATCCCTTTTTTAATTTTTATCAATTTAATGACATCGCCAGATTATCACTGGTTTTGGTTTCCAATGTTTGGCTGGGGCATCGGCATTTGTTTCCACGCATTTGGCGTCTTTAATCATAAATTAGGTTTGGGTAAAGACTGGGAAGAAAGAAAAATAAGAGAATTTATGGATAACGATAATAAATTTTAAAAAGATGGAAGATAAACACACAGAAGAACAAAAATACATACGTGCTAAAAAGAAGGTAAAGTCTATAAAAGGATTTTATGTACATTTAACCGTTTACCTTTTAGTAAATGCTTTTATCTTACTAGCACAGGCTTTATCTGGTGGTGGATGGGAAGTTTTTTGGGAATGGCAATCATTTAACACGCCTATATTTTGGGGCATTGGTTTGGCATTTCATGGCTTTAAAGTTTTTGGTATGGATATGCTTTTAGGTAAGAATTGGGAAGACCGAAAAATAAATGAATTGATGCATAAAGACAAGCACGATAGCTGGGAGTAGAATAAAAGTCTAAATACTTTATACCAAATTATGAAAGTAGTTATTATAGAAGACGAACAACCTGCAGCAAGACGCTTAAAGCGGATGTTAGAAGCCATGCAACTCAATGTTGTTGCTTTATTACATTCGGTAGACGCATCTGTAAATTGGTTTAATGAAAATGAACATCCCGAACTTGTTTTTATAGACATTCAGTTATCTGATGGCTTGTCATTTGAAATTTTTGAGAAAGTTGATGTAAAAAGCGCCATTATTTTTACAACAGCTTATGATGAATACGCGCTAAAAGCTTTTAAGTTTAACAGTATAGATTATTTATTAAAGCCAATTGATACAGATGAGTTGGTACATGCAGTTTCACAATACAAGACCAAAAGTAAATCGGACTTATCGGCTGTTCAAACCGATTTAGAGCAATTAAAAAAGCTTTTGATAAAATCATCGGAACCCGAATTTAAAACACGTTTCACAATTAAAATTGGCCAACATTTAAAAGTCATTCCAGTCGGTGAAATTGTATGCTTTTACAGCGAAAATAAGGGTACTTATGTGCATACAAATCAAAATAGGAGTTATCTTATAGACGAGACTTTAGAACAAATTCAAGAGCAAATTAACCCATCACAATTCTTTAGAGTTAACAGAACTTACACAGTTAATTTAGAAGCTATAAAAGATATTGTAGCTTATACCAACAGCCGATTAAAAATTAGCTTAGATCATTTAGACATTGCATCCATTGTTGTAAGCCGAGAAAAGGTTAAAGATTTTAAAAAATGGTTGGGCTAATTAAATAGTCATTAAAATTCCATTAAAAAAAATCCGCTTCTATAAAATAGAAGCGGATTTTTTAAAAGTTGGGCTTAATAAATATTTTTTAGATATCTTCAAATTTTACATCTGTAAAACTATCTGTAGAAGAGGTTTCTTCTGTATTTTCATCATCGCCAGGTTTTTTAAAATCCTTTTGGTGGCGTTCAGAAATAACCTCTTCTCCTTTTTTATCAATAATAAAGTCGGTTGCTTTTTTTAGCATTTCACTAAATTCTTGAAAATCTTCTTTGTATAAATAGATTTTATGTTTTTTATAATGAAAAGAACCATCTTCTTGTGTAAATTTTTTGCTTTCGGTTATGGTTAAGTAAAAATCTTCTGCTTTAGTGGCGCGTACATCAAAAAAATAGGTACGTCTTCCTGCACGCATAATCTGCGAAAAAATCTCTTCTTGTTCTATATAATCATTTTCTGCCATGGGTATCTTCCTTTTGTTATTTATAAATAGACAAGACAAATCTAACAAAATAAATAATTATAACAGCTTTTATTATCTTAAAAAAAAGAGGAAGTTTGCTTTATAATATTGAGAGATTCACAAAAAAATAGCGTCATCTTTATGTTAAAGATGACGCCTTTATAACTTATAAGGTTAAATCAAGAACTTATTTTTTCTTTTTCTGACGTTCTTGTTGTTCTTGTGCTTGTTTCATTGCTTGACCTATTTTAGCTCTGAATTTACTTTGCTTTTTAGGTTTCAATTTATTTTCTTGTATTTGTGCATGAATTTTATCCTCGTCAATAATGTAATTTTTAATGACAAACATTATTGAAATCGTTAAGAGGTTAGAAATAAAATAGTACAAACTCAAACCACTGCCGTAATTATTAAAGAATACCAACATCATCAAAGGCGATAAATACATCATATATTTCATCATCTTAGTCATATCTGGCATGCCTTCTTGGGTTGGTGCTTGCATATTCATTTGCTGACTTTGCGTCATTTTCATGTAGAAGAAAATAGCAACTGATGCCAATATTGGGAATAAACTCACATGATTTCCATATAATGGGATGTTAAATGGTAAATTTATTACTTCGTCGTAAGATGATAAATCTTTAGCCCATAAAAAACTTTCGTGACGTAAATCTATGGCCGAAGGGAAAAATCGAAATAAAGCAAAGAAAACAGGCATTTGTAAAAAGGCTGGAATACAACCAGCCATAGGATTAACCCCGGCTTTACTTTGTAAAGCCATAGTTGCTTGTTGGCGTTTCATGGCGTTTTCTTTGCCTTTAAATTTAACGTTCAGCTCCTCCATTTCTGGACGTAAAACCTTCATTTTAGCACTAGATAAATACGATTTATATACCAAAGGCGACATTATAATACGTACAAACAGCGTCATCAAAATAATGATGATACCAAAACTACTTATATAACCTTTTAAAAAGTTAAAGAAATTTATAAATAAGTATTCGTTTATCCAACCAAAAATACCCCATCCTAAATTGACGATATTTTCTAAACCTCTGTCTTTATAAGTAATTAAAACATTATAATCGGTTGGACCATAATACATTTTAAGGTCGTAATTTAAATTGTTATTTTTAAAAGCTAAAGGTATTTTAGCTGTCATCACTTTAGTATAAACAGTATCAATTTCTTCATCATCAACCAAATTATTTGAGATAATATTGGCATTAGCAAAAGGCGTATCAGTAACCAAAACCGAGGTGAAAAATTGTTGCTTAAAGCCAATCCAATTAACATTGGTAAGGCTTTCTTGTTTGTCTTTGGCCGCGGCATTTAAATAATCAAATTCTCCGTTGTCAAAAGCGTAATGTAAAGTGGTGTATTGGTTTTCGTATTTAACACTTTTTTCTTGTCTAAGTGTTTTTAATTGCCAGTTTAAATCGAGATTACTTGTAGTATTTACTGCCGTTTCTAAACCAGTACCGTTAATGCTAAAGTTAAGCATATAGTTGTCTTTAAGCAGCTCGTAACGGTATTCTAAATAAGTGGATTCAGAAGTTTTTAACTTCATAGATAACACAGAACTATCACCATTTTTTGTTAAAGTAGGCTCAAAATAAAGATCTTTTGTATTTAAATTGCGATGATCTGTAGTGGTAAAACCAATATTAAGTTCGGCATTATTATTTTTAACTAGATAGACAGGCTTGTCATTATAATCTGTATATTTTTTTAGCAAAACTTCAGAAATTTGGCCGCCCTTATTTGAAACTTTTATTTTTAAGAAATCATTTTCAATAACAGTTTCATTGTCTATTGCACTTGGCAAACTGGCCGAATATCCAAAATCACCCAATAATTTTTTAGCTTGAGCCAATCCCAAAGAATCGGTTTTAAAATTAGGGACAGTCAGTGTGTTTTCTACTTTTACAGGTTTTACAACTTCTTTAAGCTTGGCAATAGAATCTTGCGATTTAATTTGTTGTGCTTTTTCGGCTTCGCTTGGTTGATTGGTTATCGACCACCAAATCATAATACCAAACAATAAAACAAATCCTATAACCGAGTTAATATCAAATTTTTTCTCTTCCATAATTTAATAGTGTTCTGTGTAACAGGCATGAACATAAGCCTTGTTAATCGCGGACAAATGTACTAAAATTTGTCGATAACTTTTATTGTATGAAACTAAAGTTGGTCGTACTTTTATCGTCTTAAAAATTAGACTTTGTCATCCTATTTAGATAATCTTAACGACGTACAAAAACAGGCTGTTTTACAAAAAGAAGGCGCTATGATTATTATTGCTGGCGCGGGTTCTGGTAAAACGCGGGTGCTTACTTATCGCATTGCTAATTTGATGAAACAAGGTGTTGATGCCTTTAATATTTTGGCGCTGACCTTTACAAATAAAGCGGCACGCGAAATGAAAAATCGTATTGCAACAATTGTTGGGGAGAGCGAAGCTAAAAATTTATGGATGGGCACTTTCCACTCAGTTTTTGCCCGTATTTTACGGTCTGAAGCCGATAAATTAGGCTTTCCAAAAAACTTTACCATTTACGACACACAAGATTCTGTAAAATTACTGGGAAGCATTATTAAAGAATTGGAATTGGATACCGATAGGTATAAAGCCAAACAAGTCTTAAATAGGATTTCGCAATTTAAAAACAGTTTGATAACTGTTAAGGCTTACGATAATAATCCCGAATTGCAAGAAGCAGACAGACAAGCAAGCCGCCCTAAAATGGGAGAGATTTACAAAAATTATGTAGATCGTTGTTTTAAAGCAGGTTGTATGGATTTTGACGATTTACTCTTACGTACCAATCAATTATTATCGCAGTTTCCCGAAGTTTTAAATAAATACCAAAATAAATTCAGATACATTTTAGTAGATGAGTACCAAGATACAAACCATTCACAATATTTAATTGTAAAGGCATTGTCAGACCGGTTTCAAAATATTTGTGTTGTAGGAGATGATTCGCAAAGTATTTATGCTTTTAGGGGCGCAAATATCAACAACATCTTAAACTTTCAGCGCGATTTTGACGAAGTCAAGATTTTTAAACTCGAACAAAATTACCGTTCAACAAATAATATTGTACAAGCGGCAAACAGTGTCATAAAAAATAACAGATCAAAACTAGATAAAGATATTTGGACAGCAAATGTAGGTGGCGATAAAGTAAAAATAATGCATACTACTACAGATGGCGAAGAAGGACGCTTTGTAGCCAGAACCATTTTTGATATCATGATGCAAAAACAAGCAAAGAATACCGATTTTGCTGTTTTATACCGTACCAATGCACAGTCACGTTCTTTAGAAGATGCGCTTAGAAAACAAGGTGTTGATTATCGTATTTATGGGGGTCTTTCTTTTTATCAGCGGAAAGAGGTTAAAGATGTTTTGTCTTATTTGCGTTTGCTTATAAATCCTAAGGATGAAGAAGCTTTAAAACGTGTGATTAATTATCCGCCAAGGGGCATCGGGCAAACCACTATAGAGAAATTGATAGTTGCTGCCAATCAATATAACAGACCTATTTATACTATTTTAGAAAATTTAGAGAAGGTCAATATTGGGTTGAATTCGGGAACGCAAACAAAATTGCAGAATTTCATCACGATGATGCAAAGTTTTCAGATTTTTTCTGAAAACAACAATGCTTTTGATACTGCAGACCATATTGTTAAACAGGTGCATATTCTAGCTGATTTAGATAAGGATAGCACTCCAGAAGGTATTAGTCGCATAGAAAATATTCAAGAATTATTAAATGGGATCAAAGATTTTATCGATAAACAAACCGAAGAAGATTTAGACACCTCATTGACTTCATTTCTAGAAGATGTTGCCTTGGCGACCGATTTTGATAATGATAAAAAAGACAACAAAGAAAACGTTTCTTTAATGACAATACATTCGGCAAAAGGTCTTGAATTTCCGTATGTTTTTATAGTAGGTTTAGAGGAAAATCTTTTTCCTTCGGCGATGAGCATGAATACCAGAGCCGAACTAGAAGAAGAACGCCGCTTATTTTATGTGGCCATAACACGTGCCGAAAAAGCGGCTTATTTGTCATTAGCACGCACGCGTTTTAGATGGGGTAAATTGGTAGATGCAGAACCCAGTCGGTTTTTAGAAGAATTGGATGAAAATTATATTGAAGTTCTAGCCAAGCCTAGGCAGAAAAATGAAGGTAATTTATTTGATGATTTTGAAAGCCCGAACACAGAACGCCAATGGCAAACACCAAAAAACGCCATCCGTTATAAAAAAGTAACAACGCAAGCACCTCCTAAACCAAGACCTTTAGTTGTGCCAAAAAACCTTAAAAAAATAGCCGAGAATTTAAGTCCAAACACAAACCTTTTCGATACAAAATTAACAGTTGGTAACAGTGTAGAACATGCGCGTTTTGGCATAGGAAAAGTTGTAAGTTTAGAAGGCGCTGGCCCAAATATTAAAGCCGAAATAAACTTTGAGAAGGAAGGAAACAAAAAATTACTTCTAAAATTTGCCAAGCTAAAAATAATAGGATAAATCTAACCTTGTAAAACTTAAATAAAATGACTAATTTGCAAGCCATTACAAACACCTTTTTACAATAAAAATAACAATGCCTCAAATGGAATTTGACTTAGAATACAATGCTGAACGCACACACTTAATTATACCAGAATATGGCCGTCATATTCAAAAATTAATAGACCATTGCATCGCTTTAGAAGATAGAGAAGTACGCAATAAAATGTCTAAAGCCATTATTGAAGTGATGGGTAATTTACAACCACATTTAAGAGACATTCCCGATTTTACACATAAATTATGGGATCAATTATTTATAATGTCCGATTTTAAATTAGAGGTAGATTCGCCTTATCCACAACCTTCTAAAGAGTTTTTTGAAGAAAAACCAACGCCTTTAGCATATCCTAGATCGGCTTCAAAATATCGTTTTTATGGAAACAATATCCAAATAATGATAGATACCGTTTTAACATGGGAAGAAGGTAACCTTAGAGAAGCTTTGGTTTATACCATCGCTAATCACATGAAAAAATGTTACCTTAATTGGAATAAAGATACTGTAGAAGATGCTGTAATCTTTAAACATTTAAAAGAATTGTCTAGCGGAAAAATTAATCTTATAGGAAGTGATGAAGTTTTGTCAGATTCGTCAAAATTATATCGCAAACCAATTATTTCAAAACAATCAAATAATAAGAATAAAAATCAACGTTACAAAAAACGTTAGTACATAAAATGGCTACATTTAAAATAGAAGGCGGGCACAAATTAAGTGGCGAAATAACACCTCAAGGCGCCAAAAACGAAGTTTTGCAAATTCTTTGTGCGGTATTGTTAACTCCAGACGTCGTAACAGTTCACAATATTCCTAATATTATAGATGTCAATAAATTAATATTTATTCTTAAGAGATTGGGCGTTAAAGTCAATCAATTAAGCACTAATAGCTACACTTTTAAAGCAGACGACTTAAATTTAGACTATCTAAAATCAGAAGCTTTTAAAACAGAAGGCAGTGGTTTACGTGGCTCTATTATGATTGTTGGTCCGCTCTTAGCCCGTTTTGGCAAAGGTTATATTCCCACACCTGGAGGCGACAAAATCGGCCGCCGTCGTTTAGATACCCATTTTGAAGGATTCATAAAATTAGGTGCCAAGTTTAGATACAACGCTTCAGAAAATTTTTATGGTGTAGAAGCAAAAGAGCTTAAAGGTGCGTATATGTTGCTTGATGAAGCATCGGTTACAGGTACTGCCAATATTGTTATGGCAGCTGTTTTAGCCACTGGTATAACCACTATTTACAATGCCGCTTGCGAACCTTATTTGCAACAATTGTGTAAAATGTTGGTAAGTATGGGGGCTATAATTGATGGTATTGGTTCTAATAAATTGAGCATAACTGGTGTGAACACTTTGCGTGGATGCACACATACAGTTTTGCCAGATATGATTGAAATTGGCAGTTGGATAGGCATGGCAGCCATGACAAAATCTGACTTAACAATAAAAAATGTGAGTTGGGAAAACCTTGGGCTAATCCCTAAAGTTTTTGAAAAATTGGGCATTAAAATTGAAAAAGTTAATGACGATATTCATATTCCAGCTCAAGAAAGTTATACCATTCAAAACTTTATAGATGGTTCTATTTTAACCATTTCTGATGCCCCTTGGCCTGGTTTTACACCCGATTTGTTGAGCATCATTTTAGTAGTAGCTACGCAAGCAAATGGCTCTGTACTCATTCATCAAAAAATGTTTGAAAGCCGTTTGTTTTTTGTCGATAAACTGATAGATATGGGCGCAAAAGTTATTTTGTGCGATCCACACCGTGCCACAGTTATTGGCATGAATCATCAATCGCAATTAAAAGCCACCACAATGACTTCTCCCGATATTCGTGCGGGAATTTCACTTTTAATAGCCGCTTTATCTGCCGATGGTACAAGTACAATTCACAATATTGAGCAAATAGATAGAGGTTATGAAAATATTGATGACCGTCTTCGCGCTATTGGTGCAAAAATTACACGGATAGATTAATTTTCAAAACATCTATAAATTAAAATTCACAATGACAATTTGACACAATATTGTTATTGGCAACAAAATTGTAATGAAAGAGATTACGATAGAGATATTAAAACTATGAGCAAAGAAGAAAAAGTACAAGAAGAAGCAAAAACACAAGATGCTTCAATAGATAAAAAAGCAACGAAGCCTTCAAAAAAGGAAGTAGTTAAAGAACTAGAGGAATCACTGCAACAAGAAAAAGATAAGTTTTTAAGACTTTTTGCTGAGTTCGAAAATTACAAAAAGCGCACAACCAAAGAACGCATTGAGTTGTATGGCACAGCGAATCAGGAATTAATGACAGCTTTACTGCCTATTTTAGACGATTTTGACAGAGGTTTAAAAGAAATCGAAAAAACAGCTGATGCACATGTGTTAGAAGGGGTTAATCTTATTTATAATAAATTCAATAACACTTTAGAACAAAAAGGCTTAAAGAAAATGAATTTCAAACAAGGTGATGATTTTGATGTCGATTTTCAAGAGGCCATAACGCAAATACCCGCACCCTCAAAAAAGCTTAAAGGTAAAGTTATTGATGTTGTAGAAAAAGGCTATAAATTAAACGAGAAAGTAATAAGATACGCCAAAGTAGTTATTGGCCAGTAATTTAGGACATCAGCAAGCAAAATACGATTTATGAAAAAAGATTACTATGAGATATTAAATGTGTCGCGTTCTGCGAGTTCTCAAGAAATAAAAAAAGCATACAGACAAAAGGCCATTCAATTTCATCCCGATAAAAATCCTGGTGATGCATCAGCGGAAGCTAAATTTAAAGAAGCTGCAGAAGCATACGAAATTTTAAGCAATGCCGATAAAAAAGCGCGTTATGACCAATATGGTCATCAAGCTTTTGAAGGCAATGGCGGTTTTGGTGGTGGTGGCGGTGCTTCTATGAATATGGAAGATATCTTTAGCCATTTTGGTGATATTTTTGGTGGTGGTTTTGGCGGTGGCGCTGACGGCCGTCGCGAAGTGCGTATTAAAGGCAGTAATCTTAGAATTCGTGTTAAATTAACACTTGACGAAATTATAAAAGGAGCTGAAAAAAAGGTGAAAGTAAGGCGTATGGTGCAAGCCAAAGGCGCAACTTATAAAACCTGTTCTACCTGTAATGGCAGTGGTCAAGTAACACGTATTACCAATACTATTTTAGGCCGTATGCAAACGGCTTCAACTTGTGGCACATGTCGTGGTGCAGGTAAAATTATTGATAAAAAACCTGTTGGTGCCGATGCTAATGGTATGGTGCAACAAGAAGATACCGTAAGTGTAAGTATTCCTGCTGGTGTTACCGATGGCGTACAACTTAAGGTTTCTGGTAAAGGTAATGATGCGCCTGGCAATGGTGTTTCTGGCGATTTATTAGTGGTTATTCAAGAATTACCACATGCTAAATTAAAGCGTGAAGGCCTTAATTTGCATTACGATTTTTATATAAGTATATCTGAAGCAGTTTTGGGTTCTTCAAAAGAAATAGATACTCTTTCTGGTGTTGTACGTATTAAAATTGACGCAGGTACTCAGTCTGGTAAAATATTACGCTTACGCGGAAAAGGTGTGCCAAGTTTAGAACATTATGGCAAAGGTGATTTGCTGATTCACATCAATGTTTGGACACCCCAAACTTTAACTAAAGATCAAAAGAAATTTTTTGAAGCGAACAAGGAGGATGATAATTTTATTCCAAATCCTTCTAGTAGTGATAAATCATTTTTTGATAAGGTAAAAGATATGTTTTCTTAAAAAATTTACCAAATAAAATTTTGGTTTATAAATAGTTACGCTTATCGAGTTTTTATATGATTTGTGCGACTGGAAAATCGGAGAT
>JABMNH010000026.1 GCA_013205245.1 Flavobacteriales bacterium | reverse complement strand
AATTATATTTGGTAGATGCGACAGAACCTCCACTTCTACTAAACGTAGAAGAAGAGAAGCTAATGAAGATTAAAATATTTGGATAGTCGAATTTTATCTAACACAAGAGTGTAGCACGTATAACACAAAAATGATTATACTTTTGTAACTACTTGAAAATGAAACGATAAAAATATGTGAATTTAGGTGGTGAGGAGTGTTATGAGCCCAACGAGCTACCTACTGCTCTACCCCGCGATATAGGGGTGCAAATATATATAAAAAATAGATACGTAGAACTTTTTTATTAAAAAAATTATCGGTTCATTGAGGTTAAAAACTCTGCGTTATTAACAGTGTATTTTACTTTCTCGTTTATAGATTCCATAGCTTCAACCGGATTCATATCCGCCAAGTATTTACGTAATACCCACATGCGTTGGATGGTTTTTTCGTCTAATAATAGATCATCTCTACGCGTACTCGATTTAACCAAATCAATAGCTGGGAAAATACGGCGGTTAGAAATATTACGATCTAATTGCAATTCCATATTACCTGTTCCTTTAAATTCTTCAAAAATAACTTCGTCCATTTTTGAACCAGTTTCTGTCAAAGCTGTAGCGATAATGGTTAAAGACCCACCATTTTCTATATTTCTTGCAGCTCCAAAAAAGCGTTTTGGTTTGTGTAAAGCATTGGCATCAATACCACCCGATAGTATTTTACCCGATGCTGGCGCCACTGTATTATAGGCACGCGCTAAACGAGTGATTGAATCTAATAAAATAACCACATCGTGTCCACATTCAACCAAACGTTTGGCTTTATCGAGCACAATATTGGCAACTTTTACATGTTTTTCTGCAGGTTCATCAAAAGTAGAAGCCACCACTTCGCCACGTACATTACGTTGCATATCGGTTACTTCTTCTGGGCGTTCATCAATCAATAAAATAATTTGATAAACTTCTGGATGGTTTGCAGCAATGGCGTTTGCAATGTCTTTTAACAACATTGTTTTACCTGTTTTTGGTTGCGATACAATCATACCACGTTGTCCTTTTCCGATAGGGCAAAATAAATCCATTATTCTAGTAGAAATAGAGCTGCCTTTTGTAGTAATATCAAATTTTTCTGTAGGAAAAAGAGGTGTTAAATGTTCAAAAGCAACACGATCTCTAACGATATCTGGATTTAGTCCGTTTATAAGTGACACGCGAATTAAAGGGAAATATTTTTCTCCTTCTTTAGGAGGTCTTACATTTCCTCTTACTGTGTCGCCTGTTTTAAGACCAAATAATTTAATTTGCGATTGCGATACATAAATATCATCTGGAGATGATAGATAGTTGTAATCTGATGAGCGTAAAAAACCATAGCCATCTTGCATAATTTCTAATACACCTTCGCTTTCTATAATGCCGTCAAATTCATAATCGGGATCTCTGTATTTCCCAGTTCTTCTTTGTTCTAGCGGGATTTTAACATTACTTATTGGTTTTTTATGAGTATTGTTTTCCTTTTTTTGTTGCGGAATATGTTTTGTTTCAACTTTAGGTGTGATTACTTCTCGTTTATTTTGATGAACAAAAGGTTTTCTAGGCGCTTGATTTTTATCTTCAGTAACAGGTATAGGTCTTTCAACCCTTTTTTCTATGATTGGCTTAACAATATTTTCTGAAGGTTTTTCAAGAATCACTTCTTTAGGTGTATCAACTTTAGCTTCTAAGGGTATTTCCATTTGGGTTTCTCTAACAGGCGATTTGTCAAAAAGTGGTTTTTGAGGCTTGTTTAGAATCCTTTTGCGTTTTAGTTTTGACTCAGGCCTTTTATCTTCCTCTGTTATTACAGGAATAATTTTAGGTTGGGCTGCCTGAATGTCAAGTATTTGGTAGATTAAATCAAGTTTTTTTAACTGGCTGTGTTTTGGCACGTTAAGTTTTTTTGCAATATCTTGTAAATCGGCTAATTTTTTCCCTTTAAGGGCGGCTATATCAAACATGTAGAAATAGAATTAATTGATAAAATTCTTAGAACAAAGAATATGTAGTATGTTTTATTTTCTGATTATAAATTTTTGTGAAGAACACGTTTTTAATCGTGTATAACATTGCAATATTACGAAATATTTTTTAATAAGAAAAAAGCTTTAATAAAAAAGAATGAATTAAATTTGTGCTTTAAATTTTTAAGCTTAATGATTCAACGTATTCAGTCGTTATATTTACTTGCTGTGGCTATCTTAAATGGGGCGCTTATATTTATTTTTCCTTTATGGAAAGACAAATTAGGGCTTAATTTTTATGCCTTTCAAAGTTTTAAAAGTGATTCTTTATTGTTGATGAGTTTAACCACAGCTTTTATCGCCATAGCGCTATTGGTTGTAATAAGCCTTTTGATGTATAAAAAAAGAAAGTCTCAATTTATGTTAAATAGATTGGGCATAATTATAAACCTTTATTTATTAGGAGTATTGTTATATTATCTGCTAAATTTATCTGGAGAAGCTTTGGTTTCTGAGAAGGGTATTGGTGCTTTAATTCCTATTTTGACAAGTGTTTTATTGGTTTTTGCCAATAAAGCAATTCATAAGGACGAGGCGCTTGTAAAATCTGTAGATAGATTACGATAAACCTAAGATCTTAGTTTTTTAGTGCGTTAAAACCACCTGCTAGTTACAGGTGGTTTTTTTTGTAAAAAATTAATAATGTTTACAACCTATTATTTAGGGCGCATTCTAAAGTTGTTTCATGTCATTAAAATAAAGGAGAAAGATAAGCCTCAAGACTACTTTACGCTTTTTCCTTTTCCTATTAGAATCACTTTTTTTTAAAGACGATTTTTCACGTATTATATTCTAAGCTAGAGCTTAAGTGGTCAAAATAGCCTATTTTTCATTTTTGCAAAAAATGCAAAAAGCAAGGGTTTCCGCTAGAAATCTAGCGATTTCGCTAGATTGAAAACTACCTAATTCCGCTAGAAAAACAATTGAATAAATGCTTATGTTTGGTATGTTAAATAACAAAATTGTTTCATGCAATTGAAGCAAGGGAGAAAGGTAACCCCCCTAATCTACTATAGCCTTTCTCCTTTTACTTTTTTTAGCACCTACCAAATTTTATTTAGAATTTTTAATCAGTTTTTCAAGATCTATAGCGGTATGCTTTTTAAATTGTTTTTGGTTGTTTTTGTTTATTATAAGAATTACCGTTTAAAACAACAAAACAAATTAGATGCTGTTTTAAGCAGCACACAAACAAAAATATTAAATGCCACAGTGGCCTTAACCCAAAGAGCCGATAACAAACTGGTGGTTCAAATTATAGATGATCGTGTTGGTTTTGATGTGGTTAAAGCGAAACAAAAAGAGGGTTTGGGCTTAAGCCATATTGAGGCGCGTATAAAAATGCTAAATGGCCGTTTTGTGATAAACTCAGAAATAGGCGAGGGCTCCGAAATTTCTTTAGTTGTCCCAATTAAATTTAAAACAGAACTAGACAATTAAGCCACGCTCACCGAGTTCTATAATTTCTAGATTTTTTATCTCTTTTTGATCTATTTCAAAACGCACCATGGTTCGCATTTGATGAAAGCCTTCTTTTCCTGCAGCTCCAGGATTTATATGTAATAAATTAAGCTTTTTATCGTACATCACTTTTAAGATATGCGAATGGCCAGTTATAAATAAATCGGGTGCATAATCAATTAGTTTTTTTTTGACACGTGGGATATACTTTCCGGGATAACCGCCAATATGAGTCATAAATACTTTAACATCTTCAATCATAAATTTATGAGTTAAAGGATATCTATTGCGGATGGGTTGCCCATCAATATTGCCATAAACGGCGCGAAAAGACGCTAATTTCTTTATTCTTTTAACAACATTTACATCGCCAACATCACCAGCATGCCAGACTTCATCCGCTTGACGGACATAATTGAGCATGTTGTCGTCTAAATAACTATGTGTATCAGACAATAATAATATTTTAACCATATTTTTATTTGTTAAAAGAGGGGACTAAGGTTTATCAAATAAAAAATACTCTTGTATCTTTGCGTTTACAAACATACACTATTTGAGATATTTTATCAAATTAGCCTATAAAGGCACAGACTTTCACGGTTGGCAATTGCAACCCAACGCTTTGAGCGTGCAACAGGTTGTACAAGAAGCTTTGCAGATGCTTTTAAAAGAGCCCATTACAATATTAGGTGCTGGTAGAACAGACGCAGGCGTTCACGCGTCTCAATTTTTTGCCCATTTTGATTTTGATAAAGTTTTAAATACCGATGATTTGGTTTTAAGATTAAATGCCATTTTTCCAGATTCAGTTGTTGTTTACACTATTTTTAAGGTTTCAGATAATGCCCATGCCCGTTTTGATGCCTTAAGTCGCACATACGAATACCGCATTTTTTTAGGAAGAGATCCTTTTTTAACAGATACAGTTTGGCAATTATACCATCAGCAGCTCAATGTTGAGGCTATGAATAAAGCGGCCAGTTATTTGTTTGATTATGCTGATTTTAAATGTTTTTCTAAATCGAAAACCGATGTAAAAACCTATAATTGTAAAATTACAGAAGCGCATTGGGAACAAAAGGATGCACATTTAACCTTTACAATTACTGCCGATAGGTTTTTGCGAAATATGGTAAGGGCTGTTGTAGGCACTTTGATAGATATAGGTTTAGGAAAGAACACGCCAGAAACAATGAAAGCAGTTATAGAAAGTCGCAACCGTCAAAAAGCCGGTTTTTCTGTGCCAGCCAAAGGATTGTTTTTGACAAAGATTATCTATCCTAACAACATATTTGCGTAATTTTACATCCTTAATGACAAAAAACACCACAAATAATTCTAAAAAAGTAACAGGAAAAGCCTTTGATGCAAAGCTTTTTTTTAGGTTATTACAATTTGTTAAGAATTATAAAGCTCAGTTTATAATTGCAAGCGCTTCTACCATTTTGTTAGCCATAGCCGCTTCTGTAAGACCTTGGTTGTTGCAACAAATAGTAGATAATTACATTACCAATAAAAATGCGCCGCAACTTTTTAGATATACCATATACATATTTTTGGCGCTTTTTGCTGAGGTTTTATTGCAATTCACATTTATTTATTTTGCCAATTGGTTGGGGCAGAATATTGTAAAAGATATGCGCTCAAAGATTTATAAACATTTGCTGAGTTTTAAAATGCAGTATTTTACCACATCGCCCGTAGGCAAATTGGTAACACGCGTGGTAAGCGATATAGAAACCATTGCCAGCGTATTTGGACAAGGTTTGTTCATGATTATCAGCGATTTATTAAAAATGATTGTTGTCATATTTTTGATGTTGTATATGAATTGGCGTTTAACTTTAATTGTTTTGGCTGTTTTGCCGATAATCATTTATGCCACCAAAGTATTCCAAATAAAAATAAAAGACACTTTTCAGGATGTTAGAAATCAGATAGCCAATCTTAATAGTTTTGTTCAAGAACGGGTAACTGGGATGAAGATTGTACAACTGTTTACACGCGAAGAAATAGAGTTTGATAAGTTTAAAGAAATCAACGAAAAACACAAAAAGGCCCATGTAAGAACGGTGTGGTATTTTTCTATATTTTTTCCGGTTGTAGAAATTTTAACATCAATAGTTTTAGGTTTAATAGTTTGGTATGGCGGTATGCAAGCAGCTGTTAATAAAAGTATTAGTATCGGCGAAATTATGAGTTTTATTATGATGAGTCAGATGTTGTTTAGACCTTTACGTCAGATTGCCGATAAATTTAACACACTTCAAATGGGTATGGTTGCCGCCGAAAGGGTTTTTAATGTTTTAGACGAAGACGAAAAAGAACGCGATTTAGGAACGTATCAAACAGAACGTATTAATGGCGATATATCTTTTAAAAATGTGGTGTTTAGTTATTTAAAAGACGAACCTGTTTTAAAAGGCATTTCTTTTGATGTAAAACAGGGTGAAACTGTGGCTATTGTTGGTGCCACGGGTGCTGGTAAATCGACCATTATTAATTTATTAAACCGGTTTTATAAAATTGATAGTG
This sequence comes from Flavobacteriales bacterium, assembly GCA_013205245.1. GTDB lineage: Bacteria > Bacteroidota > Bacteroidia > Flavobacteriales > Flavobacteriaceae > CG1-02-35-72. The sequence continues at coordinate 37,995 of JABMNH010000026.1, read as the reverse complement.
GCGAAATCTGTATTGATGGGGTTAATATTTCTGATTATAGCTTGTCGGTTTTGCGCAATAATATTGCTGTGGTTTTACAGGATGTCTTTTTGTTTGCCGACACTATTTATAACAATATCATCTTAACAAATAAAGACATTAAATTGGAGGAGGTAGAGGCTTCTGCCGAAAGAATTGGTATCAAAAAATTTGTAGAAACATTGCCACAAGGATTTAATTATAACGTTAAAGAACGTGGCGCAATGCTATCTGTAGGTCAGAGACAGCTTATCGCTTTTTTAAGAGCCTATGTTACAAAGCCGCGTATTTTGGTTTTAGACGAAGCGACCTCGTCTATAGATTCGTATTCAGAAAAGTTGATTCAAAAAGCGACCAATAAAATTACCCAAGGCAGAACATCTATCATTATTGCGCATCGTTTGGCAACTGTTAAAAAAGCCGATAAAATTATTGTGCTTGATAAAGGTGTAATTGTAGAGCAAGGCACCCATAAAGAGCTGTTAGAAAAGCAAGGCTATTACAGTAAATTATACGAAATTCAATTTGTTAAAGCAGCGGGGTAACTAATTAGATAAATCGCCTCTAATTTTTGTATTCAGGTCTTCTAAGTTTTTAAAAAGAACAAATTCACCATCTTTTATATAAGAAATTTCACCTGTTTCTTCAGATACAGTAAGTGCAAGCGCATCCGTTTTATCGGTAATACCAATACCTGCCCTATGTCTTAATCCAAAGCGTAAAGGAATATTAGCATCTTTGGCGATGGGTAATATCACACGTGTGGCCACTATTTTGTTGTCTTCAATAATGATGGCGCCATCATGAAGTGGCGAATTTTTATAAAAGATACTTTTTAAGATAGGTTTGTTGACTTCGGCATTCATTAAATCGCCTGTATCTTTAATAAAATCGAGACTGTTGTTTCGTTTTATCACAATTAAGGCACCTGTTTTAACAGCACTCATTTCTCTACAAGCCTCTAAAATGGCATCTACGTTTGTAACTTCGGTAATTTCTGATTTTAAAAAGTTAAGCTGGCGCATAAAACTCTTTTTCGATGTAAAATTAGTAGAGCCCAACATCAGTAAAAACTTTCTGATTTCTTGTTGAAAAACAATAATTAAGGCAATAAAACCACCCCCAATGAATTTGCCTAAAATATCGCTAAGCAATTCCATTTGCAAAGCTTCAGTCAATTTCCAAATAAGATATATAATGGCAATTCCTAAAAAGATGTTGATGGCAACTGTTCCTTTTACCAATTTATAGACATAGTAGAGCAAAACTGCTACCAGAACGATGTCTAAAAAATCTAAAAAGTTAAAGTCTAAATAATCCAACAAAAATAATTTTACGTAAAAATACTAAAATAAAGCTTTTTAAAATGTTATTTAAAATAAAAATCGATTACGGATTGTAAAGAATCATTTAATGACAAATTATAAATTTTCGATTTTACCCATAAATACTTTGTATAGCTAAGATTGTCTTGAAAATAAAACTGCGTTTGTCCTAAATCACTTTTGTTTTGTAAAACAGAATCTAACTGATTGTAATTATAGTTATTGTTTTTAAGCTTAAAACTTGTCGGATAAAAAATTATATCTACCGATGCTGTATCTTTTAAATTTGGATTTTTGTAAGTGATAGATTTTGTTGTAAGTGGTAAAAATTTATTTCGTTTATCAATGGTATCTGCAAAGGTAAAATAGTTTAGCATGCCATCTACATGATGGGGTGATGACTTATCTTGACGCTTTGCAAGCATAGTAGATAAGGGTTTATAAATCTGTTTTAATTGTAATCTTCGGTCAATATTAAAAAGCCAATGGGTTGTAGAAATGCTATTATTTCGGTTTAGCGTTGCTAAAGTGTCTTTGCCATCTAGAGTGTAAAAAACCCAAACAGCCGAATTGTTATAGACTTCGTTTACGGCTTTGATGTGTAATTGAGGGAGTTTTAAATCTTTTTTACCACAACTTATTATTGAAAATAACAGCGCTAAATATAGGACGTGTTTCATGTGCTAATTTTGTAATTGTTTAAAAATTTGAATTGTTTCTTGTGCTTCTTTTACATCGTGAACACGTAAAATTGAAGCGCCATTTTGCAAAGCAATGGTATTGACAATAGTAGTGGCATTCAACGTTTTTTCTGGTGTTGTTTTTAACACATTATACAACATAGATTTGCGTGAAAGGCCTGCCAATAGGGGCAAGTCAAAACAGTTAAACAGATTTAAATTTTTGAGGAGTGTATAATTATGTGTCATTGTTTTACCAAATCCAAAACCAACATCTAAGATAATATCGCTTACGCCAAGGGTTCGTAATTCGGCTATTTTTTTAGAAAAATATTTACGGATATCTAAAATAATATTTTTGTACTGCGGATTATCTTGCATGTTTTGAGGTGTGCCTAACATGTGCATCAAAATATAAGGCACTTTATTTTTAGCAACTGTTTTAAACATGTTTGTGTCTAAACTACCTCCAGAAATATCGTTTATCATACAGGCACCAGACAAAATGGCTTGTGCAGCAACTTTACTTCTAAACGTATCAACCGAAAGTAAAGCCTCGGGAAAATTTGAGAGAATGAGTTCAATGGATTTAGTACTTCTTACTAATTCTTCGTCTTCTGTAATATGTTGGGCATTTGGTCGTGATGAATACGCACCAACATCTATAAAAGTAACACCTTCATTAAGCATTTTTTCTACCTGATTTAAAAGAGCTTTATCTGATGTGTATTTACCACCATCGTAAAAAGAATCGGGCGTAATATTTAAGATGCCCATTATTTTTGGCGAAGAAAGATCTATAAGATGGCCTTTGCAATTAATGAACATAATGGTTTATTTTGAAGCCACAGTATTGACAATTTTACTCAATTTTGGTGCTGTATAAGCATGCATTTTAGCCATCAAATCTTCTATGTTGTCACTCACTTGTAACATATCGCGATTGGTTTGTTTTAAAAAACCTTCGGTTACCATAAAGTCCAATTGTTTAAGAGTTGTATCAAAAAAACCATTGGTGTTTAATATGCCAACGGGTTTATTTTCGATGCCTAATTGCCCTAAAGTCAAGGCTTCAAAAAGTTCATCAAGTGTGCCAAAACCACCAGCTAAAGCAATATAACCATCAACCATTTTGCTGATTTTAACTTTGCGTTTACTCATCGTTTTAGTGACAATCATTTTACTGACGTTACCATGTTCTACTTCTTCATGGCGTAATAATCCAGGAATAACACCTGTTACATGGCCTTTTTTTTCTAGCAAGGCATCCGCTAAAGCGCCCATCATGCCAATTTTCCCACCACCATAAACCAAACCAATATTGTGTTGTGCAAAATAGCAACCCACTTTTATGGCGTCGGCTTTATAAACCGAATTAAAACCAATACTCGAACCGCAAAAAACAGCAATACTTTTCATAAAATATGTAAATTTAGATGGTCAATTTTCACAGCCTTGTATAAACTTGTTTTTAAAATGGCAAGCTTAATAATAATTGTTAAATTTGTTCGAAATTTACGTAATTTAACCAAAGGTTTATGCAAAAAACATCAAAACAATACGACGCTGTAATTGACAAATGTAAGCGATTATTTGTAAAAAAAATGACAGATTACGGATGTGCGTGGCGAATTTTGCGTTTACCCTCGTTAACCGATCAAATTTACATCAAAGCACAACGCATCCGGCAATTGCAAGATATTGAAGTTCGTAGAGTGGATGAGGATGAAGCTTCAGAATTTATTGGCATCATTAATTACTCTATTATGGCGTTGATTCAATTAGAGTTAGGTGTTGTGGAGCAGCCCGATTTAAACAATCAACAGGCTGATGATTTGTACTCAAAACACATTAAAGAAACCAAAGATTTGATGGATAATAAGAATCATGATTATGGCGAAGCTTGGCGCGATATGCGTATCAGTTCGTTAACCGATTTAATTATTCAAAAATTGTTGCGGGTTAAGCAAATAGAAAATAATAAAGGCAAAACCTTGGTTTCTGAAGGTATTGACGCCAATTATCAAGACATGATTAATTATGCCATCTTTGCCTTGATTTTAATGGAAGAAGGGCAAACAGATTAAGAGTTTAAAGAGATATGTTAATGTCAGATCGAGCGCAGTCGAGATCTAGTTAATAAAAATAAACTATGAAATTCATAATACAAATTATACGCTTTTTAGTAGGAATTACTTTTGTGTTTTCTGGCTTTGTTAAGTTGGTAGACCCTTTGGGCTCTATGTATAAATTTCAAGAATATTTTGGTGCAGATGTGTTGAATCTTACATTTTTAGACCCTTATGCTCTAGAATTTTCAATCATTTTAATTTTAGCTGAATTGATGTTGGGTGTGATGTTATTGGTTGGTTATAAATCTAAATTTACGACCTATAGTTTACTTTTATTAATAAGCGTTTTCTTGTTTTTAACATGGTATTCGGCTTTTTATAACAAGGTAACCGATTGTGGTTGTTTTGGTGATGCCATCACATTAACGACTTGGGAAACCTTTTATAAAAACGTTGTTTTAATTGCCCTTATATTTGGCTTAGTTTTAAAACACAATTTAATCAAGCCATTAATAAGTGCTAAAATCGCACAGAAATTAACCATTTTTAGTCTGCTGATATCTGTATCTATTGTGGTTTATGTATTAAATTATTTGCCCATTATCGATTTCAGACCTTATGCCATTGGTAAAAATATTACCGAAGGAATGCTTGTGCCAGACAATGCGCCAAAAGCAGTTTATAAAGATACGTGGACTTACAAAGTGAATGGTGAAAATAAAAAATTCACGACCGAAGAAAAACCTTGGCAGATTGAAGGCGCTGTTTTTGTAGATCGTAAAACAGAAGTTATTGAAGAAGGTTATACGCCACCTATCCATGATTTTACAATGGAAATTGATGGCGAAGATTTATCAGAACAGCTTTTACAAGAACCAAAATTACTGTTGGTCGTTATGTATAATCTCGATTTATCCAATGCCAAAGGTTTGGGTGCTATAAAAGAACTAACCGATAAAGCAAAAAAGGATGGTTATAAAGTATACGCCATGTCGGCTTCTACTAACGAAGATTTTTTAAAGCTAAAATCAGCACATAATTTGAATTTCGACCTGCTTTTTTGCGATGAAACGACTCTTAAAACAATGATACGTGCCAATCCGGGCATTATAAAACTAAACCAAGGAACTGTTGTTGGCAAATGGAGCTGGCGAAGTGCATCTAAAATTATACTGTAATTTATGAGAATAATAGCCTTAATAGGAATCGGTAGTTTTATAGGTGGTGTTTTTCGCTATTTATTGTCGCAACTAATACAAACCAAGTTTTTGTCTGCATTTCCTTTTGGGACATTTACAGTCAATATTTTGGGTTGTTTGGTTATTGGTATCGTTTTCGGTTTAACCGAAAAAATAAACCTATCTCTAGAATGGCGTCTGTTTTTAGCAACCGGTATTTGTGGCGGATTTACCACTTTTTCGGCCTTTTCTTTAGAAACGATAACACTTTTTCGCGACGGACAATTTCTGTATGCATCTGGTTATATTGCTTTAAGTATCCTTTTAGGATTGTTAGCAGTCTATTTAGGAATGACAGTTTTAAAACTTTTTTAGTAAACCAATGAAAAGAGGCTACTTTGCCATAAGTTTTTCGGATAGAAAAAAATTCACCAAAGAAATCGATTATTTGGTAAAAGCATTTGCTGAGCAAAACATACAACTTTTGGTTTTTGTAGATAAATATCATTTTAAAGAAAACCAAGAAAGAGAAATGATGGCAACAGCTTTTAAAGAAATTGATAATTCCGATTTCTTGATTGCAGAACTCACACATAAATCTATCGGCGTTGGTATCGAAATTGGTTACGCTTTTGCAACTAAAAAACCAATCATTTATGTGCGACAAAAAGGAGCAGAATATTCAACAACCACAGCAGGATGTTCAGTATTTGTTATAGAATATGAAAATGAAACGGACTTGGTAGAAAAAATTTCACAAGCCATAAAAGAAATTAATCTATGAGTCTTTACAATAAATACGTTTTACCAAAAGTAATTGATTGGGCATGTAGTCAAAAACCGAGTATGAAACAACGCGCAAAAATTATCCCACAGGCGCAAGGGAATGTGTTGGAAATTGGCATTGGCTCAGGTCTAAATTTACCATTTTACGCTAAAGATGCTTTAAAACATTTAACTGCAATCGACCCATCTATTGAGACATGGCACAAAAACAAAATTGACACACAAAGTTTGCCTTTCGGTTTTGAATTTATAAAGGCTTTCGCCGAAGATATTCCAGCCGATTCTAACAGTTTTGACACCGTTGTTATAACCTATGCTTTATGTACAATTCCCGATACTCAAAAAGCACTTTCAGAAATAAGACGTGTACTAAAAACAAACGGAAAACTATTGTTTTGCGAACACGGTAAAGCACCAGACGCCGCTGTGCAAAAATGGCAAAACAGAATAAATCCGCTATGGAAACATATCGGAGGTGGTTGTCATTTAAATAAAGACATTCCATTACTTATTAAAGACAATGGCTTTAAAATAAACCAATTGGACACCATGTATATTCCGGGCTGGAAACCTGCCAGTTTTAATTATTGGGGGTCTGCACAAATCAGATAAAACTGATTGAAATAAGCTTTAAATTATAAGATCCAATAGTAAACATCATCTGTAATTAGATGTTATAATTAAGTCACAAAACAAATTATTTTCCTAATTTTGCCCGCTTAAAATAGACATATTTGCTACGGTACCTTTGATAAACACAATACTTAATTTGACCTTTAGTTATGCAAGTAATAGATTTAAAAAAAGAAAGCATTAAAAGTAAAAATACTTTAACAGATGCTGAATTGTGCACCGAAATTAAACGCTTAAAAAAAGAAAAAAACGCAGTTATTCTAGCGCATTTTTATCAAGAACCTATTATTCAAGATATTGCCGATTTTGTTGGCGATAGCCTTAAATTATCACAACAAGCAGCAAGTACAGATGCTGATATCATCGTTTTTGCAGGCGTACATTTTATGGCAGAAACCGCTAAAATTATCAATCCCAATAAAAAAGTATTATTGCCAGATGTAAATGCATCTTGCTCTTTGGCAGAATCTTGTCCGCCAGACGATTTTAAGAAATTTATTGATGCGCATCCAGACCATATTGTTATTACATATATCAATTGTTCGGCAGAGATAAAAGCTTTGAGCGATATTGTATGTACATCGTCTAATGCAGAAAAGATTATTAATTCTGTACCTAAAGACCAGCCCATCATTTTTGCACCCGATAAAAATTTGGGTAAATATATGATTGAAAAAACAGGACGTGATTTGGTTTTATGGGATGGCACTTGTATTGTACACGAAGCTTTTGCGATTGATAAAATTTTGGCCTTGCATCAGCGACATCCAAAAGCCCAATTTATTGCGCATCCAGAATCGAGTCCAGAAATACTTAAAGTAGCTTCTTATATTGGTTCTACTTCTGGATTGATTAATTATGCTAAGACAAATACTTCATCAGAATTTATTGTGGCTACTGAAGCTGGTATTTTACATCAAATGCAAAAAGAAGTCCCTCATAAAAAACTTATTCCAGCACCATCAAAAGAAAATAATTCTTGCGCTTGTAGCGAATGCGGATTTATGAAAATGAATACTTTAGAAAAGTTGTATTTGTGTCTTAAAAATGAATCTCCCGAAATAATTGTTCCCAAAGAAATTAGAGAAAAAGCAATACTTCCAATTGAACGAATGCTTAATTTATCTAAATAAAAAGCAATGCTTAAATATGATTTTTTAGTAATTGGCTCTGGAATTGCAGGTCTTAGTTACGCTTTAAAAGTAGCACAAAAATTACCAGATGCTAAGATTGCCATTGTCACAAAATCTGATGAAAACGAATCCAACACAAAATATGCACAAGGAGGCATAGCCGTTGTGCTAGATCAGATAAAAGATTCGTATGAAAGTCATATTAAAGACACCTTAAAAGCGGGAGATGGTTTGTGTAACGAAGCTATTGTTCGCGCCGTAGTTACAGAAGGCCCAGATCGTTTTGATGAATTGGTACAATGGGGTGTAGATTTTGATAAAAAAAATGCAGGTGAATATGATTTCGGTTTAGAAGGTGGTCATTCTAAAAATAGAATTTTACATCATAAAGATATTACAGGTGCAGAGATTGAAAAACGATTGTTACGACAGGTACACATGCTGTCTAATGTCAAATTATTTTCACAATATTTTGCCGTCGATCTTATTACACAGCATCAATTAGTAGAAGATTTTAAAGGAACTTCAAAAAATATTCAATGTTTTGGAGCTTATATTTTTAACGCGGATACAAAGAAAATAGAAACTTTTTCGGCTAAAACCACCATGTTGGCAAGCGGTGGCATTGGTCAAGTGTATCAGAATACCACCAATCCTATTATTGCTACGGGTGATGGTATTGCCATGGCGTATCGCGCTAAAGCGGCTATTGAAAATATGGAGTTTATTCAGTTTCATCCAACGGCAATGTACAACCCACTTGAGAGCCCTTCTTTTTTAATATCTGAGGCGGTAAGAGGATTTGGTGCTTTGTTGCGCAATAAATCGGGAGAGACGTTTATGCATTTGTATGACGATAGAAACGAGCTGGCATCTAGAGATATTGTATCAAGAGCTATTGATAGCGAATTGAAAAAAAGTGGCGATGACTTTGTTTATTTAGATTGCCGTCATATAAATCAAGCCGATTTTAAAAGACACTTTCCAAATATCCTTCAAAAAGTGAACGAACTTGGTATCGATTTAGCAAAAGATATGATTCCGGTTGTCCCTGCAGCACATTATTTATGTGGTGGTATAAATGTGGATGAAAACGGACAAACGGGTGTTAAAAATTTATATGCTTGTGGCGAATGTACCAATACCGGTTTACATGGCGCAAACAGATTGGCATCAAATTCATTATTAGAAGCTTTGGTTTTTGCACATCGGTCTTTTGTAAAATCTGTAGAAAAATTAGACGAAACGAGAGCGCCAGGACATATTCCAGATTGGAATGAAGAAGGCACATCAGAACCCAAAGAACTCATTTTGATTACGCATAATCGTAAAGAATTACAAATTTTAATGAATGATTATGTGGGTATTATTAGAACAGATGAACGCTTACATAGAGCGGCTAAACGTTTGCATATTTTGTATGAAGAGACCGAAGATTTATATAAAAAATCTAAAATTTCACCTCAAATAATTGAATTGCGAAACATGCTTAGTGTGGCTTATATTATTATTCAGCAATCATTAGCCAGAAAAGAGAACAGAGGCGGGTTTTATAAAGCATAAGTAAAGTCGGCAATACGATTCTATTGTGATGTTCGTTTTATTAGTCGTAAATTTGATGCATAATGATAACAACACTACATATAAAAAACATGGTTTGTCCGCGTTGTATAGAAACGGTTCAGAACATATTTCACACCTTACGAATAGAAGTTAACAGTGTTATTTTGGGCGAGGTTACCATTCCTATTATCTTAAATACTACGCAAAAAACGCAATTAGAAGAAGTGCTTTTAAAAAACGGATTTGAACTTTTAAGAGATGCTAAATCACAATTAGTTTCGCGAGTAAAAGCCATTGTAGTTGATAGGATTCACCATAAAACGGAAAGTTTAAAAGTTAATTTTTCAACATTTTTGTCCGAAGAATTAGATCATGAATACACGTCATTAAGTAAATTATTTTCATCGGTAGAGGGTATTACCATTGAACGTTTTATTCTAAAACAAAAAATGGAAAAGGTAAAAGAATTGCTTTTTTATGATGAATTAACTTTGTCTGAAATAGCTTTTAAAATGCAATACAGCAGTGCCGCTTACTTATCTTCACAATTCAAAAAAGAGACAGGTATGACGCCATCTATGTTTAAAAGATTGAAACATCCCAACCGACAGTCTTTAGATTCTTTGTAAATCAAAATCCCATAACATATTCTCTTAATTGCATAATGTAAAAACATGCGCAAGCGCTTACTTTTGTTCAACATATTAATTTAGAATGGAGCAAGTTAAAACACCAAACATAGTTAGCGAAAATTACAAAGTGTCTGGCATGACCTGTGCCGCTTGTGCCATCAGTTTGGAATCGTATTTAACACCTTTGGAAGGTGTTGTTAAGGTAGCAGTTAATTACCCTAATCAGTCTGTGGCTATTGATTATAATCCGCAAATAATCTCCATAGAAAACATCCAACAGAAAGCCAAAGAAATTAGTTATACTATTTTAATTGGCGATGCCAACGAAGCGAAAAAAACCTTTGAAAAAATTGAAGAAAAAAGACTGAAAGATCTAAAAGTAAAACTCCTTTTTTCTGCTATTTTTTCTATCCCAGTATTTATTATGGCGATGTTTTTTATGGGGAAAATACCCTACGAAAATTGGCTCATGATGGCGCTATCGGCACCTGTTTTATTTTGGAGCGGTTCTGAATTCTTTGTTATTGCTTTTAAAAAATTACGTCATTTTTCTACAAATATGGACACCCTTGTGGCGCTAAGTACAGGTGTGGCTTTTAGTTTTAGTGCTTTTAACACGGTATATCCACAATATTTTTTAAGTCGCGGTTTGATGCCTCACGTCTATTTTGAATCGGCAGTTATTATAATAACCTTAATTCTTTTGGGACGTTATTTTGAAGAACAGGCTAAAAGCAAAACCTCATCTGCCATAAAAAAGCTTATGGGTTTACAACCAAAGCAAGTAACGGTTATCCGTAACGGAGAAGAGCTGCTTATTCCGTTTGAAGACATTTTAAAAGGCGAACTCATTATTCTTAAACCGGGCGATAAAGTACCAGTAGATGGTATGGTTAAAAAAGGGGAATCTTTTATTGATGAAAGTATGATTTCTGGCGAACCCATACCCCTTTTAAAAACAAAAGGGAATCCTGTGTTTGCAGGCACTATAAATCAGAAAGGCGCCTTACGTATTTTGGCAACTAAGGTTGGGAATGAAACGCTGTTATCACAAATCATAAAACAAGTAGAACAAGCACAATCCAGCAAACCAAACATTCAAAAATTAGCCGATAAAGTGGCAGGTATCTTTGTGCCAATTGTCATAAGTATAGCTGTACTAACATCGGGAATTTGGTATGTTTTTGGTCCAGAGCCTCATTTTACCTATGCTTTGTTAACGCTCATTACGGTACTGATAATTGCCTGTCCTTGCGCCTTGGGTTTGGCAACACCAACCGCATTAATGGTGGGTATTGGCAAAGGTGCCGAGCAAGGTATTTTGATAAAAGATGCCCAATCTTTAGAAACGGCTTATAAGTTAGACACACTTGTGCTCGATAAAACAGGCACGCTAACCGAAGGCAAACCAAAAGTAACCGATGTTATTTGGTTAGAAGATATTAATCAAGAACAGTTAAAATCGGTTTTATTGGCTTTAGAATCGCAGTCGGAACATCCCATTGCAGAGGCTATTGTGCAGCATTTAAAAAAAGAAAACACATCAATTATACAGACGCAATCTTTTAAAAGTATTACAGGTATGGGCGCTAAAGCAGATTGCAATGGTGCGCAATATATTGTTGGCAATAAAGCTTTACTATTGGGTAATAAAATAAATATTTCGACGGATTTAATACAAAAAGCAGAAGCCTTAAAATTAGAAGCGAAGACACTTGTGTATTTTAGCGAAGACTCAAAAGTTGTCGCCATTATTGCTGTGGCAGATAAAATAAAAGAAGGTTCTGTAGCAGCTATTCAGCAAATAAAACGCATGGGTTTAGCTATTTATATGCTCACAGGCGATAATGAGCACACCGCAAAAGTAATAGCCGATAAGGTAGGCATTACACATTTTAAAGCCAACGTCATGCCATCCGATAAGGGTAATTTTATAGCAGCATTACAAGCGGAAGGCAAAGTTGTGGCTATGGCTGGCGATGGGATAAACGATTCTGAAGCTTTGGCTTTGGCCGATGTTGGTATAGCCATGGGAAGTGGTACCGATATTGCGATGGAAAGTGCGTCGATTACGTTAATGCATTCCGATTTACAACAAATCGCAAAAGCGATTAAGTTGTCAAAAGCCACGATGCAAACCATAAGGCAAAACTTATTTTGGGCCTTTATTTATAACCTTATAGCCATTCCGATAGCAGCCGGTGTTTTGTATCCTTTTTCGGGATTTTTATTAAACCCTATGATTGCTGGTGCGGCCATGTCGTTAAGCTCCATTTCGGTGTTGAGCAATAGTTTGCGATTAAAAAAAAGATCTTTAAATATATATGAAAACAGTAAAATTTAAAACCAACATCAATTGTGGCGGCTGTATAAAATCGGTGACGCCATTTTTAAACGCATTAGACAATATTGACCTTTGGAAAGTTGATACCGATAATCCAGATAAAATTTTAGAAGTCACTTTAGACGATGAAGATACCCAATCTGTGATAGACGCCGTTAAAAAAGCGGGTTTTGAGATTGAAAAAGTATAAATTATGATTGAAAAGTTCTATTTAGGATTCATACTTTTATTCTTTATTTTGGCATTTGCCATTAAGAATATTAAAACATATTTGTCAACTGGACAGTCAATTAGAGGTAAATCAATAAAGTTGACAACATCTATATTACTGTCAACACTCATTTACCTGTTGATTGCATTAAGGCTGACAATTTTAAATCCTAAATGGATGTTTGAGATAAATATATTGGGATATGAAATTATAAAAATGATTGGATATCTATTCGTTACGGTTGGTTTTGTGATGGGTATTTTTGCATTGCTCGCCATGAAAAACTCTTGGAGGGTAGGAATTAGATATGAACAAAAAACAGAACTGATTACATCAGGTATTTATAGGGTAAGTAGGAATCCTTATTTTTTATCTTACGACATATTGATTTTAGGCTATATTTTAATTTTTCCTTCTCCCATATTACTCATGTTATATGTGACTTTAGTTATTGTCTTTCACAAAATGATTTTACAGGAAGAAATGTATTTAGAAACAGTACAAGGAGATTCTTACTTAGATTACAAAAGAAAAGTAAATAGATACTTGACTTTAAAATAAAAAGAAAAGCGCTAGTAGAGGTTATAAGATTGCTAAATTAATTTATCAAAAGGGTTTAAAATATGCCCCAGAAAATTTTGAACTTAAGAAGATGCTTAAGTGGACAAAAGAGGATATGAATTAATTTCTTTGAAAAAAACACCATTTTTAACCTTTCTAAAATTTTAGAAGTCACTTTAGACGATGTTTAAACTGTAATTGACGTCGTTAAAAATGAGGGATTCGTAATTGAAAAAATATAACAAACAAATAGCTATATTTGTTTATGTATACGAATAGTGGGAAAAAAGTTAACCAAATCTTCTACTTATAATATTGATACACCATGGAAACATTAAATAAATTATTAGAGTTAGAGATACTTCATTATAAACAATACTCAATAACGGTTCTTGAATTGGTAAGTGTATTTGTGATATTTCTGTTAACCAAATTCATTTTATGGTTGATAAAGATAGCATTAAACAGAAAAAATAAATTTAATAAATTAGATAAGGGCAGCTCTTTTGCATTGTTTCAACTTATAAAATATATTGTATGGATCATTGCTATTACCTTAATGTTACAGACCATTGGCATTAAAATTACTTTATTATTAGCGGGCTCGGCAGCATTGCTTGTAGGCATTGGTCTTGGCTTACAACAAACATTTAATGATGTTTTATCAGGAATAATTTTACTTTTTGAGCATTCCGTTAAGGTTGGCGATATCTTAGATATTGATGGAGATATGGTCATTATTCAAGAAATAGGATTGCGGTCGTCTAAAGGTTTGAATAGATTTGATATTAGTATTTTAATACCCAACTCTTTAATAACAAACAATAAAGTAATTAATTGGAGCCATCAAACTAAAAAATCTATTTTCTTTGTTGATGTGGGTGTAGCGTATGGTAGCGACGTTGATTTAGTGATAAAAATTCTTGAAGAAAGCGCATCAGAACAAGCAGATGTCTTGCAAAAAAGTTTAATTGAAGGAAGGTTTATAAATTTCGGAAATTCTTCTTTAGATTTTCGGATTCTATTCTGTAGTGAAAATATTTTTGGCGTAGAAAAAATAAAAAGCAATATCAGAAAAAGTATTAATAGAAAATTCACAGAAAATAATATCACAATTCCTTTTCCTCAAATGGATTTACATTTAAAATCTAAGATTTAGAAACACTGTTGAATGAATAGAGTAGCGGAAATAATTAAAGAGCTCGATTTGAAACCCCATCCCGAAGGTGGTTATTTTAAAGAAACATATAGAAGTAAAGGTGAAATTAATGAAGACAGTCTTCATTTTAATTACAACGGAAAAAGAAGCTTTGCCACCTGTATTTACTTTCTATTAACATCAGATACATTTTCTGCGTTTCATAAAATAAAGCAAGATGAAATTTGGCATTTTTACGAAGGATCACCCATTAGTCTTCATACGATATCCGAAAAAGGAAATCATTCAGAATTTATTATTGGACGCGATTTTAATAAAGGGCAGACGCCGCAATTACTCGTCTCTGGGGGTTATTTATTTGGCGCTAGAGTTATCAATAAAAACGATTACGCTTTGGTAGGATGTACCGTGTCACCAGGATTTGATTTTAGTGATTTTGAACTTCCCAGCAGAAAAGAGTTGATTTTTAAATTCCCCCAACATCAAGAAATAATAACGGAATTAACCAATATTTAATGCCCTTTAAAAGCCATCACACCTGCAGGAATTTCAACATCTAAAACATTGGCATCTGGTGGAATAGGGCAAGAGTACTTGTGATTATAAGCGCAATACGGATTATATGCTTCGTTAAAATCTATAACCATTGTTTTAGCACCATCAGTGGGTAATCTTAAATCTAAAAACCTGCCGCCACTGTAGCTTTCTTTACCATTGGTCAAGTCTTTAAAAGGCATAAATAAATAATCTTGATATTGCGGATCCGTCATTAGCTCTTGGCTTTGATAAATAGGAATTTCAAGAGTTTTTCCTTTTAATTCAAATTTTGCAATAGCATAAGTTTTATAAAGTGGTAATCTATCGGTAGTGGTTTGCATTTTAAAAATAGGGGCATCGTAAATGTAAATTAAAGTAGCCGTTACTTTATAAGTAGGGTCAACCTTAAAATAGTCTAAAGATTTAAATGTTTTAAAATCATCATCCGTTAAGGGCGACGTTTTTTTATCAGAATATTCCACATTAAGTTTGTATTGAAAATCTTTTATGGCATTTTCATGCAATTTTTTTGAGCTTTTTTGAGCGCAACTTATCAGTAAAAATGCTGTACCAATAAAGGAAATCAGGTATTTCATAAAAATAAATATTAGAAGGTTTAAAGATACTTAAACTTATAAAACTATAGATAAATTTGATTTCAAACTATTCACTAATTTGAGCAATAACTTTACATTTGCCAAATGTTAGCGAAATTCACAGCACCCTACAAAGGACTTTCAAAAGAAATCTGGTATTTAGCCTTGATCACATTGGTCAATAGGGCAGGTGCCATGGTGGTGCCATTTTTGTCGCTATACCTCACAAAGTATATGGATTACAGCTTAACTCAAGTGGGTTGGGTAATGACAAGTTTTGGTGTTGGTTCTGTTTTTGGCGTGTGGATTGGCGGTAAGTTAACCGATAAAATTGGCTTTTACCGTGTGATGGTTTTAAGCCTCTCCTTTGCGGGATTGGTACTTATAAGTCTGCAATTTTTACACACTTTTTGGCTATTATGTGGCGGCGTTTTTCTATTAACTTTTGTGGCAGATGGATTTCGCCCTGCAATTTATGTAGCTATTGATGCTTATAGTAAACCCGAAAATAAAACACGTTCGGTAACTTTAATCCGTTTAGCTATAAACTTAGGTTTTTCTGTTGGACCCGCTTTGGGCGGATTTTTAATTGCCAACCTAAGTTATGCCGGATTGTTTTGGGTTGATGGCATTACCTGTATTTTGGCAACCATTTTAATGGTGAGGTTGTTGCGTTATAAAACGGCGGGTAAAAAACCAGAAGAGGTCTTAATTAAAAATTTAAAATCGCCATATACAGATGGGCCTTACCTGTTATTTATATTTTCTATGTTTTTAATTGGTTTTACATTTTTACAATATTTTTCAACCATTCCCCTTTTTTACAATCAAAAAATCGGTTTAGACGAGCAACATATTGGGTGGCTTCTCGCCTTAAACGGATTGCTTATTTTTGCTTTAGAAATGCCTTTGGTGAGCTATTTTGATCGTAAAAAAACCAAAGCCATAAAAGTGATGATTCAAGGGCTCATTTTATTAGCCGTAAGTTTTATTGTGCTTAACACTATTGACTTGGTTGGCGTTGCAATTATGGGAATGCTCTTTATGACATTTGGCGAAATGTTGGCGTTCCCGTTTTCAAATACCTTTGCAATGAACCGTTCAAAACTTGGGCAACAAGGCGCCTATATGGCACTGTATAGCATGTCGTTTTCTTTTGCACATATTTTAGGCCCCAATATCGGCTTACAATTAACTGCCCATTACGGTTATTATGTAACGTGGTCTGTTATGGCTGGACTTATTGTCCTTTCGGGGATGTGTTTACTGCTTTTAAATAAAATCCTTAAAAAACAAAATAAATTAAAGCTGTAAAACAAAGAGATAGTTTTAAATTTGCAGGGATCATAAAAACAGCCTTATGCAATTAATTTTAGAATCGCCTGCTTTAAAAACTTTAGTCAATTTGGCTATTGCCGAAGATATTTCTACAGGAGATATCACTTCTGATGCCATCATATCAAATCAGATAAATGTAAAAGCTTATTTAATTGCCAAAGCTTCTGGTGTAGTAGCAGGATTGCCTTTGGCCGATTATATTTTTAAAAGCATAGACCAAAATATAAACTTTAAATCTTTGGTTAAAGAAGGGACTTTTGTAAGTCCTAAAACTAAAATTGCCGAAATTTCTGGCGCTTATAAATCGCTTTTAATGGCAGAGCGCACTGTGCTTAATTTTGTACAACGTTTGTCGGGCATCGCTACCGAAACTGCTCTTTATGTAGCCGAAACAAAAGGCACAAACACACATATTTTAGATACCCGAAAAACTTTACCAGGTTATCGCGCCTTAGATAAATATGCTGTAAAAGTAGGTGGTGGTACCAATCACAGATTCGGATTATACGATATGGTCATGCTTAAAGAAAACCATATAGAAGTGGCTGGCGGTATTACCAAAGCCGTTTTACAAGTGCGGAAAAAGGTGAATTCTGATATAAAAATAGAGGTAGAAACCAAAAATTTAGCCGAAGTTCAAGAAGCCATCAACAACCAAGTCGATGTGATTATGCTCGATAATATGGCGCTTAACACGATGCGAGAAGCTGTGATATTGATTAACGGAAAAGCCAAAGTAGAAGCCTCTGGCAATATGACTTTAAACCGCATTGCCGATGTGGCCGCAACAGGTGTCGATTTTATTTCTGTGGGTGCTTTAACACACTCGGTTAGCGCTTTAGATATAAGTATGTTGATTGAATAAAAAGGCTTAGATAATACAACAAAATTAAGATGTCATTGCGAAGGTGGTTGTAAAGCCGACTGTGACAATCTTATGTATAAAAAAAGCGGGAATACCATTCCCGCTTTTTTTGTTCTTCTTATAATTCTTATTTCAAACCATCTTTGATATCAACCACAGTTACTTTGCCATACTTCTCGGCAATCTTTTTAATTTCTGAGGCTTTACCTACCAATACAAATTGGAATTTATCTTTCGGAAAATATTTGGCAATTATCTGATTGGCTTTTGCCAAGTCAAGGCCATCTACATTTTTTTCAAAATCATTGATAAATGATTTGTCCAAATCATACCAAAACATTTGCGTGAGTAATCGAGACAATTGCCCTGTTGTTTCATAACGTGGCGGAAATTGCCCTTTAACATAATTTTTAGCCGAGCTTAATGATTTTTCATCAATACCATTGGCATGTAATCTATCAACAACTTCTAAAGTTTTATCAATCGCCGCTTCGGTGGTTTTGTTAGCTGTAAAAGTACTAATGGAAAAAGTACCGCCATTTTTTAAAGCAGAAAAACCGCTACGTGCGCCGTAGGTTAAACCAGAATTTACCCTAAGCTCATCATTTAACATAGAAGTAAAGCGTCCACCAAACAATGTGTTTACAACTTCAATGGCTACAAAATCAGGGTTGTTTCTATTCACGCCTGGTGCGCCAACATAAAAGGTTGTTTCTCTGGCATCGTCTTTATTTACCAATAACACCTTGTCTTCTGTAGGTTTGGCGATGGCTTTTGAAGCCAGATTTTTACTTGCTTTAGTTCCTTTTTTCCAATCAGCAAACAAAGCGGTTAAAGCCTTTTTCATGTCTTTAGTAGTAAAATCGCCCACAATACTTATCGCTGCATTTTCTGGAGTATAATTGGTCTTGTAAAAATTTGTCACATCGGCAACTGTTAATTTGCCAACGGTTGTATTGTTGCCTTTTATCACATTGCCATACACATGATTTCCGTACAAAAGTTTGTCAAAATAAGAACCTATTACAGAACGCGGACTTTCTTTCTGACGGTCAAGACTCACCAACAAACGGCTTTTTTCTTTCTCAAATTCAGTGGCATCAAAACTAGGATTTCGTAAAATTTCTTTGATGATAGGCAATACTTTGTCTGTGTCTTTCGTAGCAAACTTAGACGATAAACCAGCATATTCTTTCGAAGAAAAGGTGCTTACATCAGCTCCAATAAAATCGAGTTCTTCATCTAATTTTGTCTTTGTAAAATTTTTAGTACCGTGTTTTAAAGCAGTCGCTGTTAAGTTTGCCAATCCTGCTTTATCGCCATCATAAATAGCACCCGCAGGTAAAATAGCCGAGACACTTATAATAGGCACATCGTGTTGTTCCATTAGGTAAATCGTCAGGCCATTTTTAAGTTTAAAGCTTGTATAATCTGGTAATTTATAGCTTTGCGCCGATAGGGTTAGTGAGCTTATCGCCAACAGGCAAACCATTATGAGTGTTTGTTTTAGTCGTTTCATAATTTTATTCTTCTACATTAGTTTTTAATACACCTACCGTTCTGTTGCTTTTAGAAAAATATTTCTTGGCAACTCTTTGCACATCAGCAACTGTAATTTTATTATAGTTGGCAGGCGCGTTAAACATCTTTTTGTAATCGCCAAAAAACACTTCGTAAGTTCCTATGTTGTTAGATTTTCCGTTAATGGTTTCTATTTGATTGTAAAACGCCATCAATTTTTGATTCTTTATTTTTTGAAGCTCCCTTTCGGTGATGCCGTCTTTTTTTATTTTTTCAATTTCAACATAGATACCATTCTCCAAATCAGTTTCGTTTACATTTTTATTGGCTGAAGTATAAATAGTAAATAAACCAGGGTCAAAACTATCGCCATAATCTGTAAATACCATAGTGGCCAATTGTTGTTTGTCAACCAATTCTGAATACAATCTTGAAGACTGTCCGCTTGAAAGAACAGAACTCAAAATATTCAAAGCATAGTAATCTTCGTGTTTGGCTTCGGGCGTGTGATAAGCAATCATAAGATACGGATTGGCAACATCTTTTTGAACGGTGATGCGTCTTTCGCCTGTTTGTTTTGGTTCTACAATGTGCACTTTTGGTGGCGCAGGTTGGGCAGGAATTGGCTCTAAATATTTTTGTGCAAATGCCTTTACTTTTTCAAATTTTAATGCGCCAGAAACAACCACCACACAATTATTAGGGGCATAATAAGTTTTAAAATAACGTTCTAAATCTTGTTGCGTCCAGTTTTTCATATCATCCTCATAACCAATTACTGGCCAGTGGTATGGGTGTTCTTGAAAAGCTGTGGCTTGTAAAGATTGTCCTAAAGACCGCCAAGGAGAGTTTTCTAAACCTGTACGGCGTTCACTTAAAACAACGCCTCTTTCGCTTTCTACCATTTTTGGGTCAATGCTTAAACTTGCAATACGATCGCCTTCTAGGTCGAACATAATTTCTGAAGCCGCTGCCGGAAACCAATCAGTGTAAACCGTAACATTTTCTGTGGTATAGGCATTGTTGGCACCGCCATTAAATTCCATTGTGCGGTCAAATTCTTTTGGCCCGTACTTTTTGGCGCCGTTAAACATCATGTGTTCAAAGAAATGAGAGAGTCCCGTAATACCTTGATGTTCGTTGCGGCTTCCTACACGGTAAAAAAAGTACATGTTGGCATTGGGAATAGAGAAATCTTCTACCACTAAAAACTTCATGCCGTTTTTTAGGGTAAATGTTTTTACATCATCTGCTTTCATTTGTGCTTGTCCGATAAGACTTAGCGAAAGAAAGAGAAGGAAAAGATTTTTTTTCATATTATGTTAATTTTTTGGATGTTTTAAAAATAGCCATTTTTAGTTAAAGAGTTGTTTTTTTTAATTCATGACATTAAATATAATCTTAGAATCTTGATACACGCTATGTGTTTGTGTTTTAAAATCTGCAGCATCAGCTTTGTAAATATTTTCTACAAAAGTTTGCGGGTTCAAATCTATTAACGGAAACCATGTGCTTTGCACTTGTATTTGCAAACGGTGTCCTTTTTTTAGGGTGTGAAAAACATCTTGTAAATGAATGTCAATTTCGGTTTTTTTGTTGGCAATCATGGCTTCTGGATGGCTGAAAGATTTTCTAAATTTACCACGCATCACTTCGCTGCGCAACATCATGTGATAATTGCTCATTTTTAAATGGTTTTGCATGCTTTTGTTTTCTTCGGCATCAGCAGGATAAACATCAATTATTTTAACCACCCAATCGGCATCGGTGCCTGTGGTAGCCACTTGTAATTTCGCCCAAATATCGCCAGCTAAGGTCATATCATGTTCTAAAACGGGCGTTTGATAAACCAAAACATCTGGTCTGCGTGCCGCGAAACGCTGGTCATCGGTCATGTATTTTCGGGGCGTAAAAACTGTTTTTATATCCTCAGAATAGGGTACAGGTTTGGTCAAATCGCTGACGAATTTTATAGGTTTAGCTGTTTTAGCCGCCGCCGATCTACTCAATGTTTGATTTTCTTCTAAATAAAAAGTCTGTTGTATGGTAGATTTTGGAGGCCAAACAGGATAGGTTTTCCATTTATTATTACCTGTGTTATAGACATAGGCTTCTGGTAAACCACTGTTATCATCGCCAGTATTTTTTAAGAAATGATGAAAGAATTTGGTTTCTATATTTTTTTGATAAAAGGTAGAAATAGAATCACCAAAATAAACATTACCAACACTGTGTTTGCCGCGTTCGCGTGCCCAACCACCATGACTCCAAGGGCCAATGACCATGGTGTTATAGCTGTTAGATTTGTTAGCTTCTAGGTGTTTATAGGTTTCGAAAGTACCGTATAAATCTTCGGCATCATACCAACCGCCCACAACCATAGTGGCAACTTTTGAACTGTCTTTTTTAAGATGCCCAACCAAACTCTTTTTTTGCCAATTCTCATCGTAATTTGGGTGGTTAACAATCTCATCCCAAAAGAAATCTTTAACGGATGTTTCGTTTAATTTTGACGTGTTGTCAAGTTTTGTGTACTCATAATATTTGTTTAAGTTTTTTATAGGTCCTGCATCTAAAAAGAACTGGTATTGGTCTTTAGAAGGAAGCTCTGGTAATTTATACCAAGCGGTATCTGTGGGTGTGTCTTTTGGCGCACCAAACAAACCAATAGCTCTAAAATAACTCAACAAAAAAGCCCCATTGTGATGGAAATCATCAAAAAAGAAATCGCCTATGGGGGCTTGAGGCGAAGCAGCTTTTAAAGCTGGATGTGCATCTAAAGTTGAATAGCTGGTGTAAAATCCGGGATACGATATACCCCATGTTCCTACTTTTCCGTTATTGTTTGGGATGTTTTTTATGAGCCAATCTATGGTGTCATAAGTGTCAGAACTTTCATCAATTTGGTTGTTGTCTTTTTTGTTAGGGATATACGGACGCATATTATCGTAAGTACCTTCGCTCATCCATCGCCCACGCACATCTTCGTAAACTACAATGTAACCTTCTTTCATCATTGTTTGGTTGGGGCCAATACGTCTTCTGAATTTATCTGCACCGTAAGGCTGACAACTGTAAGGTGTGCGTTGTAGCAGAATTGGATAGGTTTTGTTTTTTGAAGCGTCTTTGGGTGTGTAAATACTGACAAACAATTTTACGCCATCGCGCATTGCAATACTAACTTCTTGTTTGTTAAAATGTTGTTGTACGTAATTTGGTTTTTCTGTTTTTTGAGTTGTATTGCAACCAACCAACAGAATAGTTAAAAATCCGATAAGTAATTTATTGATATGTGTCATTTGAGATATGTTAAGATGTTGCGTAAATCTACAATTAATATGATTAAACCGTGAGTTTTGCCAGATAATCGTAATGTGGTCCTTCTAAAATTATGTTGCATTGTAGTCCGTTATTTTTAGCGTAATAATTTAAAGTATTGACATCAAGGTAGAGCCAATTAAAAACCTTGCTTTTTTGCATTTTATAAGTCATGGTAAATTTAACTTCGCCATAGTACTTTGTTTCTGGCACATCAATATCGCCCTCTTCATCTTCGTACATATAAACAATATCAGACGAGTCTGTTAAAATTTGTCCGTTTGGATGTAAAAGGCTTTTTAAATGATTGAAAAAATCAGGGAGTTTTGCTAATTTTCCGCATAAGCCAATGCCATTCATCAGCAATAAAATGGTATCAAATTTTTGGTCTTTTAATTGCCAACAATCTATTTTTTGCACATTTTCAAGACCTCTTAGTTTGCAGACTTCAATCGCATTTTTAGAGATGTCAATAGCAGTAACATCAAATCCTTTTTCTTGAAGATACAAACTGTGACTTCCTGCCCCACAACCTATGTCTAAAATTTTACCAGAACATAAATCCAATGCTTTTTGTTCTAGTTTGGGCATGTCTTTATAAGACCTGAATAAATAATCTATCGGCAATACATCTTTACCTCCAACAGACGAATAAGTTTCAATATCTTCTGTAGCGATATTGTTTTGATAATCTAAAAGGGCTTGGCCAAGTGGATCTGGTATCATTTTTGAATTACGTTTTACGATTTATGAATTTCAGATTTATTTATTATTTTCGGTTAACACACCCCTAATGACATCCAAATAAATTTGGCTGTCATCTTCCCCTCTCGAGAGGGGAATTTATCCCGAATCATAATATTTCATTCACTTTCGGGATAAGCGATTCACAACTAAATATCCCGCAACGCTCACTTTATTCGCTATCGGGATAAGCGACCACTAAGGCTTCGCTTAACAGCGAAACCAAGTGTCTGCTTACATATTCCGTCTATATTGTCCACCAACAGTAAACAAGGCGTTGGTAATTTGACCCAGTGAACACACTTTGGCGGCATCCATTAAACAATCAAACAAGTTTTGGTTGGTAACGGCTGCTTTTTTGAGTGTTTCTAAAGCTATTTTAATTTGTTCCTTATTTCGTTTGTTGAGGTTGTTCACGACTTTTATTTGATATTTTTTCTCTTTTTCAGTTGCCCTGATAACTTCTTGAGGCAAAACGGTTGGTGACCCTTTACTGCTTAAAAATGTATTCACCCCGATAATTGGAAAATCGCCGTTGTGTTTAAGCGTTTCGTAAAACAAACTTTCTTCTTGTATTTTACTACGTTGGTACATTGTTTCCATCGCGCCAAGCACACCACCACGTTCGTTAATGCGGTCGAATTCTACATAAACAGCTTCTTCTACCAAATCGGTTAATTCTTCAATAATAAAAGCCCCTTGAATAGGATTCTCGTTTTTAGCCAAACCTAATTCTTTGTTGATGATAAGCTGAATGGCCATCGCGCGGCGTACCGATTCTTCCGTTGGCGTGGTTATGGCTTCATCGTAGGCATTTGTATGGAGTGAGTTACAGTTATCGTAAATAGCATACAGTGCTTGTAATGTTGTGCGGATATCGTTAAAGTCGATTTCTTGTGCGTGCAACGATCGTCCCGAAGTTTGAATGTGATATTTCAACATCTGGGCGCGTTCGTCGGCGCCATATTTTTGCTTCATCGCTTTGGCCCAAATTTTTCGTGCCACACGACCGATAACGGCATATTCTGGATCAACGCCATTTGAGAAAAAGAATGATAAATTCGGTCCAAATTTATTGATGTCCATGCCGCGACTTAAATAATATTCCACGTAAGTGAAACCATTGGACAAGGTAAATGCCAATTGTGAAATGGGATTTGCGCCAGCTTCGGCAATATGATAACCACTGATAGAAACCGAATAAAAATTGCGCACTTTTTTCTGGATAAAATATTCCTGAACATCACCCATTAAACGCAGGGCGAATTCGGTTGAAAAAATACAGGTGTTTTGCGCCTGGTCTTCTTTTAAAATATCGGCTTGAACCGTTCCGCGGACTTTAGATAAGGTTTCGGTTTTAATTTTTTGATACACATCATCAGGTAACACTTGATCTCCGGTTAGACCCAATAACATCAAGCCCAATCCGGTATTGCTCTTTGGTAAATTGCCTTGATATTGCGGACGCTCCGAACCTTTATCGGTAAAAACGGATTTAATTTTCGCGGCAACATGCGCCTCTAATCCGTTGTTACTGATGTATTTTTCGCATTCCTGATCGATGGCTGCATTCATAAAATAGGCAAGCATCATGGCGGCGGGACCGTTGATGGTCATAGAAACCGATGTCAAAGCATTGGTTAAATCGAAACCGGAATACAGTTTTTTAAGATCGTCTAAACAACAAATAGACACACCAGCATTACCTATTTTCCCGTAAATATCGGGTCTTAAATCAGGGTCGTTTCCGTAAAGCGTTACGCTGTCAAAAGCCGTTGACAAACGTTTGGCGGGTAAACCCAAACTGACGTAATGAAACCTTCGGTTGGTGCGTTCTGGTCCGCCTTCGCCTGCAAACATACGTGCAGGATCTTCGCCTGTGCGTTTAAATGGAAAAATGCCTGCGGTAAACGGAAATTCACCGGGTACATTTTCTTGTAATTGCCATGCCAAAACATCTCCCCAAGCTTCGTATTTTGGCAAAGCTATTTTCGGGATTTGTGTTTGCGATAATGAGGTGGTATGCGTTTTGATGTTGATGTCTTTATTGCGAACTTTATAGGTATAAATATCGTTTTTATAGGATTGTTTTTTTGTTTCCCAAGCTGTAATAAGTTGCCAGTTGTACGGACTTAAATCCATTTTAACACGAGCGAATTCTTTAAAAAGCAATTTCAGGAATTTTTGTTGAGATTCGGCGTCACTCGTACCTCGCGCTGTCGGAATGACAATGTCATTCTGAACGTAGTGAAGAATCTTATCTTCATTTAATCCGATGCTATTAATAAAAGATTGCTTCGTCCCGATAGTTATCGGGACACTCGCAATGACATTTGTAACTGATTCTATGGTTTTAAAAATACCATACAGTTTTTGAGCACTATCCGCTTGTTGTTTACTCCATTTATTATACTGGCGGTTACTCTCTGTAATTTCTGATAAATAGCGTACGCGGTTAGGCGGAATGATAAATTGCTTTTCGGATAAATTATTCTCTAATTCAAATGTAGAATTGAAATTAGCCTTTGCTTTAGCGTTTAAAGTGTCAATCAATTTATGGTAAAGGGCATTGGTACCGGGATCATTAAATTGTGCGGCGATACTACCATAAACGGGCATATCGTCTATATTTTTATCCCATAAATTATGATTGCGTTGGTATTGTTTTTTAACATCGCGTAAGGCGTCTAGCGCCCCGCGTTTGTCAAATTTATTAAGTGCAATGACATCGGCAAAATCGAGCATATCGATTTTTTCGAGTTGGGTTGCGGCGCCATATTCTGGTGTCATTACGTAAAGTGACACATCAGAATGGTCTATAATTTCGGTATCAGATTGGCCAATACCCGAAGTTTCTAAAATGATTAAATCGTATTGCGCCGCTTTTAAAATAGACACAGCATCGCTTACATATTTCGACATGGCCAAATTAGATTGACGTGTAGCCAAAGAACGCATATAAACGCGGTCATTTTTAATGGCGTTCATACGAATGCGATCTCCTAAAAGTGCACCACCTGTTTTCTTTTTTGACGGATCAATAGAAACAATGCCGATGGTTTTTGTTGGGAAATTCATCAAATAACGACGTACCAATTCATCTACCAAAGACGATTTTCCGGCACCACCAGTTCCAGTAATGCCCAAAACAGGTGTTTCTTTTTTCGTTTTAACCGAAGGTGAAAAGCTTTTAAAAATAGTTGTGAAACTGTCGGGATGATTTTCGGCTATAGAAATTAATCGTGCAATAGTATTGACATTTTTCTCAGCCAAACTCTCTTGAATTGTTTTGTCTTTTGGGAGGATTAGGGAGGGGCTATCAAAATCTGATTGTTGCACCATGTCATTAATCATGCCTTGTAATCCCATATGGCGGCCATCATCAGGCGCATAAATTCGGGTGATGCCGTAATCCATTAAATCTGCAATCTCTTCGGGTAAAATAACACCACCGCCGCCACCAAATATTTTTATTTGAGGCGCGCCTTTTTCTTGCAGTAAATCGTACATATATTTAAAGTACTCATTATGGCCACCTTGGTAGGAAGTCATCGCAATGGCTTGGGCATCTTCTTGAATGGCTGTATTTACCACTTCTTCAACACTGCGATCATGGCCGAGATGAATGACTTCTACACCTGTACTCTGGATGATGCGTCGCATGATATTTATAGCGGCATCATGTCCGTCAAAAAGGGATGCAGCAGTTACAATTCTGATATTATTTTTGGGGATATAAGGCTTAATGATGTCCATGTAAATGAATGTCTTTAAAAAAGTATTGCAATTTACTGAAAAAATGCTTAAAAAGTGAGTAACGCACAAGAGAAACTAATTGCTTAAATCAATCTTTTTGTGTTTTTAAAACTTATTAGTTTTCCAGAAATAAGGCGTAAATAATATCATCACGGTAAATAATTCTAATCTACCTAAAAGCATTAAAAAAGCCGACCACCATTTGCCTAGGGCTGGTAAATCGTTAAAATTATTTACAGGGCTTAATTTGCCAAAAGCAGGGCCTACATTTCCTAATGATGATGCAGCGCCACCAAGAGATGTTGCGAAGTCTAAACCTAACAAGCCAAAAACACCTGCACCTACAGAAAAAACAATGACGTAGAGTATAAAAAAAGCCATAATATTTAACACAATATCTTGCGATACAGTACGCTTATTAAAACGCACATTTATTATTGCATTGGGATGAATTGAGCGTTTAAATTCTAAAAAGCCATTCTTTATCATGATAATGATACGCACAAATTTTACCCCACCAGAAGTGGAACCTGCAGAGGCACCAAAAAACATTAAAAAGAAAAATAGAATAGTAAGAAAAGGGGTCCAGATTGTAAAATCGGCAGTTACAAACCCTGTTGTTGTGATGACAGCTACAACTTGAAAAAAGGCATGTCTTAGGCTACTTTCAAATTCGCCATAAACCATTGGATGTGCAATAAGTTGTGTTTCGGTAGGAAGTGAAGAGACATCTGCATTAAAGAAAATAACTAGGGCAACAGTAAGCGTTAGACCTATAATGCTTAAAAAGTATATTTTAAATTCTTCATCGTGTAAAACTTTACTTATTTTTCCTTTAAAAGCAAAATAGCTCAACACGAAATTGGTACCAGCTATTATCATAAATATGGTGATAATGTATTGAATGATTGGTTGGTCATTCCAATGAGCAACACTTGCATTTTTTGTTGAAAACCCACCTGTTGATAATGTGCTCATTGCGTGATTAATGGCGTCGAAAAAGCTCATTCCAGCAAATTTTAATAAAATAGCCTCGGTTAGTGTAAATCCTAAATAGATATACCACAACCTTTTTGCAGTATCGGTAATGCGTGGATGTAATTTATCTGCAGATGGCCCGGGTGCTTCGGCAGCAAAAAGTTGCATACCTCCAATACCTAACAACGGCAAAATAGCAATGGTTAGTACAATAATACCCATACCGCCAATCCAATGTGTGGTGCTACGCCAAAACAGAATGCCTTTAGGCATGCTTTCTATATCATTTAAAATGGATGCCCCTGTTGTTGTATAACCAGATATTGTTTCGAAAAAAGCATTGGTAAAAGAAGGAATGGCGCCTGTAAATAAGTAGGGAAGTGTTCCCGAAAGGGACATAAAAATCCAGCCTAGAGTTACAATTATATAACCTTCTCGTTTTTTTACTTCTTTTTTAAAGCCTTTGGTGGCAAATTGGAATAGCGCTCCAATAATTACGGTAATAATTCCGGCATAAAAGATATGTTTGGTAATGCCGTCTTTATAAATCCAACTTACAAAACCAGAAATGAACATAAAAACCCCGTTGAAGATGAGTAAAAAACCCATCATTTGGAAAATTATTTTTATGTTTAAATTTTTCATTATAGAGAAGTAGTTTTAATCGAAAAACTTTTCGACTTTAATAACGGAATCGGCCAAACAGCTTACCACAACTTTATCGCCAGCTAGAATTTGAAAATCGCCCAAAACAATATGTCCTTTACCGTCTCTAATTACACCACCAATAGAAGCATCTCGCGGAAAATTTAATTCGCGAATAATTTTGTTGGTTATTTTAGAATTTTCACGAACCTTAAATTCTAAAAGTTCGGCATCTAAATTGTGAAGTGTTGCAATTTCTAAAACATCACCTTTTCTGATGTATTTGAAGATGTTATTAGCAGCTAATAATTTTTTATTGATAATGGTGTCAATACCTATAGAGTGCGATAATTTAGAATAATCTACACTTTCGGCAAGAGCAATGGTTTTCTTTACTTTTTTAGATTTTGCTACCAAGCATGTCATAATGTTTGTTTCGGGACTTTCTGTAGCAGCAATAAAAACATCCATTTCTTCAATATTTTCTTCTTGTAATAACTCTACATCTCTGCCATCGCCATATACAACAAGTGCATTAGGTAATTCATCGGCTAATTCTAGAGCCCTTTTTTTATCACTTTCAATAATTTTAATATTTAATTTTTTATCACATAATTCTTTAGCGAGTCTTTTACCAATAGAACTACCTCCTAAAATCATGATATTTTGAACTTTGTTTTTTGTTTTTCCAGCCAGTTTGTAGAGTTCGTGAACCCCCTCTTTTATGGTAATAAAATAGGCTAAATCTCCATTTTTGAAAACAGTATCCCCACGGGGAATCATAATATCATCAGAATTTTCGTTTTGAATGATAATTGGCATAAAATGGATGCCAGGGAAAGCGGCAGCAGCTTCCATTACAGACATCCCGACAAAAGGCGCAGATTTTGATAAAATGACACCTATCATACTTAATTCTCCTCCTTCAAATTCATGCATATGATTAAAAGCGGCTTGGTTGAGTAACATTTTAATCTCATTAGAGGCCAATTCTTCGGTAGAAATTAATTCATCAATACCAAATTCGGCAAAATTTATTTCGTCTTTATTATCAATAAATTCAGAGTTATTAATACGGGCAATGGTCTGTTTGGCACCAAGTCTTTTTGCTAAAACGCAAATTGTAATATTTACAGATTCAATTGATGTAACTGCAATTATTAAATCTGTCATAGCAATATTGGCATCTTTTAAAACAGAAATAGAAGTGGCGTTTCCTTTTAAAACACGAATGTCAAGACGTGTATCTGCATAGGTTAAACGTTCCTTTTTTTCGTCTATAAGCGTAATATCGTGAGACTCGTAAGAAAGTAATTTTGCTAAATGAAAACCTACTTCACCAGCACCAGCAATAATAATTCGCATTAAACTTTATAATTATAAATGTACGCAAAGGTATTATTTTTCTTTTATATCTTTAAGCTTTAATTAACTCAGTGACTTTGCCAGCCAAGAACATTACAATAAAAAATTGGAGTACTGACGACAGACCTCGCGAAAAACTAATCGATAAGGGTTGTTTGGCCTTATCGGATGCCGAATTAGTTGCTATCTTAATAGGTAGCGGCAATCGCCAAGAAAGTGCAGTAGGTTTGGCAAAACGCATTTTAGCCTCGGTTGATAACAACATACAGACTTTGGCAAAATTGAGTATTGAAGAATTAATGTTATTTAATGGTATTGGCGAGGCGAAAGCAGTAAGTATTATTACAGCTCTAGAATTAGGTAAACGTCGCCGATTAGAAAAGGCATTAGAGTTAAAAAAAATGACAAGTAGTAAATTTGTTTTCGAAATAATGCAACCTTTAATTGGCGATTTAAAACACGAAGAATTTTGGGTGTTATATCTCAATAATTCAAATGTTATTTTAAGCAAACAATGTTTAAGTAAAGGTGGATTAACAGGAACACTTGTTGACACCCGCCTGGTGTTTAAACCTGCTTTGGCGCAATTGGCTACAGGTATTATTCTATGTCACAATCATCCATCGGGGACATTGGTGGCTAGTGCGTCTGACAAACAATTAACCAATAAAATAAAGTTGGCTGGGGAGACTTTAGATATTAAAGTTTTAGATCATTTAATAATAACCGAAAAAACGTATTTTAGCTTTGCTGATGAGGGATTGCTTTAAATACCTTTATTGTCTTATAATCAAAACATAAAAGTTTATTTAACCACAGATGCTGTTAATATTTACACATAAAATAACGCCCAGACTTACTTTTACGTTTAATCAGATTTTTAAACGCATTTTAAAAATACCTGTAACATATACGACCAAACTTGATGAATATGTAGCTTTTAACGGCGCCAAAATATCTTACACTAAAGCGCCTTTAGGGAATGAATTTTTTATTAGAAGCCATGATTTGCTTTTTGAGCAAGGCTTTAGCGATATGGATATTAATGTTGATTTATGGGATGATGTGCCATGCTTTTTTAAATCTGGAAATAAATCGGCGCTGCCTTTTGATATTTTTGCCGCCAGTTTTTACCTTATGAGCCGTTACGAAGAATACTTACCTCATGTAAAAGACAGTTTTGAACGTTTTCCTGCAACCGAAAGTTTGGGCTTTAAACATCATTTTCTCGAAGATCCTGTTGTAGATATTTGGGCCTATAAATTAAAAGATATTCTCAAAGAAAAGTTTGAAAATTTAGAATTTGGAGGACGAAAATTTGAGGCTATTTCTACCATTGATGTTGATAGCGCCTACTCATTTAATCATAAAAATATTATTAGAACTATAGGCGGATTTATAACCGATATGTTTTTGTTTAGATTTAAAAATTTGTGGTTGAGGAGTTTGGTTGTATTTAATTTTAGAAAAGACCCTTTCGATCAGTTTAATAAAATATTAAACCTTCAAAAAACTTTTGATGTATCTACAATTTTCTTTTTTTTAGTAGGTGATTATACGACGTATGATAAAAACATTTCTCACAACAATATTAAATTCAGATCTTTAATGAAATCTGTGGCAGATTATGCACAGATAGGATTACATCCGTCATTTTTTACAATGAAAAATGAAGACACACTTAAAAAAGAAAAAAAACGTCTCGAAGAAATATTAAACACGCCTATTCAGAAATCAAGACATCACTATTTAAGGATTGATTTGCCAGAAACCTATCAAAAATTAATTGACTTAGAAATTTTTGAAGACTACACCATGGGTTATGCCCAACATTCTGGTTTTAGAGCTGGCACATGCACACCATTTTATTTTTACGATTTAGATTTCGAAATTCAGACACCCTTAAAAGTTTTTCCTTTTGCTTTTATGGATGGCACTTTAAAAGATTATTTATTTTTAACTAACAGAAAGGTAGAAATTAAAATAGCCAATTTAATTGAAAAAGTAAAAGCAGTCGATGGCACTTTTATCAGTTTATTTCACAACGAATCTTTGAGTGAAACAGGTAGGTGGCTAGGCTGGTCAAAAATATATCAAAACATGCTCAGAAATGTTTCTACTAAAGAAACCTTAAAATCATGATTAGGTATCTTAAAAGAAATCAATTAGATATTAAAAAATACGATGACTGTGTTTCCAATGCTGTACAATCTAAAGTGTATGCTTTTAGTTGGTATTTAGATAGTGTTTTAGAAAATTGGGACACTTTGGTTTTAGATGATTACGCAGCCGTAATGCCTTTGCCAAAAGCTAAAAAATATGGCATTGCGTATATTTTTCAACCTTTTTGGATACAACATTTGGGTCTTTTTTCGAAGCGTTCCTTGTCGGATGCCCAAAATGCTGATTTTATTAAAAATATGCCAAAGAAGTTTAGGCTGATTGATTTTAACATCAATTTTAAATTTCAAAATGCTGAGGAGCGTCTCAATTATATTTTGCCTTTAGGTAATGATTATAAAACATTCTTCAAGAATTTTTCAAAACTTAGAAAACGCACTATTTCTAAAGCAATAAAAAGTAAAATTTTTATAAAAGAGTTAGATGAATGGGACTCTTTGCTGAATTTTCACAGAAATCAAAAAAGCCCACATTTTAAAATTTCTACCACAGCTTTTTCAAAGTTAGATCAGCTTTTATCAAACCTTAATAAATTGAATAAAATAATAATATTAGCAGCATATTCTAAAGATAACCAACTTTTGGGAGGCGCTATTTTTATTTTGTCAAATAACAGAATAACTTATTTATATTCAATAGTTAATAAGCATGGACGTGATTTACAAGCTATGTCACTTATCATAAACTCAATAATTCAAAAACACTCAGAATCCTCTTTTATACTAGATTTTGAAGGTTCAATGTTACCGGGCGTGGCTAAATTCATCAAAAGTTTTGGTGCGCAGAAAGAGTTGTATTATCACTATAAAAAGTGGCGGTTATTTTGAGGCTCTGTTGTGTAATATTTTAAAAACTACAAATGTTGATAGGCTAGAAAACCACATCAAACCAGCCGAAGTAATGGCTGCACCTAAAATGCCATATTTGGGAATTAAATAGTAGTTGGCAGGAATGTTTATTAACAAGGCTACAAAAGCAATCCAATAATTGACTTGCGCTTTGCCTAAAGCCGAAAGTAAGTTTCCGTAAAGACCTCTAAAAATCAAAATACCAAAAACACCACCAGTTAACACTAAAAATGTGCTTGTATATTGAGAATACTCAGGGCTAAACAGGCTTAAGATGAATCCGGAAAACGGATAAAAAACAGCTAATACGCCGATACTAAACAACAAGAAAAACAACATGTAATTTTTACTGTAGCTGTTAATATAACTTTTGTTGTAAATACGTTCTGTCAAGTTTACAAAATCGGTTGTGAGGAGAATACCCGGTAGAAACAGCAAACTAAAAGGAATTAAAAAAACGTATTTGTAGGCAGTTACCAGACTTGGGTCGTTTAAAATACTTCCGATAAGTAGAATGTCAACTGCAAAAAGTAATTGCGTAGCCACATTGGCCATTCCTGCAAAAAAACCGTATTTTAAAAAAGAAAAATCAATTGGAATGGGTAGTACAACAGATTTAAAATTGATGTTTAACGATTTAAAAAACCATAAAAAAGTGATTAATGGCGCTACAATTAAAGCGATGGTATAACCTAATTCTTTAAAGAAATAGCTCAATATAAACACACTAATTACGAGTAAGACATTGTAAAAAATTTCGATTAAAGCGAATTTCTTATTGTTGTGCTCTAACCTGAATTGAATTTTAATGCTTTCCAATAAAAATGAGGTGAGAAGCAATGCAGAAAGCCATCTTAAAAAATATGCCGATTGTTCAAACTCTAAAGGTAAAATGTAACTCAGTATAAAAATAACAGCACTAAGAATAACCGAAAAAAGAATGCCTTTTTTAAAGACAAAACTAAAAAGTGCTTTTTTCTCAGAAACGGAATTTAACCGTGCGCCAAATCTTAGTAAACCTTGTTGAATACCTAATCCGCTAAGGGGAATGACAAATGCCATGATATTTAAAGCATAAATAACATAGCCTAAATCTACTTTATTAATAAGTTTTAAGGCAATAATTGAGGCTATAAAAGATAAAATTCGCGCCGAAACAGTGGCTATAAAAACATAGTTCCCTTTTCTATCTTTAAACCCCTTAAAAAAAATGATCAAGTTTTTCATGCTACTTTTTAAGTACAGACAAATATACTTTAGTAAATTGTTTAGCCACAGATTTTTTACTAAAATTTTGTTCAATGTAAGTGTGCATGTCTTCTTTTAAAACAGTTTTAGAACTTTCATAATTTTTAATAAGTTCATCTAAAAGCACATTTGAATCGTTTGCTGGAATAAGAGTTCCAAAATCTTTTGGAAAATGTTCACTAACACCACCAACATCAGTAGAAATAACAGGTATGCCACAAGAAAAGGCTTCTAATATTACACATGGTGAATTCTCGATAGTGCTAAACAAAACCAAAACATTGGCTTGTTGTAAATAAGTCACCAGATCTTGTTGTGGCAGCTGATTTATAAAAAAAATATTTTTCGAATTGATAGTTAATTTATCGGATAAACTTTTAAAATCATTAGCATTTTCACCGATAAGGAAGAACTTAAAATCAATTTTTTTTGCATTTATTTTGCTTATAACCTTTAATATTTCGGATACATTTTTAACAACATCCATTGATGAAATGTGTATGATGTTAAATGTTTTGTGTATTTTTTCTTTAGGTTTAAAAATATTGGTATCAACAACATTTGGTACTTTAGTATAGTTGTTTTTGACGCCGAAGTTCTTCATGGCATCTCCTAAATTGTTGGTAACAGGACAAATATGTGAAGCGTTTTTAGCCACAAGTTTTATAATAGACTTTTCCCAAAATTTGAATGCATTACAAAATGGCTTGTGATATTTATGCCAATGTTCAGAAACGATAAAAGGCTTCTTTTTAAACCATTTTAAATAAAGGGCAATTAATCCTACAGGATATATAACATTAAGATGTGTCAAATCAAATTTACCAACGCGCTTGATTAAGTTTAGGTAGGCTGAAAAAAAGCGATATAATTTTATAATGGGGTTGCTACTAACTTTTACATAAGCAATAAGTGTTCTAACGTCATTAATGTTATTTTCTGTAATTTCGATGGGTGCAGCTAGGTTTTCATCAGAAATGACGTGAATTAAGGTCACTTGATGTTTTGTTGCAACCGCTTCGGCATGACGTTGTACAAAATCACCATTATTGGGTAAAACTCTTGACGGATACCAACTGCTTAAAAATAAAATGTGATGTCTTTGATTCAAAAATGACAATTTCTTCAAAAGTAACAATAATTTTGCTTGAATTTTTAGATTTTAAATCGCTATTTTTATCCGATGAAAATAAAGCATGTCTTTTTTGATTTAGACCACACCCTGTGGGATTTTGACGCCAATTCTAACCAATCTTTTTTATACATTTTTAAGCAATATAATATTTCTGTAGATTTTGAGAAGTTTGTAAATTACTATTATCCCATAAATGAGAAGTATTGGAAACTTTTTAGAGATGATAAGGTGAGCAAAGAAGATTTGCGTTTTGGACGTTTAAACGACACTTTTGCCAAATTAAATTATAGGGTAAATGCCGAGATGATTGTTTTATTATCAGAAGCTTATATAGACAATTTAAGCAATTATAATACGTTAATAGAAGGGTCTTTAGAGATTTTAAATTATTTAAGCCCTAAATATAAACTTCATATTATTACAAATGGATTTGAAGAAGTGCAAGGCATAAAGATGCAAAAATCGGGATTAGGGTCTTATTTTAAGAACGTTATTACATCAGAGCAGGTAGGTGTTAAAAAGCCAAACCCCGCCATTTATAACTTTGCATTAAAGACCTGTAACGCTAAAGCGGATGAAAGTATTATGATTGGAGACAATTATGAAGCCGATGTTATGGGAGCACTAAATAGTGGGATAGACGCCATATTTTGTAATTTTAGAAATGAGCCAAGTGCAGAAAATATTAAAAGTGTAAATCAATTAATTAAATTAAAGCAGTATCTTTAAGCTCTGTTTATTAAGTTATTATGAATATAAATAAATCAATCCTTTTTCTTTTACTTTTCTTATTTTCTTTGGAATCTTGCGTAAAAAAAGAAAATGTAGATTTTACACAAGCCGATCAA
Source organism: Flavobacteriales bacterium (assembly GCA_013205245.1). Lineage (GTDB taxonomy): Bacteria > Bacteroidota > Bacteroidia > Flavobacteriales > Flavobacteriaceae > CG1-02-35-72. The sequence continues at coordinate 1,777 of JABMNH010000026.1, read as the reverse complement.
ATAGATTTAAATCAACAGGTTAATGCTTCTTTAATTTCTTTTGTTGCCACATTGCCGGAATCTTCAGATGTAGATAATCATATCATAACAATTATAGATTTCGAAACAGCATTAGATATTTTTAATAATAGTTTTATTCAAGATAATTTAACCAAAACTGTTTTTCATTTTGAAGTAGAAAATACATTTAATAGGGATTTTGAAGTAATATTTAAGCTTTTAAAAAGAGTAGAAGATGGCAATGATTTAGTTACTTACACAACAGTAATGAATTTAAGCAAAACGTCTATAACAAAACACGATGTAATTGTAGAGGGTATTGAGTTGAAAGAATTAAAAAAATCGAATAAAGTTAGAGTAAGAATTGATGTAATCAATTCTTCTACTATTGATAACACACCTGGCGCCTATGTTAATTTTAAGTCTAGTACGACATTTTATTTTTAAAACTGACTTAAAATCATGAGACATATTTTATTATTTTTTATCGTATTTATAACTGTTAAAGGTTTTTCGCAAAACAAACCCGTTTTATACGATTTTACTGAGATACCACAATCTTTAATGTTAAATCCTGGCGCCGATGTAACTTACAAATGGCATGCTGGTGTGCCAGCTTTATCAGGCATTTCATTAGCAATAGGGATAAAAGGGTTTAAAATGACCGATTTGTTTGCTAAAGATGGGATAGATATTAACACCAAACTCGAAAAACTTATTTATTCAAGAACACCAAATGATCATTTATTTATAAATCAGCAAATAGAATTGTTAAATGCCGGAATTAGGTTGCCCAATGAAAAAGATTATCTCAGTTTTGGTTTTTATGAGGAGTTTAATTTTATCGGTTATTACCCTAAAGATTTCGTCATTTTTGGATTTGATGGTAATAAAGAAATTGGACGTGTTTTTAACGCAGAATCAATTAAGTTTAAAACCGATTTGGTTGGGGTATTCCATATAGGCATTAACAGACGCGTAAGTAAAACTTTAGTAGCTGGAGCACGTTTTAAATTATATTCAAGTGCTGGAGAAATTAAATCTTTAAAAAATACGGGCTTGTTTTTTACAACTCCAGGCGTCGATAATATTTACAAACATACTTTACAGAACATTAATTTATCGGTGCAAACAGCAGGGTTTTTTAATGGAACTGATTATGATGAAAATTTTTATAAACATTTATTTGGTAAATTATTTTTAGGTGGCAATTTAGGCGTTGGTTTTGATTTTGGATTGACCTATAAACCAAATAAGCAAGTTAAGGTAACAGCAAGTGTTCAAGATTTAGGATTTATAAAATACACTAAAATGGTAACAACTGCTTCTGCTAAAGGAAATTATACTACAGAAGGTATTGCGTTACCAACACCTATTATTTCCGGCGTCAATTATTTTCAAAAAATAATTGACGGTGTTAAAGATGGCATTGTTCGCGATACTATTTTTGATAGTTATGTAACGCTTAGGTCTCCAAAAATAAATGCTTCATATGCGTTTAGTTTTGGTTTGCCACATTTAGAAGAGTGCTTTAAACCATTAGATGACAACCCTTATCGCAATCAAGTTGGATTTCAATTATATTCTGTTGTATTGCCAAAACAACCACAAATAGCTGCTACAGCATTTTATTACCGCCGCGTAAATAAATATTTACGAGCTAAAATTACTTATACGGTAGATTCTTACACACCAAGTAATGTTGGCTTGGGTTTCTCGTCTCATTTTTGGAATTTTAATTTATATGGTAGTTTTAACAATCTTTTTTCAACCGATT
>JABMNH010000025.1 GCA_013205245.1 Flavobacteriales bacterium | reverse complement strand
GACCGTAACACTTCTAAAATTTTATTGTAATTTGCTTGAAAGTTGTTCATTATATTTATATGTTTGATATTCAAATAAATATACGTCTTTTTTAGACAATTGAACAACTTTTTTTGTTAAATTATAATGCACAACGGGTTACATAATATTCTTATGTATAAGTATTTTATGTATATTTTTTTATCTATTGGATTTCGTCATAACGAGGAGCGCAGCGACGTGGTTATCTCTTTGTTAGAAGTAACCATCATGAGATTGCCACGTTTTACAAAAGCAAAACTCGCAATGACGAATAGGGATTAAGTAGCTTGTTTTTTAAAATTTACCCAAAAATATCATTCAACACTTTGGCCAATCTTAAGCCTCCTTTTTGTAATTGTTGACGCACGGTTGCCAAATAATCATAAGAATAACGGTAAGATAATTTGTCATCATTTTTGGCAGAACTGTAAACAGTTTTAGCTAAAGCTTGCGATTCGCCTACCCAATCTAAAAGCGTGCCTTTTTGAATAAATGCAATTTGTGCTTTCGATAATTTATCAGCATTGTTTGCCATTTCAGTAAAACTCATATTATAGCCGTCAATCATATCGCTATCCCAAACGCGGTGTAAATTAGAGCTTTTACCAAACCACTTAACTTTAATGTCGTTACCACCTCTATCTTCACCACGACCAACATGTAAAGGTTGGTGTAAATCACCCATAAAATGAATCAACATTTTAAGATAAAAAACTTTGTCATCTCTTGTAGCATTCTTGTCTTTAAGGGTGGCAATACAGGTTTCTATAGCTTGAATTAAATCGCCATCCTTATCCGCTTTAGCGCGATCGTATTTTGCATCAAAAGCGAAATTTACATAATGCCAAGAATAGAATTTATTAAAAGCCTTATCAGATTTAATATCATCACTAAAAGTGCTGTAAAAGGCGAGATTGTGATTGTCAAGCAGATTATTAATAGCTCTTTTAGCCTTCTTTGTAAGATGTTTATCGGCAATAACGCCAACAGTTCTGTGGCCAGTAGCGCCCCAATTTGGCTTGTTGGCTTGAAGTGCTATACTTATAGAAAATAATACAATAAGAGTGAAAGTGATTTTTGTTTTCATGGCTATATTTTTTGCTAAGTTAAAAAATATAAAAGAAAATAAATTTGGATTTGTGATTATTTATTAATTATATTTGTGATATCAAATTAATATCAAATTAAATTATTATGAAAAAAGAAAATGTTATTCAACCGTCAAGTGGGTATGCCATGTTATTCGTCAATATTTTGGCATTAATAGTAGGTGTTTTTGGATTGGTAAGGTTTGCAAATCCTTGGTTTATATTTATAATACTCGTATTTATTTTCACCTTACCAGGTTTCTTTTTGGTAAATCCAAATACGTCAAAAGTATTATTGTTGTTCGGAAAATATATTGGATCGGTAAAAGATAACGGCTTTTATTGGGCAAATCCGTTTTACACAAAACGTTTTTTGTCTTTACGTGCCAGTAATTTTGATAGCGAACGTGTTAAGGTAAACGATAAATTAGGAAACCCAATAATGATAAGCACCATTTTGGTATGGCGTGTGCGCGATACTTATAAAGCTGCTTTTGAAGTTGATAATCACGAAAATTTTGTGCGTGTACAAAGTGATGCTGCTGTAAGAAAGCTGGCAAGCATGTATCCGTATGATAATTTTGAAGACGAGGGTTCAAAAGAAGCCATTACCTTACGTTCTAGTTTAAACGAAGTGAGCATAGCTTTAGAAGAAGAAATAGAGGAACGCCTATCTATAGCAGGCATTGAGGTTCTTGAAGCCCGTATTGCCTATTTGGCTTATGCGCAAGAAATTGCACAAGCCATGTTAAAACGCCAACAAGCTACGGCCATTGTTGCTGCACGACATAAAATTGTTGAAGGCGCTGTGAGTATGGTAGAAATGGCTTTAAATAAGTTGAAAGAAAACAATGTTATTGAATTAGATGATGAACGCAAAGCGGCTATGGTAAGTAATTTAATGGTGGTATTATGTTCTGATAAAGATGCGAGCCCAATTGTAAATGCAGGAACTTTAAATCATTAAAACGAGATATATGAAAGAGTATAAAATTATCAAAATTGGATTGTTTAAAAAAGATGCCGATTTTTTAGACGACTTAAATCAGCATGGACGAGAAGGATGGGAAGTTAAAAGTACAGCCCACGATCACGGAAGATTTGTCAAAATACTTTTAGAATGTGATAAGAACAGAATTAATATTGGCTAAAGCTAAAATAAATGGGACTTATAAATCTATTTAGAAAATACGAAAACAGGCCGCGGATAAAAATTGCGCCTACAGCTTTCGACATTATTATAGATGGTATTTCATTTGTTTTATTGTTGCTTATGTTATTTGCTGTGTTTCAAAATTATGCCGATTTACCCAATTTAGTGCCTTCTCATTTTGGTGCCGATGGTTTGGCTGATGAATATGGAAATAAAATGGTTGTTTGGTTGTTGCCCAGTATCGGAATTCTAATATTTATAGGGAGTATCATTCTAAATAATTTTCCGCATAAATTCAATTATCTGGTAGCTATAACAAAAGAAAACGCCAAACAGCAATATGCCATTGGTACACGTATTGTACGTTTTTCAAACTTGTTTGTAATGGCTATTTTTTTTTACATTTCAAACAAAACAATTAATATTGCACTTCAAAAATCTGAAGCATCATTAAATGCGTGGTTTTCGCCAATAATTATCATTTTAATTCTTGTTGGGCTTGTTGCTGTAGTCATTTTTTCAGTTTTAAAAAATAAAAAAGAAAGATGAAAAATTTAGTTTATATATGTCTGTTTGTCACAAGTATTTTAATTGGGCAAACCAAAAATTTTACAGAAACCGATCTAAATATCCCTTCGGTTAAAGTAACCGTTAATGGCACATTACTGATGCCAATTGCAATTGAAAAACCTAAATTAATTATTTTAATTCCGGGTTCTGGTCCAACCGATAGAAACGGGAATCAGGGGCAAATACAAACAAATGCCACAAAATATTTAGCAGAAGCCTTATCGGATAAAAAAATTGCTACATATCGTTTTGACAAAAGTGCTTTGGCGCTGTCAAAACAAAAAGATTTTAAAGAAGAAAGCGTTGTTTTTGATGATTTTATTGTTGATGCCAAAAGTATTGTTGCCTTTTTTAAAAAGGACAAGCGTTTTTCAAAAATTATCGTGGCTGGTCATAGCCAAGGCAGTTTGGTAGCCATGTTGGTTGCCAATCAGGTTGATGGCTATATTTCTTTAGATGGCGCGGGCAGACCAATTGACGAAGTTCTCTTAGAACAAATTGATAAACAAGCACCCTTTTTAACCGAACAAACCAAAGTGGTTTTAGATTCTTTAAAACAAGACTTATTGGTAAAAGACGTGAATCCGATGTTGGTATCAATTTTCAGACCATCTGTACAACCGTTTATTATGAATTGGATGCGTTATAATCCGCAAAGCGAAATACAGAAAGTAACAGTTCCTATTTTAATAATAAATGGCACAAAGGATATTCAAGTACCAGAAACAGATGCTGAATTGTTAAGCAAAGCAAATCCGAAAAGCACTTTAAAAATCATCACCAATATGAATCATATTTTTAAAGAAATAAAAGGCGATATCCAAGAGAATATGGCTTCGTACACTAATCCTAATTTGCCCATTATGCCTATTTTGGCAGAAAGTGTAATTGAATTTGTAAATAAGATTTAGAATGGCAAAAAAGAAAGCATTTGCATTGCGTATTAATGAAGATTTGTTGAAAGCTGTCGAGAAATGGGCTGTCGATGAGTTTAGATCTACCAATGGGCAAATTGAGTGGATGCTTACCAAAAGTTTAAAAGACGCCAAACGTTTGCCTGTTAAAAAAATACCAACAATAGAAATTTAACAGCTTATACAAAATTAATTTTTTTTTTGGAATGTATTTTTTGTTAATTGCCAGTATATTATTAAGAAAGAGCCTATATATTACCAATTAAATGTTTGATATTTGTAATCGAAAAAACAGATAAGTGCTATGAAAAATTTAATTGTAATTGGTTTGGTGATGTTGGGGTTGTTTGGCTGTAATTCTAAACAAGGCTCAATGGAGGTGCAGGTTGAAGTACAAGGGCTTAAAAAAGGAACGGCTTATCTTCAAAAAGTAGTAGATACTTTAATGGTAACGGTAGATTCTGTAGAAGTAAATGGCGTAGATAAATTTACCTTGTCGGATGATGTAACAAGCCCCGAAATGTATTATATAAGCTTAGCCAATTTTGATAAAAAAATCTTGTTTTTTGGCGAAAAAGGCATTATAAAAGTCTCTACAAAATTAGAAAAATTCGATGTGGCGGCAAAAATTTCAGGTTCTAAAAATCAGAAGTTATTAGACAAATATCATGCTATGATTTTTAAATTTAACGACCAACAACTCAGTTTAATTGAAGCCAATTTTGAAGCACAAAAAGCCAAAGACCAATTTGTGTTAGATAGTATTGATAAAGTATCTAGAAGTTTGATTAAACGTCGTTATCTATATGCCACAAATTTTGCGGTAACACATCCTAAAAGCGAGGTTTCGGCCTATATTGCTTTAGCCGATTTATACAATGCCAACATTAGCTTATTAGACACCATTAATAATTCGCTCTCTAAAAAAGTAAAAGCATCTAAATATGGTAAAAAACTCGAAAAGTTTATTGCCGATATCAAAAAAGATGAAGAGTAGGGTTTAGGTTGCGCTTATAGGTTCGTTATTTAGTTTAAATGGAAGCTTAAATTTTATGAGGTGTTGGCGGTGGTTTTTAGTCATTATATTCCATACATTTTCTTGATAACAGTTCCTTTTAACTTTTGTAATGGTTTTGACTTTGTGAAAGTTAAACTTTTTATATCATCTAGACAGTTAGTTAAAATTTCATAACCATCTTCAGTAATTCTTACTGTATCGGAATGTCTAAATCCTCCTACCCCTTCAATATAAATTCCTGGTTCAATACTTACTACCATATTTTTTTTTAAGATGGTTTTATCACCCTCAGCTAAAAATGGGCCTTCATGATTTCCTATACCTATACCGTGTCCCGTTCTATGCATTAAGTTTTCTTTTAATCCTTTGTCAGATAAAAATTGTTTAGAGGCTAAATCAACATCTTCTGCAATGACTCCTGCTTTTAGAACTGAATAACTTCGTCTTCTAGCTTCCATCATTAGTTCAAATGCTTCTCGTTGCTCTTTGTTAGGTTTGCTAGTAAAAAAAGTTCTTTCTAATTCAGCGGCATAACCATTCACTCTTAAAAAAGCTATACTGATATGAGAGCCATCTATCATAATATCTGACACTTTTGGTATTCCGTGTGGTTGATATGAAATTCTACTTGGCCAAGCCGCCACTAAAACATTGGATGCTAAATAATCAAAATCAGTCTCTTTAATCAATCGTTTTTGAATGGATTGACCAATAGAAAACACTTCTAATTCAGTCATTCCATAATATGCATTACTATTTAAAAGAGAAATAGCAGCATCACAATAAAGAGCCGCCTGCTTAATAAGTTTGATTTCTGTTTCGCTTTTTATCCACCTTAATTCTTCAATAATATTATATTTTTGAATTTTGAGATTCATTGACGATAAGAATTCTGCAATCTCAAAGGGTGATTTATTTCCAATACCTATTACATTACTTTTTCCTACCACTTCAAAAAGAATATCTTGCCATCGTTCAGGTTCTTTAGCTGGATATTCCCAATAACTTTTTATTTGTGTTATATTGTCAACTCTCTTTAAGTGAGCTAATTCCATTTTTGGAAGAATAAAAGTAACTTCATTTTCTTTAATAATTAAAAGAAATAACCGTTCAAGACTTTTATAAGTTAAACCTGTTAGATAATAAATATCTTCTTCTTCTGAAATAATTAGAGTATCAATTTTACTGCTTTTCAGCCCTTCTTTGGCAGATTTCATTCTTTGCTTATATTCTGTTTTGCTAATCATCAAATTTTATCATTTAGTATTATATTCAAATTACCGCCAATGTTAAGATATGATCAGTTTGAATTGATTATATCATCAATAAGCGAAGCTAGTTGATTTTAAGAGAAATAGCAATAATGAAAGGTAATAGTTACTAACCAATAAGTATTTAATTAATACCATCAACCCATTCTGACAAGGCTTTGCCAATACCATGTGGATTGTCTTCTTGAATAAAATGAATGCCTTTACCCACGTCTTTTATAGTGGTATTCTTAAATTTTTCGGCAATCCAAGCCACGTCATTTTTTCTGATTAAAAGACCCGGTGTGGCATACAAACACAATTTAGGGATAGCAGACTCTTTAAGCCAATTATGATAATTACTTACCGCTTGGTGTACGTTTTGCGGCTTGCCATCAAAAGGAATTTGCGTAGGCCAAACTTGTAGCGGTTTCCTGCTTTTAATAGTAAGATAGGGTGCCTCATAAACTTTTAATTCGGCTTTAGAAAGTTGTCGTATAATTGTACCAGGTAGTAATTTTTTAATAAAAACATTGCCCACACTGGTTAACAACCAGCCAATAATTGGCAATCGCATCATTTTAAAATGACGTTTCATTGTCTTGGGCACGGTATTCCACTTAACCGTTTTAAAAACGGCTTCCATAAAGGCAATGCCTTTTATATTGTTTGGATGTTTAAAGGCGTAATAAAATCCTAAAGCAGAACCCCAATCGTGAATAATGAGTGTGATGTTTTTAAGATCTAGTTTTTCTATAAAAGCATTTAAATAATCGTAATGATCAAAAAAAGTATAACCTATATCTGGTTTACCCGATTTGCCCATACCTATTAAGTCGGGTGCAATACAACGGCCTTTATTGGCTAAATGCGGAATCACATTTCGCCATAAATAAGAAGATGTTGGATTGCCGTGTAAAAACAAAATGGGATCGCCTTTGCCTTCGTCAATATAGTGCATTTGACTTCCGTTTATGTCTATAAATTGAGATTCAAATGGGAATTCAGAAGAGATGGCATTATCCATTTTATAAGGTTAAGAGTTTAATTTAGCGCGTAAACTCCATTCGTATTCGTAATGCGACACTTCTATACCTTCTGCATTTACACCAACAGATCTTAAAGTAACTTGTTGCCATTCGCCATCCTGTAAAGTTTTCGCAATAGCGTCATCTACTTTTGCGCCATCAAGGCAGGTAAAAGTTATTTTTCCAGTCGCTTTTTTGGTAAAATCGCCATTATGTTTTGTCACCAACATGTTAATAGGTGTCTTTTGAGCAGCAATTTTTTGGATAATCAAAGATCCTGTAGATAATTCAGACGCCATAGATTGCACCGCAAAATACATTGAATTAAACGGATTTTGATTGATCCATCTATGGGTAACTGTAACCACTGCTTTTTTTGCATCAATAGCGCGTAAACGCACGCCACATATATAAGCAGAAGGTAATTTAAATAATAAAAATAGGTTTGTTTTACGTGTTGGGCTAGACATATTTAGTATATTAATGAGCGCACAATATAGGCATTATTTAGAAAATGCGATATGTTAATGTTATGTTAAAATATAGTACCCTGTATTGCATAGTAATATCCTTTGTACATATATTTGCATAAGATAATACTAAAAGTAAAATTCTATGAACACAACAAACGAAAATAACAATGCCTTTTTAATTCATATTTCTGCATTTGCAGGTTATGTTTTTCCATTTGGTAGTGTCTTACTACCCTTAATATTATGGAATGTAAAAAAAGACAAGAGTCTAGAATTAGATCAACATGGAAAAGAAGCCGTAAACTTTAATTTAAGCTATTACCTTTATAGTTTTATTTTAGGGATAATTTTAGTGCCTTTTACATTTGGCACTTTTTTCCATCACTTAAGCCGATTTGGAAATTTAGACCATTTCGATTTTAATATGCCAAACATTTTTGGCTTTATAGGTTTTTCATCTTTATTCTCTTTTTTATTTATAGCCAAATTTGTACTCATTATAGTGGCTGCAATAAAAGCAAGTAGAGGTGAATTGTACCATTATCCGTTAAGTATTAATTTTTTAAAATAATAAATTATGAGTGGCGTACTAACATTAGTTATACTCTGTGTAATGACAATTCTTAAAGTGCTGTTATAAAATGACTTTAAGACATTAAAAACAAAAAACAATGAAGATAGAAAATACAAAAGCTCAAATGCGCAAAGGTGTTCTAGAGTATTGCATTTTAACCGTTTTAAATAACGGCGATGCATATACCTCAGAAATACTTACGCAATTAAAAGGAGCAAAGATGATTGTTGTAGAAGGAACCATCTATCCGTTATTAACGCGTTTAAAAAACGTGGGATTATTAAATTATAGATGGGAAGAATCTACCTCTGGACCACCACGAAAATATTATGCCTTAACCGAAAACGGAAAATTGTTTTTAAAAGGCTTAGAAAGCACTTGGAATGACTTAGTTGCTGCTGTAAACTTATTAACTCAAAATAAAAATACCAAATCATGAATAAAACAATAAATATTAATTTAGGAGGATTATTTTTTCATATAGACGAAGTAGCTTTTCAAAAATTGAAACGTTATTTAGATACTATAAGGCGCTCTTTAAGTGATGACCCAAAAGGGCGTGATGAAATTATTACCGATATAGAATTGCGTATCAGTGAGCTTCTATCAGAAAAAATTAAAGATCCACGTCAGGTTATTAATGAACATGATATTGACGAGGTTATTACCATTATGGGACAACCAGAAGATTATGTTTTTGAAGATGAGGGTTATACCGAATACACTAAAACAAGTAGCAGAAGCTACCAATCTTATAACAGCAGAAAACTGTTTAGAGATGGCGATGATAAATTTGTTGGAGGCGTGGCTTCTGGTGTGGCTCATTATTTTGGTATAGATGCCATTTGGGTACGTTTACTTTGGTTGGTTTTAACCTTTGGCGCAGGATTTGGTTTCATACTTTATATCATCCTTTGGATTTTATTACCCGAAGCTAAAACAACAGCCGAAAAATTACAAATGGAAGGCGAAGCAGTAAACATTAATACCATCGAAAAAAAAATACGCGATGAGTTTCAAGATGTATCCGAACGCGCTAAAAGAGGTTTTGATGAGGTCTCTGGAAAAGTAAAAGAGAGTTTTGAAGACGCTTCGAATACGGTAAAAGAGAGTTTTAAAGACTCTAAAAAAAAAGTAAATAAAAATCAGATTAAATCTGGAACACAAGATTTTATCGATGTTATTGGTAAAATAATTGCCACCTTATTTACCATTGTTGGTAAGTTTGTAGGAATCTTATTAATTATTGTGGCATTAAGCACTTTGGTAGGATTAACAGTTGGCTTATTTACCGCTGGCACCTTAGATGTTTTTGGCTTCGATTGGTTTTGGTTAGAAGATGCCAATTTTATGAATACTGCTGGTTTACCCGTTTGGACGGTGTCGTTGGGCGTACTCTTATTGGTAGGAATACCTTTCTTAATGCTCTTTTTCTTAGGGATGTTTATCTTGTCAAGTCGCACTAAATCTCCAGGTAGAGTAACGTGGTATGTTTTGTTAGGCTTATGGTTAATTACCATTATTGCACTCATTGTATTTGGTGTAAAAGAAACCGCGAATTTTGCTTTTGATGGATATCATACCGAAAATCAAAATATAAATATTGTACAGGTAGATACCTTACGTGTAAAAATGATTGACAATCAAGATTTCTCTCGGGCTGATAATTTGCATAACAGGAATGGTTATAAGCGTGTTATGACTGATGATAATAGTGATAAATTATATTCAAACGCTGTAAGATTAGATATTCGTTTGTCTGACACCGATTCTAGTTTTGTTAAAATAAGGAAAGAAGCCGAAGGTATTAACAGAATTGTGGCACAAGAAAACGCTAAAAAAATTGAATATCAGTATAATTTAACAGATGCCACACTTAATTTTAATGGCTATTTCTTAACCGAATTAGGTACGCGTTTTAGAGATCAAGTTTTAGATGTGTCGTTATATGTCCCAGAAGGGAAAATCATTTATATTGATGATTCAACCCGTTCATTTTTAAGACATGTAGAGAATACAAATAATACTTATGATGGCGATATGCCAAAGCATTATTATAAAATGACCTTAAATGGTTTAGACTGTTTAGATTGTGATACAAATTAATTTTTAATAATATTATTATGAAAACACTTTATAAAAGTATGGTATTTGCTTTTCTATTTGTAGCCACAACATCTTGTGTGTTTAATGGATTAAAAGGGAATAGACATGTGGAGTCACAAGATAGGGATTTATCTCAAAAATTCACATCGTTAGATGTGAGTCAAGGTATTGACGTGTATTTAACTTCTGGTACGCAAACAAAAGTAGTTGTTGAAGCCGATGGAAATATTATAGATTTACTTAAAACCGAAGTCGAAAACGGTGAACTCAAAATCTATTTTTCTAAATCTGTATGGAGTGCTAAATCAAAAAAAGTATATTTAAGCGCATCATCATTATCAGAAATAAATACAAGCAGTGGGGCTTCTGTAAAATTTGAGAATTCGCTTAAAGCGGACAAGTTAGTGTTAAAAGCCAGTAGTGGAAGCGATATTCGCGGTTCGGTTATTGTAACCGATTTAAAATGTAAAGCCAGTAGTGGCGCAGATATGAGATTGCAAGGAAAAGCCAAAAACTTAGAAGCCGATGCCAGTAGCGGAAGCGATATAAAAGCTTACGATTTAGAAGTAGAATATGCCAATGCACGCGCCTCTAGTGGCGCCGATATTAATATTTATGTTACTAAAAGCATTTATGCAAAATCTAGCAGTGGTGGCGATGTAAATTACAAAGGAAACCCGTCAAAATCTACGAATAAAAAAACAGGCGTAGTTATAGGCCCTTTTAAATTATAGTGTTTAAGAAAATACAATAAAAAGGATAAAATAATTTATGATTGAAATTGTCAAGAAAATATTATTTAAGAGCGTTTTAATTATAATGCTGCTTCACACATTCATCTCACATAGCCACAGTGATGAAATGAGTGAAGTAGCACATTTTAATCTTCATCAAGATAATAACAGTTTAATCGCTATATTAAAGATTGCTTTTCACGAAAGTGATGATGAAAATTTAGATAATTTATTTTTTACCCAGTACAATTTTGATAAATTAGAGAAACATAATTGTCCTTTATATTTAGCTATAAGTAGTAATAATATCAGTTTTGATAAAAATAATATCACAACATTTTTTAAGTGTGATAATTACCCTTCCACAAAGAATTTTATTGTTAAAATTAATGGTCTAAGAGGCCCCCCAAAATTTCTTTAACTCTTAGAATCATAAAATTTAATTATAACAATAAAACATATAAAACATGGATGCTACACATCTTCATTTAATATTAACCCATTTTCCAATTGTGGGCACAATAATTGGCGTCGGAATTTTGGCTTATGGACAATTTTCGAAAAATAACGGAATCATAAAAGTTGCTTTAATAACTTTTATATTAATGGCAATATTCACTATTCCTGTGTTTTTAACAGGAGAAGAATCTGAAGAAACGGTTGAGCACATTGCAGGTGTTTCAGAAAGATTAATAGGAGATCATGAAGAATTGGCCGAAAAAGCAATTTTTCTTATGGGCTTACTAGCCGCATTGTCTGCCATTAGTTTTTTTGCAATAATGAAAAAATTGTCATTTGCAAGAACAATTACTTTGGTAACGCTCATTGTTTCGTTAGTAACATTTGGTGTTTTTGCGCAAGTGGGAAATTTAGGCGGTCAAATTCGTCATTCCGAAATTAGAACAAATAATCCTAATGAGATCAATAAACAAGGAGAAACCGAAAAAGGACTATTTGAAAAAAAAGGAAAAAAACACGATGATGACGACGATGATGATTAAATAAAAATCATATTCCTCAAAACAAGAAACCACCTTTATAGGTGGTTTCTTTATTTTAAAAAAGGCTGGTTTTAAACCAGACTTCCCAAGTAGCGTTCGGCATCAAGGGCAGCCATACATCCCGTGCCAGCAGCTGTAACAGCTTGACGGTATTCTTTATCTTGCACATCGCCAGCTGCAAAAACACCTGGCACATTTGTTTTAGTAGATTTACCTTTGGTTTTTAAATAACCTGTTTCGTCCATATCTAAAATGCCTTTAAATATATCTGTATTTGGTTTGTGACCAATGGCTATAAATAATCCCGTAACATCAATCACTTCTTTTTCGCCTGTAATATTATTAACAGCACGCACACCTACAACAACATTATCGCCTAAAACTTCATCAAGTTCAGTATTGTATTTAACCTCTATATTGGCTGTGTTTTTAACACGAGTTTGCATTGCTTTTGAAGCTCTCATATAATCTTTTCGAACCAAAATAGTCACTTTATTACAAATATTAGATAAATAAGTGGCTTCTTCAGCAGCCGTATCGCCAGCACCAATTACCACAACATCTTGTTTTCTGTAAAAGAAACCGTCGCAAGTAGCGCAAGCCGAAACACCACCACCAATAAGGCGTTGTTCACTTTCTAAACCTAAATATTTAGCTGTGGCGCCAGTTGAAATGATAACAGTCTCGGCTTCAATTGTTTTATCTTCATCAACAATTACTTTATGGATGCCACCAACTTCTGTGCTAAAATCGACACTGGTAATTAAACCAAAACGGACTTCAGTACCAAATCGTTCAGCTTGCTTTTTTAAATCTTCCATCATGGCAGTACCATCTGTTCCATCGGGGTAACCAGGAAAATTATCAACTTCGGTCGTTGTTGTAAGTTGGCCACCCATCTGCATTCCGGTGTACATAACAGGTTTTAAATCGGCTCTAGCCGCATAAATGGCTGCTGTATATCCGGCAGGACCAGATCCTATAATTAAACATTTGATACGTTCTATATTTTCTAACATGATATTATTGTTTTATAATTTGTGATACAAATGTACGAGAAATCTTGTTTTTAATGGGGTCTATAATATTACTTTTCGTGATATTAATATAGCTAATTCTGATAGTTTAAAACACGGTTATAAAATAAATTTATTTAAACATATTTTCGGCTACCCATTTTGCCAAAAGCATGATGGTTTCGTATGGATTTACCTTTACGGATGTAGGAAAAAGCGAAGCATCGCAAACGTAAATTGATTTGGTGCCGTGAACTTTTCCGTAAATATCGCAAACCGAATTTGAAGCGTCAACACCCATTCTTGAACCTCCTTGCGGATGTGCACTAGAGATTGGTGTTTTATTTAAATTCAAATATTTTTCTGAGATTAGAGTGTCAATTTCATTGACATCTCTTTTTAATAAAGGTGCTTTTTTAGATGCAGGTAAGAATGTTTTCTCACAACCCGCAGCAAAAAATAGTTTTGCAGATTCTTGTAAAGCTTTAACCAATGATTTCTTAGATTGATTACTCAAGGTATAATTTAAAATGCGCTCACCTTTTTTATTAATTGAAATGCTGTTTTTGAATTCGGCTTTATCGTGTGCTAAAATTAAAATCGACATCATTTTTTTGTAATCTTTCATCACTTCTTGATGCAATTCGCCATAACCGGGATTGTTTTTTGCCGTGATTCCTAAAGAATAAAATGAAGTTTCTAAAAAGAAACCATCTGAGTCTGAGAAGTAATCTGTATAAACAGTTTTAGGAAATCCGGTGTTATTCGAAATGTTTTTGCTAAACACACCATTGATATTAAAAACGGGATGTAGCGTGATGTAGCGCCCGATATTTTTATTTTTTAATCGGAGCGCTTTAGCCGATTTTAGCAAAATTACGGGCGTGTTTAAAACACCTGCAGCGATGATTATTTTTTTAGATTTGAATTGGTAGTTGCCATTGTCAATATTATTTTTAATTGTGTTTTGTGGCGCTTCTTTTACGATGACATTTACGGTATTCTCGGCAACAGAAATCACTTCTGTATTACAAAAAAATTGCACTCCGCGTTTTAACAATCGCGGAATTTGAACTTCTAATGCGCCTTGTTTGGCACCTGATTGGCAACCAAAATTACACGAACTTAATTGCTGACAATTTTTAGTATTAATTTTTAGGCGCTTTACTGGAATACTAAGCCTCTCAGCGCCAGCTTGAAACAATTGATTGTTTTGATTATCCCAATCGGACGGCAATTCATGAACAGATAAATCGGCTTCAATGGCATCTAACGATTTTGACACATAATCATTCGTTAAAAAATCCAATCCGAAATCGTCGCGCCAAACATTTAAAACACTTTTTGGCGGCCTAAACGACACACCCGTATAAACAGCAGAGCCACCACCTAAAGTATTGGCTGCCGCCACGCCGATTTGTAAATTTTTAGATAAAACCGCACCACTGTTATAATATAAAGCCGTTGAAGTAATCTCGTTATTGTTGAAATTTTCTTTGCTGCGATGTGGTCCCGATTCTAAAATAGCGATTTTAAGGTTTTTATGCTCGTTGGTTAAATAATCAGCAAACGTTGAGCCACCAACCCCAGAACCAATAATAATAACATCAAATTCAAGTTGATTTTTCATCTGCCCGAGTTGTTGTTATTTTTAGAAACCACTTCCTCTATACCATAATATGAAATGAGCACCAGCGAACGCAGTCCGGTTAAACCGGCAACAATTTTACCAACAGGAAATTGAAAGAGTTTGTCGATAAATAGCTTTCTTTTTAAATAAGTCAGTTTATGAAACGCTTTAAAATTATAAACAAAACTCAATAGTTCTATCACGCTTACCAACAACTTAATTTTAGAGTCGGCTTGATATTCTAACTGATTTAATAACTGATCAAAATTTGTAAAAAGCGTCTCTTGAATCAATGTTTTATCCTGTAAATCAGGAACAATGACTTCGGCAAACAAAAGCACACTATTTTTAAATGTTGTATCAGACATTTTATAATTATTCTAGTAAATGTCTTTTTGCAGCCCTGCTGATAAAGCGCACTTTTTCTTTAAAACTAAATCGGGCTAAATTTACTTTAACCACGCCTTTGGTCATATAAGTTTTTTTAGAGTAATCAATAATCACATCAACAATTACGGGCACATCGTTTTCAGATTCTTGAAAAGCTTGTGCCATAATTTTATCTATTTCGGCATCGTTAGACATCTTAAAATAAGAAGCGCCACAAGCAATCGCCACACCTTCTATATTCACATCGCCAATAATAGAAGCTGTTTTTCGTTTAAACGGAATTTTTTGAAATTGAGAGATTTGTCCCAGTTCGCCATCGTGAAAAACAAAATAAACCACGCCTTTTTTATAAGTTGTCGCAGTAAGTGTTTCCATACAAGTCATTAAAAATCCACCATCACCAACAATCCCAACCACTTTGTTGTTGGGATTCATAAATTTAGCACCAATGGCTGCCGGCACACAAAAACCCATACAATTAAAATCGGTTGGCGATAAAAAATGCCGTGATCTGTTTACAGGTAACAATTCGGCTGCCAAATAAGTGTGTTTGCCATCATCAACCACAAAAAAAGTATCGTCATCGGTGTGTTTTGATAGTGATTCAAAAAAGTAACCAGGCGATACTTTATCGGTTAAAGGCTTTTCTTTCCACTCGTTAAAATAACTTTCTTTAGCGTCTTTTATTAATTTAGCTAAAGCTGAGGTGTCTTTTTCTTTAATCGTTTTAATGTTTTCAAGCGCCTCAACCAACAGTTTTAAAGTGTCATTGGCATCACCTTCTATACTAATTTTTGTAGGGTAATTTTTATCAAAAACCTGCGGATTGATATCGATATGAATCAAATTTTCGGGCACGGTTACACCATAACTTCCTGTGGCGATTTCAGAAAAGCGAACCCCTACAGCCAACATCGCATCACAATTTTTAAAAGCCTTTTGGGAAGCAGGAACCGAATTTGGGCCAAATCCGAAACCTGTATGTAAGGCGTGAGAAGCTGGAAAAGAGGCTTTTCCTTGTAACGTTGTGGCTACCGGTGCACCGAGTAAATCGGCTATTTTTAGCAGATGTTCTGTAGCATTAGCAGCGCCCCAACCAACATAAATTCCCGGATGTGCTGACTTTGATAACAAAGTGGCGGCAGCTTCAATTTTTTTAAGGTCAACTTGAGGATTTTGATAAGTTTTGGCGTAAGGTAAAAGTGCATCAACCTCACCTTTAAACATCTGATATTCCATTGGAATTTCAATAAAAACTGGTCCGGGTTCGCCTGAAGTAGCAATCTCATAAGCCTTATAAATGGTCGGAATAATTTCGTTATGTGACCCAATTTTAAAGTAAGCTTTGGTAATTTCTTTAACCAAATTCTCTTGACTTAGTTGGTGTAATTGGTAATGTCTACCACTGTCCTGACGCGTGCCTCCCGAAAAAATAAGCATCGGAATACCATCTAAAAAAGCTTCGCCAATGCCACTCATGGCGTTGGTTGTACCAGCAGCAGGAACGGTCATTAAAGTGCCAATACTCTTTGAAGTACAAGACACACCAAGTGCCATAAATGAGGCGCCACCTTCATGTGTTACCAAAATGGGTTCTATGAGTTCTGAATTATTTAATTCGTCATATAATTCGATATTATGAACTCCCGGAATGCCGAAAGTATATTTAACTCCGATTTGTTCTAAAGCATAAACTGCTAATTGTGCACCTGTTCTTTTCATGTTTTTATTTTGTTAATGTCCTGTAAGGTTTATAAAACCTTGTGGATTTTTTTAGTTATTTTTTATGATATGATTTGCCGCTTTTTGTGCCGTAAAAATACAAGTCGCCAAAAACGTCCCTTCTAAAGCGCGTTTGCCGTGTGAACCGCCGCCACCAAATCCGGCTGCTTCGCCAACGGCATATAAATTATCAAAAGCATCATCTTTATTATTTGTGTTTGATGATTTTAAAACTTGAGAATTTAAATTGGTTTGGATGCCGCCTAAACTCTTTCGCGATAAAATAAACTCCCGAATGGCAATTAAAGGATAAGATTTTTTCTGATTTAATTTTTGAGGATCTAAAGTCCTTTTTTTATCACCTTTATAGTCGCGGGTTTGTTTGATAAGTCTTATTTGTTCGTCATTCCAAATGTTTTTACCACGGTCAAAATTCGCATCGTAACTGTCGATGGAATTTTTTAAAGACTCAACAGTCACATCATTTGTGCCAGTTAAAGCATTCATTTTTTCTGCCAATGCTTCAATGCTATTTGCGGTAATGTAATTAGGTGAATCTTTTTCTAAAGCTTTAATTAAGTGTTTGTTTCCTTTTAAAACGGCATACAAAAATGAAAATATATTTTTGTTTTTAATACCTTCATTGAATTCAGAACCCGACACACCCAATTCTTTATAAGCAATTTTTTCATTGAGAATTTGCCACGAATATTGCTTGTCTTGTTCACAAATTTTAGTCACCAAATAACGTGTATCAAACGAGGTTATCAATGGTCTTGGCCCCATACGCTCACCTTTGTAATTCAGCCATAAAGCCGATTTTGGTGGCACCAAACTCAATCCGTGATTGTCTCTTTTTGGATAAGGATGCGGAATACCAGCTGCATAATTCCACATTAAATTTAAGTTCGTCACATTTCCGCCAAGGTCTTTTACCTTATCGTGAATCAATCCATCAGAAAACTGATGCGAGCCGTTAAGGATGACTTCGGGAGGGGTTTGCCAATCTTTATGCCAATGCTGTCTGACTTTTTCCATACTGCCATTGATGCCGCCAGTGGCAACTACAAAATTATCGGCTTTGCAGATAAAGGGCGTTTGGTTTTTTTCGTCGACGCCTTTAATGGCGATAATTTTATCATTTTCGATTACAAAATCGCCCGCTTTGTGTTGAAAACAAACCGTTAAATTCTGATAATTAGGATGCGATTTTAAATGGCTTAAAATAGATGCAATCAAACCGTAGCCAGTGCCCCAAACCATATGAAACCGTGGTGCTGAATTTCCAGGATGATCTAAGCCACGCTCGACCCAATGTACAATCGGAAAAAAGTTGACTTTTTTAGCACGTACCCAATCGTAAACTTTTTGAGTAGATTCTAAAAATTCATTCGCCCATTTTTTACCCCAAATATTATCATCGTCAAACTCGGCGAACGAAAACCAATCCTTTTTTGCTTGAACAACAGTGTCTTTAATTTTAGAAAATCGTTGTTGTGGCGAATCGATAAAAAACATGCCGCCAAATGATTCTTTAGCTAAGCCACCAAAGTTTTTTTCGAAATCACGTTCAATAATGATGACTTTTTTATCGGCGTTAAGCAACTCAATGGCAGTTGTAATTCCAGATATGCCACCACCAATAATAACGGTATCTGCTTGGAATATATTTTTTGTCATAAGCTAAATAAGAAGGATTGTTAATAATTTTTATAAAGATATTAAATTACTTATAAAAGTCAATTAAGTTTGACAAATGAGTTGTGTTTCTGCTGGGATTTTACCAAAAAAACTTATTTTAAATAATGCTTGTAAAGTATATTTTAAGCATTATATTTGCACCCGCTTAGTAAAAGATAACCAATTCGGGGTGTAGCGTAGCCCGGTTATCGCGCCGCGTTTGGGACGCGGAGGTCGCAGGTTCGAATCCTGCCACCCCGACAAAGAAAAGCTGAACCAGTTGGTTCGGCTTTTTTGTTTTCACTGATAGTCAAAAGCAATAAATTTTCTACTAAACAGTTATTGTTATCCTTAAGAATTAAATGTATTAAAATTGTCGCAGGTTCTCCCGAGACCTCGGGACTGAAACCCCGACAAAGAAAAGCTGAACCAACTGGTTCAGCTTTTTTGTTTTGTAACATTCCATGTTTCAGGGTAAAATGCGTTAATTATTTTTATTTCAGAACAAAACAAATTATAGAGTAAATATTAATAATTCTAGAATCATTTAAATTTCACATCTTATTTTTAAAATTATCAAACAAAATAGTATTTTTGCTCTTAATTAATCGGGATGTAGCGCAGTCCGGTAGCGTATCACGCTTAGGCG
>JABMNH010000024.1 GCA_013205245.1 Flavobacteriales bacterium | reverse complement strand
GTCCCGTCTATTGATAAAGAAGGTCCCTTACTAATAATTAAATACTTCATAATATATTTTTTTAATTGTTTATAACACTCGTAAAGATATATAAATATTTTGTTAAAATAAAAAAAAAAAACTTAAACTTGTAGAGTTCTTTAAAATTTAAAATATGGATAAAACTCCTATTAATAAAAATAATGTGGATAATACATTAATGAAGTCTATTGTTATAACACCTCCAATTTATTCATATGTTTTAATTGGAATGTTAGTTACTTGTTTATTTGCTATCATTTGGGGCATATTTGGATCAATTCCTCAAAAAGTTCAGGGTGTGGGAATGATAAATACAACAGAGGGGGTTCTAGAAGTTAAAGCAATGGCTTCGGGAAATATATCTGAAGTCAAGGTGAAATTAGATGATACAGTAAAGGTTGGAGATGTTATCGCTATAATTGACCAGCCAGAATTGAAATTTTCTATAGATCAGACAAAACTCTCAATAGATCAATTAAAACAGAGAAAAGATATAACCTCTTTTGGAAATAATAAAAATACTATAATTAAAACAAAATCTGATAACCTTGCTGTATCAAGGCTAAAAGCAAATATTGAAGAGATTAATAAAAGTCTTCTGTTTTATGAAAAAAGTATTCTTCAAGACAAGGAATTGTATGAAAAAGGGCTCATTACCTATGGTCAATATTTTTCTACTCAACAAGAATTAGCCTCAGTTAAAATGAACAAAATTAGTGTAGAGGAACAACTAGGTATAGTTACACTTAATAAACAAGAATGGGCTCTAAATAATAATCTTGGAGAAATTAATCTTGAAAGCCAATTATCCCTTTTAGAATTAGAGCTAGAGGATCTAATAAAAGACTATAAGCTTCAAACAGAAGTTACAGCAAAAAAAAATGGATATATTACACAGTTAAATGTAAAAAAAGGGGATTTAGTCTCTCCTAATTATAATGTAGCAATAATTAATTCTAAAGAATCCGAAGGTAACTATATCCTGAATTTATACATTCCCTTTAGCTCTAATGCGTTTATTACCAAGGATATGGGTGTAGATATTCAACTTTTTAGCGTAGACCCATACTTATATGGATACCTAAAGGGAAAAGTCAAATACATATCTCCATATTTAGCTAATAACGATGGGCTTATGAGCACTTTAGAAAATTCAACTTTAATAGAAACATTAGATTCTAAAGGCGGTGTTTATAGTGTAGTCGTGGAATTAGAAAAAGATCCAAATACATTTAATGGTTATAAATGGTCAAATGAAAAAGGCCCTCCAGTTAAATTATATCCAGGTCAATTAAGTTTAGGTTTTGTAAATGTAAAGGTTAAAGCTCCAATAGATATTGTATTGCCTATTTTTAAAGCTTACTTTGATTAAAAAAATTATTTAAATAGCTATTAATGAACAAAATATGCGTAAAACGCCAGTTATATTAGAATCTGAAAAAGGAGAGTCAGGAGCAATTTGCCTAGCGATGATTTTGGGATATTATGATTCATTCCCAAAATTAAATGTTGTAAAAGAAGCTTGTAATGTTAGTAATGATGAAATCCTACCTGAAAATTTAATCACAACTGCTTTGCGTTTTTGTTTTAATGTAAAACACGATACTAATGCTCTTGAAGAAATATCTGTTGTTTCCCCTATAATTATTAAAACAAATTCTGGTAAATACGCTCTAATAACCAAAGAAAACAAAAACGGATACATAATCCACGACACTGAAAAAGGAACACGAAAAATTACTAAGAAAAACTTAAAAAATATTTATGCTGGTTGGTATCTTAAACTAACTCCGGGGAATGATTTTGAAGCTATTAAAAAACAAGGTTCGTACTATAAGGAATTGAGTAAACGAATTATGCCAAATGTCAAAGGATTCTTGTTTGTTTTTATTGCTGGAATAATCATGATAATCCCTGGCATAATCTTACCCTCCTTTAAAAAGCTTTTTTTTGATGATATAATATCCCTTTCTCAGATTCAATGGTTTGATCCAATGATAAGTATTCTTGCTGTTTTTATTGTTTTAGGTTGTCTTTTGGTTTACTTACAGCAATCGATATTACTTAGAATTGAATTAAAATCAATGATAATAGAATCTTCGAAATTTATAAGTCATGTTTTAAGAGTTCCATACAATTATTTTTTTACTCATGATTCTGGAAAAACAGTAAAAAGATTAATACTTAACGATGAAATTTCAACAATATTAACAAAAGATTTTTCAACTGCACTTATACAATGCCTTACTATTGTTTTTTACGGAGTTATAATGCTAAAATATAATTGGATACTATCTTTGGTTGGTGTATCATTGATGCTAGGTAATATTTTAGCATTACGGTATTTTTCTGAAAAAAGAACAGCTCTAAATCAATCTCTATTAAAAAACTCTCAAGCAGTATTTAGTACCGCTACAAGTGGCATTGAACAGATAGAAACTATAAAAGCCTCTGGAGCTGAAAATGATTTTTTCTCCTTATGGTCAAGCCGTTTAATAAATTCAATAAACGATCAGCAAAAATTAGGAATAACTAGTAGAATTCTTGTGGCTATGCCCCCCTTTATTGATCAACTAAACACTGTTCTCGTTTTAGTCTTAGGAGGATTACTTATTATGAAAGGGGAGATTTCCATTGGAGTATTTCTTGCTTTGCAAAGCTTCCTTTCATCACTTTCTAGACCCGTGCAAGGTTTAGTAGAATTTACAGCAGATCTTCAATCTAATAAAGCAAATATAACTAATATAATAGACACTCTTCAAGAACCCATTGATGCTTTTTGTGATGAAGATACAAGAGAATCCATTAATACAATAACAGCCAGTAATTCAAAACTTACAGGTAAATTAGAAGTGAAAAATATTTCTTTTGGGTATAGTAAATTTAGCGAACCTCTTATTCAAAATTTTTCTTTAACTGCATACCCGGGGAAAAGAATAGCTATCATTGGTGGTTCAGGTTCTGGAAAATCTACTTTACTTAAAGTAATATCAGGATTATACCAACCTTTGTCAGGAGAAATTAATTATGATGATAAACCTATAAATACAATTAACAAAGATGTTTTCAAAAACTCTCTATCTATAGTAGACCAAGATACATTCTTTTTTAGTGGTACTGTTTCAGATAATATTACTATGTGGAATAATGCAATCGATAATTCTAAAATTATACAATCTGCAAAAGATTCAAGAATCCACGAAGAAATTGTAAAAAGAGAAGAAGGCTACAATTCTAAGGTAAAACCAGGTGGTAAAAACTTTAGTGGTGGTCAAAAGCAACGATTAGAAATAGCAAGAGCTTTAGTAACAAACCCTTCTATTTTATTTTTAGATGAAGCGACTTCCGCACTCGACACAGAAACAGAAAGCTTAGTTATGAATAATATTCTAAAAAGGAACTGTACCACAATAACTATTGCACATCGCTTATCTACAATTAAAAATTTTGATGAAATTATTGTTTTAGAAAAAGGAAAAGTAATACAACAAGGAAATCATTTTGATTTAATTAAAGATACAAAAGGGTTGTATTTTAATTTAATAAAAAAATCATAGTTTAGAGCTTTTAAATGGGAAAAAAAGACACCTCAGACACGAAAAATTTAAAAAAAGATTTAAACAATAGTTACATAAAAGACGTTAAATCTAACTACTTATTTAGAAAACTTTCACGTGAAAGCACATTTCACAAACTTGGTGATATAATTAAGACCAAATATAGCAATACTAAAAATTATACATCTACCCCCGAAGATACTTATGATTTTTTATTGTTAAATACATGTAAACTTATTGGTGATATTGAAAGAATAAAATTTATTGCAGGGTTTGAAAATACTTCTGATGCCTGGAGTCCATTAAAAAAAATTTTAAGAGCTTCTAATATTCGCTCTAGAAAAGTTTTTCTGGAAGATGAATGGTGGCTATATGATCATGGCCCTTTATTAGGTTTCTTAAAAGAAGATAAAATCCCAGTCGCATTAATTAGAAAAAATAAAAAATATATTGTTAAAAATATAAAAACCGGAAAAGATATAGTTGTTGATAAATTAAACTCTATAAGTATTGAATCTGTAGCTCATTCGTTTTTTTCCCCTTTACCTGCTGGAAATTTAAGCAAATTAGATTTGTTAAAATTTATATTAGCATTTACTAAAAATGATGTTATTTTCTTTATAGCATTGGGTATTTTAGGGGCAGCTTTATCTCTTTTTATTCCAGTAATGGCTGGTTACATGTTTAATGTAATTATTCCTGGAGGGTTAAAAGGAAGTTTGTATGAAATAGGTTTTGTATTATTATCAATAGTAGTAATCCTAGGGATAATAAATTTAGCTAGAGAAATTGCTATACTTCGTTTCGAAGGAAGATCTAGTTATAAATTACAGTCTGCTATTTGGGACAGAATATTATCAATAAAAGTTCCCTTTTTTAGTAAATATGATGCCGGAAATTTAGCGGAAAGAAGTTTAGGTATCGAAACAATAAGAAAAGTTTTATCTGCTAATGTTACATCTGCATTAGTAGCTGCTATTTTTTCTATTTTTTATTTAGCATTAATGCTTTATTATGATTTATCCCTAACAATTATTGCTCTTTGCGTAGGTTTAATATTAGCTAGTTTTACTTTAATCATTAGTAAATTAGCTTATAAGCACGTAGCCGGATACATGATAGTAAACACTATGATTTCTGGATTTATGATGTCTGTATTAGGGGGTGTTCAAAAAATAAGGATGACAGCTTCAGAAGATAAAGTAATCAATATTTGGGCAGAAAAATATGCTGAACAAAAAAAACACTATGTAGCTAAACAAAAACTAGTAATTACAGTTAATGTATTTACCTATGGATTTCCAATTTTAGCAGCTCTATTAATTTACCTGCGCATATATGATTTATTTACCCTTCCACAATTGGTGCCGTTTACCATTGGTGATTTTGTTGCTTTTAATTCTGCCTTTATAAGTTTTCAAGGGGCATTAATAAGTGCATTCATGGTTGCAATACCTTTTATGAGCATAAAGCCAGCTTTAGAATTACTTAGACCAATATTAGAGGCTGAAACTGAAGATTATGTTGGAAAAAAAGATGTTGGTAAATTAACTGGAGATATTGAAATATCAAATCTTACTTTTAAGTATAAAGGTTCCGAAAATATAATTCTTAAGGACATTAGCCTTAAAATAAAAGAAGGGCAATTTGCAGCAATTGTAGGAGGTTCCGGTTCTGGAAAATCTACTTTATTAAGAATTTTACTTGGTTTTGAAGAATACCAAGAAGGAAGTATTTTGTTTAACGGAATGGACATGAAGGTGCTGGATATACGAACAATAAGAGACCAAATAGGAGTTGTTTTACAAGATGGAAAAATAATGGAAGGATCCGTTTTATATAATATTATAGGCTCTTCGGACTACACTGTTGAAGAAGCGTGGGAAGCAGCGAGAATGGCTGGTTGTGATAAGGAAATAGAAGATTTAGAGTTAAAAATGAATACTATACTTCCTGTTGGAGGAGGCACATTATCTGGGGGTCAAAAGCAACGAATCATTATTGCTCGAGCGATGGTGAAAAAACCAAAATTAGTTATATTTGACGAAGCTACTAGTGCCTTAGATAATGATACACAAAAAACAGTTACTGATAATTTAAACAAATTAAAATCTACTAAAATTGTTATTGCCCATAGATTAAGCACTATTAAAGATGCGGATATTATTTTTGTTTTAGAAAAAGGAGAAATTTTAGAGCAAGGAAATTACGAAACATTGATTAATAACAAATCGTTTTTCTATAATTTGGTAAAAATACAATTGAGTTAAAAAGGAAACTATGAACCATAATTTTAACATAATTATACTGATAATTTCATTAGCATTTAATTTTCAGTTAAAAGCACAAAATAACCCTTTAACTTTCCAAAAATTACTAAATGATGGCTTTGAAAACAACTATGATATTAAATTAGAAAAACTTTCTTTAACTAAAGCAGATTATACGCTATTAAAAGCAAAAGGGGCTTTAAATCCTTTTGTTAATACAATATTAGGTTATGGTGCAGGTATTGACCCATCTTTTGATAATGACGGTACAGAATATTTAGAGACTAAACTTGTCGTTCCAACTAAATTTGGCATCTATTTTTATACAGGATTTAGGCTTGAAAGTACAATAGAACTCGACGATCCAAATTATTCATTCAATAGTTCAGGCGCATTTGCTGGAGCCAAAATTCCATTATTAAAAGGAATTGGAAAAAATAGTCAAGAAAATACTTTTATTGAGGTTTCAAAAATTAATCAAAAAGTTTTAGGGGAGCAATTTTCAAATCAAATACTAACATATTTTAGAGAATTATTAATTAACTACCTTACATTAAAAGAAGCTATAGAAGAATACGAAATCACAAAAAGTATTGTGAGTGAATCAATAAAATATAAAAATGGCATTTATGCGCTTGCTGAAAATGATCAAATTCCTCTTGTAGAAAAAAATAGAGCAAATTCTTTTTATATTGATAAATTACAAGAGCTTACTATTTCAAGCATGCAAGTTTTAGAGGTTTATTATAACACTAAAACCCTATTAGGGATAGATGATAATGAAAAATTCGATTCAATTCCTGAGTTAATGGATGAGATCCCTGATCCAAATAGAGAAAAATTGTTTAAATATATTACTACAAAAAAGATCGCGTTAGACTCCCTTGTTAAAAACACCCCACAATATAAAAGTATATCTTTAGGGGTTGATGAAAATGAAATTTTACTAAACAATGCGAAAAATCAGAAAAAAAATCTCTTAGATTTAGACATTAGAGTTTCTTCATTTGGCACTTATGAAGAAGGAGCTTATAATTTACATAAAACCTTTAATTCTAACCCAGGAAATAGCGTACTGCTCACTTTAACACATAATTTTCCGATTAAAAATCAACAACAAAAAGGAGCTTATTTAGAACAATTGGTTGAGTATGACTTGTCAAAAACGGATTTGAAACAATATCTTTTTGAAAGCACTACAAGCGTTGAGTTACACCTAAAACTATTAAAACAACAAATTGATTTGTTTGGCCAAACCAAACTCCTTGTTGATTTATTAAAAATAAACTATCAAGATGAGATGGAAAAATTTAAATTAGGTAATTCAACACAAACAGAAGTTATTATTAATCTTGATAATTATTTTGAGGCTCTTAATTCCCTTAATACATTAAAATATAACGCATGGAAAACATATGTAGGTATTAAGTTTATCCTGGGAGAGTTGCCTAAAAATGTGAAAGAATTAAGTGAGTTTTTATTGTCAGATTTTTTTAGTGAACTTTAATGAAATATGTTCGGGTCGTTAAACCCCCGAAGTAAAAATGTGCCAAATCACCCCAATATATTTTTGCTATTGAATCTTCCATTAGCGCTTGTTGTGGAACATTTTGTGCCTTCTTATGTGACAATTTGCACTTTACGCCTAAGTTAAGAGCTGGCCTAAAAGAATGATAAGTTTTTTCAAGTTTTACAGAAACAATAAACCCAAAACATAATTATTTATTCAGGCCCGAAGCAACTACTAAAAAAAACATAAGCCAGAGTGACCACTCCTATAAAAGTTGCCCAACCCTTTATTGATTTCAAACCTATTTATGACGTTTAGAAGTGGCTAAGTTAAAAGAGGAAGATTATATACCTATGGCTTAGTATATAAAGCCCCTACAGTTAATGTAATGGCTTTTTTTTTAAAAATTATGATACTACAAACCATTATATCTATGTTGTTTAATGGCCTGTGGTTGTCTTTTAAGACCACATAGAGAGATTAGAGAACTCACGGTGATTTTTCTGATGCCTTGTAATGAGGCATAAAAAAACCACCCTAAATTAAAAGAGTGGTTTTATAATCTTAAATGGTTAAGGAGTAATTTTTTGTTTCTCTAAATATAAACGGATTTAAAACTTCAATAGGTAAAGAGTTTGGTACGACACAGGTTATTAGATTGCTTAAAAAAGTAGGTTAGCAACATAAAAAAACCCTACTAAAAGCAAGGGTTGGTATCTTAAATGGGTTTAGGGTTTAAAATTATTTATTAACACCCACCCCATATGATATATGAACAATCACTACAAGATACTGAAAGACAATTGTCATCACCCCAAGACCAAGAATAATAATAACCACCATCAATATTTTGATACAAGCCCTCTGAAATTGGCTCACCATATGCATTTACAGCTGATTGATAATCTTCAGTCACCATCTCGAGATTTAGAAAATCATTTGCTGTGGCATTACTGCATTCGAAATTAATAGGGCAGCCATCATTACTTCCTCCACCATCATCACTACTAAAAGAAACGATTAATACGGTTAAAAATAAATAGATAAGTTTTTTCATTGTTTTGATTTAGTTACAAAGTAAAAGTAGTGAAATTTATATAAAACTATTAAGTGTATCGTATTTTACCTATTATTTAGATAATAAAAAAGGCTATCAACTAAATTATAACCTTTAGCATTTATCCCAATAGATAGAAGCTTGCACCTGCCCCATATTTTACAACCCTAAACAAAACATAGGCACTATGATATTAGTAAACCCTATTATATATAACGTTAACAAGTGTTTGTAGGTATCACGAAGCAATACAGCCATATTTATAAATATCAGGTATAGAGAACCTATGGGTAATATACCATTT
>JABMNH010000023.1 GCA_013205245.1 Flavobacteriales bacterium | reverse complement strand
TTGTGATACTCATGAGTATGTGGAAATTATCATAAATTATAGTTGTTCAAATTCATTATATTTACGCTATCGAAGAAGAACTACGTTTAGCGCTTAGATAAGCGCAACACCGATAAAACTTATAGATATCGCCGAGCTCAAATTATACAAAGGCAAACACATAGGAAAATTAATAGTTTTATGTAACTTCCCCTGATAAAATGCGACATACACAAGAACAAAAAAAAAGTATAAAATGAATAAAATTATAAAATTTGGAGAAGACGTAGAGGGATATGATATTCCTGTTTTAAATGAACGCGAAATAAGAGCAACAGCAGGAATATTATTTTTAATGATGTTTATCGCAATACAATTAGCAGCTTTTGCAGGGGATTTTTTGATGATAAAATATGCGGTTATCATTTTTCTTACCGATATGATTATACGCGTTTTTATCAATCCTAAATTTTCGCCGACCCTAATTTTAGGACGTTTGATTGTTAGGAATCAAGTTCCCGAATATGTTGGGGTTAAACAAAAAAAGTTTGCTTGGAAAATCGGTTTAGTTTTAGCAACAGTCATGTTCATTCTTTTAGTAGTTGTTAATTCATATAGCCCCATAACAGGCATTATCTGTTTAATTTGCCTCATATTCTTATTCTTTGAATCAGCCTTTGGTATTTGTATAGGATGTAAATTGTATGCGCTGTTTTATAAAGAAAAAACACAATGCTGCCCCGGCGAAGTTTGTGATGTGAAAGCAAAACAAGCGATCCAAAAAACAAGCAAGGTTCAGCTACTTATTGTTTTTGGATTTATTGCCTACATTTTACTTACAATCTTTTTATTTAATAATCGCTTTAGTGAAAAACCATTTGACTTGTTTGGAATTGAAAGTTCTATACATTAAGAAAAGTAATCAATAGACGAAAGGCTGAAAAATAAGTGAAAAGCAAAAACTTTTGTAAACTTAAGATGTGTAAAAAAATTATGGTATTTAAAAACATCGCCGAGCTCAAATTATACGAAGGCAAACACATAGGGAAATCTGATTGGCTAACCATTACACAAAATCAAATTGATGATTTTGCCAAAGCAACAGGCGATTTTCAATGGATACACGTTGATGTAGAACGCTCTAAAATGGAATCTCCTTTTAAAAAAACCATCGCTCACGGTTATTTAACACTCTCGCTTATTGCTAAATTTGTTTTTGATTTGGTAGAAATCACATCGGTTAAAAGCATTTTAAATTACGGTACTAACAACGTTCGTTTTACAAATGTGGTGACCTGTGATAGTGACGTTCGACTTGATTTAACTTTAAAAACCATTGAAAAAACAAATATAGGTTATCGCACAACTTTTAGTTGTAATCTAGAATTAAAAGACAATGACAAACCAGCCGTTGTAGCCGAATTAATTGCATTTTTAATTGAGTGATTTTATAAATAAATATTTAGTAAAAAATCAATACAGAGACAACCACATCCCACAATGCGCTATTCGCATTAATGCATAAAAAACCCTTATCAGAAGTCATCCGATAAGGGTTTTTTTAAAAATGTTTATTCTAAAATATTACTTCATCAGCTCAAAGCTGCGTTTAATAAAGTTTGTTAAAGCCTCGCCTTTTAGTAAATTTTGAGACAGTTTAGCCAAGTCTAAAGCCTGATTTACATACTTGTCTTTATTGCCTTTGGCTTTAAGAATTTTGTCCATCAAATTGTTATTGGTATTAACCACCAAATTGTACATTTCTGGCATATTGCCCATACCCATCATAATACCGCCACCACCAGTAGCGCTCATTTCTTTCATACGACGCATAAATTCTGGCTGTGTAATTATAAACGGATTTGAAGTGCTATCTAACGATTCTAATTGAACTGTATAAGTCTCTTTTGGCACGATGCCTTCTATAATAGTTTTTAGTTTGCCTTGCTCTTCATCAGATAATTTAGAAATTTTAGTTTCTTCTTTATTGATTAAATTTTCAATATGATCGGCATCAACGCGGGTAAACCTCGTTTTTTCGTTTTCGGATTCTAATTTTTGAATGAGATGCGATACAATTGGAGAGTCTAACAATATAACTTCATAACCCTTAGCTTTAGCGTCTAAAATATAACTGTGTTGTTTGTCCTTGTCGGATGCATATAACACAATTAAACTGCCATCTTTATCCGTTTGTTGGTCTTTAATTTTGTCTTTTAATTCGTCAAAAGTAAAGTAAGCATCGTCTACAGTTGGGTATAAAGCAAAGTCTTTGGCTTTGTCGTAAAACTTAGATTCAGACAACATGCCATATTCAATAATTACTTTAATATCGTTCCATTTTGCTTCAAAATCTTCACGGTTATTTTTGTGAAGCGATGCAAATTTATCGGCTACTTTTTTGGTGATATATCCTGCTATTTTTTTAACAGCGCCATCGGCTTGTAAATACGAACGCGACACATTTAATGGAATGTCTGGAGAATCTATAACACCACGCAACATTTGCAAGAAATCTGGCACAATACCTTCTACATTATCGGTTACAAAAACCTGATTCTGATATAATTGTATGCGGTCTTTTTGAGCGTCTAAATTATTAGATAATTTAGGGAAATATAAAATTCCTGTTAAATTAAACGGGTAATCTACATTTAAATGGATGTTAAACAAAGGCTCTTCGAATTGCATTGGATACAACTCGTGGTAGAATTTTTTATAATCATCTACTTCTAAATCGGCTGGTTTTTTTGTCCAAGCAGGATTTGGATTATTGACGATATTATCTACCGTTGTTTTTTCTTCTTTAGCATCTTTCCCTTCACCAATCGTTTTAGATTCCTCTTTGGTGCCAAATTTAATGGGGATAGGCATAAACTTATTGTACTTGGTCAATAAGCTTTCAATACGCGATTTCTCTAAAAACTCTGTAGAATCCTCAGAAATATTTAAAATAATTTCTGTACCTCTATCTGTCTTTTTAGATTTTTTAACACTGTAATTTGGCGACCCATCGCAAGACCAATGAATAGCTTCTGAACCTTCTTTAAAAGATTTAGAAATAATTTCGACTTTATCGGCTACCATAAAGGCAGAATAAAATCCAAGACCAAAATGACCAATAATACCAGGGTCATTTCCTTTTTCTTTGTATTTATCTAAAAACTCTTCGGCGCCAGAAAAAGCAATTTCATTGATGTATTTTTTAACCTCATCTTCGGTCATACCAATACCTTGGTCAATAATTTTAAGCTGTTTCTTTTTCTCGTCAATAATTATTTCGATTTTTGATTGGTCAAAATCGCCTGTAGCTTCACCAATAGAAGCCAAATGTTTCAGCTTTAGCGTAGCATCAGTTGCATTAGATATTAATTCTCTTAAAAAGATTTCGTGATCTGAATACAAAAACTTCTTAATAAGCGGAAAAATATTCTCTACCGCTACATTTATGGTTCCTTTTGTCATAATTTTATTATTTTATTTACAAATACTAACTAGTCAAAAAAAATACCAAAAATGTTAAAATGTCATAATGACAGTTTAATTTATCTGAATATTTTATTTAATATTCATAAATTGCGAGAACAATTGTGTGAAACTTATTAAAAATATCGTTTATCAAGATGTTTTTAATTTAAACCTATAAATATGTATAATTCAAAAATAAGCGGCCTTGGTTTTTATGTACCTGATAATATTGTAACTAATGACGATTTGTCTAAAATGATGGATACCAATGACGCTTGGATTCAGGAACGAACAGGCATAAAAGAACGTCGTTGGATAAAAGAAGGAAGCGAAGACACTTCTGCAGTTATGGGTGTAAAAGCAGCCAGAATTGCCATTGAACGCGCTGGCTTAGAACCAAAAGATATCGATTTTATTGTTTTTGCTACTTTGAGTCCAGATTTGTATTTCCCAGGTTGTGGCGTACAAATTCAAGATATGCTAGATATGAATACTGTTGGCGCCTTAGATGTAAGAAACCAATGTTCTGGATTTGTATATGCCCTTTCTACAGCCGATCAATTTATTAAAACAGGTATGTATAAAAACGTGTTGGTTATTGGCAGTGAGTTTCACTCGGGTGGATTAGACAAAACCGATAGAGGTCGTGGCGTGACTGTTATTTTTGGCGATGGTGCTGGCGCTGCTGTTTTATCGAGAGAAGAAGATAATGCTAAAGGGGTTTTATCGACACACCTACATTCTGAAGGGAAATTTGCAGGTGAGTTAATTGTAAAAAGTCCAAGTATAATGCACTGGGTGCCGCAACTTATTGAAGAAAATAACAAAGTTGACCCAGATTATTATCCATATATGAATGGCCAGCTTGTATTTAAAAATGCCATTGTGCGTTTTGAAGAAGTTATAAACGAAGGCTTATCAAAAAATAATTTATCGGCAACTGATATTGATTTATTTATTCCGCATCAAGCGAATTTACGCATATCGCAATTTGTGCAACGCCGTTTTAAATTGAGAGACGATCAGGTTTTTAACAATATTATGACTCATGGTAATACAACGGCTGCATCCATACCTATTGCTTTAACGCAAGCGTGGGAACAAGGCAAAATTAAAAAAGGCGACTTGGTTGTTTTAGCCGCTTTTGGTAGTGGCTTTACTTGGGGTAGTGCCATTATAAGATGGTAACATCAAAAACAAAACCTCATATATTTAAAAACATATGAGGTTTTGTCTTGTATAAATAAACACTAATTAAGTGTCTAATCTCTTCTTAAATATTCTAATTTTTCTTTTAGCACATCTAAATCATCTTGGATCTTTTGAATATCGTTCTTAACCTTTTTAAGTAAAGGATTGTCATCTGATGTGTTTGCAAAGAAATTCATATTATTATCTAATTGTTGTTTTTCTTTGGTAATTTCATCAATTTTCTTTCTTAAAAATTGGTGTTCTCCATCAATTTTGGTGTAATTATTTGACGCTTTATAACCATCAATGGCCATCTTAAATTTAAGTAAGACCAATTCATTTTTGTCTAAATTTAAACTTTCTACTAATTTTTCTAAAAACTTATTGAATTTAGCTTCAATATGACGCATTTCTGTAGGTACAAAACCTAATGTTTTCCATTCTGTAACGTAAGTCTTAATGTCTTCTAAAGTTGGTTTAAAATCCTTGTCCTTTGCTTTAGATTTTAGCTCATCTAAATACGCTTTTTTAGTATTAAAAGCTTCCATAAGACCTTTATCATCTTCGGTTTTAGAATCGTGAAGTCTGTCAAAAAAGTGATTACAAGCATCTTTAAATTCTTTCCAAATTTTATCAGAATACTTGCGCGGCACATGACCTATGTTTTTCCAATCGGCTTGTATTTTTTTAAATACTTCTACAGTTCCTACTAAATCTTCGGCATCTTTTAAAGATTGTGCCTGACTTACCAAGTCTCTTTTTTTGGTAAGATTATCTAACTGATCTGCTTTAATACTCTTGTAAAAATTATTTTTAGCACTGTTAAATTCTCTTGTGGCTTCTTTAAATTTTTTCCAAAGGGCCTCGTTTTGTTTTCTAGAAACACGTCCTATTTTAAAAAATTCATCGCGTAATTTTTCAATATTTTTGATGCCATTTAACCAATCTGAATGACTGCTTAAAGCCTCTATATCAAAAGCTTGAATTTTTTCAATTACGGCTTCTTTTTTAGTTGCATTTTCATCAAACACTGATTTAAGATCTTTAAAAGCTTCGTGACGTTTGTCGTGAATTACTTTTGTGGCATCGCTAAAGCGACCCCAAACTTCTTCTCGAATTTCTTTTTGAACAGGGCCAACATCCTCTTTCCAAATTTTGTGTAATTTTTGCAACTCTTTAAAAGCCGCGTCAACATTGGGTTCTTTATCAAGGTCGATAGCTCTTTGAATAAGTTTTTCTTTTTTAACTAAGTTATGTTTAAAATCTAAGTCTCTTAAATCTTTATTTAAATGCAATAAATCGTAAAAACGTTCTACGTGATGATCGTATGTTTTCCAAGTATCGTCATAAGTGTTCCTGGGTATTGGCCCCACACTTTTCCATCGCTCTTGAAGTACCTTAAAATCATTATACATGGTTTTTACATCGGCATTGTCAATCAATTCTTTCAAAGCCGTAATGACATCTAATTTAATTTTAAGATTGTTTTGCAAATCTTGTTCAAGCTGACTGTAGAATAAATGTCTTTTCTTTTTAAATTGGCCTAATAAAGCGTTGTACTTGGTTTTATATGGCTCAGAAAAATGGAAATCAATACTATCGCCTCCTTCTTCAATAAAAGCTGCTTTTTTAGCCGCCAACATGGCACTAAAATTTGTATTAAAGGCTGTTTTTAAAGCCTCAATATTATCTTTAATTTTATTTACCGGCGCATTATTTACAAGGTTATCTAATTCTTCAACCAAGCTTTCTAAATCAATACCGTTATAATCTTTTGAAGAGAAATCAAAATGCTTAGGTTTGCTATCTTCATCTATCTCGGCTGCTATTTCTGCAACAGGGGCTTCAACTTTAGTTTCTTCTTTTACTTCTAGAACAACAGGTTCGGTAACTTTTTCTATAACTTCGTTTTCTTTTTCACTCTCGTTAGATTCTGGAATTTCATTTTCAGAAATTATAACATCTTCTTTATCGGCCTCTTCAACTTTAACATCTTCGTCAGGTGCAACTTTAGAATTTTCTTCAGTTTCTTCAGAAACAGTTTCAACAACCTCAACGGTTTCTACTTTTTCTGGTTCACTTTCTTTTGGTGCAGGAACATCATTTTCTGAAGTGTTTACCACTTCTTTAATTTCTTCGTTCGTTTTAACTTCTTCGTTTGGTTCTGCTTTAGAATTTTCTTTAGTCTCGTCTAACATTTTATAACATGTTTAAGGTTCAATTACAATCTGCAATATAGCAATAGCTTTGCAAAAAGGCAAAAATAGGCTTTTATTTATATATATTTTTAACTTCTTTTTATGAATTCCAAATATCCCAAGACCTTTCGGCTTGAAAAGTAAGCATGTCATAGCCATTTTTAATTAAAGTCCCTTTTTCTTGACCTCTAATTAAAAACTGGGTTAGTGGCGGATTATAAACCAAATCGAATAACACCTGATTTTTATGTAGATATTGATAAGGTATGTTTGGATATTCATTAATATTTGGAAAGGTTCCTAATGGCGTGCAATTGATAATTAATCTGGCGCTTTCTACCAATTCTTTTGTAAGATCGGTATAAGTAATACTGTTTTCTTTCATTGGCTTTCGCGATACAAAAACCACATCGAACCCCAATTTCTGAAGAACAAAATGTACAGCTTTTGAGGCACCGCCTGTGCCTAAAATTAATGCCAGTCCGTTTGTTTCGTTAGTTATGGATTTTAAAGATGTTTCAAATCCATATATATCTGTATTGAAGCCCATCAATTTGCCGCCAACAATTTTTACTGTATTTACAGCACCAATATGTTTAGCTTCATCAGAAATAGTATCTAAAAAAGGGGTGATTTCTTGTTTATAAGGAATGGTAACATTGAGCCCTTTTAAATTTTTATTTTCTTTAAGGATGGCTTTTAACTGACTAATATCCTGCAAATCATAATTTAAATATTGACAATTATGAAGCTGTAAATCTTTAAATTTTTGAGTGAAATAAGTCTTTGAAAACGAATATGAAATATTTTTACCTAACAATCCATATGTTAACATCTCTGAATTATCCATTTTTTACTTTTTTATTTTTTCGGCCATACCATTCTAAATACAAAAGAAGGCCAATACCCATAGCCATAAATAAAAAGGCATACCACGTTTCTATATCATTCACTTCGGGAATATACCTGTGGTAATCTTGCACTATTTTATTGCCATTTGCATCTATCGCAATAGCGCCATCAATCAATTTATAAACGGCGTGCTTGAATGGCCAAACTGTACCTAAAGAACCTGCTATAAAACCGATAATTAAAGCCGTAACAATTTGATGCCACCGTTTTAAAACATAACCCAAAATATGAGAGGTAACAACCAATCCGAAACCTGAACCTGCGGTAAAGGCGCCAATAATTTTAAGGTAATGTATTTGATTTGGATTATTTACAAAACTAAAATCGCCCGAAACAATTTCGGTTAAAGTCTTGTACAACACATTTACAGAATCTACTAAAAGCAATACGTAATTGCCCATAAGCATCACAATAAACGAGCCTGATAATCCCGGTAAGGTCATGCCAGACACACCTACAATGCCACACAAAAATACAAATAAAAGATTGTCATTCTCTGTGGCAGGATCCATAATACTTATAATGACACCAACAGAAACACCTAAAATAATGGCAATAAGATTTTTAAAACGCCAGTCTTTAAATTCTTTTGATACATAATATATGGAGCCTAAAATCATCCCGAAAAAGGCACTCCACACATACACTTCGTAATGGCGCAATAAGTAGTCAAGTAATTTAGAAACACTAAAGTAACTAAACATGCTTCCGCCAAAAATAAAGATTAAAAAAGGCGCATTAACATAATAATAAAAACTCTTAAACCTACCGTAAAACAACAACTTAAATGCCTTTCTATTTACTTTTTGTAAAGAGTAAATAAGCTCTTCATAAAAACCTACCACAAAAGCAACTGTACCACCAGAAACACCGGGCACTTTGTTAGCGACACCCATTCCTAATCCTTTTATGAATAAGAAAAAATTATCTTTAAGATGTCTTTGTCGGGCCATATCTTAAGCTTGTGTTTGAGCAAATTTTTCAAGAACAATTATCACACCAAAACCTATAATGGCAAAAACAAATGCCAACAGTAATTGGTTATCACCCTGATACTGGAAAGGCGAAATGCTTTTTTCTAATATTATTTTTAACTTTCCATTAATTATTTCTGATTGTAGAACTTCTTTCCAAGGCCAAATTTTGTTTAATGATCCAATAATAAATCCAGTTAAAACAGCCAATGTTGTGTCTTTATGATGATCAAACATCCACTTTAAAAGACGCGAAAAAGTGAGAATCCCAACAACAGCACCAAACATTAACACAAAAATTGTTTTGAAATCTTTATTGTGAATCGCATCTAAAACAGGTTTGTACGCACCTAACAATACCAAAATAAAACTGCCAGAAATACCCGGTAAAATCATGGCGCAAATAGCCAAAGCCCCTGCCATAAACATAAACCAAGGCGAAGTATTGGCACCCAATGCGGGTATAACAGTTATATAATATGCCACAATAGCGCCAATAATTAAAACAATTATATGTTTGATATTCCATTTCGAAACTTGTTTTCCTACAAAGAAAATACTTGCTAAAACAAGGCCAAAAAAGAACGACCACAATAAAACGGGTTTATTTTCTAACAGCCATTTTATAAATTGTGCCAAAGAAATCACACTTATACCAATTCCTAGTAACAATGAGGCTAAGAAATTACCATTTATAGCTTTCCAAGTGGCTTTAATACCTTCGTTTTTTAATATTTTTAAAGCTTTAAAATTGATGGCGTTTATGGTATCTATAAGCTCTTGATATATGCCCGAAATAAAGGCAATTGTACCACCAGAAACACCCGGAACAACATCGGCTGCACCCATAGCTATGCCTTTTAAACCAATTATTATATAGTCTTTTAATGTGCGCTTCATCTTATTTCTTTTTACAAAGTCAAAGATACCTTTTTAAAGCAGAAAATAAAGCTTCTTTTTAGTGCCGTATTATTTGTAATTTTACACTAAGTTTTATTACTTTTATCTTATGACAGATTTTAAAATGACCGTAATTGTGCCCGTTTTTAACGAATCTGACAACATTAATCGCATAGCCAGTACTTTTACCGATTACTTTTCAAAAAGCCCAACAAAGAGTAAAGTTTTATTTATTGATGATGGCTCTACCGATGATAGTTTTTCTAAAATTGAAAACGTCTGTCGCAATAATTCCAATTTTGAATTTTTAAAATTCAAGTACAATTGTGGATTAAGCACTGCTATTAAAGCGGGTATCGACACTATAAAGACGCCACTCATCGGTTATATTGATGCCGATTTGCAAACCTCTCCTTTTGACTTCGACAAACTTTTAAAACACATAGACAATTACAGTGCTGTTGTTGGTTATCGTGGCAACAGAAAAGACTCTTTGAATAAAAAAATTCAATCAAAATTTGCCAACAGCATCAGACGCGCTTTAATTAATGATGGTATTATAGATACAGGTTGCCCGTTAAAAGTCATCCATGCAAATGTGGCTAAAAAAATACCATTTTTTAAAGGCATGCACCGTTTTATTCCGGCCCTTATTAAACTTCAAAGCGGCACAATTAAACAAATAAATGTGCAACATTTTGAACGTCTGGCAGGAAAATCTAAATTCAATATTTTCAACCGTTCTTTCGGGCCTTTAATAGATGCTTTTGCCTACCGTTGGATGCGCAGTAGAAACATAAATT
The DNA here is from genome assembly GCA_013205245.1 of Flavobacteriales bacterium. Classification (GTDB taxonomy): domain Bacteria; phylum Bacteroidota; class Bacteroidia; order Flavobacteriales; family Flavobacteriaceae; genus CG1-02-35-72. The sequence continues at coordinate 57,959 of JABMNH010000023.1, read as the reverse complement.
ACCTTATTGACAAAACCAATATTAAGTAAATGGACGATTGGTTATCATATAAATCTTTTGTGTACATCATTGGATTTTTGGCGCAAATACTGTTTTCTGCAAGATTGTTATCGCAGTGGTTTAAATCTGAAAAAGCAAAACAAGTTTTAACGCCAGAAGTTTTTTGGAAACTTAGTTTGGTCGCTTCTTTTTTATTATTTGTTTACGGATGGCTTCGCGATGATTTTGCTATTATGCTAGGACAAACTTTAACTTACTTTATTTACATCCGCAATATGCAATTGCAAGGTTCTTGGAAAAAATTACCGCTCATCTTAAGGTTGTTTTTATATGTTTTTCCATTACTGATAATCACCTACTCTTTTAACAATAATATGTACGATATAGACAGACTGTTTAGAAATAAAAATATCTCTACTGGACTTGTTATTTGGGGAAGTACGGCACAAATAATATTTGCATTACGTTTTATTTATCAGTGGTTGTATTCAGAAAAAAATAAAGAATCTACGCTGCCAGCCGGCTTTTGGATGCTCAGCTTAATTGGTTCTTTAATGATTTTGAGTTATGCCATTATGCGTAAAGACCCTGTATTATTTATCGGTCAACTATTCGGATTTATAATATATTCTAGGAATATTATTTTAGGCTATAATAGTAAAAAAGGGGCGTAATTATTTTTTGTGCATTTTTAAAAGTGCCTGAACTTTTTCTGTTTTAAAAATAGCGGGGAATAAAAGTCTCACTTCCTTATATTGCTCAAAATCTTCTTGCAATGCCTGATCTAATAAACCAAAAGCCACTTTTTTGTTCTTAAAAAGAAACGCTAAACACGCCAATCTGTAATTTATCTCAACACTATTATCATATAAAACATGTGCTTTATTTAATAAAGAATAAGCCTCTTTGTTTTCACCTAAAAAGAGTAAAATATCAACATAACCAAGCCAAACATTGAGCTCGTCATCGCCTAACTCTAAACATTTTTTAAAACCTAAAGTAGCTTCTTCAAATAAATTCAATTTTAAAGTTATCTGGCTGTATTTACGCCAATATAAACTGTTCTCATGGTCAATTTTTAAGGCTTTATTTATACAAGATAAAGCTTTTGCATAATTGCCTTCAGTATAATTTAAATTGGTCAAAGCCAACCAACCTTTATCTAATAAAGGATCTTCGTGAACTGTTTTGTCATAAAATTTCAAAGCCATTTTTGTATCAGCCAAAGCTTCGTAACACTGACCAATGTGCAAGAATGTAAACGAATTAGCATCGGCTAATTTAAGCGTGATTAAATAATTGTCTATAGCGTCTTTATAGCGTCCTAACTTTTCTAAAGTTTTGGCTTTTTCAAGATATCCACCAAGAAAATATTCATCTATAACAACAGCATAATCGAAAGCTCTTAAAGCCTCTTCGTAAGAACCTAAAGTAAAATATTGACATCCCATTTGATGCCAAGCCACCTCGCTGTAAGGATCTTTATCTATATAATTTTTTAAATAATCTAGCGCGTTATCGTGCTGATGTAGCATATCAAAACAATAAACAACGTTGTACAAAGCAGAATAATCTTCGTAATCAACATCCAAACATTTGGCAAAATTTAAACGTGCCGCTTCGTACTCATCTAAATAAAGGAATTCCATACCCATTAGTGTGTAAACATCTACCGTGTCTTCGGCAAAATTTAAGGCCATTTCTAAAGCTTCTATAGCCTCTAAATGCTTATCCTTTTTTGATAATAAATTGGCTTTCTGGATATAAATTTCTTCGTTTGTAGGTTCAATTTCTAACAGATTTTGCAATAATATTTCTGCAGGTTCTAACTTGTTTTCAAAAACCAGCAGTTCAACTTTTAAAAGTTGTAATGTAATTGATGATGGATGTTGTGCAAGACCTAATTTTATAGCCTTATCGGCCAAAGCCATTTTACCGTTATCCATATAATGCTGAATAATTGTTTCAAAGGCAACTGAATCGAAAAAATAAACGCTATTGGTTTTTAGCATCGATTCAAACTTAGAAATATAAAATTCGTAATTTTCTGAAGAAAAATCTTCCATAAATAAAGTAGGATAAGTATAGTGCTAAATTTACAGTTTGAAGGCGTGTATTAAACAAATACCTACTTATTGTTTTTAACAAACTAATTAACAAATTATTTTAAGTAAGAACAATTAAAAAAACTGTAACTTTGTATCCCAGAAAAGCAAATATTTATTGCTAAAATGGCTAAAAAAAAACTACTTAATGGCAATGCAATAGCAATAATATTGCAACGTTTAGCCTGTCAGCTTATTGAAAACCACAACGATTTTACAGACACCGTACTTATTGGGCTTCAGCCAAGAGGTGTGTTTTTAGCAAAGCGTTTGGCAGACATTTTACAAAACGATTATAAGATAAAAACTCTTAAATTAGGTCAGCTAGACATTACCTTTTACAGGGATGACTTTAGAAGACGTGATGCGCCTTTGGCAGCAAGCACAACATCTATAGATTTTACAATAGAAAATAAAAAAGTGGTTTTTATTGATGATGTCTTATTTTCTGGACGCAGTATTAGAGCCGCTTTAACAGCAATCCAATCTTTTGGCAGACCAAGCGACATCGAATTATTGGTTTTAATAGACAGACGTTTTAGCAGACATTTACCTATTCAACCCGATTATAAAGGCTTTCAAGTTGACGCCATCAATCAAGAAAAAGTTTTGGTACAATGGCAGGAGCGAGACAAAGCAGACGCAGTATATATGGTTAGTTAATTTAAAGTATTAAAAAAATAATGGCAGGGTTTAGCTCAAAACATTTATTAGGTATCAAAAATATAACCAAGCAAGACATTGAACTTATATTTGATACAGCCGATCACTTTAAAGAAGTCATAAACAGGCCCATTAAAAAAGTACCTTCATTAAGAGATATTACCATAGCCAATTTATTTTTTGAAAACAGCACACGCACACGCCTCTCTTTTGAATTGGCCGAAAAACGCCTTTCGGCGGATGTTATCAATTTTTCTGCAAACCAATCATCTGTCAAAAAAGGAGAAACACTTATAGATACTGTCAACAATATTTTATCAATGAAAGTTGATATTGTTGTGATGCGTCATCCCGATGTTGGTGCGGGCGTATTTTTATCAAAACACGTGAATGCCAGAATTATAAATGCTGGAGATGGCACACACGAGCATCCAACACAAGCTTTATTAGATGCTTATTCTATCAAAGAAAAATTAGGCAGTATAAAAGGTAAAAATATTGTGATTGTTGGCGATATATTGCACTCGCGTGTGGCACTTTCAAACATATTTTCACTGCAAATGCTCGGCGCTAATGTCAAGGTTTGTGGACCAGCAACTTTAATTCCGAAGCATATTAAATCTTTAGGCGTAGATGTTGAATTAAATATTGACAAGGCACTTCAATGGTGTGATGTGGCCAATGTTTTACGCGTGCAACACGAACGCATGGATATTAAATATTTTCCAAGCGTAAGAGAATACACCCAACTTTTTGGCATCAATAAACAAAAATTAGACAGCCTTAATAAAGAGATTGTTATTATGCATCCTGGCCCCATAAATAGAGGTGTAGAAATTACCAGCGATGTGGCCGATTCTAAACAAGCCATCATCTTAAATCAAGTAGAAAACGGTGTTGCCATTCGTATGGCTGTTATTTATTTATTGGCCGAACAAATTAAAAACGCTTAATATGTTCGTTGAAAAAAAAGAAAATTACACATTAATAAAATTTGAATCTCAAAACTTTGAAGCTTTTTTTAACGATTTTGATGCGGTTTATAATAGTCAAAAACAAAACCATCTTATTGTAGATTTATCTATTATTATTGATACTACTACAGAAAACATCAATAAATTATTAGTTTGGACAACGCAAAGCAAAGCCCTTAAAAAATCGTTTATTGTTGTTGTTCAAAATATAGATGTCGATTTAGTTTCAGAAAAAATAACCTGTACACCCACCCTTTTAGAAGCCGAAGACACCTTAGAAATGGAAGCCATGGAGCGCGACCTTGGTTTTTAATTATGAGTATTTCTTTAACCATATTAGGATGCCATTCGGCTACACCGCGCACTTTTGCGTACCCAACATCTCAGTTTTTAAGCATTAATAATGAGCATTTTTTAATTGATTGTGGCGAAGGCACACAAGTACAATTACGAAAACATAAAGTCAAATTTTCTAAAATTTCTAGAATTTTTATTTCGCATTTACATGGCGATCATTATTTTGGCCTTGTCGGACTTATATCTACATTTAGCCTATATCAGCGTCAAACAGAATTGCATATTTACGGACCTAAAGGCATTAAAGAAATAACCGAATTACAACTAAAATTAGGAAAATCTTTTTTGAGTTACGACTTGGTTTTTCATGAACTAGGTTCTAAAAAAAGTGAGCTGATTTTTGAAAGTGACAAGGTTTCGGTTTTCACCATCCCTTTAAATCACCGCGTATATACCAATGGCTATTTATTTAAAGAAAAAATTGGTGAGCGCAAACTCAATATGGCAGCGGTTGGTAAAATTAAAGACATTGACACTTGCGATTATCAAAACCTAAAAAATGGCAAAGATTTTATTTTAGAAAATGGCACTGTTATTAAAAATGAAAAACTAACATCAAATCCGCCGCCGCCAAAAAGCTACGCTTTTTGTAGCGATACAAGTTTCTATCCTAAAATTGTGCCGCTAATTAAGGATGTTGATTTGTTATACCACGAATCTACTTTTTTAGAATCCGATGCTAAATTGGCAACAAAAACCAAACACAGTACTGCCTCAGAGGCATCTACAATTGCCCAACAAGCACAAGTTAATCAACTTATTTTAGGTCATTTTTCGAGTCGCTACACTGATGAAAGTCTCTTTTTAAAAGAAGCGCTAAACCAATTTGAAAATGTTGTTTTAGCCAAAGAAGGATTGGTTATTAGTATCTAGTTTCTCTCTTTTTCTAGATTCATAAATATATTTATTTATATTTAACCTCAAATTTTTATCCTTTTCTATGCAAACATTTAAAACACCTGTTGATGCTTTCTTATATTGGGAAGGCATTCAGCCAGAAAAAGTATTTTTCAATCAGCCTATTAAAGGAAAAAACAAAACCTATACTTACCAAGAAGCTGGGCTTGAAATACGCAAAATCGCTCAAAGTATAAAAAATTTAAATATCCCCGAAAAGGGAAAAATAGCACTGCTTTCAAAAAACTGTGCGTATTGGATAATGGCAGATTTAGCCATTATGATGGGCGGTTATGTTTCTGTGCCTATTTACCCTACTTTAAATGCAGATTCTATTGAATACATACTTAATCACAGTGAAGCAAAAGCCATCATTATTGGAAAGCTAGATGATTACGAATCGCAAAAAAGCGGTATTAAAAACATCCCTAAAATAGGTATTTCTTTGTATGGAATTGAAGAAGAATTGTCTTGGGAAACATTGGCAGAAAACACATCACCAATAAATAATATTGTCAACCTAAAAGATGACGATTTATTCACAATTATCTATACCTCTGGTACTACGGGTGTTCCAAAAGGCGTTATGCATAAAGTCAGCAGCTTTGCACAAGCCTCAAATACAGCCTTACAAATTTTTCATTTGCCAGATTATCCACGATTTTTCTCATACTTACCACTATCACATATCGCCGAACGAATGGGTATAGAAATGCAAGGCCTTTATAGAGGCGCTTCTTTTACCTTTCCAGAATCTCTCGAAACTTTTGCTGCCGATTTAGAAAGTTTACAACCTCATTTGTTTTTTGCGGTGCCCCGGATTTATGCAAAATTCAAAGAGAAAATCCTTGATAGCATTCCACAAAAAAAATTAAACCTCATCTTATCAATCCCTATTTTAAATTCATTTTTCAAAAAGAAATTAGCGAAAAAATTAGGTTTAAGCGAAGCCAAAATTATTTTTTCTGGTGCCGCACCTTTAGCAGTAAGTGTGATGGATTGGTATGAAAAAATTGGCATCACCATTCATCAAGCTTATGGTATGACCGAAGATTGCGCCTTATCGCATTTTAATTTACCCGGTCAAAATATAAAAGGATCCGTAGGAAAACCCTTACCGGGCGTTACGGCAAAGCTTAATGAACTGGGCGAAGTTTGTATAAAAAGCAATTGTTTAATGTTAGGCTACTACAAAATGCCCAAGGAAACCAAAGAAAGTTTTGACAGCGATGGCTATTTAAAAACAGGTGATATAGGCGAATATAACCACCAATATTTATACATTACCGGTCGTATAAAAGACCAATTTAAAACCGATAAAGGCAAATATATTGCCCCTGCCCCAATTGAATTAGAGTTTTTAAAAAATGGGGCTATAGAGCAAATTTGTATTGTTGGCATGGGCATTCCACAACCCATTGCTTTAATTACTTTGTCAGATAATGCAAAAAAACTGACTAAGGAAGAATTATCGACCTCCTTAACAACAACTTTAAAACAAATTAATCCAACTTTAGAAAAGCACGAAAAGGTAGAAAAAATAGTCATAATGAATGAAGATTGGACAATGGATAATGGCTTATTAACACCCACCTTAAAAACTAAACGCAATCAGATTGAAAAAATTCACCAGCCCAATTACACCAATTGGTTTAATCAACAAAACACTGTTATTTATGAACAATAAATTATTATTAGGTTTATTTCTTTTCGGATTTCTGAGTTTTTCTCAGGCACAAATAAATCCTAAAAACATAGATATTGTAAGAGATAAATGGGGCGTGCCGCATATTTATGGCAAAACCGATGCCGAAACATCATATGGTTTAGCATGGGCACATGCCGAAGATGATTTTAAAACCATTCAGAAAACACTTTTAGCCGGCAAAGGTTTGCTCGGTCGAAAATTGGGTAAAAAAGGCGCTGCCATAGATTATTTTGTACAACTTATTCGCGCCAGAACTGTTGTAGATGAGAAGATAAACACCCTGTCTCCGCAGTTTCGTAAAGTCCTTAACGGATATGTAGAAGGGATTAATGCCTATGCCAAAACACATAAAAAAGAGGTAACGCTCAAAAGACTTTTCCCTATAAATGAAAAAGATTTATTGACTTCATATGTCATTTCGTTGGCAGTTATGGATAAAGTTGATCGTGTTATAGGCGACTTGTTCAACAATAAAATAACCGAAAATCCCTATTCAATTTATGGTTCTAACGCTATTGCGATAAGCGCAAAAAAAACGACCAATGGAAAAACTTTTTTAGATATCAATTCACACCAACCACTTGATGGGCCAGCTTCGTGGTATGAAGCCCACCTGAACAGCGAAGAAGGTTGGAATATTTTAGGTGGATTATTTGCTGGAGGCGCAACCGTTTTTCAGGGTGTTACGCCAAATTTAGCTTGGGGACATACGGTTAATTATCCCGATAAGGTGGATGTTTTTAAGCTTAAAATGCATCCCTCAAAAGAAAATTATTACGAATTTGATGGCGAATGGAAAGCTTTAGAAGTTAAAAAAGTAAAACTTAAAGTCAAGATTTTAGGCATCCCAATAGGTGTGAAAAAGAAAGCTTATTGGAGCGATTATGGCGCCACAGTAAAAAATGATTCTGGTTATTACAGCGTAAGATTTGCGGCCAATATGGGTATTAAAGCACCAGAGCAATGGTACTATATGAACAAGGCTCAAAATTTTACCCAATTTAAAAAAGCTTTGCAAATGACGGCAATTACGGGTTTCAACATTGTGTATGCCGATAAATACGATACCATTTTTTATGTGAGTAATGGTAAAATCCCGTTAAGGAATTCGCGTTACGATTGGACCAAAGTTTTACCCGGAAACACCACGAAAACTTTGTGGACAGACTTTCATCCATTCGCAGATTTACCACAGATTCTCAACCCAGAATCAGGATATTTGTTTAATATGAACAATACGGTTTATAATGCTAGTGGTGATAATGATAATTTAGCGCCAATGCAACTAGACCAAACCATGGGCTATCCGTTTAAAGACAATAACCGCAGCATCCGCTTTCAACAATTGATTCATAAAATTGACAAGGTTTCTTACGATGATTTTAAACGCATGAAATACGATATTACCCTGCCAGATTCTTTGTATTACAATATGGATGCAAACACCTTTTTTAGGTTAAATCCAGAGCAATTTCCAATCATTAAAAATTACCTAACCAAATTACAAAAATGGAATCGGGTTGCCGATAAAGAAAGCTATGGCGCCACACTTTTTAAAGTTTTATACGATGTGTCAACGCGTGAAAATTACAAAGAAATCAGCTTAGAAAACGCCCCAGAAATTGTAAGCAAAGCACAAGAGCATCTTCTTAAAAACTTTGGCAGTATTAGGGTAAAATTAGGCGATTATCAAGTGCATCAGCGCGGTGATGTAGAATTGCCTGCAGATGGATTACCAGATGTGATTGCGGCCATGCACACGCGCCCGTATAAAAACAAAGAGCGTGTATTTGCAGGAGAATCGCATATTATTTTGGTGCAATTTGATAAAGATGGCCCTGTGTTTGAAACAGTAAATGCTTATGGCGGTACCAATAATCCGAAACGCAAACATTATACCGATCAAATGGAATTGTATGTGAATCACAAACTCAAAAAAATGACTTTAAATAAAGCTTCCATTTACAAAGATGCTGAATCAATTTATCACCCCGAATAAACATTTTATGGCATAGCTTTTGTATTGCTAAAAACAAGTCTTTTATTCACCTTTTAAATTTTAGCGTATGAAATCTGTCATCTTTGCAATGCTTTTTAGCATGGCCAGCATCGGCTTTAGCCAAACACATCAAAATGGTCTAATTATTCCAAAAAACTTTCATAACGATTCTTTTAGTGAATACTGCTGTGTTTTTGCGCCCATAGAAGGCTTTAATTTATACGATGCGCCAAACGGAAATAAGATTGGCAAAGTTCTACAAAAACAAAAAGCAAATTTAGCACTTACAGAATTATATGTTATTGCTTTAGCAAATGGAAATACGCCCATTTATAAAAAATTTGACCAAGGTTTAACCGAAGTTGGTTACGAAATTTTTGCCATGTCGTTTTATAAAAACAAAGATGGATTTGTTAAGATTTTTGATAAAAAATCATCGTATTGGATAAAGGTTTCAGAAATTGAAGAAATGGGATATAAAGCGACTAATTGGCAAGATTTTTTAATAGAAAATAAAGATAAATTTTTAGGGTATTACGCCAACAAACCCGGTTTAAATTTACGTTCTGAACCTCTTAAAAGCGCTAAAGTTTTAAAGACCTTACGCGGTGACTTGTTTGAAATTAAACTGCAAAAAGAAGCGGAAGGCAATTGGAATAAAGTAAAGGTTATAAAATATCAAGAACATCCCTGTAAAGGCAATTTAACCAACGAAAAAAATATTGAATATATTTTAGAAGGGTGGATTAAAACCATTGATGATTCTGGCACACCCAATGTTTGGTATTACGCGCGCGGTTGCTAATATTGGTTTGTGGCCAACAAAACAAGTGTACAAGCCACTTCAAAATCAATATTATTTTTAGTCAGTAAATCCATAAATTCTTCGTTTTCCGTTCCCGGATTAAAAACAACCCTTCTAGGCATTAAGTTTATTATGTAATTATAATACGCTTTTTGCCTTTCTGGATTTAAATAAAGCGTCACTGTTTCTATATCTTCAAATACTGGGAAGCCCTTTTTTAAAAGCACACCTGCTACTTCTCCTTCCTTTAATCCAATAGCAGCTACATCGTGCTTATTTTCAACTAATTTAATAATAGCACGGTTTGAATATCTATCCGCTTTAAGCGAAGCTCCTAAAACCAAAGTTGATTTTTTCATGTTAAAGCTTATAAAAAATAATGCTAATTCTTGACATAAAATAGCATTCTATATCATTATTATATGAAATGTAAAAATAATAAAAACAAATATAGCAACAATAAACAAGGTGGTGGATTTATATAAATAATCCCCTAATTCGTTTGATTTTGGTTAGCCCTTTAGTTTACTTAAACTAAAGGGCTTTGTTTTTACCAAATTGCCCCCTTCAAATTTTTAACGCTTAAAAGTTGTACTAACTGCTTTTTTTTATGATATTAGCCAGCTACAATTAAAAACTTACACTAAACTATTATGAAAAAAAGAATTCTATCGTTGTTACTTTTAGTAATACCTTTTATAACTTTTGCTCAAGAAAAAGGATTAGATCAGCAAATTGATGAAGCATTTGGTAATGCAACAGGTTGGTTTGTAAACTTTATTTTCTATCAAATATCATTCTCAGACACAATAAAAATTTATTGGGTATTATTCCCGTTAATTCTAGGGGCTCTTTATTTTACATTTTATTTTAATTTTATAAATTTTAAGGGCTTTTTAACTTCAATAAAAATAGTAAGCGGAAAATATGACGATTTAGAAGATAGAAAAGATCATAATGTTGAAGTTTCTGATGCTGTCTTTACAGACGATGGTGATAATCCAGACACAATAAGAGTAGAAGGGCACCAAGGAGAGGTTTCTCACTTTCAAGCCTTAACTGCTGCTCTATCGGCCACAGTTGGTTTAGGTAATATTGCAGGTGTTGCCATAGCTGTTTCTATTGGTGGTGCAGGGGCTACATTTTGGATGATTATTGCTGGGTTATTAGGCATGGCATCAAAATTTGTAGAATGTACTTTGGGTGTAAAATATAGAGATATTGAATCTGACGGCACTGTTTATGGTGGCCCTATGTATTACCTCACAAAAGGGTTAAAAGAAAAAGGCTTAGGTAAATTAGGGAAAGTATTAGCAGCCTTATTTGCTGTCTTTGTTATAGGAGGATCTTTTGGAGGCGGAAACATGTTTCAAGCCAACCAAGCATTTCAATTAGTAGAACATATTACAGGTGGAAATGACTCTTTTTTACACGATAGAGGTTGGTTATTTGGTGTTGTTATAGCCATACTTGTTGGGGTTGTAATTATAGGAGGTATTAAAAAAATAGCAAAGGTTACTGATAAAATTGTGCCCTTTATGGTGGTAATTTATGTAGCAGCCTCTATATTTATTTTAATAGCAAAATACGATATGATTGGTGATGCTTTTTCTCAAATATATAATGGTGCATTCAGCCCAACAGGTGTTGCTGGTGGTTTTATAGGTGTGCTAGTTCAGGGATTTAGAAGAGCTGCTTTTTCTAATGAAGCTGGTATAGGTTCTGCATCTATTGCACATGCTGCGGTAAAAACAAAATATCCAGCATCCGAAGGTATGGTGGCTTTATTAGAGCCTTTTATAGATACTGTTGTGGTGTGTACAATGACTGCTTTGGTATTGGTAATTACAGGTAATGTAGCTGCAGAAAATGCAAGCTTAAATGATGCACAAGCCATTTTATTAACCTCAGGCGCTTTTGCATCTGTTATTTCTTGGTTTCCTTATGTGTTGACGGTAGCTGTTGTATTGTTTGCTTTTTCTACCATGATTTCTTGGTCATATTACGGTTTTCAAGGATGGGCTTATTTATTTGGTAGAACTAAGAAAATGGAATACACCTATAAAATATTATTCCTTATTTTTGTTGTTATTGGTTCGGCCGCAAGTTTAGGCTCGGTAATTGGCTTTTCTGATGCTATGATTTTTGCAATGATGGTGCCTAATATGATAGGCCTTGTTCTTTTAGCGCCTAAAGTAAAAGAGGAACTCTCTAAATATATGGCTGCTATTAAGGCAAAAAAATGATGTAAATATTATCTAATGAAAAATATAAAAACCCATTTCTATTGGTACAACAAACGCCAACGAAATGGGTTTTTATTTTTAGTCATCATTATCATTGTTGCTCAGGCTGCCTATATTTTTATTGATTTTTCTCCTGATAAAATGCTTATTTTATCTTCTAAAGAAACCATCCAACTTCAAAAAGAAATTGACAGTTTAAAAGCTTTAAAAGCGCAACCTAAAAAGTATGTGATTAGACCTTTTAATCCTAGTTTTTTAACAGGATATAAAGCCTATTCTTTAGGTTTAAATACCGATGAAATAGACAAACTACTAGCCTATCGCAAACAAGATAAATACATCAATTCGGCTAAGCAATTTCAGAAAATTACAGGTGTCAGTGACAGCTTATTAGCTGTTTTAAAACCTTTATTTAAGTTTCCAGATTGGGTTATGGCCAAACAAAATGAAGCTAAAAAACCCAAAGAACCAATCATCATCAAAAATATTAATACGGTCATAGCACAAGATTTGGTTGTTGTTAAAGGTATTGGTCTTAAAACGGCCAACCGCATTATAAACTATAGAAATATGATAAAAGGATTTACTTTTAAATCGCAATTATATGAGGTTTATTATTTAGACACAATTGTAGCAAACAGGGTTTTAGAGCGTTTCAGGATTTTCAAAAAACCAGAGATTGATAAAATAAATGTCAATACAGCTACTTTTAAAGAAATTCTCCATTTGCCCTATATCGACTATCAGCTTACAAAGAACATTTTTGATTATAAAAGAGAAGTCACCGAAATCAAAGACCTCGAAGAATTAAAAAAAATTGAAGGCTTTCCACTTGATAAATTTGATAGAATAGTTCTATATTTGAAAGCCGAATAAATAAAAGATTGGTTTATTATAATGTCATTATTTTAATCCTTTTAAGGCTTTTTTCTAATAATTTGAATCACTTCTTTGATTATGAATTTTGACCAAACAGAAACCCAAAAAATGATAGCAGAATCTATAAGAGATTTTGCCAAACAACATATTGCTCCTTTTATGATGGACTGGGATGAAAAGCAAACTTTCCCAGTTGAATTATTCCACAAATTAGGTGAGATGGGTTTTATGGGTGTTTTTGTTCCCGAAGAATATGGTGGGTCAGGTTTAGGCTACCACGAATACATAACCGTAATAGAAGAGATTTCTAAAGTAGATTCTTCAATTGGTTTATCGGTTGCGGCACATAACTCTTTGTGTACAGGTCATATTTGCTATTTTGGAAATGAAGAACAAAAAGCAAAATGGTTGCCAAAATTAGCTTCTGGCGAATGGATTGGCGCTTGGGGTTTAACCGAGCACAACACAGGTTCTGACGCTGGTGGGATGAATACAACTGCTAAAAAAGAAGGCGATTATTATATCCTTAATGGCGCTAAAAATTTTATTACCCACGCTATAAGCGGAAATGTTGCCGTTGTGATGGCGCGTACTGGCGAAAAAGGAGATTCCCACGGCATGTCTGCTTTTGTGATTGAAAAAGGCACACCCGGATTTACATCAGGAAAAAAAGAAAATAAATTAGGCATGCGTGCTTCAGAAACTGCAGAGCTTATTTTTGACAATTGTAAAATACCCAAAGAAAATTTATTGGGTCTCGAAGGCGACGGTTTTATACAAGCTTTAAAAGTACTAGATGGTGGCCGTATTTCTATTGGTGCTTTAGCGCTAGGAATTTCTAAAGGTTCATACGAAGCTGCTTTAAAATATGCTAAAGAACGTGTGCAATTTGGCAAACCTATCAGCTCATTTCAAGGTATTTCATTTAAATTAGCCGATATGGCTACAGAAATTGAAGCATCAGAATTGCTTTTACACAAAGCTGCTAGCATGAAAAATAAAAATCAACCCATGACAAAAATTGGGGCGATGGCAAAAATGTATGCTTCAGAAGCCTGTGTTAAAATAGCCAATGAAGCTGTACAGATTCACGGCGGTTATGGTTATACCAAAGATTATCCTGTAGAGAAATTCTACCGCGACTCTAAATTATGTACTATTGGCGAAGGCACTACCGAAATTCAAAAAGTAGTAATTGCGCGTAAGATTTTGGAATAACCATTCTAAAATAGTTTCTTTTTTAAAAAATTTCAAACATAATAAGTAAGCTCAAAATATTTACTTATAGTTTACTGCCAGTTACACTGCACTTCATATTTAAAATAATTTTTAATAGGATGTAATAATCTTTAACTTGAGCCACTAACCAAATAAAAAAAGTAGTGAGCAGCGATTTTTACACCGTATCTATTTTACCACATTCTGGAATAATCATAAAGATTTGTCGGGCTTATACAGATAGTCAAGAAGATTTTGAAGATTACTATCAAGAAGTCTGTTTACAGATTTGGAAAAGTAAAGACAACTTTCGAGAACAATCAGAATGGTCAACTTGGATATACAGATTGTCTTTAAATGTGTGCCTGACATTGTTGAAGAAAAAGAAAAACAACCGTCAACATTTTACTTCAGATTCTCTACAAATTGAAGCTACAGAAGATAGTCGTGTATTCTCAGACGAACCGTTAAATTTATTGTATAGCGCCATCAGAAAATTATCTGAAATTGACCGAGCGGTAATTTTACTTTATTTAGAAGAAAAAACATATCAAGAAATTGCCGATATAATTGGCACAAATCCTAATAATATTGGTGTTCGCATTAAAAGGATTAAAGAACGATTAAAAAAATTATTAAGCTAAAAAATTATAAAAATGGAAAAATCAATAGAAAAAATTTGGAAAGAAGGTTTTTTGAAAAATGATGCCCTTATTGCGCCTAAAATAAACGATTTATACAATCAAAAATCTATAGATATTGTAGATAAATTTAGAAGATTGTACAAAATAAACATCATAGGCATTACTCTATTTGCCCTTATTTTATTACCTATTGCAACTTTTGTACACATCCCATATATGGGTATCCCAATGTTTCTAATTTTAATGTCTGTAGCGAACTTTGGCATGAAATTTAAAAAGAAATTAGATGCTATTAACAAGAATGCAAACAGTTATCAATACCTTAAATCTTTCAATGATTGGACAAAAGAAATGATGGCTTTCAATACTAAAATATCGCGATTTTTATACCCTTTTGTTTTTCTATCTATGGTAGCAGGATTTTGGTTTGGCAGTTTTGGCGGCAACATTCCTGGCAATGATTTTGTAAATAGATTACTGATAGAGTTTCCTGATATGATTATGATCTTTGGGCTCCCCTTATTTGGCGTTATAGGACTGCTATTTATACTCATTTTATTAGCTGTTTTTGGCGGAAAAATTGGCGAATGGGATTTAAAAATTGGCTATGGCCGTATATTGAAACGTCTAGATGCCCTATTAGCAGATATGGAAGAATTAAGAACGGCTTAATTCAAATTGTTAACCTATTTTAATTAAATAAAATGATAAAAGCATTAGTAATAGTAACCTTGTCTTTAATAATTATAATTTTAAAAGTGCTATCGATTTAATTGAATGAGCCTTATAAACTAAAAATTATGAACTTAACTGAAACCCTTATTTTCTTTGAAAATTTACTAATTACAACAGATAAAAAATCTGAAATAAAAATCTATAAAAGTTTCATAGAAATACTATCAGACTTAAAAAATAGAAATTTATCAGATTATCAATACCAATTAATTGATGAAAAACTCAATTCTTTTGAGTTTAAAACAGATTATAAAAACAAAAGAAAACAATTCAAAAAGAAACTTACTGATTTTAAAAAATTCCTAATAAGTGAATTTTCACTTATTCAAGAAGGATATTATACTGGTTTAGGAATAGGAATTGGAATGTGTTTTGGCCTAGCTTTAGGGGCCTCTATTTTTGGCGCAGGGTCTGGAATGACTAATGGGATGATGTTTGGAATGTTTATAGGCCTAATAATTGGTCGTAATATTGACAATAAAGCCAAAAAAGAAGGACGTGTTTTAAAGACAAAACCCTGATAATTTTGCTATTTTTTTAATCCTAATTGTGCCGCTTTATTTAACATAAACTGATAAGCTTCGTTGTAATCATTCTTAATAATCCCTTCTAAAATGGCTTCTTTTATAGCTTCTTTTAAAGTGCCAATTTCTCGGGAAGGTTTGAGGTTGAACGTTTCCATAATAAGTTCTCCAGAAATGGGTGGCTGAAAATTACGTACATGATCACGCTCTTCAACTTCTTTTATTTTATCACGAACAATTTTAAAATTATTAAGATATTTTTTTAAAAGTTTTGGATTTTTTGTGGTGATATCGGCTTCGCAATGCAACATCAAATCATCTAAATCATCACCTGCGTCAAAAATCAAACGGCGGATAGCAGAGTCTGTTACGGCTTCTGCCAAAACAACAGGTCTAGAACTTAACATCACTATTTTTTGGACGTATTTCATCTTTTCGTTTAATGGCATTTTTAAACGTTTAAAAATTTTATACACCATTTTTGACCCCTTAAATTCGTGTCCGTGGAAAGTCCATCCCAGTTTTTTATCAAACTTTTTTGTAGGCGCTTTACCGATGTCGTGCAATAAAGCCGCCCATCGCAACCATAAATTATCTGATGTTTCTGCCATATTATCTACCACTTGTAAGGTGTGATAAAAATTATCTTTATGTGTTTGTCCTTCCTCTTCTTCAATACCTTTTAAGGCAATTAATTCTGGTAAAATTTGTTCTAAAAGATAGATTTCTTCCAACAGTCTAAACCCAATTGATGGTTTATCTGATGACAGTATTTTATGCAATTCTTCTACAATACGCTCACGTGTAATAATTTCCAACCGTGCTACATTTTTTGTAATTGCTTCAAGCGATTTCTGTTCAATCGTAAAATTTAATTGAGTGGCAAAACGTATGGCGCGCATCATCCGCAAAGGATCATCAGAATAAGTAATATCAGGATTTAAAGGTGTTTTGATAATGCCATTCTCTAAATCGGATATCCCGTTAAACGGATCTAACAATGTGCCAAAATCGGAGGCATTTAAACTTATCGCCATAGCGTTTATGGTAAAATCGCGTCTGTTTTGATCATCCTGTAAAGTACCTGTTGACACCTCTGGATTACGGCTATTCTCTGAATACGATTCTTTACGCGCGCCTACAAATTCGATTTCGGAATTCTCAAAACGCAACATGGCAGTACCGTAGGTTTTAAAAACCTGCACTTTGGTTTTTTTAGGCAATAAATCGGCTACTTTTTGAGCCAGTTCTATGCCGCTACCCACACAAACAATGTCAATATCTTTAGCGCCACTTTTGCGTTTTAACAAAAAATCGCGTACAAAACCACCAATAACGAAGGTCTCTAATTGCAAAGCTGTAGAAGCCTTGGTTATGTAATTAAAAATATCGGCCGAGACGGCTTCTTTAAAATTGCTGTGCATAAATTTTAATCTCTAATAACTTCTAATTGCCCATTACTCCCAATTTTAAGAATGGTTGATGGCGTTTTAGTTGGTTTATTTTGGGGCAAATTTACCACATAATCAACCGCATCCAACAGTGATGTGTCAATTTCTTTAAAAGATTTTGGTGTAGGCCTGCCACTTATATTTGCAGAAGTAGAGACGATTGGCCTGTCAAATTGTTTGATTAGTTCTTGGCAAAACCCATCTTTAACAATACGAATGGCGACGGTATTATCTGATGAAATCACGTTTTGAGACAAACCCATTGGATTGTTGTAAATAACTGTTGTTGGTTTAGTTACTGTTTTTAAAATTTCTAAAATGGCATTCTGAATTGCAGGAACATACCGCTGTAACATCGCAAAACTATCAACCAAAACAATGAGACTTTTACTTTCTTCACGTTGTTTAATAGTAAATATTTTTGAAACTGCTTTTCTATCAGTAGCATCGCAACCCAAACCCCAAACAGTATCTGTGGGATAGATCAAGGTACCACCCGATTTTAAAATTTTTATACTGATTTCAATTTCTCTTTTTAATGGCATTAAAAAATATTTATTAGGTGTTAAAAATTTATTCTTCTTTAGCTTTTTTTGCTACTGTTGCAAATTGCCTATAGAACATATCTAATTGTGTAAATAAAAAAAGTATATTAAATAAGATTGCAAAAGGAAAAAACAAAAAGGATTTTGTAACGTTAATACTTTTAATCTTTTGCACAGAATATCCGCTATTTATAAAAAGAGATTTAACACTTTTTTTAGTAAAAAAACGAAAGTGAGTAATATCCAAAATACCATCATCTTTATATTTCCAATCCTTCTTAAAAAGAAAATTAAATAAATTTTTTGAATATCTAACATTTGGTATTGAGGAAACTAAAACACCTTCTTCATTTAACTTAGCTTTTAAATTTTTTAAATCCTCCCAAGGGTATAATAAATGTTCTATTACATCATTTAAGATAATTACATCAAAATAATCATTGGGTAATTCGTTTAATTTTTCATCAATTGTTCCTTCAATAACTTTAAAAAGTTTCTTTTTTGATTTTTTGAAGGAAATATTATTTGGTTCAATTCCCCAAGTTTCAATTCCTTCTCTAACTAATTGTGCAGAAAAATCACCCTCGCCACATCCGATTTCTAATATTTTTTTTGCAGATAAAGGAATAAACTCTAACATTTCTGTTCTCTTATTCTGATAGTATTTAGTTTGCTTTATTTCCATTCTTTAAAAATTATTTTTTGATTATCTTTATATTAGTAGACCTTATGCTAAGCCAAGTTTTATTATTTATAGCTTCATAATAATATTTGAACACATTCTCCGCCAAAAACCTGTTTACTTTAAATTTAGGAATAAAGAATAAAATCATACCAAAAATACCTAAAATTAATTTAGATATAATTTGATGTGTAATCAAAACCAACTGCATAAAAAATCGGGTAAAGCCCTTAAAGTATTTATTAACATACACATGACGCGATATAATTACCTCAGATTTTGTAAGCGCTTTTGTTTTATAATTAATACGCGTACTACCACCGTGATAATGGATGATACTAGCTGTTCTGAGCAAGGCTATTTTACCACCTGCCTGCGTCACTTTTTTACATAAATCTACATCTTCATAATACATCCAATAATCATTACACCACCCATTAACTTTTTTAAGCCAGTCGCGGCTGATAAAAATAACGGATCCCGAAACCCAATCTGGAAAGATTATTTCTTTAGAGATATCAAAACGTTCTTTTAGTTTATTGGCATTAAAAAGTTTGTGAAAAACGCGAAACAAACCAAACATCCGACTCGGTGCTAAAAATAGTTTTTCGTGATTGTGACGCTTATTGTTTTCTTTATATTGCTGACACGATAAAATACCATAATCGGGATATTTTATAGCTGTTTCTAGCAAAACTTCTAATGCTTTAGTATTGGCAATGGTATCGGGATTTAAAAAAAGAAAATAGTTTCCTTTTGCTTTATCTGCCCCTAAATTGCAGGCATTTGCAAAGCCATTATTGCCTGTGTTTTTATAAAAATTTACGCCGTTGAAATCTAATATAAACTGTGCTAACTGTCCGTCGTTTGAACAATTATCAACTACAATAACCTCAAAATTAAAGGTGTCTGAATGTATTCCCCCTAAGCTTTTTAAACAATTGCGCAGATGTATCCAGCCTTTGTAGTTTACAATAATTATTGATATATCTATTTTCGAAATAGGCATTAAGACTTAATCTAAGTTATGCTTTAGCAACCATAATTTTATATATCTGGCTAAAACGCCATAAGACAGAACTGCTGAAATAATAAAACCTGGAAACCCATCTAGAAAACCCAATCTGATAAAATAGTGAATAAAAAATTTAAAAGGCGGTTTTATTAGGATATGGAAAAAGGTTGCCCTTTTATTATTATTATATAAAATTTGAGCCTTTAAAGCAGCATATCGGTTCAACTTATTTATAAAATGGTCATAATTTCGGTAGGTATAATGCTCAATTTCATTTTTCAAGAACCCTACTTCACCTTGCGCCTCAATACGTTCGTGAACTATTTTTCCGTTGTATTTACACTTGTCTTTTCTAAAAAGACGCATAACTTTATCGTGTTGGAAACCACTATAATTTATCTTCTTTCCTGCAAAATAAAATGTGCGATGAATATGAAACCCAACAAAATCTAAAGGGTCTTTAAGGCAATCTAAAATTTCTTCTCTCAATGCGGGCGTTACACGCTCATCGGCATCTAAAATATAAATCCACTCATGTTTAGCCTTAGCAATGGCAAAATTTTTCTGAGTTGAATAATCGTCAAAAACGCGTTGTATTATTGTGACATCCTGCTTTTTTGCAAGCGCAATGGTATCATCAGTACTATAGGAATCTATAATAATAATTTCATCAGCAAAACTGACAGATTTTATAGCATCTTCAATATGAATAGCTTCGTTTAAAGTCGGAATGATTGC
The DNA here is from genome assembly GCA_013205245.1 of Flavobacteriales bacterium. Taxonomy (GTDB): domain Bacteria; phylum Bacteroidota; class Bacteroidia; order Flavobacteriales; family Flavobacteriaceae; genus CG1-02-35-72. Next base: position 37,774 of record JABMNH010000023.1, on the reverse strand, counting down.
TGTAATTTTCATTTAAGCCGATACGTTATATTCTCTAAGCGCATCATTTAAAGAAGTCTTTTTATTGGTACTTTCTTTACGTGTCCCAATAATCAAAGCACAAGGCACTTGAAAATCACCTGCTGGAAAAGATTTTGTATAACTCCCAGGAATCACAACAGATCGTGCTGGTACAACACCTTTGGTTTCAATAGGCACGTTGCCCGTAACATCAATAATTTTTGTTGAAGCAGTCAACACAACATTAGCGCCTAAAACAGCTTCAGTTTCTACCCGAACACCTTCAACAACAATACATCTTGACCCTACAAAAGCATTGTCTTCAATAATAACTGGAGCCGCTTGCAATGGTTCTAAAACACCACCAATACCAACGCCGCCACTTAAATGAACATTAGCGCCAATTTGTGCGCAACTGCCAACGGTCGCCCAAGTATCTACCATGGTTCCCGATGACACATAAGCCCCAATATTTACATAGCTTGGCATTAAAATAGCGCCACTTGCAATATAACTTCCGTAACGTGCCACCGCGTGAGGCACCACGCGAACACCTTTGGCTTCGTAGCCTCTTTTTAGCGGAATTTTATCGTAATATTCAAATATACCCGCTTCTAAAACTTCCATTTTTTGAATAGGAAAATATAAAACAACGGCTTTTTTAACCCACGTATTTACAATCCATCCGTCTGCTGTAGGCGAGGCCACACGCAAAACACCTGCGTCTAATTTGGCTATAACCGTTCTAATAGCGTTTTGAGTTGCTTCATTTTGCAACAAGCTTCGGTCATCCCAAGCTTGTTCTATAATATTTTGTAAGTCTTTCATAAGCCAGCAAATATAAACAGGTCTGTAGAAATATCTTACATAATTCTTTATTTTTAACTAGGAAACAGTAATTTTGCCTCAATTTTAAAAATATGGCTCGGATACTGGCTTTAGATTACGGTAAAAAAAGAACAGGCATAGCTGTTACAGACGAGATGCAAATTATTGCATCTGGCTTAACAACAATTGCTACCGAACAGCTTTTACCCTTTTTGAAAAATTATTTTTCATCAGAAAAAGTGTGTTTAATTTTGGTAGGTAAACCCATGCAAATGAATTATACACCTTCTGAAAGTGAAGCCCTTATAATTCCTTTTTTAAAAATATTAGAGTCTAATTTTAAAAATATACCTATTTTGCGCGTTGATGAACGTTTTACCTCAAAAATGGCATTTCAAACAATGATTGATAGCGGATTAAAGAAAAAACAACGACGGAATAAAGCACTAGTAGATGAAATTAGTGCCACTATAATATTACAATCTTATCTTTACAACCAAAATAAAAGTACTTTATGAAGTTACCAATTATAGCTTATGGTGATCCTGTTCTCCGTAAAGTTGGTGAAAATATAACGCCAGATTACCCAAATCTTTCACAACTCATTGAAGATATGAGAGAAACCATGTATTATGCACGTGGTGTAGGTTTAGCTGCACATCAAATAGGTAAAGCCATTCGTTTATTTTTGGTAGATACGGCGCCTTTTGCAGATGATGACGAATTAGATCAAAAAGAAAGAGATTTTTTAGAAAATTTTAATCGGGTTTTTATCAATGCAGAAATAATTGAAGAATCTGGAGAAGAATGGGCTTTTAACGAAGGCTGTTTAAGTTTTCCTGATGTTAGACAAGATGTGTTTAGAAAAGACACCATTATTATAAAGTATCAAAATGAAAATTTTGAAGAAATTACCGAAACGTTAACCGGATTAGCAGCGCGCGTTGTGCAACACGAATACGATCATATAGAAGGAATCGTTTTTACCGATAGAATTTCTTCATTAAAAAAACGCCTACTCAAAAAAAGATTAAATAACATAAGCAAAGGGAATATAGATGTTGATTACAAAATGCGTTTCCCAAATCAAAAAAGAAAATAAATGACTCTAGACGAAATTATTGCCATAACTGGCAAACCTGGTTTGTATAAAATATTAACCCAAAACAAAGGAAATATAATTGTTGAATCCTTAACGGATAAAAAACGCTTTCCTGTAATGGCTTTACAAAATGTAAGCACATTAAAAGACATTTCTATTTATACTTACGAAGCAGAAACACCTTTAAGACAGGTTTTTCTAAACATTTACACCAAAGAAAATGGCATTATTCCAATTGACCTTAAAGACAAAGGCGCTGTTTTAGCACAGTATTTTAGAGGCATTTTACCAGAATATGACGAAGAACGTGTATATACGTCCAATATTAAAAAGGTTTTTTCTTGGTATAATGCACTTGTTACAAGCGACTTTGATTTTAAAAGCCTCGAAGAATCTGATGAAGAATCTGATACAGCTGCTGCTGACGAAAACTAAAATTTACAACCAAATATGAGTTCAAGAAAGGAATCTTTAGAAGCCTTTGATAAATTGTTAACCATAATGGACGAATTGCGCGTGCAATGTCCGTGGGATAACAAACAAACTTTCGAAAGTTTACGTACGCTTACTATTGAAGAGACCTACGAACTTGCCGATGCCGTTTTAGACAACGACTTGCCAAACATAAAAAAAGAGTTAGGCGACTTATTATTACACGTTGTTTTTTATGCCAAAATTGGGTCAGAAACCAATGATTTTGACATAACTGATGTCATTAACAGTATTTGCGAAAAACTTATTTTTAGACATCCACATATTTATAGTGATATAAAGGTGAATTCTGCAGAAGATGTTGAAAAAAATTGGGAAAAGCTCAAACTAAAAGAAGGCAAAACATCCGTTTTACAAGGTGTTCCAAAAGGTTTACCTGCCATGGTTAAAGCCATAAGAATTCAAGAAAAAGTAGCTGGTGTTGGTTTTGATTGGGAGAAACCTGAACAAGTTTTTGAAAAGGTAAAAGAAGAAATAGCCGAGTTTCAAACCGAAGTTACAGCCAACAATACTGCTAAAATGGAAGAAGAATTTGGCGATGTTTTGTTTTCACTTATAAATTATGCGCGCTTTTTGAATATAAATCCCGAAAGTGCTTTAGAACGCACCAATAAAAAGTTTATAAAACGTTTTCAGTTTTTAGAAACCGAAGCTAAAAAATTGAGCAAACCACTCAAAGATATGTCCTTAGCAGAAATGGATGTGTTTTGGGAAAATGCAAAAAAAATCGACTAACAATTTAAATTGTAAATTTGAAAACCTTTAAATATTCTTACAATTGAAAATTAAAGACATTACCAATTATCTAGAAGAATTAGCGCCGCTTTCTCAAGCAGAAGATTTTGACAACGTCGGTCTTTTGGTGGGAGATGTACAAACAAAAGTGACAGGTGTTTTGGTAACACTAGACACTTTAGAATCCGTTGTAGATGAGGCCATCACTCAAAAGTGCAATCTTATTGTCAGTTTTCATCCCATCCTTTTTAAAGGTATAAAAAAAATAAACCCTACAACTTATGTAGAGCGCGTTATCACAAAAGCTATAAAAAATGACATTGCTATTTACAGCATGCACACGGCTTTAGACAATGCTTTTAATGGTGTTTCTGGTAAAATGGCAGACATTTTAGGGCTCCAAAACAAACGTATTTTAGTGCCAAAACCCCATACTATAAAAAAATTAAGTACTTATGTGCCTAACGCTTCTGCGGATGTTTTAAGAAATACATTGTTTGAAGCTGGCGCAGGAAATATAGGAGACTATGATAATTGTAGTTTTAACAGTAAAGGTTTGGGTACTTTTAAAGCCAATAATAATGCCAATCCTACGATTGGAGAAAAAGGTTCATTACACACAGAACCCGAAACTTTAATAAGCGTTACCTTTCAATCACACTTAGAATACACCATATTAAAAGCCCTTTTTGATGCACATCCGTACGAAGAGGTGGCTTACGAGGTTGTAAGTTTAGATAATTTCAACCAAAATATTGGTATGGGAATGGTTGGTGAGTTACAAAATCCTACAAATATCACATCCTTTTTAAAAGAAATTCAAACAAAATTTAATGCCAAAGGCATTCGTTTTTCAAAACTTTTAGACAAACAAATAAAAACTGTCGCCGTTCTGGGAGGCTCTGGAAGCTTTGCTATAGCTGACGCCAAGAAAGCTAAAGCCGATGTGTATATTACTGCAGATTTAAAATATCACGATTTTTTCAAAGCAGAAAACAACATCATTTTAATAGATATTGGGCATTTTGAAAGTGAACAGTTTACAAAAAATTTAATTGTAGATTATCTTACAGAAAAATTCCGTAATTTTGCAGTCGTTTTATCAAAAATAAATACAAATCCAATCAACTACATTTAGAAATGGCTAAAAGCAAAGAAATTACCGTAGAAGAAAAGTTACGAGCCCTTTATGACTTACAACTAATTGACTCTAAAATTGACGAAATTAGAAATGTTCGTGGTGAACTTCCGTTAGAAGTAAGAGATTTAGAAGATGATATTGCTGGTTTAGACACCCGCTTATCTAATTTAAATACCGATGTAGAAAATTTTGAAATTGATATTTCAAATAAAAAAATTGCCATTGAAGAAGCTAATACTTTAATGAGTAAATATACCGAACAACAAAAAAATGTGCGTAATAATAGAGAATTCGACTCTATAGCTAAAGAAATTGAATTTCAAACTCTAGAAATTCAATTGTGCGAAAAACGCATTAACGAATACAGCGCTAAGATTGCACATAAAAATGAAGCTATTGCAAGTACAACAGAAAAGCTTGCTGAACGCAACATGCATTTAGGTCACAAAAAAGCAGAATTAGATACCATTATTGCAGAAACTAACAAAGATGAAAAATTGTTGTTGTCAAAATCTGATGAATTTAGCAAACTTATAGACGAACGTTTATTAAAAGCTTATTCTAGAATTCGCAAAAATGTACGCAATGGTTTAGCAGTAGTATCAATTGAGCGTGGCGCTTCTGGCGGGTCTTTCTTTACAATTCCACCACAACGTCAAGTTGAGATATTGGCACGTAAAAAAATAATTACAGATGAGCATAGTGGCAGAATTTTAGTAGATTCTGTACTTGCAGAAGAAGAAAAAGCTAAAATTGAAGCCTTACTAAACTAGTTCTAGTTTATTTAACAAATATATAAGCCACGCTTTTTAGTGTGGCTTTTTTTTGTGCTTATGCAAAAATAAGGTAGAGTCCCAGCCATAAAATAGGAACCCCTTCAACCCAAAAGGCACTGAAATATTTATGCTGATCAGTGGATGATTTCAGCAATAAAGATCCCAAACAAACAGTAATAAATACGTCAATCCACAAATGGTTTGTCTTAATAGAAAACAATTCAATTACTAAAAATAGCATTAAAAACACCAAGCCAAGTATTTTAGCTTTTTTAACGCCCAACCAAATTGGTAAAGTCATTAATGATTTTGAATCGTAAAGCACATCTCTAATATCAAAAGGCAATGTTAAGACCACAACAAATAAAAAGCGGCGTAAGAACAACCATAGAATTTCATCATTAAATAAGTCATATTGTATAAGAGGAAATAAAACTGTAATGCCCGCCCAAGAAATAGCAATGATGAAAATTTTAACAACAGGCAGATTTCTAAGGTTTATCTTTTTTGAAATAAACGGAGGAATCACATAAATTGCTGTTAAAAAAGCAAAAGGAATCAACATAAATAAGGCTTGTAATTTCAATTGCAACATCAAATACCCACATCCTAAAAAAGAAAAAATACTTAATAAAATTAAATAAGTTTTATTGCTATTTAACCAATTTGCAAACCATGAATCTATTTGTTTTATTCTTGTTAAACGGATGTAATTATAAGAAACTACAGTAGAAAAAAATACAAATAAGGGCACCAAATTATCTTGAACACCAAAAAAAAGCAAGCTTAATTTGGCTAAGCTAAAACTGGCAATAGCCACATGAATATTGCTGAAAATATAAAAATTAAATATTTTTTTTAAGGTGTGCACAAACAAATATACAGCTAAAATCGGCGCTTTTAAACAAGCTTCTTTTAAATTTGTAAAGCTTTTTATTAATCAAAAAATAAGTACTTTTGGGCAACCAATCTCGAAACTTAAAATCTTATGGAAATTTCGGCTTTCGCATCAAGACATATCGGCCCAAATACCTCTGAATTAAAGGATATGCTTACCACTATCGGTGTGAGTTCTTTAGACGCATTAATAAATAAAACCATTCCAAAAAACATCCGCTTACAACAAGATTTAGACTTGCCAGAAGCCATGTCTGAATATGAGTTCACAAATTACATTCAGCATCTGGGAAATAAAAATAAATTATTTAAAACCTATATTGGTTTGGGTTACCACCCAACACTTTTACCTGCTGTTATACAACGTAATATTTTCGAAAACCCAAGTTGGTATACTTCTTACACACCTTACCAAGCCGAAATTTCTCAAGGACGTTTAGAAGCCTTGCTAAATTACCAAACCATGGTCTGCGATTTAACCGGATTTACCTTGGCAAATTCGTCTTTATTAGACGAAGCTACGGCTGCTGCCGAAGCCATGATTATGTTATTTAATGCCCGTAGCCGTGCTCAGAAAAATGAAAATTCCAATCAGTTTTTTGTTTCGGATAATGTGTTGCCTCAAACCAAATCTGTTTTAGAAACACGTTCTGCCCCTTTGGGCATTGAATTGGTTTATGGCAATTCGGAAACTGTCGAATTAACAGATAAAATGTATGGCGCAATTGTACAATATCCTGGTAAATACGGGCACGTAAATAATTATGAGAGCTTTATAGAAACAGCACATCAAAAAGATATAAAAGTTGTTGTGGCTGCCGATTTAATGAGTCTAGTTTTACTAAAATCGCCTGCCGAATTAGGGGCAGATGTGGCTGTTGGTACCACACAACGTTTTGGCATCCCTATAGGTTATGGCGGACCTCACGCTGGCTATTTTGCAACATCAGATACTTATAAACGTCAAATTCCTGGTAGGATAATTGGTGTTTCGAAAGATGCGCATGGCAACCGTGCTTTACGCATGGCTTTACAAACCAGAGAGCAACATATTAAACGTGAAAAAGCCACGTCAAATATTTGTACAGCCCAAGTTTTATTGGCTGTTATGGCAGGAATGTACGGTGTTTATCACGGCTCTGAAGGATTAAAAAGTATTGCTAAAAAAATCCATACCCTTACCAATATTTTAAATGGTGCCGTTTTAAAAATGGGTCTTGTACAAATAAATACTGCAGTATTTGACACATTACAAATAAAAGTTTCTGATGCCGATAAAATTAAAACCTTAGCTGAAGTTGATGAAATCAACTTTTTATATATCGATAAAACCACCATTGGTATTTCTTTAAATGAAACCTCATCTTTAGAAGACCTTAAACAAATTGTGGCTATTTTGGCTGAAGCCGAAGGTACATCAGCGCCAAGCATCACCGATTATGTAGAAACATCATCAATACCAAAAGAATTGGTTAGAACTTCTGATTTCTTAACACATGAAGTTTTTGAGAAATACCATTCAGAAACAGAAATGATGCGTTATATAAAAAGATTGGAACGCAAAGATATTTCGTTAACCCACAGTATGATTTCTTTAGGTTCTTGCACCATGAAACTAAATGCAGCTACAGAAATGTTGCCCTTAAGTTTTGCTAATTGGAACAGTATTCATCCGTTTGTACCTTTAAATCAAGCCGAGGGTTATCAAGAAATGCTCAAGGATTTAGAACATTCATTAAATATTATTACCGGATTTTATGCCACTTCTTTACAGCCAAATTCTGGTGCGCAAGGCGAATATGCGGGACTAATGACAATACGTGCCTATCACCATTCAAGAGGTGATGCGCATAGAAATATCGCTTTAATTCCTTCATCGGCACACGGCACAAATCCGGCATCAGCCGTTATGGCCGGTATGCAAGTAGTGGTTACAAAAACAACACCCGAAGGTAATATTGATGTTGAAGATATCAGAGAAAAAGCCCTGCTTTATAAAGATAATTTAGCCGCTTTAATGGTTACATATCCATCTACACACGGCGTTTTTGAAACGGCTATTACAGAAATTACACAGATTATTCACAATAATGGCGGTCAAGTTTATATGGATGGCGCCAATATGAATGCCCAAGTTGGGCTGACAAATCCAGCTACCATTGGTGCAGATGTTTGCCATTTGAATCTTCATAAAACTTTTGCCATTCCGCATGGTGGTGGTGGCCCAGGTGTTGGCCCCATTTGTGTTGTTAAACATTTAGCCACTTTTTTACCTACCAACGCGGTAATTTCAACAGGAGGCAAAAATGCTATTTCGGGGATTTCTGCAGCGCCTTGGGGTTCTGCTTTGGTCGATTTAATTGCGTATTCATACATCAAAATGTTAGGCAGTAAAGGCTTGAAATTGGCAACTTGTTACGCCATTTTAAATGCCAATTATTTAAAAGCTGCTTTAAAAGATGATTATCAAACATTGTATTCTGGCGAGAACGGCTTTGTAGGTCACGAAATGATTCTCGATTTTAGAGATATAAAACACCAATATGGCATTGATGTTACCGATATTTCTAAACGATTAATGGATTATGGCTATCACGCCCCTACGGTTTCTTTCCCTGTTCACGATACTTTAATGGTTGAACCAACCGAAAGTGAAAACAAAGCTGAATTAGATAAATTTATTTCGGCTTTAAAATGTATCAAGCAAGAAATTTTAGCTTATAATAAAGATAAAGATTCTGTCCTAAAAAACGCACCACATACCGAGGCTGTTGTTACATCAGACAATTGGCCTTACAGTTACAAAAGACAAGAGGCTGCTTTTCCTTTAGAATACATCAAAGTAAATAAATTCTGGCCGAGTGTAGGTCGTGTAGACAACGCTTTAGGCGATAGAAATTTGATTTGTTCTTGTAATCCTATAGAAGATTATATGGATTAGTATTAAGTCACAAAACAATTGTAAAAACAACTTTTTAATTAATCTATTTCGTTTTAGTATAAAATTAAAATCTAATTATATCATCTGCAATTAAAATAGTATTTTTGCGACTTAACTCTTTTCAATTTTAAAGATATTATGAAGAAGATTACAAAAAAAACCTACTTAGATTGGTATAAAGACATGTTGTTTTGGCGCAAGTTCGAAGATAAATTAGCTGCTGTTTACATCCAACAAAAAGTACGCGGTTTTTTACATTTATATAACGGGCAAGAAGCTGTTTTGGCTGGTGCCCTTCACGCTTTAGATCTCAGCAAAGACAAAATGATTACGGCCTATCGCAACCACGTGCAACCTATTGGCATGGGCGTAGATCCTAAACGTGTGATGGCCGAATTGTATGGCAAAAGAACAGGAACTTCTCAAGGTTTGGGAGGATCAATGCACATTTTTTCTAAAGAAAAAGGTTTTTATGGCGGTCATGGTATTGTTGGTGGTCAAATTCCTTTAGGTGCTGGTATCGCTTTCGCGGATAAATATTTCGACAGAAAAGCGGTAACCCTTACCTTTTTTGGCGATGGTGCTGCACGTCAAGGTGTTTTACACGAAACTTTTAACATGGCGATGAATTGGAAACTTCCGGTTGTTTTTATTGTTGAAAATAATGGTTACGCTATGGGAACATCAGTAGCTAGAACGGCCAATCACGAAGAAATTTGGAAATTAGGTTTGGCTTACGAAATGCCAAGTAAAGCCGTTGACGGTATGAATCCCGTTAAGGTAGCCGAAGCTATTTATGAAGCTGCAGAACATGCCCGTAGTGGTAAAGGTCCTGTGTTTTTAGAAATGAAAACCTACAGGTATCGTGGTCATTCAATGAGTGATGCCCAACATTACCGTACAAAAGACGAAGTAGCCGAATACAAAATGATTGATCCTATTAAACAAGTTTTAGAAGTTATTCAAACAAAAAAATACGCTACAGAAGACGAAATAAAAGCCATAAACCAAGCTGTTAAAGAAGAAGTATTGGCTTGCGAAAAATTCGCAGAAGAATCGGCTTATCCTGATAAAGATTTAATGTATAATGTGGTGTACGAACAAGAAAATTATCCTTTTATAAAACATAGACTATAATATTATGGCAGAAATAATAACCATGCCCCGTTTAAGTGATACAATGACCGAAGGTGTTGTGGCTGTATGGCATAAAAAAGTAGGTGATACGGTAACCGAAGGAGATATTTTAGCTGATATAGAAACAGATAAAGCTACTATGGAGTTTGAATCTTTTTACGAAGGTACTTTACTTTATATAGGTATTAAAGAAGGTGATGGCGCTCCTGTAGATGCTCTTTTAGCCATTATTGGCGATAAAGATGATGATGTTGAAGCCTTATTAAAAGATCACAATAAAACCATTGCTCTAGAAACACCTGCCAAAGTTGAAACAAAAGTAGTTGAAACTGTAAAACCAACTACGCCTCAACCAGTGGCAGTTCAAACTGTACAGGCACCTGTTGCTTCTGCTCCAGTTAAAAAAGGAAATAACGAACGTGTATTTGCATCGCCTTTAGCTAAAAAATTAGCCGAAGAAAAAGGTATTGACATTCAAAATGTTGCGGGAAGTGGCGAAAACGGGCGTATTGTTAAAAGTGACATCGAAAATTATAAAGGAAGTACTACCAGTGCTGCGCCTTTTGTGGCCTCGGCTACAGAAAGTTTTGAAGCCCTTAAAAACTCTCAAATGCGCAAAGCCATTGCCAGAAGTTTGGGAGCTTCTAAATTTACAGCTCCGCATTACTATCTAAGCATCAGTTTAGATATGGATAATGCCATCGCTTTTAGAACGCAAGTAAATGCCATGCCAGATACCAAAATTTCGTTTAACGATTTGGTGGTAAAAGCCGTAGCTGTGGCTTTACGCTCACATAAACAAGTCAATTCGCAATGGACCGACGATAGTATGATAATCAATAACCATATTCATATTGGTGTGGCTGTGGCTGTAGAAGATGGTTTGGTTGTGCCCGTTGTTAAATTTGCCGATCAAAAAACAATGCCTCAAATTGGTGCCGAAGTTAAAGAATTGGCTGGCAAAGCAAGATCTAAAAAAATTCAACCTCAAGAAATGCAAGGCAGTACATTTACTGTTTCTAATCTAGGGATGTTTGGTATAGAAGATTTTACATCGATTATAAATGCGCCAAATTCGGCTATTTTATCTGTAGGAACTATTACGCAACAACCTGTTGTAAAAAACAACAACATCGTTGTAGGAAACGTAATGAAAGTGACTTTAGCCTGCGATCATAGAACGGTTGATGGTGCTACTGGCGCTCAATTCTTACAAACGTTTAAACAGTTAATTGAGAATCCTGTGATGTTGTTGATGCAATAAAACAAGCCTTACAAAATAAAAAAAACCACGCCAAACGGCGTGGTTTTTTTATGTCTTATTTTTAAAATCTTAAGTGCCTTTTTTAATCTCACTCCACTAGTTTAATAGAAAGCCCTTCGTATTTTAAAAGAAAAACGCCTTTATTTAAAATTTTGTTTGAAGCATATTGCTTGTTAAAATCGAACATAAAGGCTGTTCTTCTCGACACACCAAAAGCATCGTTATCTATCAAATGTTGCTGTCTGACTAATCTGGCCGAGACATCGTAAACCATATCAAAACCTATAATTGCATTTTGAGATGGTAAATTATTGTATTGCTTTTCAAATGATTTTTCGAATTGCTTTATCTCTTCGCTTTCGTAATCTGTATAATTAGGCGCAGGGTAAAAGAAATTTAAGCGCGCTAAATAATTGTTGTTTAAATTGTCTAATGATTTGTCTTTACCAATAGAAAACATGGTAATAGCATAAGATTCTCTAGGTAAAACACCTAAAGTATTGATAACACCTTCTACCAAAACATTATCTGTTGTAAGCGTAACAACCCAATTTTTACGTTTGCTAATGGTATCTATTTTTGTCTCTAAGGTATCTTTATTAATATAACCAAAATCTGGTCTTACAATAACAATACTGTCCAAATTAATAGAATCGTTGCGCTTAAAACTAAGCAAAGTAGCATCTAATCTCTTTTGCGAACTGGGCATTGTATCGGTAATAATTATCAACTTTTCGTTTGTATAATTATCAGTAATATAATTGATTGTTTTTTTTGTGAGTTCAGATTGTAATGGCGCTAGCTGTACTATATTGGCTTTTCCGTAATTCGTTGCAACAGCATTCGTTGAAAAAGGCGATAAAATATAAGCATCTGTTTCTGCCATTTTCTGCTGGGTATAACTTATGTTTTTTGTAAACAAAGGCCCTACTACCAAATCGAACTGACTAAAATCATGGGTATCGAATAATTTAGAAATGGTATCTATATTATTTTCTGTATCATAAGCTTCGGCATGAATTGTAACCCCTTGTTTGCTTAGAGAATCTAAGGCTTTTTCGGCACCAAAATAAAGCTCTGTAACAATATTTCTAAGTTTACTCGATGTGCTTCTATCATCAAAAGGCAGGCTGTCAATACTGGTTTTAAAAGGCAATAAAAAGAGCACATTCAAAGTTGTGTTGGGTTCAATACTGTCTTTAAAAACAGTCAAACTTCTTGGACTACTTGACGCCTTTATTTTAGGAATTCTTAAAAACATACCTACTTTTAAACCTTCGCTTAAAAGCGGATTTAAAACCAACAATTCTTCTTTTGTAACATTATACTCCTTAATTAAACTGTAAAAAGTATTTCCTTTAATGACTAAATGAATCAAAAAATCATCGGTTTCTTTTAACAAATCTGTAACCTTACTTTTGGGCACAAAAAGCGTATCGCCTTCATTTAAACCTTGGCGGATTTTAGGATTTAACCGCTCTAAATCTTGTATGGTAATGCCGTATCTTTTAGAAATACCAAATTTGGTGTCTTGATGCTGAACGACGTACTTGTTTTTAATTTTTGTGGCTTTATACTGATTTATTAAAGCTATTATTTGCGCATTAGCGGGCAATTTAATGACAATACCTTCTTTAAAACCACGTCTTAAAATGGGATTTAAACGCCTTACCTGAAATCTAGAAACTTTGTATAAATCACTTATACTTCTCACATCTTCTTTAGCCGTAAGGGTATGATACACATAACCATCGCCACCAATTGAATCTTTTAAAAGACTTTTATAATCTTGTGCCCAAGCAAAATTAAGTCCACAAAGGAGTGCAAAAAAGAACAAGACTTTTTGATACTTCATAAAATTAAAATTTACTCCCATTCTATTGTTGCTGGCGGTTTTGAACTGATGTCGTACACCACTCTATTAACGCCTTTTACATTATTTATTATCTTGTTAGAGATATTTTGCAAAAATTTATAAGGCAAATCTACCCAATCTGCTGTCATGGCATCTGTAGATGATACAGCACGTAAAGCCACTACTTTTTCGTAAGTACGCTCATCGCCCATAACACCAACCGAATTTACGGGCAATAAAATAGCACCCGCTTGCCAAACTTTATCATACAATCCCCACGATTTTAATCCGTCAATAAAAATAGCATCAACTTCTTGAAGCATTGCAACTTTTTCGGCAGAAATATCGCCTAAAATTCTGATCGCTAATCCAGGTCCCGGAAACGGATGACGGCCTAATAATTCGGCATCAATACCCATCGATTTTCCCACACGTCTCACTTCGTCTTTAAACAACATCCGTAAAGGTTCTACTATTTTAAGTTTCATAAAATCGGGTAAACCGCCCACATTATGATGCGATTTAATGGTTGCCGATGGCCCTTTTACCGAAATCGATTCAATGACATCTGGATAAATAGTGCCTTGGGCTAACCAACTTACATCGGTAATGCGCTTGGCCTCATCATCAAAAACATCAATAAAAACTTTGCCAATAATTTTTCGTTTCGTTTCGGGATCTTCAACACCTTTGAGGGCATCCAAGAAACGTGCCGAAGCATCGACACCCTTTATATTTAAGCCCATGCCTTTGTATTGCGTGAGCACATTTTCGAATTCGTTTTTGCGCAACAAACCGTTATTTACAAAAATACAGTACAAGTTTTTGCCGATGGCTTTATGCAAAAGCACACCCGCAACGGTAGAATCTACGCCACCAGACAAACCTAAAACCACTTTGTCATTTTGCACTTCTGCCTTTAAAGAAGCCACGGTGGTTTCTACAAAAGCATCCGATGTCCAATTTTGCTCTACGCCTGCAATGTTTACTAAAAAGTTCTTTAACAGGATGATGCCATCGGTGCTGTGATACACTTCTGGATGAAACTGAATGGCATAAGTCAGCTCGTCTTCAATACAAAAAGCAGCATTTTCTACATCTTCTGTACTGGCAATATTTTTAAAATTTGCAGGTAATTTAGCGATGGTATCTCCGTGACTCATCCACACTTGCGATTGTAAAGGGATATCCTTAAACAAAGGCGTATTTGTGTCAACATGCGTTAAATGCGCACGCCCATATTCCCTAACTTCTGATGGTGTTACAATACCGCCACTCTGCAATGCTAAAAATTGCGCACCATAACAAACGGCCAATACAGGGATTTTCCCTTTAATATTGGACAAATCGGGATTAGGCGCATCTTTATGATGCACAGAATACGGACTGCCCGATAAAATAACAGCTTTAAAAAGTGATAAATCTTTTGGGATGGCGTTGTACGGAAAAATCTCGCAAAAAATATTGAGTTCTCGCACACGTCTCGCTATAAGCTGTGTGTACTGCGAACCGAAATCTAGGATAAGTACTTGGTGTTGTTGCATTCGCAAAAATAATATTAATTAGGTAGTGAATCTAAAGAAAATGAAAAAATATTTAGTGATAATTTTCCTTTAAGAATATTAGTAAAATGAAAACAGCACTCCCCTAACACTTCGTGTTTTCCCCTCTCAAGAGGGGATTAAAGTGCTTTTGGCAAATACACTTCGGCCATCATGCAACGCACGCTTCCACCACCACAGGCTTCAATAGTATCGGCATTGCTAGACAAAATTGTGGCGTATTTTTCGATGCTTTGTATTTGTGTTGCTGTTAACGATTGGTAAGCCGATTGGCTCATCACAATATATTCTTTGTCATCGGTACCCAAAACCGACAACATATTTCCTGCAAAATTATTTACCTGATCTTCGGTTATGGCAATAATTTCTTTGCCGTCTTCTTTAAGGTGTTTAATGAGGCTTTTGCGTTCTTTTTTATCGTCAATACAAGTTAGACACACCACGGCAAAATGAGGCGCTATACACATCATCACATTGGTGTGATAAATGGCTTCTCTTTTGCTATCAACCGTTTGATTGGCATTAAAAATAATTGGCAAATATTCGAAATCTTCGCAAAATTCTATCAATAAATCTTCATCGGCTCTGGGCGATAAAGCACAATAGGCTTTACGGTTTACCCTATCTAACACCAAACTGCCTGTGCCTTCTAAAAAGAAATTCTCCTCTTCGGCAGTGGTGTAATCTATGGTGTTGTTAATTACGAAACCTTGTTCTTCTAAAATATCTAAAATATCATCACGGCGTTCTAGGCGTCTGTTTACGGCAAACATAGGATACAAACCAACAATACCCGTTTGATGAAAAGAAATCCAATTGTTTGGAAAAATAGAATCTGGTGTGCTGGGTTCTAAGGTATCTTCTATCACAACAACATTTACACCAACATTCCTTAATTTTTGAACAAAAGCATCAAACTCTGCTAAGGCTTTGGCTTGCACTGTGGCAGGCAAAACGTTTTCGAGTACTTTTTGATAGTAATTATTTACAGCGGTTTGTTCGTTCATTCTGAACGCCACAGGGCGAATCATTAAAATGTTATTGGTGGCTTGTGGCATTTGTACACGTATTTGGTGCTGCAAAATTAATATAATTTTATCGTTTTTAAGTTTTTTATCCCCTCAACAATGGCAAAGTAGAACAACGCAACAAACCTTCTTGTTTGGCAATTTCGGCATACGGAATTTCTTCTACCAAAAAACCTTGGGCAAGCAACCATGTGTTGAGCCGTGTAAAGTTTTGTTCTGAAACCACCACCTTTTCTGAAATAGAAAAAACGTTGGAATTCATATTGTACATTTCGTCTTTTGTAATTTCAAAGACATTGTCTTCTCCAAAAAGGTTAATCAAAAAATGATAATCGGCTTCATTCAAAAAGCCGTTTTTATGAATAATGGCTTTGTCTTTTCCAACGGGTTGAAAACAACAATCTAAATGCAAGGCATTGTTTTTGGCTTCGGTAGATTTTCTAAGCTCAAAAGCCTTTACTTTTTTATTGGGGAATTGCTTTGTTAAAAAAGCCACAGCGGCTGCATTGGTGCGTGCTGTTATTTGTTGTGGATAATCGGGCGCTGTATAGGTGCCAATAAAAAGATAGTCGTTATATGGCATTACATCGCCACCTTCTACGTGTACATCAGCGGGAAGCGTAATAACTTGCTTTGGGTCTATTTGTTTGATGATATAATCTACGGCCTGTAATTCGTCAAATCTGTTGGGTAAAATGTTCGATTTAAAAAACAAATTGTCGATTACAAAAGCAATATCGCGGGTAAAAATCTGATTGACATCTGTAATAATTTCTGGACGATAAACCTTAACATTGTATTTATTGAGGACTTTTAAAAAGGCATCCAACTCTTTTAGCATATCGGCTTCTAACGGATAAGTACCTGCCAAAACATGTTGTTTAGATTTGGGATCGTAACATTCTTCTGGTTTTGGTGTTGGCCCGTTTTGATTTGCAATACCTAAAATAACAGATTTTAAGCTTGTAGTTTCATTATCAATATGTATGCGCATACTTATTATTTAGGAGGGGGTTTATTGATTTTTTAGTTATTCAAATATCAAACAAAAAAAGCCAAAAAAATAATTTTTTGGCTTTTTTAACTTTTTTTTAAATACTATTTTCTAGTTTCAATAGCCTTAAAATCTCTTTCGGTATGACCTACATATAACTGACGTGGGCGTCCGATAGGTTCGCCTCCTAAGCGCATTTCTTTCCATTGTGCTATCCAACCAGGCAAACGGCCAATGGCAAACATTACTGTAAACATTTCTGAAGGAATGCCTAAAGCTTTATAAATGATGCCTGAATAGAAATCGACATTAGGATACAGTTTACGACTTACAAAATACTCATCTTTAAGAGCAACTTCTTCTAAATGTTTGGCAATTTTTAAAGCGGGGTCATTTATGTTTAATTCGGCTAATAATTCATCAGCGGCAGCTTTAATAATTTTGGCACGTGGATCGAAGTTTTTATACACACGGTGACCAAATCCCATTAAACGGAAAGGGTCATTAGGGTCTTTTGCTTTAAGGATGAATTTATCTACATCGCCACCATCTTTTTGAATTGCTTCTAACATCTCGATAACAGCCTGATTTGCGCCACCGTGTAAACGTCCCCAAAGGGCAGAAACACCTGCAGAAATTGAGGCAAACAAACCTGCTTCTGATGACCCAACAATTCTTACAGTAGATGTAGAACAATTTTGTTCGTGGTCTTCGTGCAGAATTAACAATTGGTCTAAAGCTTTAACAGCAATTGGATTGATAACATATTTGGTTGTTGGGATTTCAAACATCATTTGCATGATATTTGAAACGTAATCTAAAGAGTTATCGGCATAATTTAAAGGTGTGCCTTGGTTAACACTATGAGCCCATGCTGCTAATACAGGGAATTTAGCTAAAAGCTTTACAATAGCATTATACAAGTCTTTTTCTGAATGTACATTGACAGTAATAGGATTAAATGCCGTTAAAGCACTTGTTAAAGATGACAGCATACCCATTGGGTGCGCTACCTTTGGAAAACCATTAATAATGTTTTTCATTTCTTCGTTTAGCAATGAATGTGCTTTAATATCATCATCAAACTTTTTAAATTGTGCTGCCGTAGGTAATTCTCCAAAAATAACAAGATAAGCTACTTCTAAAAAATTTGATTTCTCTGCCAAACTTTCAATAGAATAACCACGGTAACGCAAAATACCTTTTTCGCCATCTAAAAAAGTAATGGCACTTTTACAAGCACCTGTGTTTTTGTATCCAGGATCTAGCGTTATTATGCCATTTGTAACACTGCGTAAGGTCTTTAAATCTATCGCTATTTCGTTTTCGGTTCCTCTTAAAACAGGGAATTCATAACGTTTTCCATCAACTTCTAAAATTGCATTTTCGCTCATCTTTTTTATATTTTTTTAGTCCGAAATCTTTCCTCGAATTTACAAAATAATGAGTTAATTAAAAAATAAAAAAATTGCTTATTTTATATAAAAGTCTCGTTTTTTGTAAAAATTCACTTAAGTCCAAATTTAACATCAAACAAGAATTATAAGTATGATATTTGTCATTAAATAGAAATTATGTTGGTAACACTTATTACACACAACTATTTATAATAAAAGAGGCTCCTAATATAAAAGCCAAATTCTAAATTAGAATTTGGCTTTTATTAACAAGTGTAAAAAATTATTGCTTAAATTTTAAAAGCATTATTTTGAGGAAAATAAGCAGTCTCTCCTAATTCTTCTTCAATACGCAATAACTGATTGTATTTAGCAATTCTGTCTGTTCTAGAAGCAGAACCTGTTTTTATTTGTCCTGTGTTTAAAGCTACGGCTAAATCTGCAATAGTGGTATCTTCTGTTTCTCCAGAACGGTGTGACATAACAGATGTATAACCTGCATTATGTGCCATATTTACAGCTGCAATGGTCTCGGTTAATGTCCCTATTTGGTTTACTTTAATTAAAATTGAGTTGGCTATGCCATTTTCAATACCGCGTGAAAGACGTTCTACATTGGTAACAAATAAATCGTCTCCAACTAATTGTACTTTATCGCCAATTTTATCGGTTAAATATTTCCAACCTTCCCAATCGTTTTCGTCCATACCATCTTCAATAGAAATTATTGGGTATTTAGCAGCCAATTCGGCAAGATAATCTGCTTGTTCTTCTGAGGTTCTAATAACACCTTTATCGCCTTCAAATTTAGTATAGTCGTATTTTCCATCTACATAAAACTCGGCAGCAGCACAGTCTAAAGCTAATTTTACTTCAATACCTGGTTTATAACCTGCATTTTCTATCGCTTTTAAAACAGTTTCTATGGCATCTTCTGTACCGTCAAAAGTCGGTGCAAAACCGCCTTCATCGCCTACAGCAGTACTTAAACCACGTTCTTTTAAAACCTTTTTAAGGTTGTGAAATATTTCGGAGCCCATTTTGATAGCTTCGGTAAAGTTTTTAGCCAAAACTGGCATAATCATAAATTCTTGAAAAGCGATAGGTGCATCAGAATGCGAACCACCGTTTACAATATTCATCATAGGCACTGGTAATGTGTTTGCGCTAACGCCACCAATATATCTGTATAAAGGCAGGTTAAGTTCGTTTGCAGCTGCTTTAGCAACAGCTAACGACACACCCAAAATAGCATTGGCTCCCAAATTTGCTTTATTTGGCGTTCCATCTAAATCTATAAGCGTTTTATCAATTGTATTTTGTTCAAAAACTGAATAACCAACAAGTTCTGGAGAAATAATTTCGTTTACATTTTTAACAGCATTCAAAACGCCGTTGCCCATATAATCTTTGCCACCATCTCTTAATTCAACAGCCTCATGTTCTCCGGTCGAAGCGCCAGATGGCACTGCGGCACGTCCTAAAATTCCATTTTCTGTAATAACATCTACTTCTACAGTAGGATTCCCTCTTGAGTCAAAAATTTGACGGGCATGTATTGCTACAATTGTACTCATTATAAGTTATTTAAGATTTATATTTATTGATACTGCAAGTTACTAATATTGTTAAATCTATAGCTGATTTTAAAGCTATTTATACGATATCGTTTTCGCTAGAAATAAAAATTAAGCCTTTTTACTTTTTTGAATCATCGTGATAAAATCATCAAACAAATAAGCTGAATCATGTGGTCCAGGACTTGCTTCTGGATGGTATTGTACAGAAAAACAGTTTTTGTTTTTTACACGTAAGCCTGCAACAGTGTCATCGTTTAAATGCAGATGGGTAATTTCTAAGTTTTCATTTTTCTCTACAGATTCCCTGTCTACTACAAAACCGTGGTTTTGTGATGTTACTTCGCCTTTACCTGTTAATAAATTCTTTACAGGATGGTTTATGCCTCTGTGTCCGTTGTGCATTTTATAGGTTTTTATACCATTTGCAAGTGCAATAACTTGATGGCCTAAACAAATGCCAAATAAAGGGAGATTATGATCTAATATTATTTTTGCTAATTCTTGCGCTTCTTTTAACGGATTTGGATCGCCAGGACCATTAGAAAGAAAATATCCGTCAGGATTAAAAGCTATCATCTGATCAAAAGTAGCATCAAAAGGAAAAACTTTAATATAACAATCTCTTTCGGCTATATTATTTAAGATGTTTTGTTTGATACCCAAATCTAAAGCTGCTATTTTATAGGTTGCCTCTGGGTTTCCAAAAAAGTAAGGCGCTTTTGTTGATACTTTTGAAGCCAACTCTAAACCTACCATGTTTGGCACATTATCGAGTTTTTGTTGCAATAATGTAACATCTTCTGTTTCTGTTGAAATAACAGCATTCATAGCGCCTTTATCGCGAATGTGACGTACCAAAGCACGTGTGTCAACATCAGAAATAGCAACCAAGTTTTGCTTTTCAAACCAATTGAATAAAGAATCTGTGGCTTTTGGTCTTGAGTAATTTTGACTAAAATTGCGACATACCAAACCAGAAATTTTTATAGAATCTGATTCTACGTCATCATCAAAAACACCATAATTACCAATGTGTGCGTTGGTAGCTACCATAAGTTGCCCAAAATAAGAAGGATCAGTAAAAATTTCTTGATAGCCAGTGGTGCCGGTATTAAAGCATATTTCGCCAACGGCGCTGCCTTTAATTCCGATTGATTTTCCTTCAAAAATAGTTCCGTCTTCTAAAAGGAGTATTGCTTTTTTCCTAGTTTGATATTTCATATTTCAAATTAAAGTTTTGCAAAAATAATTTATACAATTCGAATTCAAGCTATTTTACAAAAAAAAAGGTGTTAAAAAAATAACACCTTAATTATTAGCAGTATATATTAATATATTATTTTTCAGTTAATATTAGCACCTTTTTAAGGTCTCCCTCTTTTTTATACGACAATCTTCTGCTTTTCATTAAAGCATTTATTTCAATTGCTCTTTCAGGGTCATTAGCAAATAGTTTCAACACCTTAGATTTACTAAGTCTAAAAGGTAGTGTTTGTAAGTCAGATTTTAAATAATAGGTTTCCCTACGTACACTTTTTTCTTTTAAAACATGATTTACCATTGGATTAATAGAAGCCGCAATTACAACTGATTCAAAACCTTTTATAATAGAAAATTTATCAGACTCATAAATTATTTCGTAAATTCTCTTACCCTCAGAGCTATAAATATTTTTATACATTTTGCTATTTATAACAATATGTTTTATGTCATTTAAATTAAAGTCAAAAACAGAATCCCTAGCAATTTTAGCTTGAATAACATTTTGATTAATATTAATATTCACATTTTTAAACAAAAAATTATGATTTTCGTTATTCGTAATAACAGCACTATTATCCCAATTGTCAAATAAATATTCTGTGACTTTAACTTCCCTTTTAGAATTATAAAAAAAAGTAGATCCTAAACCTCCCCTTATAATGTTATCAAATTTTTCTAATTGAAAGTTTGTTGTTCTTTCATTTTGAGCAGAAGTAATTCCCGCTGAAAATATAATGAATAAAACTAAAATGTATTTCATACTTCTTTATTTATAAATAAAAGCATTAAAAGGTTAAATTTTAAGAACATGATATTTGTTTTTATGATTAAGATATAAAATTATGTAAAAAAAAAGACAAACTATTAAGTTTGTCTTTTTTTTATCTAATAAGAAACAACCATTTAAATTTCTTCTTTTGGTGTTTCATCTTTAGTTTCTTCTACAACATCAGCTACTGGAGCTTCGCTTGCTGTTTCTACAACTTCTGTTTCTACAACTTCGGCTTCTACACTTTTAGTAGATTTGCGTCTTCTAGTTGTTTTCTTTGCTTTCTTTTCGTTAGGATTGTACAACTCGTTATAATCAACAAGTTCTACCATAGCCATATCGGCATTATCGCCTTGACGATTTCCTAATTTAATAATACGAAGGTATCCTCCTGGTCTGTCTGCTACTTTAGTAGCTATATCTCTAAAAAGCTCTGTAATAGCATATTTATCTTTCAAATAACTAAAAACAATACGTCTGTTATGCGTGGTATCTTCTTTAGATTTTGTAATTAATGGTTCTACATATACGCGTAAAGCTTTTGCTTTTGCCAAAGTGGTATTAATACGTTTATGTGCTATTAAAGAACAAGCCATATTGGCAAGCATTGCCTTTCTATGTGCTGTTTGTCTTCCTAAATGATTGTGTTTTTTTCCGTGTCTCATCTTACAATTAACATTAAACCGTTACGGTTATTAGTCTCTATCTAGTTTATATTTACCTAAATCCATTCCGAATTGTAAACCTTTAATATTTACCAATTCGTCTAACTCTGTTAAAGATTTTTTACCAAAGTTTCTAAATTTCATTAAGTCGTTTTTATTGAATGATACTAAATCTCCTAAAGTATCTACTTCTGCCGCTTTTAAACAGTTTAAGGCACGTACAGATAAATCCATATCTACCAATCTGGTTTTTAAAAGTTGACGCATATGAAGTGATTCTTCATCATACGATTCAGTTTCTGCTATTTCATCAGCTTCAAGCGTAATACGCTCATCAGAAAATAACATAAAGTGATGTATTAAGATTTTAGCAGCTTCGGTTAAAGCTTCTTTAGGGTTTATAGAACCATCAGATTCTATATCAAAAACCAATTTTTCGTAATCTGTTTTTTGCTCAACACGAAAGTTCTCAATGGTGTATTTTACATTTTTGATTGGTGTGAAAATCGAATCAATAAAAATTGTACCTAAAGCACTTGTTGCTTTTTTATTATCATCAGATAACACAAAGCCACGTCCTTTTTCGATAGCAATTTCTAAATCTAATTTTACAGATTTCTCCATATTACAGATTACCAATTCTGGATTTAATACTTGAAAACCAGAAATGAATTTTTGAAAATGACCCGCTGTTAATTGTTCTTGACCTTTTACAGAAATAGAAACCGTTTCGTTGTCGGTATCTTCAATTTGTTTTTTAAAACGTACTTGTTTTAAATTCAAAATTATTTCTGTAACATCTTCTACCACGCCTTTTATTGTAGAGAACTCATGCTCAACACCTTCTACTCTTAAAGATGTAATAGCATATCCTTCTAATGAAGAAAGTAATACGCGTCGTAATGCATTACCTACGGTTAATCCATAACCAGGTTCTAGAGGTCTGAATTCAAATCTACCTTTAAAATCGGTAGATTCTAACATAATAACCTTATCGGGTTTTTGAAAATTTAAAATTGCCATAGTTAATTTATCTTATTTAGAGTATAACTCTACGATTAATTGTTCTTTGATAGTCTCAGGAATTTGAATACGTTCTGGAACAGTAACAAATGTACCTTGTTTTGTTTCGTTATTAAACGTCATCCATTCATAAACACTTTTATTGCCATTTAAAGATTCATCAATAGCTTGAAGTGATTTAGATTTTTCTCTCACAGCAACTACATCATTAGGTAGTAATGAATAAGAAGGAATATTAACAATATTGCCATTTACTGTGATGTGTCTGTGCGATACCAATTGACGTGCTGCTCTTCTTGAAGGGGCTATACCCATTCTAAAAACAACGTTATCTAAACGACATTCACATAATTGTAATAAAATTTCACCCGTAATACCTTTACTTCTAGAGGCTTTTTCGAATAAATTTCTAAATTGTTTTTCTAAAATACCATAAGAGTATTTAGCTTTTTGTTTTTCTTGTAACTGAACTGCGTACTCTGATTTCTTTCCGCGACGTTTTGCGTTACCGTGTTGCCCTGGAGGATAATTTCTTTTTTCGAAAGATTTATCATCTCCAAAGATAGCTTCGCCAAATTTACGTGCTATTTTTGTTTGTGGTCCTGTATATCTTGCCATTTCAAATTGTTTATAAGATAGGGTTATGAATTAAGGCTTACTCCTTCGATAACCTATAATCTATCTTTATTATTAATAAAATTTATTTAAACTCTTCTTCTTTTTGGAGGTCTACATCCATTATGTGGTAGTGGTGTTACATCAACAATTTCTGTAACTTCAATACCGCTATTATGTAAAGTTCTGATGGCAGATTCTCTACCATTTCCAGGGCCTTTAACATAAACCTTTACTTTTCTTAATCCAGCTTCATGTGCCACTTTAGCACAATCTTCTGCAGCTGTTTGAGCAGCATAAGGCGTGTTCTTTTTAGAACCTCTAAATCCTTGCTTACCAGCAGTTGACCAAGATATAACATCGCCATTTTTATTGGTTAATGATATAATAATGTTGTTAAATGAAGCTGTAATATGTGCTTCTCCAACAGATTCAACAATAACTTTTCGTTTTTTCGTATTTTTCGTACTTGACTTCGCCATACTATAAATTATTTAGTTGCTTTCTTTTTGTTAGCTACTGTTTTACGTTTACCTTTTCTAGTTCTAGAATTGTTTTTTGTACGTTGGCCTCTTAGTGGTAAACCAGATCTATGACGGATACCTCTGTAACATCCAATATCCATTAAACGTTTAATGTTTATCTGAATTTCTGAACGTAACTCACCTTCAATTTTAAACTCTCTAACTGTTTCTCTGATGATGTTAATTTCTTCATCAGTCCAATCTTGAACTTTTTTACTTTCATCAACTTTTGCTGCAGCTAAAATATTTTTAGCGCGACTATTTCCGATTCCAAAGATGTAAGTTAAACCTATAACTCCTCTTTTATACTTTGGTAAATCAACTCCTGCTATTCTTGCCATAATTACCCTTGTCTTTGTTTAAATCTAGGATTTTTTTTATTGATTACATATAATCTGCCTTTTCTACGCACAATTTTGCACTCGGCACTTCTCTTTTTTACTGATGTTCTAACTTTCATCGTATTTACTTTAATATCTATAAGTTATTCTGGCCTTACTTAAATCGTAAGGGCTCATTTCTAATTTTACTTTATCGCCAGGTAACAATTTTATGTAATGCATACGCATCTTACCTGAAATATGCGCTGTTACTATATGACCATTTTCTAATTCTACGCGAAACATAGCATTAGATAATGCTTCTATGATGGTTCCATCTTGTTCTATTGCAGCTTGTTTAGCCATTAAGCAATACTTCTTTTAGTTCCTGTTTTCATCAATCCATCATAATGACGGCTTAATAAATGTGAATTAATTTGTTGGATGGTATCAATTGCAACACCAACCATAATTATTAATGATGTTCCTCCGTAAAACATTGCCCACGATTGTTGTACGCCTAAAAGGGTCACAAAAGTTGGTAATATTGATAGCAAAGCTAAGAATATTGATCCTGGCAAGGTAATTCTAGAAAGAATGGTATCTATAAATTCACCTGTGTCTTTACCTGGTTTAATTCCTGGTACAAATCCACCACCGCGTTTTAAATCGTCTGCCATTTTATTGGTAGGGATTGTAATAGCCGTATAGAAATAACTGAAAATAAT
The DNA here is from genome assembly GCA_013205245.1 of Flavobacteriales bacterium. Taxonomy (GTDB): domain Bacteria; phylum Bacteroidota; class Bacteroidia; order Flavobacteriales; family Flavobacteriaceae; genus CG1-02-35-72. Next base: position 12,138 of record JABMNH010000023.1, on the reverse strand, counting down.
TATTAATAAAGCGAATACCAAGTTATACCAAAAACCTTGCATATTACTAAAAGTAACACCTATTTGTTGCATTATATCAGATTCAGAAAGTCTGGTTAATGTTACAGGAACAAACATAATAGCTTGTGCAAATATAATTGGCATTACACCAGCCGAATTCACTTTTAAAGGAATGTATTGGCGGGCTCCTGCAATATTATTAACATTACCTGCAACAGTACGTCTTGCATATTGAACAGCAATACGTCTTACGGCAGTTACTAAAAATACAGTTGCTAAGATTACTAAGAACCACAAAACGATTTCAATTAAAATCATTATTAATCCACCATTAGATTGGGTCATTCTTGATCCAACTTCTTGCATAAATGCAGAAGGGAATCTGGCAATAATACCAACCATAATCAACAATGAAATACCATTACCAATACCTTTATCGGTAATTTTTTCTCCTAACCACATTGCAAAAACTGTTCCTGCAGTTAGTAAAACCATTGATGATAACCAAAACATAGCGCCTCCTAATAAAAAAGTAGATGCTGGTAAGGTTTGTTGTAAATTAACAATATAAGCGGGGCCTTGCACTACAGTAATTGCAATAGTTAACCAACGCGTAATTTGATTAATGGTTTTTCTACCACTTTCGCCTTCTTTTTGAAGTTTTTGTAAATAAGGTACCGCAATACCCATTAACTGAACTACAATAGATGCCGAAATATAAGGCATAACACCCAAAGCCATTATTGAAGCTTTAGAAAAAGCACCTCCAGTAAACGCATTTAGTAAACCCAAAAGACCTCCCGATGTTTGATTAGTTAAAGCTGTTAATTGATTAGGATCAATACCAGGTAGTGGTACATGAGCCATCAATCTATAAACAGCCATAAAACCAAGTGTTAAAATGATTTTATTTTTTAACTCTTCTATCTTCCAGATATCTTGTAAGGTTGTAATAAATTTTTTCATTTACTTCGGTATTTATAAAGTTACAGCTTCACCTCCGGCGGCTTCAATAGCTGTTTTGGCAGTTGCTGTAAATTTATGAACAGTAATATTAAGTTTAGCTTTTAACTCGCCTCTACCTAATATTTTTATTAAATCGTTTTTACCAGCTACACCATTTTCTATTAAAGTTTCAATAGTAACAGTATCTTTAATTTTGCCATTATCAACCATATCTTGTATGCGGTCTAAATTGACACCAACATAATCTTTACGATTAATATTTTTAAAACCAAATTTTGGTACACGACGTTGTAAAGGCATTTGACCACCTTCAAAACCTATTTTCTTAGAGTAACCAGATCTAGATTTAGCTCCTTTATGTCCTCTTGTAGCAGTGCCACCTTTTCCAGAACCTTGACCACGGCCAATTCTCTTTCCTTTGTTTATAACAGAACCTTCTGCAGGCTTTAAATTATTTAAACTCATAATTTAATTATCTTATTTGGCTTCTTGAACAGAAACCAAGTGTTTTACTTTGTTAATCATTCCAAGTATTGGTGCAGTGGCTTCGTGAGAAACTTCTTGACCCATTTTATGTAAACCTAAAGCCTCTAAAGTTCTTTTTTGTCTTTGAGGACGTCTTATTTTACTTCTTACTTGTTTTACTATTATCTTCTTTGCCATCTTCTGATTTTTTAACCTTTAAATACTTTTTCCAAAGATACACCTCTTTGTTTAGCAACTGTAGAAGCATCTCTTAATTGTAATAAAGCATCGAAAGTTGCTTTTACTACATTATGAGGATTTGAAGAACCTTGAGATTTTGACAATACATCATGAACACCAACCGATTCTAATACGGCACGTACAGCACCACCAGCAATTACACCAGTACCATGAGAGGCTGGTTTTAAAAATACTTTAGCACCACTGTATTTACCTTTTTGTTCGTGAGGTAAAGTAGCTTTAACTATTGGTATTCTTACCAAATTCTTTTTGGCATCTTCTATAGCTTTAGCAATAGCTGAAGCAACATCTTTAGATTTACCTAAACCATGACCTACTACGCCATTTTGATCGCCTACTACTACGATAGCTGAAAATCCAAAAGCACGACCACCTTTAGTAACTTTGGTAACACGTTGTACACCTACTAAATGATCTACTAATTCTAAACCACTTGGTTTTACACGTTCTACGTTTTTATATCTTTTATACATAACTCTTACTAAAATTTTAATCCAGATTCTCTGGCGCCATCAGCTAAGGCTTTAACGCGACCGTGATATAAATATCCATTTCTATCGAAAGCACAAGTGCTAATTCCAGCTGCTATTGCTCTTTCTGCAATGGCTTTTCCTATTGCATTTGCAACGTCTAGTTTTGCACCTGAAGCAGCTAATGCTTTTTCTCTAGAAGAAACGGCTGCTAGTGTTTTTCCAGCAACGTCATCTACTAATTGTGCATAAATTTCTTTATTGCTTCTAAACACTACTAATCTAGGTTTAGTTGCCGTACCAGAAATTATCTTTCTTATTCTAAGTTTAATTCTTTGTCTTCTCTGAAGCTTTGATAATGCCATAATATTTCTACGTATTATGCAGTTTTACCTGCTTTTCTTCTTAATATTTCTCCTACAAATTTAACACCTTTACCTTTATATGGCTCTGGAGCTCTGAAAGAACGAATTTTGGCGGCAACTTGCCCAACCAATTGTTTGTCAAAAGACGTTAATTTAACAATTGGATTTTTTCCTTTTTCTGATACTGTTTCAATAATAACCTCTGGAGCTACATTTAAAACAATATTATGAGAAAAACCTAATGCTAAATCTAATTTCTGTCCTTGATTTGAAGCGCGATAACCCACACCAACCAATTCTAGTTCTTTTGACCAACCTTTTGATACACCTTCAATCATATTAAAAAGCAAAGCACGGTATAAACCATGTTTTGATTTATGATCTTTGATTTCTGAAGGTCTCTCTAAAGTTATCGTTCCATCTTCAATTTTTACGCTAATAGCATCAATGTTTTGCTTTAGCTCGCCTAATTTACCCTTAACTGTAACAACATCATTTTCTAATGTTACTGTTACGCCATCTGGTATATTTATTGGACTCTTTCCTATTCTTGACATCTTATTCTCTTTTTAATAAACGTAACATAAAACCTCACCACCTACATTATCTTGACGCGCTTGCTTATTAGTCATAACGCCTTTTGATGTAGAAACTATCGCAATACCTAAACCGTTTAAAACGCGAGGCATCTCTGATGAACTTGAATATTTTCTTAAACCTGGTGTGCTGATACGTTGTAATTTTTTAATTACAGGTTCTTTAGAAATCTTATCATATTTCAAGGCAATTTTAATTGAACCTTGTACAGTGTCTTCTAAAAATTTGTAACTCAAAATATAACCTTGATCAAACAAAATTTTTGTCATTTCTTTTTTTAAGCCAGAAGAAGGTATATCTACCACTCTTTTACCTGCACTTACAGCATTTCTAATACGTGTTAGATAATCTGCTATTGGATCTGTATTCATATATATTAATTTGCGGTCTTGGTATTTAATCTCGACCATTCGAGACCAAACCTGAAACCAATTTATAATTTTACCAACTGGCTTTTCTTACACCTGGTATTAATCCTTGGTTAGCCATTTCTCTAAAAGTAACACGAGAAATACCAAACTGACGGATATAACCTTTTGGGCGTCCGGTTAATTTACAACGATTGTGTAAACGTACAGGAGAAGCATTTTTTGGAAGCTTTTGTAAACCTTCATAATCACCTGCCTCTTTTAAAGCTTTGCGTTTAGTTGCATATTTTGCAACTAGTTTTCTTCTTTTTACCTCACGGGCTTTCATTGATTCTTTTGCCATCGTCTAGTTCTTTTTAAAAGGTAAACCTAATTCGGTTAGTAATGATTTTGCTTCTTTATCGGTTTGAGCTGTGGTTACAAAAGTAATATCCATACCATTAATTTTGTTCACTTTATCGATATTGATTTCTGGAAAAATAATTTGTTCGGTTACACCTAAATTGTAATTGCCACGTCCATCAAAACCTGTTGCTTTAATACCGTTAAAATCTCTAACTCTTGGTAGTGCAGAAGTTACCAAACGGTCTAAAAATTCGTACATTTTTATACCTCTTAGTGTTACTTTTACGCCAACTTCAACGCCTTTACGCAATTTGAAAGCTGCTACATCTTTTTTAGATTTAGTTGGTACTGCTTTTTGACCACTAATGGTAGTCAATTCTTCGACAGCATATTCAATTAATTTCTTATCGACTATAGCGGCACCAACACCTTTACTAATTACAATTTTTTGTAATTTAGGTACTTGCATCACATTTTTGTAGCCGTATTCTTCTTTAAGAGCGCCAATTATTCTGCTCTTATATTCTCCTTTAAGTCTTGGTATATATTCCATAACTATATTACTTCTCCAGATTTTTTAGAAAATCTAACTTTTTTATCTCCTTCAACTTTATATCCCACTCTAGTGGCTTCGCCTTTTACAACAAGCATAAGATTAGAAATATGTAATGAAGCTTCTTTTTTAACGATGCCTCCTTGTGGACTTTGAGCGCTAGGTTTGGTATGTTTAGATACCATATTAACACCTTCTACAATGGCACGGTTCTTTTCACGAAAGATTGTTATAATCTTACCTTCTTTACCTTTTTGTTCACCAGCAATTACTTTTACAGTATCTCCAGATTTTATTTTTAACTTCGTCATAATATTAAAGTTTTAAAGCACTTCTGGTGCTAATGATACAATTTTCATGAATTGTTTATCACGTAATTCTCTAGCCACAGGGCCAAAAACACGTGTTCCTCTCATCTCTCCAGAAGTAGGATCTATAAGTACGCAAGCATTATCATCAAATCTAATATAAGATCCGTCTTTACGTCTCACTTCTTTCTTAGTTCTAACAACTACTGCTTTAGCCACTTGTCCTTTTTTAACTTGGCCATTTGGCGTGGCAGATTTTATTGCTACTACAATTTTATCACCAATAGAAGCATACCTTCTTTTGGTTCCGCCTAATACGCGAATAACTAAAACTTCTTTAGCTCCAGTATTATCGGCTACATTTAATCTTGATTCTTGTTGTAACATAATTATTTAGCTCTTTCAAGGATTTCTACTAATCTCCAACGTTTAGATTTACTTAACGGACGTGTCTCCATAATCTTTACAGTATCTCCTTCGTTGCAATCGTTATTTTCATCGTGCGCCACATATTTTTTTGTGTTAAGCACGTATTTTCCATACATAGGATGTTTTTGTCTCTTTACCTCTGATACAACAATAGATTTCTCCATTTTGTCGCTGGTAACTATTCCTACTCTTTCTTTTCTAAGATTTCTTTTTTCCATCTTTTATTGAATACAATTATTGTATAGCTCTTTTTGTTAATTCTGTTGCAATTCTTGCTACAGTTTTTCTAAGCATTCTTAATTGAATTGGATTCTCAAGCGGCGAAACTGAATGATTCATTTTAAGATCTCCATAACTTTTTTTAAGATCTTTAAATTTTTCTTGCAGTTCTTCTACAGACAATTCTTTTATTTCTGATTGTTTCATTTTACTTTTCAATTAAGCGTTATCAAAGTCTCTAGCAATAATAAACTTTGTTTTAACAGGCAATTTTTGTGCTGCTAAACGTAAAGCTTCTTTTGCAATTTCTAAGGATACTCCACCTATCTCGAACATAATTCTACCTGGTTTTATTGGGGCTACCCAATATTCTGGAGCTCCTTTACCTTTACCCATACGTACTTCTAGAGGTTTTTTAGTGATAGGCTTGTCTGGAAAAATTTTAATCCATAACTGACCTTCTCTTTTCATATAACGAGTTGCTGCAATACGAGCAGCTTCTATTTGACGTGCGGTAATCCAATTTTGTTCAAGAGATTTAATACCAAACATTCCGTTAGAAAGTCTGTGACCTCTATTAGATATGCCTTGTAATTGGCCTTTCCCTTTCTGTACCTTACGATATTTTACCTTTTTTGGTTGTAACATCTTCTAAATTTTAAAAATTTATTTTCTTCTACGAGTTGGTCTTTTTGCATTTCCTGCAGATCTACCGCCACCTTGGCTGTCTTTTTTAGACAAACCTACTAAAGGAGACAACTCTCTCTTACCATATACCTCACCTTTCATAATCCATACTTTAACACCTATACGGCCATAAGTAGTGTGAGATTCTTCAAGTGCATAATCTATATCTGCTCTAAAAGTAGAAAGAGGAATTCTACCTTCTTTATAATTTTCTGAACGTGCCATCTCTGCACCGTTTAATCTACCAGAAATCTGAACTTTTATGCCTTCGGCATTCATTCTAATTGCAGCTGCTATCGCCATTTTAATTGCGCGTCTGTAAGAAATTCTATTTTCTATTTGACGGGCTATGCTTGCGGCTACTAATTTTGCATCAACTTCTGGACGCTTAATTTCAAAAATATTTAATTGAACCTCTTTTTGAGTTATTTTTTTAAGCTCTTCTTTTAACTTGTCTACCTCTTGGCCACCTTTACCAATAATGATACCTGGGCGGGCTGTTGTGATAGTAACGGTTACAAGTTTAAGTGTTCGCTCAATAATTACTCTAGATACACTTGCTTTTGCTAAACGTGCGAACACGTATTCTCTTATTTTATAATCTTCTACAATTTTATCGCCGTAGTCATTTCCACCATACCAGTTAGATTCCCATCCTCTGATAATTCCTAAACGATTCCCTATTGGATTAGTTTTTTGTCCCATACTACTTAATTAATTGTTTTAGATTCAGTTGTTCCTAAGATTAACGTAATATGATTTGAACGTTTTCTTATTCTATGCGCACGACCTTGTGGGGCTGGACGCAATCTCTTAACCATAGTTGCTGAATCTACAAAGATTTCTTTTACTATTAAACCAGCATCTTCTAAAGAAGCATCCTCGTTTTTAGCTTGCCAATTGGATAAAGCCGATAATAATAATTTTTCTAAATTTATAGATGCTTCTTTAGGACTAAATTTTAAGATTTGAAGTGCTTTTTCAACTTCAATTCCTCTAATTTGATCTGCTACAAGACGCATTTTTCTAGGTGACGTAGGACAACCTTTAAGCCTGGCAAAAGACAAAGTCTTTTTAGCCTCTTTGCGCTTTTCTGCTGATAATTTTTTTCTAACTCCCATATCCTACTTATTTTTTACCTTTATTTTTTGCACCTGCATGACCTCTAAAAGATCTTGTTGGTGAAAATTCTCCTAATTTATGACCTACCATATTTTCTGTAACATATACAGGTACAAATTGTCTTCCGTTATGAACAGCTATTGTTTGTCCAACAAAATCTGGTGTAATCGTAGAGGCTCTAGACCACGTTTTGATAACAGTTTTCTTTCCAGATTCAATATTTTTTTGTACTTTCTTATCTAATTTTAGAAATACAAAAGGTCCTTTTTTTAATGAACGTGCCATACTTTCTTATTTATTTTTTTCTACGTTCTATAATATGTTTATTGCTAGCCTTCGTTTTAGATCTGGTTTTGTAACCTTTAGCAGGTATACCATTTCTAGAACGTGGATGTCCACCAGACGATTTTCCTTCACCACCACCCATTGGATGATCTACAGGATTCATTACAACCGCTCTTGTTCTTGGACGACGACCTAACCATCTTGAACGTCCTGCTTTACCAGAAACTAACAATTGGTGATCTGAGTTTGATACAACTCCTATTGTTGCCATACAGGTAGCCAAAATCAATCTGGTTTCTCCCGAAGGCAATTTAATAGTTGCATATCTACCGTCTCTTGCCATTAACTGAGCAAAAGCCCCAGCACTACGTGCTAATACAGCACCCTGACCTGGTTTTAACTCTATACAAGATATGGTAGTTCCTAATGGAATTTTAGATAAAGTAAGTGTGTTTCCAATATCAGGAGTAGCTCCTTCACCAGACATAACTGTTTGATCTATTTTTAATCCTTGTTGTGCTACAATATATCTTTTTTCTCCATCAGCGTAAGCTAATAAAGCGATAAATGCAGTTCTGTTAGGATCATACTCGATGCTCTTAACAGTTGCAGGAATTCCATTTTTGTTTCTTTTGAAATCAATGATACGGTATCTTTTCTTATGCCCTCCACCTAAGTAGCGCATCGTCATTTTACCTTCACTGTTTCTACCACCCGATCGTTTTTTCGAAGCTAACAAACTTTTCTCCGGCTTATCAGTTGTGAGGCTGTCAAAACCATTTACAACTCTAAAACGCTGACCAGGGGTTACTGGTTTTAATTTTCTTAATGACATTTTTTAAATATTGTTATAAAAATCAATACTATCTCCTTCTGCTAACTCTACAATTGCTTTTTTATAAGCACCAATTACCGAAGTAACCATGCCTTTTTTAGTGAATTTTGAACTTCTTTTTACAGGATAGTTCATCGTTCTCACTTTAGCAACTGCAACGCCGTAAGCAGCTTCTACAGCTGTACGGATTTGTATTTTGTTAGCTTTATTATTCACAACAAAACCATAGCGGTTAAAAACCTCACTATCGTTTGTCATTTTTTCTGATATAATAGGTTTAATTATAATTCTCATCCCTATTTGTTTAAATTAGATTCGATTTCTCCTAAAACGCTCTCTGAAATAATCAATTTATTAGCGTTCGTAAGGCTATAAGTATTTAAATTTGAAGAGCTTACAACTTTAGCTCTTTTCAAATTACGTGATGCCAAATATACGTTATTATTTGACTCTCCCAACACAAACATTGATTTTTTACTTTCTAAACCTAAGGCGCCTAAAACTTCAATAAAGTTTTTAGTTTTTGGTGTATCAAAATTAAAATCTTCTAACACTATTAAATTATCTTCTTTTACCTTGATAGATAAAGCCGATTTGCGTGCCAAACGTTTTAATTCTTTATTAAGTTTAAAGCTATAACTTCTAGGTCTTGGGCCAAAAACGCGTCCACCACCTCTAAATACAGGAGATTTAATACTACCTGCTCTGGCAGTACCTGTTCCTTTTTGTTTCTTTATCTTTCTAGTACTTCCAGAAATCTCTGCACGTTCTTTAGATTTATGCGTTCCTTGTCTTTGATTAGCCAAGTATTGTTTAATATCTAAATACAATGCATGATTATTAGGTTCTATACTAAAAATAGCATCAGATAGTTCAACTTTTCTACCAGTGTCTTTTCCTTTAATGTCTAAAACTGCTACCTTCATTATTTCTCAATGGTTATGTAAGAGTTTTTATGACCAGGAATAGCACCTTTTACTACTAAAAGGTTTTTTTCTGCAATCACTTTTAAAACTCTTAAGTTTTGAACTTTTACTTTATCACCACCCATACGTCCTGCCATGCGCATTCCTTTGAATACTCTTGCAGGATAAGATGCGGCTCCAATAGAACCAGGGGCACGTAATCTGTTGTGCTGACCGTGAGTGGCTTGACCAACTCCGGCAAAACCGTGACGTCTTACAACACCTTGGAATCCCTTACCTTTAGAAATACCTGAAACATCAACAAACTCTCCTTCTTCAAAGAAAGTCACATCAATTTGGTCTCCTAATTTATACTCTTCTTTAAATCCTTGGAATTCAACAACACGCTTTTTAGCTTCAGATCCAGCTTTTTTAAAGTGCCCTTTGAGCGCTTTAGTAGTATGCTTTTCTGTTTTGTCATCGAAACCAAGTTGCAACGCTTCATACCCGTCAACCGCTTTGGTTCTGACTTGGGTAACCACGCAAGGACCTACTTGAACAACGGTACATGGTATGTTTTTACCATTCTCGTCGTAAATACTGGTCATTCCGATCTTTTTACCTATTAACCCAGACATAAATTAATTATTAATTATTATGATTATAGTGCGACTATCACACTTTAATTTCTACTTCTACGCCACTTGGCAATTCTAATTTCATAAGTGCATCAATTGTCTTTGAAGACGAACTGTAAATGTCTAAAAGACGTTTGTATGAACTTAATTGAAATTGTTCTCTAGATTTTTTGTTTACGTGTGGAGAACGCAATACTGTAAAAATCTTTTTGTGTGTTGGTAAAGGAATTGGGCCATTAATGATAGCTCCTGAAGCCTTTACTGTTTTTACGATTTTTTCGGCAGATTTATCTACTAAGTTGTAATCGTACGATTTTAGTTTTATTCTAATTTTTTGACTCATCTTATATAATTTAGACTACTCTCCTTTTGCTTTTTTAATTACTTCTTCAGAAATATTTGATGGTGTTTCTTGATAATGCGAAAACTCCATTGTAGATGTTGCACGACCAGAAGATAAAGTTCTTAAGGTTGTAACATAACCGAACATTTCTGATAATGGCACCGTTGCTTTAATAACTTTTGCGCCAGCACGATCATCCATACTTGTAACTTGACCACGACGGCGGTTTAAATCGCCAACAATATCACCCATATTTTCTTCTGGCGTAACAGCTTCAAGCTTCATGATTGGTTCAAGAACAACAGCACCTGCAGCTTTAGCAACAGATCTATAACCTAATTTAGCAGCCAATTCGAATGACAAAGCATCAGAATCTACAGGATGGAAAGAACCATCTTTTAAAGTTACTTTCATGCTGTCCATAGTATAACCAGCTAAAGGACCATTTGCCATAGCTTGTGCAAATCCTTTTTGAACAGAAGGAATAAATTCTCTTGGAATGCGACCTCCTTTAACCTCATCAACAAATTGAAGACCACCTTTCAAAGCTTCTTCTGCATCTGCTGGGCCAATTTCAAAAATGATATCCCCAAATTTACCACGTCCACCAGATTGCTTTTTGTAAACTTCTCTGTGACTTGTTACTTTGGTTAATGCTTCTTTATATTCAACTTGGGGTTGCCCTTCGTTAACTTCTACTTTAAATTCTCTTTTTAAACGATCTACAATTATTTCTAAGTGCAATTCGCCCATTCCAGAGATAATAGTTTGCCCAGATGCATGATCTGTTTTTACTACAAAAGTTGGATCTTCTTCGGCTAATTTAGCTAAAGCCATTCCTAGCTTATCTACATCAACTTTAGTTTTAGGCTCTACGGCGATACCGATAACTGGCGCAGGAAATGTCATTGATTCTAAAGCAATAGGATGCTTTTCATCACACAAAGTGTCTCCTGTTTTGATATCTTTAAAACCTACAGCAGCACCTATATCTCCAGCTTCAATGCTTTTTAATGGCTCTTGTTTGTTAGCGTGCATTTGATAAATACGTGAAATACGTTCTTTTTTACCAGAACGGGTATTTAACACATAAGATCCTGCATCTAAAAAACCTGAATAAACACGGAAAAATGCCAAACGACCAACAAAAGGATCGGTAGCAATTTTAAATGCCAATGCAGCAAAAGGATCTTTAACACTAGGCTGTCTTAATTCTTCTTTTTCTGTATCAGGATTTAAACCTACAATAGCTTCAATATCTAATGGTGATGGTAAATAACGCATCACAGCATCTAACATAGTTTGAACGCCTTTGTTTTTAAAAGCCGAACCACACATCATTGGTATGATACTCATATCAATTGTGGCAGCACGTAAAGCGGCAATTATTTCGTCTTCTGTAATTGAATCTTCATCTTCAAAGAATTTCTCCATTAAAGTATCATCGTATTCGGCTACAGCTTCAACCAATTGCAATCTGTATTTTTCAACGTCGTCAACTAATTCTGCAGGAATTTCTATTTCTTCATAGGTCATTCCCATATCATCTTCATTCCAAATAATTGCTTTCTTTGAAATTAAATCAACAACACCTCTAAAATCTATTTCATCTCCAATAGGCACTTGTAATGGCACAGGGTTACCACCTAACATTTCTCTAACTTGCGTACACACGTTAAAGAAATCGGCGCCTTGACGGTCCATTTTATTTACAAAACCTAAACGAGGTACTTTATATTTATCCGCTTGACGCCATACAGTTTCTGATTGTGGCTCAACACCATCTACAGCGCTAAATAAGGCAACTACGCCATCTAACACACGTAAAGAACGTTCAACTTCTACAGTAAAATCTACGTGACCAGGCGTATCTATAATGTTTACACGGTATTCTTGATCTCTATATGGCCATATACAGTGTGTAGCAGCAGAAGTAATGGTAATACCACGTTCTTGCTCTTGCTCCATCCAGTCCAT
>JABMNH010000022.1 GCA_013205245.1 Flavobacteriales bacterium | reverse complement strand
CCTCTTTTTGGACCAATGCAGCATGAAAATGCCCTGGGTCAAGCGTCATTATTTTTACTTCGCCTTTTGCTCCTGTAAACATACTTTGATTTTCTTTTGATTTGTTTGATTTCTGATTACCGCCATTACAAGAAGTTAAAATAACAGTTATTACCAGAAAAAGAATTGATAAGTTTTTCATGTATAATTTGATTTATAATATAATCTGCCAACGAAAACAAATTTACAATTTTATCTTAGCCTTCAGTACTTTTCCCTGCGATTTCATAAGTAAAAATTGTAGAAATTAACATTTCTACAGAAAACTAAAATCTAATAAAAATTATTAACTAATTCCACCATAATTTATTCCCGTTAAGAAATGAATATCGCGGTTAAAAGTTGTTAGATCATTTGAATTAAAATGAGATAAGTTATTATATCCACAAGCCCGGGAGACAACTTTTATGAGTTCATTTGAGGCTTTCAGAAAGTTGCTGAGTTGATTGGCTGAGTTTTCAATGATAAGCCTTTGCCTTAGATTTTCCTTTTGCGTAGCTACACCAACTGGGCAATTATTTGTTTGGCAGGCTCTCATACCCAGACAACCAATAGCCTGTAATGCTGAATTGGAAATTGCGATTGCATCGGCGCCTAACATTAGCGCTTTAACAAAATCGTCAGCAATGCGTAAACCTCCGGTTATTATTAAGGATACATCATTTGCGTTTAATTTATCAAGATGTTTGCGAGCCCGTGCTAATGCTGCAATTGTTGGCACATTAATATTATTGCGTAGAATAGTTGGGGCAGCACTTGTGCCACCGCCTCTTCCGTCAAGTATGATGTAATCGGCTCCTGCTTCAATGACAAAATCAATATCTTTTTCGATATGGCTGGCAGCAATTTTAAAACCTATTGGAATACCACCTGTTTTTTCTCGAACTTCATTTCCAAATGCAGCAAAATCAGAAGCTGTAATTAAATCGGGAAAAGATGCCGGCGAAATAGCACTTTGCCCTTCTTTCAAACCTCGTACTTCAGCAATTTCCTTTGTTACTTTATTTCCCGGAAGGTGTCCTCCTGTTCCGGTCTTTGCTCCTTGTCCTCCCTTAAAATGGAAAGCCTGAGCTTTTTTAACTTTATCCCATGAAAATCCAAATTTCCCGGAAGCAAGCTCATAAAAATACCTTGAATTGTTTTCTTGTTCTTCAGGAAGCATTCCTCCCTCTCCGCTGGCAATGCCCGTCCCAGCCAATTCAGCCCCAATAGCAAGTGCAATTTTTGCTTCTTTCGATAAAGCTCCAAAACTCATGTCAGAAACAAAAATTGGAATTTTAAGAATTAGTGGTTTTTCAGCTTTCGGTCCAATCACTACTTGTGTTGAAACCGCTACATTATCATTCAAAGGGCGTTTAAAAAGCTGTGCAGGTAAAAATTGAATATCCTCCCATTTTGGCAAGGTATTCCGATCGACACCCATTGCCTCCGTAAATCCATGATGTCCAACTTTTTTTAAACCATGTTTTGACAGATGTTTTATATAACCAGTATAAGGCTCTGTGTTTTCGGGATGGGTGTCCTGAAAGCTTCCAAGGTAATCGTCATGATTAAATGGTTGAGGAAATTTTTCTATATATTCATTAACCTCTTCTTTATCAATCCAAACAAAATCTTCATTAACAATTGAGGAAAATTTATAAAGCACTTCTTTATTATTATACTCAGAAACTCCTGTATCGTATCGATAATCCCAACCATGCAATCCACAAATTAAATTATCACCTTCGATATGCCCATCCGACATTAAAGCACCTCTATGTAAACATCTTCCGTACAAAACAGAAACTTCATTATCGTACCTAATTACAACCAGGTCGAGGTTATTTACACGTGCATGAGTTGGTTTACGATTTTCAAGTGTTGAGAATTGTAAAAGTTTAATTGAATGGTTCATATTTAATTTGTTTGAAAAAATGTGTAAGAACTTTTAAACCTGAATTAAAAAAATGTTTAACCATTTGAAATTGTTGCTCGGGATTTTTTTCATTAACTATTTGATTGTGTTTTAACACTGCTCCATTCCAGTTGGGAAGCATCCATTTCCCAAAAGGTAAAGGATCAGGATTAAAATCATTTATTTTTTCTTTTGACCAAAAACTAAGATAGAAATATGGTTCATCGACCATTGTATCAGGAATTGCCCATCCTAATCCTATGGTTCCTGACACTTCTCCCAATTTATTTCGGGCAGAAGAAAAATAGGTGCCACTATCAAAATGGTGTGGCCAAATCCGAACAGGTTCTAAATCTTTTATATAAGAACTATATTCAGATATAATAATATCAGCATTATGTCTTAAATCAGCCGCTATTTGTAATTGTTTTCTATTTTGAACTGAAAATTTTCCTGAAACTAATGAATCAGAAGGAAGAGTATAAGGTTGTTCTGTTTTTAATTTTAAGGTATCAATTCCCATAGAAGCTAAAACAAACCTGAGTTCACCATAACCCTGTTCAAAAGTTTTTCCATTTAATTCAATAGTTTTTATTGGTTTTTGGTTTTGATCCAGGAATTTGATTTCAAGGTTTGTTAATTGCAAACCAATCCGCAATCTATTATTTAGATATTGTCCCAGGATTGTTTGGGTTTCAGGTTCATATTCCATACTGATATTTCCCGAATCTGTCATTGGTGGTACAAGGTATCGCCCAACAATTGCTACAAACTAAGCAGCCAGATGTTGTTGACCAATTGCATTTCCAATATTTTAATCAAATCTCTGAGTAATAGTTTTCCAATTCGATGAATAATCACTCATGCATTTAGTTTATTACTTTAACTCCTCGCCAAAATGCAATATAACCTTTTATGTTTTTTGCCATGTTAGATGGATTAGGATAATACCAGGCAGCATCTTGATTGATTTTGCCATCAACTTCCAAACTATAGTAAGAGGCCGTACCCTTCCAATGACAAACAGTATTGGTTTGACTATCGGACAGATATTCTTTGTTTACTGCTTCTGCCGGAAAATATTGATTTCCTTCAATATTAATTGTTTGATTGCTTTCGGCTATTACTTTATCATTCAAAATTGCTTTCATAATGAAATATTTAATTATAAAAGATAGTCGGTTAGAACTACAAAACCTGACAGTTATATCAAAATAATTTATTGAAAAGCAGGAAATTCAACTAGATGGAATTCAAATAACTAATTGATTCAGTGCATATATTAGTAAATAAGCGCTGTCAATTTTAGGCAGCGCTTATAACCAAATCCAACTAAAAATCACTATAGAATAAATAGTAAACAGTTAATATTCGCCTGTTTCATTGATATACAGAAGAATAAGCGAGTATCCATTAAGAGCGATTATATATTTATATAATTTGTCCCATAAGGGTATCGTTGTGGCCTGCTTAACATTGAATTAGCCAGGTCGTTATTAATAAATTTTTCAGCTTTGGGATCCCAATTAAGGATTCCGGGTATTTTCATAGCAATATGGCTAACCAAGCAAACTGAGCATGCCCTGTGCCCAATTTCTACCGGAGAAATAGGAGCTTTTTGGGACTGAATGCAATCGAGCCAGTTTCCATGTTGTTCTTTGCTTTCGTACAGGTGAATTTCATTCTCCCCAATTTTCGATTCCAATATTTTTGGATCGCTTGCATCAAGTGCTTTTGTGGCACCTTCAGGTATCGGATCGCTGGCTGTAGCACGGTATGCTCCACGGGTTACAAATATCCAACCTTCGGTACCTTCGTAGCGGATTCCATTTGGAAAACCACCGCTTGTAAATGCAGTAATTCCATTTTCATATTCATGCTTTACCATAAAATCACCATGAACATTCCATGATCCTGATTTAGGGAATTGTGCAACAGATTCGACAGAAATTGGCCCGGTAAATTCGGTATCCATTCCCCATGCTGCTGAATCGTAATGGTGTTGTCCCCAACCTGTAATCATACCGGCACCATAATTTTCAAGACGAAGCCAACCAGGCCTGCCATAGCCCTCATTTGGATGAACTCCTCTTTCGGTATATGGTACTTCAGGAGTTGAACCTAACCACATATCAAAGTTTAAGTTTTCAGGAACGGGCATTTTTTCAAATAACGGACCACCCGGATCACCCGGTAATCCAACTTTTACCGTATGTAGTTTTCCAATACGCCCATTTCTGACAAGTTCGGCTGCAACTCTGAATTGAGTAGATGATCGTTGTTGAGTTCCAACCTGAAGAATTACTCCCTGACGATGTACAATATCACTTAATAACCGTCCTTCAGTAATCGTTAGAGATGTGGGTTTTTGCAGATAAATATCTTTCCCTGCCAATGCCGCTTCAATAGCAGGTTGCGAATGCCAATGGTCAGGAGTACTGATAATTACCGCATCAATGCCATCATCCAATAACATCTCCTTGTAATCATCGTAGGTTTTTACATCAAGGTAGTTTTCCTGTCCGGTTTTTCTGGCATACATGTTTTCAATGAGTTGTTTACCTTCCGCAACACGTTTACTATCGAGATCGGCAACAGCTACCACTCTTGCAACATCATGTTGAATTGTTCCTGGCAAATCATGGCCACGGGCTATCCTGCCACAACCAATCTGCCCAACAAATATTTTATTGCTTGGGGCATTTTTTCCGAAAACAGTTGATGGGACAATTGTTGGGACTACAATAGCTCCTGCTGTAACAGCCGCGGTGTTTTGTAAGAATTTTCTACGTTTCATATGATCAGAATTTAGTCTAGTTTAAATTTTTCAAATTCTTCTGCAATTTTTGCTTCCAAATGGTCTCCTTCGTGAATAATTACGCGATATCTTAACCTAATTGTTTCTCCTTTTTTAAGTAAGGTATTTTCTTCATTTTCAGGCCAATACATTGGAGTTGGTGAAAAAAATCCATAATCGCGGGTAAACCAGGGTGCCGGAAACCATTCATTTGAAGGGTGTTGAAAAATTGCCATACCTTCAATTTTACCCATCCTTTTACCATAATAATCCATCCATGCCGATCGTTTCCCAAAAGTTTCTTCTTCACCAGATTCACCTTCAGCATTTATTAAAGTGCCATTATTTATTACTGCCAAATCAGGATCCATTCTCCCACTAAAAAGTGAATGGTTTGTTTTTTCAATAGTAACATCCATTAACATTTCCATTTCTATTTCAAAATCAATTTGAAATTTATCATCTGATGGAGCAGTAACCGTAATTTTCCTCTTATCTTTTATAGGTGAATCTGCTCCGGGGCGTTTCCATATACACTCGTTCTCTATAACTGCTTTATCACCCCCGGTTTCTATAATATCGGCTCGTAATGAAATAATTTGCCCTCGTTCCAGGCCTTCCTGCCAAAAGTTCCCCCCGTTAACTTTGTCGCATCCGAAAAACAATGAACTATGATGCGGATAGTTTGCATTCCGAAAAGAAGTAACACTGGCATTTGATGGCCCATTTACCGGAAAAAAGAAAGGATACTTTTCATAATCTGATAGAATATAAGAAGTAAAAAGATTTCCATTAATACGAAATTCAATTTTATCATCAACTCTTTCTGCTGTAACCTTTGATTGGGCATTGGTTTGTGTAGCAAAAAAAGTAAAAAATATTAGCCCGGTAATTAATATTCTCATCTTTACTTTTTATTTAAATTGAACAACAGGTAATGATGCAAAACCTGCCCAGTACATTTCAGCAGTCTTCACATCCAATTCCCCATCAAAAACAATCATCCTGTATTTTAGGGTGTAGTTCTTTTTTGTCTCAAGTTTCCAGTCTTCATGCCTGATTGGAACAAATTCAAAATACATATCACCTCTTCCACTGTTACCATCAAGAGGCCATACTCTCATTGGTTCGGGGTGCATTCTGTTTGAAGGATGGCTCAGAAATAAAATTCCTGACCTACCTTCTTCGGTATCCGATTCTCCTTCTACAATACACCAACGTGCAAAAGTTCCGTCTGCATCAACTCTTTCTTTTCCTTCAGAGGTTAATACAGTGCAATTATCTTTATGCCATTTTTCGGTAGCCCTAAAACCAATTCCTCCTCCATAACGATACGCATCAAGCATAATGCCTTTTTCCAATGGGCTATTAATATTTGTTGTATAATCTACCATCCAAATTTTACCTTCAGAACTTATATTCCAGGCTCGGACATCCAATAGTTCCTTTATTGCAATCTGATCTTCTCCGCTTGCACCAAAATCGATGTGATTTTGAATTGCCTGGAATCCGGTGTAAACACTTCCTTCATATTCTGAAAGGAAACTATTAAATTTAACGGTACCCTGACCTTTCAATAAATTCCAAAAATCTACTTCCCGCTCACCAATATGTGTAACAGTCCAGGGACCCCAAATTCCATAATGGTGGTAATGATCGGGTGCCTGAATTCTTGAAAGAACTTCTCCTCCGGGCGACCAAAGTGGATGAATAAATCCCGAACGTTTGAATAAGGGATCAATCCCGGCAGGAGGATATGTAATTCCAAAACGGTAATTTAATATTGGTTTTTCATTATACGTTATACTTAAATCTTTCTCATCCTTTTTTAATGTAATCCCTGAAATTGATTTTTGTTTTTCCTGAATTCTTATAACAAAATCTCTGTTTTCTGATTTTTGAGAAATTCCTGATAATATGAACCAGAGATTTGCAGAATGACCAGGTTCTATTTGACATGGGATTTCTATTTCACTATTCTTTGTTATCTCATATAAAACAATGTTTCCATTATCGGTATTGTAATTAACACTTTGAAGCGGCACACAAACCGTGGTATTTATCCTTTCAACATTACCTGAAGAAATTGTAAATTTTGCAATTTCCTGTGATGTTGACATGAATGTCAGAATCAAAAAACCAATAATAAAAGAAATTGTTTTCATAATATATATTATCAGATTAAGGGTACAAATTCGTCAATAGTTTCTTTAAATGCGTTTATATTTTCAGTAGTTACATCAGGGGGCATTCCTCCTCCACAAGACCAGATTACTCTATTTTTATCACCAAATTCCTGAACCATTTTCCGTGTTTCTTCACGAACCTGCTCAGAAGTTCCGGATGCAAGAACATCTCGAGGCGGTAAATTCCCGATCAAAGCAACTTCAGGTCCTGCTAATCCACGTATTTGTTTCATTGAATGTTCAAAGCTAAAATTGAACAGGTTTACTCCCATTTCTTTTAAATAAGGAGTACTTATAAGTCCCTGGGCATCGTTATGGAAAAAATTTAGATTTGAATCAAATGCATTAAAAATTCTTTTAATATAAGGTACAGCAAATTCTTTACATTCATCATCACCAATAAATCCTACAATATCATCAAGAACAAGAATGCCTTCAATGGAAGGGAAAGTTTCTTTTTGAACCTGAATCCAGTTTATACTAAATTGTGTAATTTTCTCAAGTAATTTATGGCTTGCTTCCGGATCCATCATAAAACCCATCATAAGTTCAGTTGTGCCCATGAGGAAAGATGCAATATTTAAGGGACCGCGAGCAATTGCAAATTTTATTTCGTGCCCTATTTCCTGAATCGGTTTTTGATAGTTCACCAATCGTTGGATAATAAAGGGGAGTAATCCATCAGTTTTAGGGTTAGGATCACTTATTTTATCTATTTCTGAGATATCATTAATAATTTTATCGGCATGAGGTAAATTGTAATCGTTCCAAACCAGTTTGGCTCCAAAAGCAGAAGGTTCAGTACACATTCCAAATTCGGACCAAAACCCAGGAAGAAATACTATATCAGGAAAAGTTTCGATGGCTTTTTTATTAACCTGAAACCATGTTTCTTCTGAAGAATAAAAATTTAAATTTGATACACCTGCCCAACCTGGAAGCCATGGGCTATCTATAATAAATCCAGTAATAGGTTTCTCAGGAATAATGCCATTAACAGCAGTGGTTAACAAAGTCCATTGTTCGTTCGTCATAATTTAGTCAGGTTTATAAACAAATTTAAACAAATACATAAAGCAACGACAGTAATATATTAACTACTATTTGTACTTAATTAGCAATTTTGCTATTTTTGCTTTGAAAGCAACTCAAAACAAGTTAGTTTTAATATCAGATTATCAAAATTAAAGAATTAACACTACTTGTTAAATTCAAAACAATATTGCTATGAAAATAATGCATGAACATATCGATTTTCCGGGTAGGTCTACTATAAAGGTAAAATGGCGGAATATTCCTCATTTTACGTACCCATGGCATTCACATAGCGAGTATGAATTGTGTTATGTACTTGAAAGTTATGGAACCCGATATGTTGGGGACAGCATTGAATCTTTTGAAGCAGGAGATCTGATACTTGCCGGAAGTAACCTTCCGCACTTTTGGAAAAGCGATGAAGCTTTTCATCAGGAAAATCCGGAATTAAAAGTCAGGGCTATTGTAATTCAGTTTCATTCTGATTTTTTTATCAATGCATTAAATAATTATACTGAATTTTATCACATAAAAAAACTACTTAATTTATCAACCAGGGGAATTCAGTTCCTGAATCCTTATGTTAACGATTTAGATAAAATGATCCACCGTATGTTAGAGGTAAGTGGTTTTGAAAGAATCGTTTTAATGCTTCAAATATTGAACGAACTGGCAAAAAGTGAATCTTATAAGGTACTGGGAAGCGAAGCTTTTCCACTCGAAATGAATGGATTTTCGAATGACAGGTTAGATAAGGTGATAAATTTCCTAAATTTTCATTATCGTGAAAAAATAACTCTGGATATGGTTTCTGATATTGCAGGTTACCACCCATCTGCTTTCTGTAGGTTTTTTAAAGAAAAATCCGGCAAATCTTTATCGGAATACCTTAATGATATGAGGATAGGTTATGCCTGTAAGCTTCTTATTGAAGGCAATCTAACGGTTTCACAAATATGCTTTGAGTGTGGTTTTAACAACCTTTCAAACTTTAACCGCACCTTCCGTCGATTAACAAAATTTACACCCACCGAATATCAACAACAATTCCATTTGCAAAACAAACGGATGTTTCACGATATCCAATCCTAAGTAAATTTACTTAATAGCGGTAATGTTCAGGCTTGTATGGCCCTTCTTTTGGGATACCAAGATATTCAGCTTGATCATCAGAAAGTTGTGTTAATTTAACTCCAAGTTGTTCAAGATGTAGCCTTGCAACTTCTTCATCCAGTTTTTTAGATAACCTATAAACACCTATTTGATAATCATTTTGCCAAAGGTCGATTTGAGCAAGTGATTGGTTTGTAAATGAATTACTCATCACAAATGATGGGTGCCCGGTTGCACAACCCAGGTTAACAAGCCTTCCTTCAGCTAACAGGAAAATACTGTGTCCGTCGGGGTAGCTATACTTATCGACCTGTGGTTTAATATTGAGTTTTTTTATGCCTTCCCACTTTTCTAGTTGAGCAACCTGAATTTCGTTATCGAAATGACCAATATTACAAACGATTGCCTGGTCTTTCATTTGCGCCATATGTTGTGCTGTTAGAACATCTTTGTTACCCGTAGTTGTAACAAAAATATTACCCTCGTCAAGTGCATCTTCCATCGTTTTAACTTCAAATCCTTCCATAGCAGCCTGCAAAGCACAAATCGGGTCAATTTCGGTTACAATTACCCGTGCTCCATAACTATGCATCGATTTTGCACACCCTTTCCCAACATCGCCATAACCAGCTACAACCACAACTTTCCCTGCAATCATTACATCGGTTGCACGCTTTATACCATCGGCAAGTGATTCACGGCAACCATAAAGATTATCAAACTTCGATTTAGTAACTGAATCATTAACATTAATTGCCGGGAACAGTAGTTCACCAGCTTCCTTCATATGATATAACCTATGAACACCAGTTGTTGTTTCTTCTGAAACTCCCTTCATTTCTTTCACAACCTGACTCCACCTGTTTGAATCATAAGCCAGAATTTCCTTTAATGCTAGATTAAGTTCTTTTTCATCTTCACCACCAGCCGGATTATCAAGAATTGAAGGGTTTTTTTCAGCAGCATATCCCTGATGAATCATCATTGTTGCATCACCGCCATCATCGACAATTAAGTTTGGGCCAAGTCCATTTCCAAAATCCAGAGCTTTATCGGTACACCACCAGTATTCTTTCAGAGTTTCACCTTTCCATGCAAATACGGGGATGCCTGCTTTTGCAATTGCTGCCGCTGCATGATCCTGTGTGGAAAAAATATTACAGCTTGCCCATCGAATTTCAGCGCCTAATTCTTTCAATGTTTCAATCAAAACGGCAGTTTGAATAGTCATATGGAGGCTCCCCATAATACGTGCTCCACTTAAAGGTTTTGATTTACCAAATTTTCGTCTGATAGCCATCAGCCCAGGCATCTCTTTTTCGGCTATCTCTATTTCTTTCCTGCCATATTCGGCAAGATTAATATCGGCAATTTTATAATCTAATTCTTTTTTCACAGCTATTGTCATAATATAAAATTTTGCGCAAAAATAATTAATTTTATTTACCTCGGTTGTTTTGGAGAAAAGTCATTACTTATTCAGGGGTTTAATTTCCCAGATCTGACATAAATTTAATTCGCATTAACCTGATATCATCTTCTGAATATTCGTCCTCTCCGAGTTCATCTAATGCTTCTGCAAGAGAATCATTTTTTGCTTCCCTGAAATAGTCAAATATCTCATCCTGATGTTCTTCATCCAATACATTGTTAATGTAATAGTCAATATTTAATCGAGTACCTGAATTAACAATTGCTTCAACTTCAGTTAAAACATCTTTGACTTCGATAGCCTGTGATTCAGCAATATCTTCAAAAGCAATTTTTCGGTCGATACCCTGAATAATAAAAACTTTCAATTTTGATTTATTCGCAACTGAACGAACCACCATATCCTGAGGCCGTTCAATTTCATTTTCCTCGACATATGTTTTTATAAGTTCAACAAAATCTTTCCCATACCTTTTGGCTTTCCCCAGCCCAACACCTTGTATTTTTTGCAACTCTTCAAGGTTTATAGGGTATTGAAGTGACATATCGGCAAGTGATGGATCCTGAAAAATTACAAAAGGTGGAAGATTTATTTTTTGTGCTTTTCTTTTTCTCAGGTCTTTTAGCATGGCAAATAACTCAGGATCGCCACCTGTAGCTCCAGCAGGAGCACCGCTAATAATAACATCCGAATCGTCGTTTTCGTATTCATGATTCTTAACAAGCATAAAAACTTCTGGACTTTTCAAAAATTCGTCGCCTTTTTTTGTAATCTTCAGCAGTCCATAATTTTCTATCTCCTTATTAATATAACCCGCAATCATTGCCTGCCTGAAAACAGCACTCCAAAATCGTTCTTCATGATCTGCCCCAACTCCAAATGATTCGAGTTCGTAATGTTTAAATGATTTTACGGCCGCAGTTTTTTTACCAACAAGAATATCAGAAACATGCTCCCCCTTATATTTGCCTTTAACTTCCTTAATTGCATTTAATCCTGTAATAAGTTCTTTGGTGGCTTCAATTTGTTCTTTTGGGTTAAGGCAATTATCACAATTACCGCAATTATCTTCCCTATACTTTTCACCAAAATAATGTAACAGAATTATTCTTCGGCAAATTGCAGATTCGGCATATGAAACTGTATCAAGCAAAAGTTGTTTTCCAATTTCTTGTTCAGCAACAGGCTTTCCATGCATAAATTTTTCAAGCTTTTGAATGTCTTTATAGCTATAAAAAGTGATACATTTACCTTCACCACCGTCTCGACCCGACCGACCTGTTTCTTGATAATATCCTTCAAGGCTTTTAGGAATGTCATAATGAATTACAAATCTTACATCAGGTTTGTCAATTCCCATTCCGAAAGCTATTGTTGCCACAATAATATCAACACCTTCCATTATGAAAGAATCCTGATTAGATGACCGTGTTGCAGCGTCCATGCCAGCATGGTAAGCAAGTGCTTTGATTCCATTAACCTGTAAAACTTCAGTCAATTCTTCCACCTTTTTTCGACTAAGGCAATAAATAATCCCTGATTTACCTTGGTTCTGGCTGATGAACCTTATAATTTGAGCTTCCGTTTTAACCTTTGGGCGCACTTCATAATAAAGATTAGCCCGGTTAAAGGATTCCATGAAAACATTAGCATCAAGTATTCCCAGGTTTTTTTGAATATCATGTTGCACTTTTGCAGTAGCCGTAGCAGTAAGAGCAATTACCGGCGAAGGCCCAATTTCATTAATTATTGGCCTGATACGCCTGTATTCTGGTCTGAAATCATGTCCCCATTCCGAAATACAATGAGCTTCATCGATAGCATAAAAAGACACATTTATTTTTTTTAGGAATTCAATGTTGTCCTCTTTTGTTAACGACTCAGGCGCAACATACAAAAGTTTTGTCTTTTCTGCCAGTACATCATCCTTTACTTCCTGGATTGCAGATTTTGAAAGTGATGAATTTAAAAAATGTGCTATATTATCTTCAGTTTGAAATCCTCTGATTGAATCAACCTGGTTTTTCATTAATGCAATTAAAGGCGAAATTATTATAGCAGTACCTTTCATCAAAATTGCCGGCAACTGATAAATTAACGACTTTCCTCCCCCTGTTGGCATCAATACAAAGGTATTATCCCCTTTGAGAACACTCTTAATTGCCTCTTCCTGCCTCCCTTTAAACCTGTCGAAACCAAAATATTTCTGCAGGTCCTCACCTAATGTATTGTCTTTATACATAAAAAGTTATTTCTTTCTAATCTTCAAAATTCAATTCTAATTTATTAAAAGTAAGTGAAATGACAAACGATTTGTAAAATTAAAAATACAACAAAAATTGTTCCCGCAAATGTTTAATGTGAAGAAGTATTTATATTTGTGAAGTTTTTTACAAAAATTTTGCAATTCATTATTTAATGAACGATACATCTAATAAAGAGTCTACCTCTACAAAAAAAGGAGGAAATAAAAAGGGTACTCAATCAGAAATGTCTTTTTTGGAACACCTTGAGGAACTTCGGTGGCATATAATCAGGTCGGCTTTGGCAATAGTAATATTTGCAGTAGTTGCATTTATAATGAAGGAGTTTATTTTTGATACTGTTATTCTTAAGCCAAAAAATGCCGATTTCTGGACAAACAGAATGTTTTTTAAATTAGGGGACCTACTTAATTCAGAGTCAATAAAAATAAATCAGAATGGCTTAAACCTTATTGCCATAAAAATGGCTGATCAATTTATGATGCACATAATGGTTTCAATTATTGCAGGATTAATAATAGCTTCGCCATTTGTTTTTAATGAATTCTGGAAATTCATAAGGCCGGCTCTTTACAATAAAGAAAAAAAACATGCAAACGGTGCTGTTTTTTACACTTCAATTCTATTTATGCTGGGTGTGCTTTTTGGATATTACCTGATTGTTCCATTATCTATCCATTTTTTAGGAACTTATAGTATCAGCGATGAGGTAATAAGCACAATTAACACCAGGTCTTATATTAGTACATTAACATCAATATCTTTTGCATCAGGTGTTGTATTCCTTATTCCAGTTTTTTCATATTTCCTTAGCAAAGTTGGGATACTTACTCCCCAGTTCATGAAAACATACAGGAAACATGCTTATGTTGTAATGCTGCTTATGTCGGCCATTATTACACCTCCGGATATATTCAGCCAGGTTATGGTTTGTTTTCCCTTAGTTTTTTTGTATGAAATTGGAATAATGATTTCAAGAAGAGTCGTTAAAAAACGTGAAAAAGAGTTCGATGAGATGTAAAGTTAATTCAAAATTACGTTATTTGCCTATATGATCCTTCGAGCTGAAAATATTGTAAAAAAATACGGGCGGCGTACCGTAGTAAAAGATGTAAGTTTTCATGTAAACCAAGGTGAAATTGTAGGTTTACTTGGTCCTAATGGCGCTGGGAAAACCACATCATTTTATATGATTGTTGGCCTTATCAAACCTTTTTCAGGGAAAATATACATTGATAATGAAAATATTACCAAATTACCAGTTTACAGAAGGGCAAAAAAAGGCATAGGCTATCTTGCACAAGAAGCTTCGGTTTTTAGAAAACTTTCTGTTGAAGATAATATAATGAGTATTCTTGAATTTACTGATTTAAGCAAAGCCGAGCAAAAAAATAAATTAGAATCTTTATTAGAAGAGTTCGGCTTAATTCATGTGCGTAAAAATAGAGGCGATTTATTATCGGGTGGCGAGCGCCGCCGCACAGAAATTGCCCGAGCTTTGGCATCTGACCCAAAATTTATTTTATTGGATGAACCTTTTGCTGGTGTTGATCCTATTGCCGTAGAAGACATTCAGAGTATTGTAGCGCATTTAAAAGGTAAAAATATTGGCATACTTATAACCGATCATAACGTGCAAGAAACCCTTGCTATTACAGATAAAACATACCTTATGTTCGAAGGTGGTATCTTAAAAGAAGGCACGCCAGAAGAGCTTGCCGCTGATGAAATGGTACGACGTGTTTATTTGGGTTCTAATTTTGAACTTAGAAAAAAAAGGTTTAAATGATTTTTTAGAGTATTTATTAACTTTTATTTAGTCATCATCGTCATCATCATCACCTTGATCATCATCATTTACACCATCACCATCGGCATCATCGTCAGTATCTGAATCATTTGGATCTGATTCTCCTGGATCTTGGTTTCCGTCTTGATTACTATCTTCTTCACCATCTGACAAACCGTCATCATCTGAATCACTATCTGTACCGTTTGTTTCACCAGCATCATGTTTTCCATTTTTATTTTTGTCTTCTACACCGTCTTCAATTAAATCGCCGTCCGTATCTTTACTTAGCGGATACATTTCGCCTGCATCCATTTTTCCATTATGGTTTAAATCTTCGGTAGCATCTAGTATACCATCACTATCTGTGTCTTCTAACAAAGGATTTGATTCTGTTACATCAACAATACCATTTCTGTTAAAATCTTCAATGCCATCTAATAATCCATCATTATCTGTATCTGCATTATTAGGGTCTGTACCTAAAATGATTTCGATTTCTGTGATTAATCCATCTTTGTCTGGATCATTAGAAACCTCTAATTTACTAGTAGAAACTGCTTCAATAACTTCTATAGGCTCTGTGGTACAGGAATTTAAATTTATTAAACAGCATAGACCTATTAGGGATAAGTAAACTGTGTTGGTTGTAAAGGGTTTCATATCAATTGGTTTTAATATGTTGTAAATATATAACCAACTGAAATTCTGCATCATAGTAAAACAAGGTAATTTTAGTTCTACCTATTTTTACGTACTAAAATTCAAGATTAAGAAAATATGACAAACTTATCTAAACAAGCTTTTTAGTTAATAGACTATCTAATATAGATATTACTATATATATGATTAGAATTATTGGAATAGCGATAAATTGAAGTAATCCCAACAAAAGTAACGAAATAGCTAAAAATATATATTTAACATAGTTCTCTTTTAGTTTAAACGATTTAAACTTTAACGCAAACATGGCAATATTAGCATTCATTAAATAACTACCTATTAAAGTAATAGCAATCAAAACATATTGATTTTCAATAAGCGATATGATAAATTGATTTGGTTGATACACCAAAATTAAGGGCAAAGACAAAACAAAAAGGGTTAATGCAGGTGTGGGCAATCCTATAAAAGAATCTGTTTGACGCGTGTCAATATTAAAATTTGCTAATCTGTATGCTGATGCCAGTGTAATAATTAATCCTATAAAAGGCAACCATGTCATTTTTTCTAAAGAAGTAAACCAAATAACATCTTGTAATTCTAGACTCTGTCTTAAAAGTTGAAACATAACAATACCAGGTACAACACCAGAGGTCACAACATCGGCTAAAGAGTCTAACTGTTTTCCTAATTCACCTTGCACATTTAGAAGTCGGGCTGCAAATCCGTCAAAATAATCAAAGAAAATACCCAGAAAGACAAAATAGGCAGCCATTTCTAGCTCACCAATGGCGGCAAAAAGCACTGCCACAAGACCACTTAATAAATTTAATAAAGTTAAGCCATTTGGTATTTGTTGTTTAACAGACATCTTTAAATTATTTTATAATTATGTAAATCTAATTTAATTGCTCTTAATCACAAAAAAAGGCAAGGAAAAATCCTTGCCTTTAACTAACCAAAAAACCTAAACTCTGACGGTTGGGGTATGCTAAAAACTAAACTGTGCGTTTAGAGAAAGAATATTAGCCTTAAGACCGTCAGATCTAGAATAGTAATTGTACCTGATATCAAAACTTTTAAATCTAAATGGATTGCCTGCATTTGAGGTGTCTAGTTTAAAAATTCCTAAAGGAGGTGCAATTGTAAAGCCCACACCATATTGTGAGCTACTAAAAGTTGATAAATCGTAATCTGATGTGTAAAATGTTTCTGTTGATTTGTGTGAACTTTTTGGTGCAAAATAGGTAGATTGTTGTTGCGAATGGTGTCTGTACATCGGGTAAACCGTAAACGATTTCGACAACTTTAAAGGAACTTGAATGTCGTATGTGTTGGCAGAAACACCCCAATCATCTGAATAATAGCGGTAAAATGTTCTTAAAATAATAACATCAGATACGGCATAGTTAAAACGCATTCCAAAAGGATGTTTGCTACGTGTGCTTGGCAAACGCTCAACATCATGTGCTAATTCAATATTATTTACAGTTTCTATTGGTTTGTCTTTAAAATACACACGCTGGTAGTTTGTAGAAAGCAATCCTTCTTGGTAAATAATATCGGCACTAAAAGAAATTTGCATGCGCTTGTTCAACATTTGCGAAAATGATAAAGCCGCAGAAAATGAATTTCTGTGATTTAAATCCAATAATTTAAACCCAACCGAAGGACTCAAACCTTCTGAAGTCCTAAATTCACCAGGATAAATTAAATCTAATTTATCGAAATAGGCTGATGAATTGAAATTGATTTCGGAATTATCATTATTAAAAGATTTTCTAAATTGTATGCCAGCGCCAACAGAATTATAGCCTTGTTCTGATGAAAAAGCGCCATCTACACCCCAAGAGAAAGTTCTATTATCAGAAGTATGTGTATAAGTTAGACTGCCATGTTTTCTAGCATGAGCAGGAGGCCCATCATCTCCACCACCAGTAGAAGCACTTGTTTTAAGAAGTGCAGAAGATTTACTGCTTGTTGTTCCAGATTTATCTCGATCATCGCCTTCTCCACCACCTGTTACAGCTACTGCAAAAGGATTGATTTGATCTGTAGAAGCCGATGTGGTAAAATCTACCCCAAAATCAACACTTAAAATAGCATCTGCATTTAGTGGAATATTAATTAAAATAGCAGGTGTATTATCGGTCAATTTTTCATCGCCAACACCACCAGTTACAGCAGCATGACTCCCGTTTTGTAGGTAATTACTGTATAAAAAGTTAACCTCTACATTATCTAAAACTTTCTTTTTATAAGCTGTTCTATTTACAGCAATACTGTCCTTTTTTTCTTGTGCATTTATAATGGCAGTAAATACCACTAAAAGAACTATTAATAATCTTTTCATTATTTTCTTTAATTGTTTATTACTAATTACAGCCGCAACCGCCACCAGTTTTACCTCCATTTGCACCAGATGCTGCTTCTCTATATGTATGAAATTGTAATTCATACCGTGCCGATAATTTTGGCGATAATGCCATTTCTTTATCGTTAAGTTTGGCGCGTTCGTAAGCTTTTACAGAACTACAACTACTTGTAATTAAACCTGCAAATAGCATTATGATCATTATTTTTCTCATTTTGTTCATATTTAGTATTCTTTAGTTTTTAATTTATTTGAAAAGTGAAGTCTTAAATTTTCATCTACAATGACACATTCAACACCGTTTAATTGATTTATAAAATCTAAGCCTGTTTCTACGCCCATTACAAAAATTGATGTGGCTAAAGCATCACTTAATTCGGCACTCTTGCTAAATACCGTGGCACTATAAATGCCGTGCGCTGGATAGCCCGTTCTTGGATCAATAATATGTGTATAGGTTACACCATTAAATTTTACATATTTTTCATAGTTGCCAGAAGTTACAACGGCATCATCTGTTAAGTTAAACCACGAAAACACTTTTTCTTTGTTAACTGGATTGGTAATTCCGACTTTCCAAGGTTTTTCATCTGCTTGCACGCCCCAGGTATTCATATCGCCAGAAGCGTTAATCACGCCCGCTTTTACGCCCATATTTTGTAATAATGCTTTGGCTTTATCTGCCGCATAACCTTTGCCAATAGCCCCAAACCCAATTTTCATTCCTTTTAATTTTAAAAAGACAGTGCTTTTTTCTTTGTTGAGGATGATGTTTTGATAGCCCACTTTTACTACCGATTTTTTAATCGCTTCCGCGGATGGCATTTCTGACATACTGCCATCAAACTTCCAAATTTTATCCATCGAGGCATAACTTATGTCAAAAGCACCATCGGTGAGCTTAGATATATTGATAGCTCTATCAATTAAATTGAACAATTCGTCACTTACTTTTACAGGTTTCATGCCTGCATTTCTGTTTACATCAGAAGTTTCGGATGTTGAAGACCAAGACGAAATAATATTTTCGATTCTTTTTATTTCGGCTATAGCCACATCAATATATTGTTCGCCATCTTTATTATTATCGGCTATAACAATTATTTCAAAACCACTCCCCATAAGTTTTAGGTCTCTTTTATATTCTTGTGTTTGCGCTGTCAATTGCTGAACAAAACATAGAATCAAAACAGTTATGGTTAATTTAATTTTCATTTTTTAGTTTGTTATATTCTTCTGTTAATGATAGTTTTTAATAAACTTGGGTGTCTTTAGAGGCTACCAAATCATTTATATAAGATGCATATGCGCCCGAACTCATATTTTTATAGCCTGTTTCGGCGATTACTTTGGCGTCGCTATTTAACAGAACCACTAGTGGGAAAATGCCCTTTGGATTGTATTTTTCGAATAACTTAGCGTTATAATCCTGTTGCGCTTGGCTTATCAATTTTTTGTTTTTGCTACGTGTAGGAAAATCAGCTTTTAAAAGCACAATTTTTTTGGCCTCAAAATTTTCAAATTCAGGTTGGCTCAATATTTCCTTTTCTAAACGCATGCAAGGCACACACCAATCGGATCCAGAAAAGACTATCATAATGGTTTTATTTTCTAAAGTAGCTATAGATTTGGCTTCGTTTAAATTAGTCACACTGGTTATTTGAGCAACTGCACTAAAACCTATTAAGAATAAAGCTAAAGTTGATAATTTTTTCATGATACTATTTTTTAAAAATTTGTTTTAATTTTTGAACTACATCTATAAAACAAGGACTGATAAATTTACCCTACTCTTAATTAAAATATTTTTAAAATATTAGTTTACAGATAAATTAAAAACAAAAAAAGAGGAACCCTCATGCTCCTCTTTATCTAATCAAACTAACTAACTCAAAAATATATTTTCTATTTATTTCTTTATTGACTCTTCAATTATAAAACAAACCAATCTTATTTCACCCTACCATTTTATTAAAAATTTTAATTCATAATTAATACAAAAAGGAAAGTATTTCTACTTTCCTTTTAACTAACATAACTCAAAAATACTTAACCAATATTGTTGTATTAATTTGTACCGTTTTCTTGATGTGTTTCAGTTGGATCTACAATTGAGCTCCCTTTACTACATGATGAAAATGCCAATGCTATCATTACCGTTACAAGGGCTACAAATACTGTGTGTTTGCTTAAATTTTTCATAATTTATAATTGTGTTGATTTGTTAATTGTTTTATTACCCGCTTCGATTATAAAACAAGCATCTAAATAATTACCCTACCTATTCATAAAAAAATTATTTAATATCGAAAACAAATGATGTAAATTAGATTAATAAACATAAGTGTTTATCCTATTTTTTTTTAAATTTGAATTTTTAGTAATTATACAATTTAAGTTGATGTTAGATAATGTATGCAAACCTGCAGTTTATGAAAGTCTCTATAATAAACATGCCAAAGATTTACGTAATTACTTGTACTATAAATTCGGTAATTTAGAATCTGCCGAAGATATTGTACAAGAATCATTTATTAAACTGTGGCAAAAATGTGCCGATGTTGTTTTAGAAAAAGCCAAGTCCTTTTTATTTACTGTTGCTACCAACATGTTTTTAAATGAAAAAAATCACGAAAAGGTTGTTTTAAGATACCAACAAATTCCGCAAAATGACACAAACGTAGAGACGCCCGAATTTGTAATGCTAGAAAAAGAATATATGGATAAGCTTCAAACCACTTTGTCTGACTTGCCAGATGGCCAACGCGAAGTATTTCTTTTAAATAGAATAGAAAAGAAAACATATAAAGAAATTGCAGACTTATTAGGCCTTTCTGTAAAAGCTATTGAAAAACGCATGCACCTCGCCTTAAAATATATTAGAGAAAAAATTGGCAATATATAGTAGGGTATTAAGATATTAGCTTGTTTAATAGCTGTAACCAAATATTAAATTGGCAACAAATGAAATATAATAGTATGAATGATAACTTTTTAGCAAAATGGTTGAATGCTGAAATATCCGACGAAGCATTAAAATCTTTGATTGGCGAAACTGAATTTGATATATATAACAAGATAAAATTCGATTTAGAAAAATTTGAATCTCCAAAATTTGATTCAGAGGCCATGTTAAAAAGAATTAAATCTAAAATATCCAAACCAAAAGCTAAAGTCATCAGCTTTATCCCAAATTGGGCTTATAGCGCAGCGGCTACTGTAGCGCTTCTATTGGCTGCTTACCTATTTGTTTTTTCAGATACAACACTAAGTACAAATTACGGAGAACAATCTGCTTTTAACTTAGAAGACGGCACTTATATAAAACTAAATGCCAAATCGACTTTAAGTTATAATAAAAGATCTTGGTCTGAAAGTAGGAATATTAACTTAATTGGCGAAGCTTATTTTGAAGTTGCGCATGGCAATACATTTTTAGTTAAAACAAGTATGGGCGTTGTAAAAGTTTTAGGCACTCACTTTAATGTTAAAACAGGTAAAAACTATTTAAAAGTTGCCTGTTTTGAAGGAAAAATTGAAGTAACCATAAATGGTAAACGTACCATTCTGACCCAAGGACAAACCTATCAATTTGCAAAAAATACTGAATCTAACTGGGCTATTGAACTTGCTAAACCTTCGTGGATAAATGGTCTAAACACTTATAAAAACACACCTTTATTTATTATAATTAACGATTTAGAAAACCAATTTAAAATTGATGTAGATGCCACAAACATTGATAAAAACATCTTATTAAATGCCAGTTTTGACAATCACAATATTGATTTGGCTCTAAAGTCTATTTTTGTACCTTTGAACTTTAATTTTATAATTAAAAACAAAAAAGTTATCGTATCTAAAAAATAATAATGCGGGTAAAAATAGTTTGTGTTTTTTTTCTATTCACATTTTTCGCCTATCCACAGCAAAAAACAATAACTTCTGTAAACTTTAAAAATAAAGACCTTACAGAAGTTATTACTTATTTGGAGAAGGCTTATAATGTTCATTTTTCATTTCAAACCAAAGATGTTTCTAATCGTTTTATAAGCCTTTCTGTAAAAGACAAAACATTACCAGAAATTCTTCACCTACTCAAAGAACAAACATCATTATTTTTTGAGGTACTGTCTAGTCAATACATCGCCGTAAGGCAGATAAACGACGCAGATTTAATCAATATTTGTGGCACACTTAAATCTGATAACGAAATACCTTTATCTGGCGCGACAATTATCTATAATAATAAAGGTCTTGTATCAGATGAAGATGGTTACTTTAAAATTGAAAATCTTAAAGCTGGATCACTCATTAAATTCCAATATTTGGGATTTACATCCAAAATCATTCAAGCAAAAACTTTGTTTAAAAACAATTGTGCCGATGTAATTCTGAACGAAAAAAGCGAAAAAATACAAACCATTGTCATTAAAAATTATTTAACAAATGGCATTGACAAAACAAGTTCTGGCTCTTTTATTATTTCGCCAAAAAAACTAGGCATTTTAGCTGGTCTTACCGAACCAGATTTATTTCAGAGTATTCAATTATTACCTGGTGTTAATAGTCCAAGCGAAACTGCTACAGGTCTTCATGTTAGGGGTGGCACACCAGATCAGAATCTCATTTTATGGGACGGTATTAAAATTTACCACAGCGGTCATTTATTTGGTGCTATTTCGCCATTCAATCCGTATATAACCAAAGAAATTAATTTTATAAATAAAGGGACCGATGCCAAATTTGGCGGAAGTATTTCGAGTGTTTTAGACATTAAAACGAGTGATGCTATTCAAACAAAATTAGAAGGTGGTGGTGGCATTAACCTCATCTCTACCGATGCCTATATTAAAGTGCCTGTTATTAAAAACAAGTTCAGCATTTTGGTTTCTGGCAGAAGATCGTTTACAGATATTTATCAGAGCAATACTTATAAAGAAACTTCAGATATTGTATTTAAAAGCACACAACCTAATTCTTTACTTAGCACCAATAACAACTTTTTCTTTCTTGATTACAATATTAAAGGCATTATTAAGATTGGTGATAATAATACACTTACTTTTAGTAGTTTACTTATTAAAAATAAATTAGATTTTGGCATCAAAGAAATTGACGATTCTGAATCTGGTGACGATGAGAATGCCATTTTATTTAATGATTTATTAGAAACCTATAATCGTGGTTATGCTGTAAATTGGTTTAAAAACTGGAGTCCTAAATTTAAACATCAGCTTAATGCTTACTACTCTAATTATTATTTATTATACAATAAATTTAAATCAGAAAACGACGTAGAAAATTTATCTTTTGCTAAAAAAAACACGGTCAAAGATTTTGGTATTTCTCTAAATACAGACTATAAAATAAATGACTATTTTGTTTTAAAAAGTGGTTATCAATTTTCTAATAAAGATGTCTCCTACTTTTTTTTAACAACCGATGATGATATTACAAACGAAGATGGTAACGATCAAACTCTAAATACGCATGCGTTATACACTTCTTTTGAATATTCAGATAAAAACAAGATTAATTTCAATGCTGGATTAAGAATCAATTATTATCAGAATCTTCAAAAAATATATGCGGAGCCACGTTTAAATATTGGCAAATACTTAACTCCCAATCTCATTTTAAATATTACTGGCGAATATAAAACGCAAACTTTAAGTCAGATTGATGAAACCATTCAAAGCGGATTATCTCTTGAAAATAAATTATGGTCGCTTGCCGATAATACTAAATTCCCTGTAATAACAGCCACTCAATACTCTCTTGGTTTTTCTTATATTAAAAACAAATGGCATATAGATGTTGATGCTTATATAAAAAATATTAATGGTCTTGTAACTTTAAACTTTGGCTTTTCTGATGTTTTTGACAACGATGCGCATCCTGGAAAAAGTAAGGTCAAAGGATTCGATTTTTATGTAAAAAAAGAATTTAAAAACTATGCCACATGGTTAAGCTACACCTTTGACGATACTCAAAATAAATTTGAAGATTTAAATGCCGATGCTTATTTTCCGGGAAACTCAAATATCAAACACAATTTTTATTGGTCGCATACGTATAGATGGAGAAATTTCGATTTTGCTTTAGGATGGCGTTGGCATTCGGGCAAACCCTATTCAAAAGCTATTGCTATTGTTTCAAATAATCATGGCGGAAATTCTCTTCAGACAGACGGCATAAATAATTATAATTTACCAAGTTATAACAGGCTAGATTTTTCTACAACCTATAATTTTAGCCTTTCAAAAACAAAAAACATAAAAGCAAACATTGGCTTATCTTATCTTAATGTTTTAAATAAAGAAAATATTTTAAGCCGCGATTTTTATATAAGTAACACTTCAAATCTTATTAATTCTGCCGATAAAGTTTCGCTAGAAAGAATCAGTAATTTTGTATTTAGAGTCAATTTTTAGACCTCTAAATTTAATTTTCTTTTTTAACTCATAAATAGCATAAAACTGTTAATAATTAATTATGTTTATGCTTTTAAATGATGCTATCATTGAGTAAATTAGCATCCTTTAGAAATTTACAGCTTATTTATGTCAGATCAAACTTCTTATACCGAAGATAATATAAAATCCCTCGATTGGAAAGAGCATATTCGTATGCGTCCCGGTATGTATATCGGTAAATTAGGCGATGGGTCTTCGCCCGATGACGGTATTTACATCCTCATTAAAGAAGTTATAGACAATTCTATTGACGAATATGTTATGGGCGCTGGTAAAACCATAGAAGTATCGGTTAAAGAAGCCGTGGTAACTATACGCGATTATGGACGTGGTATTCCGTTAGGAAAAGTAGTTGATGTTGTCTCCAAAATGAATACTGGTGGAAAATACGATACCAAGGCCTTTAAAAAATCTGTTGGGTTAAATGGTGTTGGTACAAAAGCGGTGAATGCTTTGTCATCTTTTTTTAAAGTACAATCTTTTAGAGACGATAAAACGACGAGCGCCACTTTTGAACTTGGTGAGCTTATAGAACAAGAACCCATCCAACAATCATCTATAAGAAAAGGGACAAAAGTTACTTTTATTCCAGACGAAATTATCTTTAACAAATACAAATACAGACATGAGTATATTATCAAAATGCTCAAAAATTATGTCTATTTAAATACGGGATTAAGCATTATTTTTAATGGCGAAAAATACCAGTCTGAATTTGGATTAAGAGATTTACTCGATGAAAAAATATCCGAGAAGGACAGACTTTATCCCATTGTTCACTTATTAGGCGAAGATATTGAAGTAGCTTTAACGCATAGTAAAGCGCAATACAGCGAAGAGTACCACTCTTTTGTAAACGGCCAGAATACCACACAAGGCGGCACGCATCAAATAGCTTTTAGAGAAGCCATTGTAACTACGGTTAGAAATTATTTTGGTAAAAATTATGACGCCTCCGATATCCGTAAATCTATAGTTGCAGCTGTGAGTATAAAAGTGCTTGAACCTGTTTTTGAGTCTCAAACCAAAACAAAGTTGGGGTCTACAGAAATGGGGGGCGATTTTCCAACAGTGCGTACTTATATAAACGATTTTCTTAAAACTAAATTCGATAATTACCTTCATAAAAACCCTGCTACTGCCGATAAAATTCTCAATAAAATTGTACAAGCAGAAAAGGAACGCAAAGAATTATCTGGCATTAGAAAATTGGCAAAAGACCGCGCTAAAAAATCGAGTTTACACAACAAAAAATTACGCGATTGTCGGGTTCATATGACCGATATGAAAAAGGACCTTCGTTTAGACAGTTCGCTGTTTATTACAGAAGGCGATTCGGCTAGTGGGTCTATCACAAAATCAAGAAACGTAAATACACAAGCTGTTTTTAGCTTAAAAGGAAAGCCTTTAAATGCGTACGGACTCTCTAAAAAAATTGTGTACGAAAATGAGGAATTCAACCTTTTACAAGCGGCTTTAAATATTGAAGATGGTATTGAAAATCTGCGTTATAACAACATAATAATTGCCACAGATGCCGATGTAGATGGAATGCATATCCGTTTATTACTCATTACTTTTTTCTTACAATTTTTCCCTGAACTTATAAAAGAAGGCCATTTATATATTTTAGAAACGCCTCTTTTTAGAGTCCGTAATAAAAAAGAAACCATCTATTGCTATTCTGAAACAGAAAAACAAAATGCCATAGAAAAACTGACAGGCAAACCAGAAATAACCCGTTTTAAAGGTCTGGGAGAAATATCGCCAGATGAATTTAAATATTTTATAGGAAACGATATCCGTTTAGAACCTGTAATGTTAGATAAAGAAGTAAGTATTGAACAATTACTCGAATTTTATATGGGTAAAAATACACCAGACAGACAAAAATTTATAGTAAATAATTTAAAAGTAGAATTGAATATGATAGAAACATAAAATTTCCCATTGTCTTTAAATACCAATAGTGGGGACTATAACAGTGTTTGAAAAAAATTGGATGAAATTTAACAATAAGAAAAGAATACAAAATCACAAGTATATTTATTTAGTGACACTGATACTATTGGTGGCAATATTTCTTATAATTTTAGATGTGCCACTACTAAATGTATCTTATCAGATTTTTAAATATAACTTTTTAGTATTGTCTTTTTTATTAATAGTACATACTTTAAATGGACGTGAATATTTTGAATATGACAGTACAGGACAAATACTTATTATAAAAAATGCAAGTATTGTAAAACATGGCATATTTCCAGAAAGTATGATGGCTGTAGAATTTCCTAAAAGTAAATTAAATCGATTTAAAATTAAAAATTATGGGCTGTATAAAACATTAAGTCTATACATCAATTCTAAAGAAAAAGGCATCGTAAAAAAATCATTTAACATTACCAATGTAAGTCGTAAAAGAAGACATAACTTGAAAGAATCACTTAAAAAAATAATTTCCGAAAATACCCTAAAGACATAAATGACTATTGAAAATCCCAATATAAATCAAGACGGTTCAAATACCAATCACGAAACCATTACCAAAGTTACGGGTATGTTTAAAGAATGGTTTCTTGATTATGCGTCTTATGTAATTCTAGAACGCGCTGTTCCTGCCATAAACGATGGACTAAAACCCGTGCAACGTCGCATTATGCAGTCTATGAAAGATTTAGACGATGGGCGTTATAATAAGGTCGCAAATATTGTTGGTCATACCATGCAATATCACCCTCATGGGGATGCCAGTATTGCCGATGCACTTGTACAAGTTGGACAAAAAGAATTGTTGATTGACATGCAAGGAAACTGGGGGAATATCCTTACTGGCGATCGCGCTGCTGCGTCAAGATATATAGAAGCCCGATTATCTAAATTTGCCTTAGAAGTCATTTTCAATCCAAAAACAACACTATGGCAAGCCTCTTATGATGGCCGCCGTAAGGAGCCTATAAATTTACCTGTAAAATTCCCACTTCTTTTGGCACAAGGTGCCGAAGGTATTGCGGTGGGTCTATCTACAAAAGTTGTCCCTCATAATTTTATAGAATTAATCGATGCCTCCATCAAAATATTAAAAGGAAAATCCTTTACAATTCTCCCCGATTTCCAAACGGGTGGTATAGCCGATTTTTCTAACTATAACGATGGCCTTCGCGGAGGTAAAATATTGGTAAGAGCAAAAATTTCTGTATCCGATAAGAAATCGCTCATTATTTCCGAAATTCCTTTTGGTACAACTACCACGTCATTAATTGACAGCATTATCAAAGCCAACGACAAAGGCAAAATTAAAATAAAACACATAGAAGATAATACAGCTGCCGATGTTGAAATACTCATTCATCTTCCAAACGATGTATCGCCAGACAAAACAATTGATGCACTTTATGCCTTTACAAATTGCGAAATTTCAATCTCGCCATTGTCTTGTATCATTCAAGATAACAAACCTATTTTTATAGGTGTCTCAGAAATTTTATCCATATCAACAAATCAAACACTTGGGCTTTTAAAACAAGAATTAGAAATTCAAAGAAATGAATTAGAAGAACAATGGCATTTTGCATCGCTTGAGCGGATATTTATAGAAAACCGTATCTATAGAGATATTGAAGAAGAATCGACTTGGGATGGTGTTATAAAAGCCATAGACGCAGGTTTAAAACCACACATCGGCCACCTTAAACGTGCCATCCACGAAGATGATATCGTTAAACTGACTGAAATCCGCATTAAAAAAATATCAAAATTCGATTTAGATAAAGCCAAACAGTTTATCGAATCTCTTGAAGATAAAATTGCCGAAGTAAACAACTATTTAGACAATTTGGTAGATTTTGCCATTAGCTACTTCAAAAATTTAAAAACAAAATATGGCAAAGGCAAAGAACGCAAAACAGAAATTCGTGCTTTTGATGATATTATAGCCACAAAAGTTGTGATGCGCAATACCAAATTGTATGTAAACAGAGAAGAAGGTTTTATTGGCACAGCACTTAAAAAAGATGACTATGTAACCGATTGCTCTGATATTGATGAAATTATTGTGTTTCTAAACAACGGAAATATGATGATTACCAAAGTGTCTGCTAAAACTTTTATCGGCAAAGACATCATTCATGTGGCCATCTTTAAAAAGAATGACAAACGCACTATTTACAACATGTTGTATCGTTCTGGTAAAAGCGGCCCAACTTATATAAAACGTTTTCCTGTTACAGGCGTAACGCGTGATAAATCTTACAATCTAGCTAATGATGACGAAAATTCTAAAATGCTTTATTTCTCTGCAAATGCCAACGGAGAAGCCGAATCTGTAACGGTTAATTTACGCGCCGTAGGTTCAATCAAAAAACTGAAATGGGATTTAGATTTTGCCGATTTAGCCATTAAAGGACGTGGTGTAAGAGGCAATACCGTTACCAAACATACCATTAGAAAAATTGAACTTAAAAACGAAGGTGTCTCTACTTTAAAACCACGTAAAATTTGGTTTGATGATACCGTACAACGACTAAATGTTGATGGTAGAGGCGATTTATTAGGAGAATTTACTGCAGCCGACAGACTGCTCATCATCAATCAAAAGGGAATTATAAAAACCATTGAGCCAAAACTCACAGCCCACTTTGATGAGGATATGATTGTTTTAGAAAAATGGGTTCCAAACAAACCAATCTCTGCTGTTTATTACGATGGCGATAAAGACCGTTATTATGTAAAACGTTTTATGGTTGATAATCCT
The DNA here is from genome assembly GCA_013205245.1 of Flavobacteriales bacterium. Lineage (GTDB taxonomy): Bacteria > Bacteroidota > Bacteroidia > Flavobacteriales > Flavobacteriaceae > CG1-02-35-72. The sequence continues at coordinate 40,985 of JABMNH010000022.1, read as the reverse complement.
AATAAAGATGAATTATTTATTAGTGAGCATCCCAAATCTAAATTAGAAATTGTTTCTACAGATTATAGACCAATGGCGTCTGTAGTGTATTCAAAGAAAAGTTTAGAAGATGAACCTTTAAATTTTGAAGAATTTATTGCCATAAAAGGGATAAAAGCATTGGGCAATCAATTGACAAAAGAAAAGATTAAATACATTGATATTCTAGAACCTTTAGAATATGAACCACCTGTTCTTGAAGATTATGAGGTAGAAAGCGAAGATATTAATTCTGACGAAGATGTAGAACCCATCTCTATAGAAATAGCCTCAGAATCTGATGAAGTCTCGCAAAGCCCAACAGATGAAGACGGGCAGATTACATTGTTTTAATTCTTAATCATAATAGAAAAATCAACCGCCCATATTGTAAATCAAGAAGATATAAATAGGCTTTTAAAATTAGACCCTGTTTTTAAATCTATTTATGATGAATATGGTACGCCTCCAAATTGGACAAGACCACAAGGATTCACTTCATTATCAAAAATAATATTAGAACAACAGGTAAGTTTAGCATCAGCAGAAGCTCATTTTAACAAACTCAATAATTTTTTACCAACATTCACGCCTGCAGAAATATTAAAACTAACTGATATTGAAATGCGGACGTGTCAAATAAGTTGGCAAAAAGCCAAATATTTAAGAACCTTATCGGATGCCCTATTAAAGGGAGATTTAGATATAGATAATTTTCCAAATCTTACTGAAACTGAAGTCAGAAATCAACTCACAAATATCAAAGGTATTGGCAATTGGACAGCCGATATTTATTTGCTTTTTTGTTTACAAGCCAAAGACATTTTCCCCATTGGCGATATTGCCATTGTAAACACTATTAAAGAGCTAACATCTGCTAAGACTAAAGAAGAAATACTTTTACTAGCAGAAAATTGGCAACCACTACGCTCTCTCGCCACTTATTTCTTGTGGCATTATTATCTTAAAAAGAGAGGCAGAAGTTGAGTTATTAATTGTTGTATATTTAAATAATCTTTATATTTGCTTATTCCATTTCAATTTTCTCAACCTATGAAATTGATTTACTTGTTTGTTTTGACGCTCTTAATCCCAATTATGGGCCAGGGTCAACAATTAAGTTTATTAACTGGTCTTGATACTACAATAAAAGAGACATCCGGTTTAATCTACACCAATCAAAGATTAATAACTCATAATGATTCTGGAGGAGAAGCTGCATTATATGAAATAGATATAAATACAGGTAATACTAGTCGAAAAGTTACTATTAGTAATGCTACAAATGTAGATTGGGAAGATATATGTTTTGATAGTAATTATATTTACATAGGAGATATCGGAAATAATAGTGGCACAAGAACAGATCTAAAAGTATATAAAGTTTCCCTTTCAGATTATTTAACGACAACTAGTAATACTGTTACAGCTGAAGTTATCAATTATAATTATGCAGATCAAACAAGTTTTACAAGCAGTACTGTTTTTACAAATTTTGATGCGGAAACCTTAATCTCTTTTGGCGATAAACTATATATTTTTACTAAGAATTGGGGAGATAGTAAAACCAAAATTTATTCTTTATCTAAAACACCTGGTACTTATCAAATTTCTAAAATTGACAGTTTTGATTCTCAAGGGCTCGTAACAGGAGGCGATTATAATTCTGCATCAAATGCTATTCTTTTGACAGGATATACTTTTGCCTCACCTTTTATTATTGAAATTAAAGATTTTAGCGCAACTAATTTTTCTGGTGGCACAATAACTCGTGATGTGTTACAAACACCATCTGGCAAATCTTTCCAAATAGAAAGTATTGCTGCAATAAACATAAATCAGTATTACTTATCTGCCGAAGAAAGTACAACGGGAAGCTCTGGGCTTTATCAACTTGAAACAAGTAATCCATTAGAAATAGACGAATTTGAAAATGGAAATACTTTTATGTACCCAAATCCTGCATCTAACTCTATAAGCATTGAAACAAATTATTTATCTAAAACTGAAATCTATGATATGAGGGGTGTTTTGAGAAAAAGTTCCTCAAAAAAACAAATCAACATATCAGATTTAAGCAAAGGATTATACATCTTGAAAATCAAAAACACCGAAAATAATAGGGTATTTATTAAAAAACTAATCGTTAATTAATGCTGTATTAACTTTTTTGATGTCTCTCTTTTAAAATAGCTTCCACATCTTTTAAAGTAAAACCTTTGGCTTGCAATAAAATGAGATAGTGAAATAACAAATCAGCCGATTCATTTAAAAACAGATTATCGTCATTATCTTTAGCTTCAATTACCACTTCTACTGCCTCTTCGCCTACTTTTTGAGCAATTTTATTCATGCCCTTTTTGAATAATGAAGCCGTGTAAGATTTATCCGTTGGGTTTGTTCTGCGATCTGTAATAACAGCTTCTAAAGTGGGTAAAAAGCTTTGTGCTTCATTGGTTTCATTCCAACAAGTATCAGAACCTGTATGACAGGTAGGCCCAACGGGATTGGCTTCAATTAAAAGGGTGTCATTGTCGCAATCGTTTTTTATAGAAGCCACAATTAAAAAATTGCCACTTTCTTCACCTTTTGTCCATAAGCGATTTTTAGTTCTGCTAAAAAAAGTAACTTTATTTAAGCTAACTGTTTTTGTGTAGGCTTCTTCATTCATATAACCCAACATCAATACTTTTCTAGTCGTTGCATCTTGAATGATTGTAGGTACCAATCCGTTTTGGTTTTTGTTAAAATCTATTTTCATAATCTTACAGGTATATTGTTATTTCTTAATTCTTTTTTTAAATCTATGATGTCTATTTCTTTAAAATGAAATACACTGGCAGCCAAGGCAGCATCAGCTTTACCATCTATAAAAGTATCCGTAAAGTGTTGCATATTTCCTGCGCCACCAGAAGCAATAATTGGAATATTTACCAACTCACTTAAATAGGCCAAGGCTTTGTTTGCAAATCCGTTTTTAGTACCATCGTGATCCATAGATGTGAATAAAATTTCACCCGCACCTCTTTCTTCAACTTCTTTAGCCCAATCAAATAATTTAATATCTGTTGGCACTTTACCCCCTACTAAATGAACAATCCACTCAGCATCAATTTGTTTGGCATCAATGGCAACTACGATACATTGACTTCCAAATTTTGCAGCCAAATCATTAATTAACTGCGGATTTTTAACTGCAGATGAATTAATAGATACCTTGTCGGCACCAGAATTCAGCAATATCTCTACATCCTCAACAGACGAAATACCACCACCAACTGTAAAAGGAATATTTATTGTTGAAGCCACACGCATCACCAACTCGGCTAATGTCTTTCTGCGTTGTTCCGTTGCCGTAATATCTAAAAATACCAATTCATCAGCACCACTATTGGCATAAATTTCAGCCAATTCTACAGGGTCACCAGCATCTCGTAAATCAATAAAATTGATACCCTTAACGGTTCTTCCGTTTTTAATATCGAGACAGGGAATAATTCTTTTTGTTAACATTTCTGTTTATAATAATTGTTTTTTATTTAAATACTGAGCACAAAATAGTTCTTTGATAACTCAATACTATAGTTTTTTCTGAAAATGAAAACCAAGAATTTTATAGCCTTGATTTAACCAAAATTTTATCCCCGAATTATTAGCTACATAACAATTCAGTTCCGATGCAATACAACCATTATTTTTGGCATATTCATAGACAAATTCCATCATTTTATTGCCAATATTTTGATTGCGATATTCGGGTAAAATAACAACATTATCAGGCTCTATATGTTTGCCAACATAATATTTAACCAGCAACCAAAAACCACAAATTCCAATTAACTTTTCATTGTCAAAAACACCGACACAGTAATATGAATTATTTTTCATCTCCTCTAATCTCAATTCTAGTATTTCTTTATCAGTATTTTCATTCAATAATCCTAGAAAAGGCAAAATAATACTCAAGTTTTCTTTTTCAATAAATTTGATTTTCATAATTCATTTTATAATTTTCTTATCACATTATTCTTTGTGATACAATTTAAACCTATAACCCTTGTTACAATATATAATTTTCAATTTGCTTCATACTAATTTTATGTTCATAAATGGCTTTGCCAATAATAGTACCTTCGCAACCCATTGCGGCTAATTTTGGCAATTCCTCAAAACATGAAATACCTCCAGAAGCTATTAATTTTATCTTAGGTGCTTCATTTAAAATCTTTTTATATAAATCAAAGCTTGGTCCTTGTAACATGCCATCTTTAGAAATATCTGTAGAAATAACATAACTAATACCTTCTTTTACATAGTTTTTAATAAAAGGGATGAGGTCTTCATCCGATTCTTCAAGCCAACCTCCAACGGCTACTTTTTCATTATTAGCATCGGCGCCTAAAATAATTTTATCAGCACCATAATTTTTTAACCAACTTTTAAAAGTTGAAGGATTTTTAACAGCGATACTTCCGCCTGTAATTTGGTTGGCACCCGATTCAAATGCAATGCGCAAATCGTCATCAGATTTTAATCCACCACCAAAATCTATACTTAAATTTGTATTTGAAGCAATGCTTTCCAATACTTTGTGGTTCACAATATGACTGGCTTTTGCACCATCTAAATCTACCAAATGTAAAAAATTTACGCCGTGAGCTTCGAACATTTTAGCAACTTCTAACGGGTTTTCATTATATATCTTTTGCGTGCTGTAATCTCCTTTTGAAAGACGCACACACTTTCCGTTAATGATATCAATGGCTGGTATTATTCTCATTTTATAATTCTAAAAAGTTTTTTAATATCTGTTCACCTGCTTTACTACTCTTTTCAGGGTGGAATTGTACGCCATAAAAATTATCTTTTTGCAATGCTGAGGCATATTTAATGCCATATTCAGTAGTTGCAATGGCTTCATCATTTAATGGCACATAAAAACTATGCACCAAATACATAAACTCTTTGTTATTGACATTTTTAAATAAATCTGATGTCAAATTTTCAATCTGATTCCATCCAATTTGTGGCACTTTTTTGCTAGCGTCAAATTTCACAACATCCACATCAAAAATATTTAAACCATTTGTGTCTCCTTCCTCACAATGTTTACACATCAATTGCATACCCAAACAAATCCCTAAAACAGGTTGCTTTAAAGTTGGTATCAGCGCATCTAAACCTGTTACTCTGAGTTTTTCCATAGCACTACTAGCCTCTCCAACACCAGGAAAAATAACTTTATCAGCAGTTTTTATTTCCTCGGCATTATCTGATAAGGTGGCTTCATAACCCAATCTTTGAATCGCAAACTTTATGGATTGAATATTCCCTGCGCCGTAATTAATAATGACAATTTTCATGTTTTGTTATTGATTGTTAGTTGTTGGTTGACAGCCAAAAACTATCAACCAAAAACCATTAACTTTATAGCATCCCTTTAGTACTTGGTAAAATCATTTTTTCTGAATCTCGTTTTACAGCTGCTTTTATGGCTTTGGCAAAAGCTTTAAATATCGCTTCAATCTTGTGGTGTTCATTCACACCTTCGGCTTTGATATTTAAATTACATTTTGCACCGTCTGTAAACGATTTAAACAAATGATAAAACATTTCTGTTGGCATTTCACCAATTTTTTCACGTTTAAAATCAGCATCCCAAACCAACCAATTTCGACCGCCAAAATCAATAGCCACTTGTGCCAAACAATCATCCATTGGCAAACAAAAACCGTAACGCTCGATACCTAACTTATTTCCCAAAGCCTTGGCAAAAACTTCACCCAAAGCAATCATGGTATCTTCAATTGTGTGGTGCTCATCAACTTCTAAATCGCCTTTTACTTTTATGGATAAATCCATATTGCCGTGACGTGCAATTTGATCGAGCATGTGGTCAAAAAAAGCAATGCCAGTCGAAATATCACTTTTTCCTGTACCGTCTAGATTTAGTTTGATATCAATTTTAGTTTCATTGGTATTGCGAGTCAGCTCGGCAGTACGACTTTCTAATTTTAAAAATTCATATATATCTTGCCAATCAATAGTTTCTAAAGCAATAAAAGCGTTTAAATCTTCTTTTTTTGCTGATATTTCTTCTCTTCCTAAATTTGTATTATTGTTGATAAAAATTCCTTTTGAACCAAGGTTTTTAGCCAACTCAACATCCGTTAAACGGTCACCTATAACAAATGAATTTTCTAAGTCATAATCGTCCGCAAAATATTGCGTCAAAAGACCTGTTTTGGGCTTTCTGGTGTCTGCATTTTCTGATGGAAAAGTACGGTCAATAATTACATTTTTAAACACAACACCTTCATTTTCGAATGACTTCATAATGAAGTTATGTACAGGCCAAAAATTATCTTCTGGGAAAGAATCAGTTCCCAGACCATCTTGATTGGTAACCATGACCAATTCGTAATCTAATTCTTTGGCGATTTTCCCTAAATAAGCAAACACTTTTGGATAAAAAATAATTTTATCAAAAGCATCAATTTGCTCATCTGCTGGCTCCTTAATCATGGTGCCATCGCGGTCAATAAATAGAATTTTCTTCATAATTCAATATCTTTTAATGCTTTCAGTAATTTCTTAATTTCACTTTTTGTACCAACCGTCAAACGTAAGGTGTTTTCGCACAAAGCTTGCGTTGTTCTGTTGCGAATAACAATACCGTTTATAATTAATTGATTGTACCTTTTATCGGCATCATCAACTTTAACGAGCACAAAATTAGCGTCTGTTGGGTAAATTTCTTCTATAAACGAAATCGTTTTTAGTTTTTCTACTAATTTGTCACGTTGTTCTATAATTCTGCCTATTTCGTTTTTTACCTTATTACGATTCAAAATCCGTTTCAAAGCTTTTTGCTGTGTCAATTCATTGACATTATAAGGTGGTTTAATTTTGTTTAAAATTGCAGTAATTTCTACAGAGGCATAACAAATACCCAAGCGTATTCCTGCCATTCCATAAGCTTTAGACAAGGTTTGTGTGATTATTAAATTCGGAAATTCATCTAATCTATCCAACCAACTTTTTTGTTCCGAAAAATCAATATAGGCTTCATCTATAACCACCAAACCATTAAATGATTTTAATAGTTTTTCAACTGCTTCATTGTTAAATGAATTTCCTGTTGGATTGTTTGGTGAACACAAAAACAATAGTTTAGAATTGACGTCTGCAACTTTTAAAATTTCATCTACATTGGGCTGAAATCTATCAGTAAGCAATACTTCTCTTTCTTCAATATTATTGATGTTTGACAACACTTTATACATACCGTATGTTGGTGGTAATGTAATAATATTATCTTGTTTGGGTTCGCAAAAGGCGCGAAAAATGAGATCTAATACTTCATCACTTCCATTCCCTAATAAAATCTGATTTGTAGGAATTCCCTTCAATTTAGACAACTCATTTTTAAGTGACGTTTGTTGCGGATCTGGATAGCGATTCACGCCATTTTCAAACGGATTTTCATTAGCGTCTAAAAAAATCATGGCAGTACTTAAATCCTTAAACTCATCTCTTGCCGATGAATAAGGTTTTAAATTTTTAATATTCTCCCTAACTAGTTTTTGAATATTCATTTTACTACTTTTTTTAACTTTTCTCTTTGTCATTGCGAGCCACGCTTTAGCGTGATGTGGCAATCTCAACCAATTAAAAAGATTACCACGTCGTCCCGATAGCTATCGGGTCTCCTCGTAATGACAACTACTTTAAACTATTTAAACGCAATGTCACGGCATTTTTATGTGCCTCTAAACCTTCGGCTTCAGCCATAATTTCTACTGTTTTACCGATATTTTGTAAACCCTTAGCGGATAACTTCTGAAAAGTAATCTTCTTTACAAAAGCATCTAAAGACACGCCGCCACTAACTTTAGCAAATCCACTTGTTGGCAAAGTATGATTGGTACCCGAAGCATAATCGCCAGCACTTTCTGGCGTATAGTCTCCTATAAAAACCGAGCCTGCATTTTGAATATTATCCACATAAAACTGCTCATCTTTACCACAAACAATTAAATGCTCTGGCGCATAATAATTGGCTAAAGCAATGGCTTGTTCTTTTTTTTCTACATAAATCAATTTTGAATTTTCTAAAGCTTTTTCGGCGATAGCCTGTCTTGGTAACACTGCTATTTGTACAGCTAATTGCAATTGCACATCCTTTATAAAATCGCAATCTGTACAGACCAAAACAACCTGACTATCCACACCGTGTTCAGCTTGAGAGAGTAAATCGGAAGCTACAAATCCAGCATTAGCTGTAGCATCGCAAACCACCATTAATTCCGATGGTCCTGCGGGCATATCAATCGCCACGCCTTCTTTTTGCACCAAGGTTTTTGCCAAGGTTACATAGCTATTTCCTGGGCCGAATATTTTATAAACCTGCGGAATGCTTTCGGTGCCAAAAGCCATCGCCGCAATGGCTTGCGCACCACCAATTTTAAAAATATTTATAATACCTAACAGTTGTGCCGTATATAATATTTCGGGTGCAATCTCTCCATTTTTATTTGGTGGTGTACACAAAACAACTGATTTACAATCGGCTATTTTAGCAGGAATACCCAACATTAAAACTGTCGAAAATAATGGTGCCGTACCACCAGGAATATACAATCCCACTTTCTCAATCGCTACGCTTTTTCGCCAGCAAGATATCCCAGGCATGGTTTCTACTACTTTTGTACTTTCTTGTTGTGCTTCGTGAAAGGTGTAAATATTTTTATAAGCCTGTTTTATGGCTTCTTTTAAAGCCTTTGAAACTTTAGCTTCTGCCGATGATAACTCATCTGCTGAAACAGCTAAATTTTGTAATACAACGCTATCAAACTTTTTAGAATAATCAAACAACGCACTGTCGCCTTTCTGCTTTACAGTGTCTAAAATAGTGGCAACCAATTGCTCTTTTTTAAAAGTATGCTGACTTTTAGGGCGTTCTAAAAGTGCTTTGAGATGCAGATTATCAGGATTTTTATAAATTTTCATACTCTCAATTTTATAGTACCATTTTTTCGATAGGAATCACTAATAATCCTTCAGCGCCATTGGCTTTTAATTCATCTAAAACTTCCCAAAACGATCCTTTATCGATAACTGTGTGAATAGAGCTCCAACCTTCTTCTGCCAAAGGTAAAACAGTTGGGCTACGCATGCCAGGTAATAATTTAATAATGGCTTCAATTTTATCATTAGGCGCATTCATCAAAATGTATTTTGATTTTCGTGCTTTTAAAACAGCTTGAATTCTAAATTGAAGTTTGTCTAAAATCTTTTGATTGTCATCAGAAATAGTAGACGACACAGCTAAAACCGCTTCGCTTTGCAACATCTCCTCCACTTCTTTTAAATTGTTTTTAAAAAGTGTGCTTCCGCTAGAAACGATATCGCAAATGGCATCGGCTAAACCGATATTCGGTGCAATCTCAACTGATCCATTAATAATGTGAATATCGGGGTTTACATCAAATTTTTTGAAGTATTCTTTTACCGTATTTGGGTACGAGGTCGCAATGCGTTTGCCATCTAAATCTTTAATACTTGTATAGAAAGTCTCTTTTGGCACGGCTAAAGAAACCCGGCATTTAGAGAAACCTAGTTTCTCTACGATGCCAATATCCGTTCCTTTTTCTATTAAAACATTCTCACCAATAATAGCGATATCTACCACGCCATCTCTCAAGTATTGCGGTATATCCCCATTACGCAAGTATAAAACTTCTAACGGAAAATTACTCGCCGAGGCTTTTAATTGGTCTTTTCCATTATCAATAGAAATACCACAATCTTTTAATAATTTAAGAGAATCTTCGTTTAATCTCCCTGCTTTTTGTACAGCAATTTTTATTTTTCTTTCCATAGTTTTAAGCAAAAAAAAGCCCGCCTATCAGGCGAGCTTTATATTTATTTTTTAATTTAAATTAATACAGCATCATGACACCCGATTTCTTTCGTTTGTTTGTAAATGATGATGATGTAAATTATTAAACATTATTTCTGTTTTGAATGGCAAATATATATATTTTATTTTATTATGTTAAAAAAAATAAAATATTTTTCCCTCTCCCAAAACTGTTTATGCAGTTTCGGGAGAACTATTGGCACAAGAGAGACGCTCAAGCCAGCAAAAGTAAAGCCTTAAATGTTTTGTCATTCTGAACCTTTCGACTGTCGCTCAAGACAGGCTAAAGTGAAGAATCTCTTAAGTAGCAAATTAGAGATTCCTCGTCACTCCTTTGGTGCTCTGTCGGAATGACAAAAAACCATCCTTCATTTTATTTTCCATTTATTATCAACAAATGCTTTAGCCTTACAAAGCATTGTAATAAATTTGCAAAAATCTAAATCCTAACGCATTTTTACCAATGGTTTTATTCTTCAACAAAAATACCCACTATTTCGCGGTTAAAAGTTCTAAACAAACACAAGAAAATATTGATAAACTCTGTTGGTTATTTGGCGATGCTACACATCTTTTAGACAATGACATCCAAGGTGTTTTTATTGGCCCACGGGTAGAAATGATTACACCGTGGAGTACCAATGCGGTTGAAATTACGCAGAATATGAACCTTGTCGGGATTGAGCGTATAGAACAATTCACAAAAGTAGCTAGCGCTAATGCGGATTTCGATCCGATGCTTCAGGTAAAATATACCGCATTAAATCAAGCTATTTTTACGATTGACGCCTTACCAAAACCCATTTTAGAAATTACCGATATAGAAGCTTATAACCAACAAGAAGGCTTGTCTTTAAACGACGAAGAAATTACGTATTTAAAAGACCTCGCTAAAAAATTAAAGCGCCCGTTAACCGATTCTGAAGTATTTGGTTTTTCGCAAATAAACTCAGAACACTGTAGGCATAAAATTTTTAATGGCACATTTGTTCTTGACGGAGAAACCATGCCAACGTCACTATTTAAACTGATTAAGAATACATCAGAACAAAATCACAACGGAATTGTATCTGCTTATAAAGATAATGTGGCTTTTGTAAAAGGTCCGAAAATTGAACAATGGGCACCAAAAAGTGCCGATAAACCCGATTTTTACGAAGCCAAAAATATAGATAGTGTTTTATCGCTTAAAGCTGAAACCCATAATTTTCCAACCACAGTCGAACCTTTTAACGGTGCCGCTACAGGTTCTGGTGGTGAAATCCGCGACAGGCTTGCCGGCGGAAAAGGGTCTTTACCTTTAGCAGGAACAGCGGTTTATATGACATCTTATTCGCGTTTAAAACAACGTACTTGGGAAACCATGCCAGAACGCCAATGGTTGTACCAAACACCCATTGATATTTTGATAAAGGCCTCAAATGGCGCATCCGATTTTGGTAACAAATTCGGACAACCTTTAATTTCTGGTTCTCTTTTGACTTTTGAACACGAAGAACACAACCGCAAGTTGGGTTTTGATAAGGTTATTATGCAAGCTGGTGGCATTGGTTTTGGAAAAGCACAAGACAGTTTAAAAGACAGACCAAAAACAGGTGATAAAATCATTATTTTAGGTGGCGACAATTACCGTATTGGTATGGGTGGCGCGGCTGTTTCATCTGCCAATACTGGCGATATGAGCAATCGCATTGAACTAAATGCCGTGCAACGCTCTAATCCCGAAATGCAAAAAAGGGCAGCCAATGCCATCCGTGCGATGGTAGAAAGCGATGTCAATCCCATTGTTTCCATTCACGATCACGGCGCAGGTGGCCATTTAAATTGTTTGTCGGAATTGGTTGAAGAAACCGGTGGTATCATTGCCATTAATAAATTGCCTTTAGGCGATCCTACCCTATCTGCCAAGGAAATTATCGGCAATGAATCGCAAGAACGGATGGGCTTAGTCATCCACAAAAAAGATGCTGATTTGCTAAAAAAAATAGCCGAACGCGAACGTGCACCATTTTATGAAGTTGGTGTGGTTACAGATGATGAACGTTTTACTTTTACATCCGATAAGGAAGATAAAAATCCGATTGATTTGGCTTTAAGCGATATGTTTGGCAGTTCGCCAAAAACGGTAATGACCGATGAAACGCTCGTTCAAAACTATCAAGATTTAACTTATAATATTGCAAATATTTACACCTATGCCAAAAATGTGTTACAGCTTGAAGCTGTGGCTTGTAAAGATTGGCTGACCAATAAAGTGGACCGTTGTGTTACCGGGAAAGTTGCCAAGCAGCAAACCTGCGGGCCTTTGCAACTCCCTTTAAATGATGTGGGTGTGATGGCTTTAGATTATAAAGGCCAAAACGGAATTGCTACGTCTATAGGTCATGCGCCATTAAGCGCTTTAATAGATGTAGAAGCTGGTTCTAGAAATGCTATTGCGGAGTCTTTAACCAATTTGGTTTGGGCGCCATTAGAAGACCAATTAAAATCGGTGTCTTTATCTGCTAACTGGATGTGGCCTTGTCGAAATGCTGGCGAAGATGTACGGTTGTATAACGCCGTTAAAGCGGTATCGGATTTTGCTATTGATTTGGGCATTAATATTCCGACCGGAAAAGATTCCTTATCGATGACACAAAAATATCCCGATGGCAATGTAATGGCACCTGGAACAGTCATTATTTCAGCTGGGGCGCATTGCAACGACATTACCAAAGTTGTTGAGCCCGTTTTAAAAACCGATGCTAACAACAAAATTTATTATCTGAATTTATCGAAAGACAGCTTTAAATTGGGGGGCTCAAGCTTTGCCCAAAGTTTGGATAAAATAGGTAGCGACACACCCGATATTAAAGATGCCGCATATTTTAAAAAGGCTTTTAATGCCATTCAGACTTGCATTTCAGACGGACTTATTACAGCCGGACACGATGTGTCGGCAGGTGGCCTTTTAACCTGTTTGTTAGAAATGTGTTTTGCTGATAATCAGCTTGGCGCTGAGATTAATTTATCTGCATTGAATGAAAATGATGCGGTTAAATTATTGTTTTCAGAAAATGCCGGATTGGTGGTTCAGACCAATCAGCCAGGAGCTTTTGAAGCGATTTTAAACAATTCACAAGTTGACTTTACGCAAATCGGATCTGCTATAAATAGTGCCAACTTGACTTTGATTAATGGTCTTGAAACCTACCTATTTAACATCGCAGAATACCGCGATTATTGGTTTGAAACCTCCTACTTATTAGACAGTCACCAATCGGGTAAAGCTAAAGCAGATGAGCGCTTTGCCAATTATAAAAATCAACCTTTACAATTTAAATTTCCTGAGAATTTTACAGGAAAATTGCCAAACGTCATTGCAAATAAAAATGCAGAAAGTCACCCTGAGCGGAGTCGAAGGGATTTTGAGCAAACAGATGAAGAGATTGCTTCATCCCGAGAAGTCGGGATTCGCAATGACGAAATGCGACCAAAAGCAGCGGTTATTCGTGAAAAAGGCAGCAACTCTGAACGCGAAATGGCGTACGCCATGCACCTTGCCGGATTTGACGTAAAAGACGTTCATATGACCGATTTAATCAGTGGCCGCGAAACTTTAGAAGACATCCAATTTATAGTAGCCGTTGGTGGTTTTTCAAACTCCGATGTATTGGGTTCTGCCAAAGGTTGGGCAGGTTCTTTTTTATACAATCCAAAAGCTAAAAAGGCTTTAGATAATTTCTTTGCCAGAGAAGATACTTTATCTCTAGGTGTTTGCAATGGTTGCCAATTGTTTGTTGAATTGGGTTTAATAACACCTAATCATCAAGAGAAACCAAAAATGTTGCACAATGATTCTGGTAAATTTGAATGTAATTTTACTTCTGTAGAAATACTTGAAAATAATTCGGTCATGTTATCTAGCCTTGCCGGAAGTAAATTGGGTATTTGGTCTGCACACGGTGAAGGAAAATTCAGTTTTTCTTACAAAGAAAGTCGCTATAATATTGCTGGTAAATATGGTTATGATGCTTATCCTGCCAATCCAAACGGATCAGATTTTAACACAGCTATGTTGACATCGGTTGACGGACGTCATACCGTAATGATGCCACATTTAGAACGCTCTACTTTTCCTTGGAATTGGGCGCATTATCCAAAAGACAGAAATGATGAAGTGAGTCCGTGGTTAGAAGCTTTTGTCAATGCAAAAGATTGGGTAGTAAAACATTAATAAAAGACGTATCTTGTGTTGGTCAAACAACTATAAATTATGACAAACGAAAATTACTTTTCTAGTAAAATGCTGAAAATGAACGAATCGGAATTGAAAACTTATTTCAATAACAGTTCTGATTATCAAGAAGAAGCTGTTTTAGCTGCTATTTGGGAGCTGGAAAAACGTGGTTTTGACAATCCTGAAATTCTCAACTTAAAAACCAAACTTGAAGCGCGTGAAATTGCGGCACCAATACAATCTAAAAGTGTAGCAATTGAGAAAATAGAACTTTACAGTTTTAATTTTATCATATTATTCGGTGTGTTATTTTCGGTCTTTGCAAGCAGTATTTTAATAGCACTAAACCTTATTCAGCTTAAAAATAAGGCGAAGTCACGATTGGCAATTTTTTCTGGTTTGGCTTATTCTTTACTGCAAGTTTATCTTATGGGTGCTTTAAAAATAACATCGCCAATAATAAGTGTTTTGACAAGTTTGTTAGGCTGTTATTTACTTTATCAATATTTTATAAAACCTGAGCTGAATTCTGATACTACTTACCAAACCAAAAGCTCATGGCAACCGCTACTTATTGGTTTTTTAATTTCATTACCTGTTGCCTATTTTTTGATGAAATCAATGGCTACAGCTATATAAAGTAAGAACTTACTTGATGCCCAACAAGCTTTTATTTATCCGTTTAACCAAACTTGGGCCCTCGTAAATAAATCCAGTATAAAGCTGTACCAAATCTGCACCTGCCTCTATTTTGTCTTGGGCATCCTCTGGAGAATGAATGCCACCCACGCCAATAATCGGAAAAGCCTTATCGGATTTTTCTGCTAAAAACCGAATCACTTCGGTAGCACGATTGGTTAATGGTTTACCACTTAAGCCGCCTGTTTCTTTTTTATTCTCGGACTTTAAGCCGTCTCTTGAAAGCGTTGTATTGGTCGCGATAAGGCCCGCAATTTTTGTGATTTTAACAATGTCTATAATGTCTAAAAGCTGACTATCGGCTAAATCTGGGGCTATTTTTAAAAGGATTGGTTTTTGTTTTGATTTATCATTATTGGCGTTTTGTAAAGCCTGTAATATTTCTGTGAGCGGTTTTTTATCTTGTAAGGCTCGTAAATTTGGTGTGTTTGGAGAACTGACATTCACAACAAAATAATCGACCACATCAAAGAGTTTATCAAAACAAATAAGATAATCATCAACGGCCTTTTCATTGGGTGTGATTTTGTTTTTACCAATATTCCCACCAATAATTACATCTGTTTTACGATGTTTTAAACGTTCGGCTATCACTTCTACCCCATCATTATTAAAACCCATACGGTTGATAAGCGCATTGTCTTTTTTTAACCGAAACAAACGTCTTTTAGGATTCCCAGATTGTGGTTTTGGTGTGACGGTACCTATTTCTACAAACCCGAATCCAAAAGCACCCAATTCATCAAACAACCCGGCGTTCTTATCAAACCCAGCTGCCAATCCTACAGGATTTTTAAAATGCAATCCGAAAAGGTTGCGCTCTAAATTTTTATCGGTTAAACCAAAATTCGCTTTTATCAGCACACTAAAACCAGGGATTTTAAACAGTATTTTAAGCGTCGCAAAAGTGATATGATGAATCAACTCTGGATGAAACAGAAATAATATGGGGCGGATTATAGTTTTGTACATTCGCTAGGTTCAAATAGGCTTTGACTACGCTCAGCCTGACATTTGCATGGATATTGTTAAATTCCTTCGACTCCTCCTTCGACTTCGCTCAGGATGACAGTTCAGGATGATAATTAGATTATTGATAAAAAGATTCCTCGTCGGTACTTTGTACCTCTGTCGGAATGACAAATCATATAAATTTTATCTTAAACTTGCGCCTAATTTATTTTCAAAAGCACCTTGCAATTTTTGCATGATACCTTCTATTTGCTTTTCATCTAAAGTCTTTTCTTCGTCTTGTAGCATAAAACTTACCGCATACGATTTCTTGCCATCGGGTAAATTTTTGCCTTCATACACATCAAATAAATCAATAGATTTTAAATAACTGCGCTCTGTCTCTTTTGCCAAACGATAGATATCTAAGAAAGTGGTTTCGTTATTTATAAGCAAAGCTAAATCGCGTTTTACTTCAGGAAATTTTGAAGGTAAACTCACTTTTATTGATTTATTTTGCGCTAATTTTAACAAAGCCGACCAATTAAAATCGGCGTATAAGACCTCTTGCTTAATGCCAAAATCTTTTGTGATATTTGATTTTACAACACCAAAATCTACCACTTTAATTTTTCCTAAGCTCAAACTTAAACCCTCAGAAAACACATCGTTTTTAGTTGGTTTAGGTTTAACTTCTGTTGCGCCTAACCTATGTAGCAGCATTGTTACAATCCCTTTAAGGTAAAAGAAATCTGACTGTTGTGCCGTAGAATTCCATACCAATGGCAATTTGTTGCCTGTTATAAATAAACTTAAATGTTTTTCTTCTTGGTATTTATCATTGAATTTATGATAGGTTTTACCAAATTCAAACAATTTTAAATCTTTATTTTTTCTATTGATATTAAACGAAACTGTTTCTAAACCACTAAACAACATTGATTGACGCATTACTGATAAATCTTGACTTAGCGGATTTAAAATAGTAACATTTGCATCGGCGTTTATTTGATCAGAATAATCAGTATAATTAGGCTTTGTGAGCGAATTTGCCATCGTTTCAAAAAAACCTGAATTGATGAGTTGTGTTGAAACTATATTTTGAATTTTTTCATTCTTTTGCTCAACAGAAGACGTAATAGACATGTTTAATTTTTCTGAAAACTCTACGTTGTTATAGCCATAAACACGCAATATTTCTTCAAAAACATCTACTTCTCTTGTTACATCAACACGGTAAGCCGGAATTGTAAGGTTTAATCCTGTTTCTGTGTGGTTATTAATTTTTATATCTAACGATACCAATATGTTCTGAATGATATCTGAATCAATGAAATGGCCAATTAATTTATTCATCCTTTCATAAGACAAGAATATTTGAAAATCGTCAATTTTATTTGGGTAAATATCAATTATTTCTGAAGAAATTTTACCGCCTGCCAATTCATGAATCAAAATAGCCGCACGTTTTAGTGTGTATTCTGTAATATTAGGATCGATACCACGCTCAAAACGGAAAGAGGCATCGGTATTTAAAGCATGTCTTTTAGCCGTTTTACGGATACTTACAGGATTAAAATAAGCACTCTCTAAAAATATAGCTGTTGTGTTTTCATTAATACCAGATTCTAATCCGCCAAAGACACCAGCAATACACATCGGGTTTTCTTCGCCATCACATATCATTAAATCTTCTTGATGAAGCGTGCGTTCAACACCATCTAAGGTTGTGAATTTGGTACCTTCTTTTAAGGTTTTAACGATGACTTTATTCTTTTTTATTTTATTGGCATCAAAAGCATGAAGTGGCTGCCCAAGATCGTGAAGTACAAAATTTGTAATATCCACAACATTATTAATCGGCGTTAGACCAATGGCATTTAATCTGTTTTTTAGCCATTCTGGCGATTCGGCTATTTTAATATCGGTAATACTCAAACCAACATATCTGGGTGCACGAAGATTATCTTGCACATCTATGTCAATTTTAAAAGTGCGTTCTTCTACATGAAAATCGCTTACAGAAGGTGTAATCAATTTTGAGTTAATGCCTTGTTGGGTAAGCCCTGCCCTTAAATCGCGCGCCACGCCTAAATGGCTCATGGCATCGGCACGATTGGGCGTTAAACCAATTTCTATTGTGTAATCGGTTTCTATATTAAATACTTTAGCAGCAGGTGTACCCGCTTTTAAAGAATTGTCTAAAACCATAATGCCGTCGTGAGATTTTCCTAAACCCAATTCATCTTCGGCGCAAATCATTCCAAAACTTTCCTCACCTCTTATTTTACTTTTCTTAATTATAAAAGCCTCGCCTTTATCATCATATAAAGTAGTGCCAACAGTTGCTACAGGAACCGTCTGACCTTTAGCCACATTAGGTGCACCACAAACAATTTGAACAGGAACACCATCACCTAAATCTACAGTAGTTACATTTAATCGATCGGCATTTGGATGCTTTCCGCAAGTCAACACTTTGCCAACAACAATGCCTTTTAAACTTCCTTTAATGCTTTCAATGGCTTCTACGCCTTCTACTTCAAGACCTAAATCGGTTAAAATTTCACTAACCTTGTTTATATCTAAATCTATAGGTAAGTATTTTTGTAACCACTTGTAAGAAATCTTCATTCTTTTTTACTTATTTTTAGGATGCAAAGATAAACAATACAATTAAGAGAAACTTAACTGATTATTACATTTTTTAAGCATGAGTAAAGAGTTTTATATATAGATTAATTTTACTACTTTGCAAACTAGAAACTTTATAAAAATATGACAACTAAAATAACACGCCTCTTTGATTTTGCTTACTATCAATTAGAAAATGGAGGTCTAGATAATGCCTTTTCTACAAAGAAAAATGGTGTTTGGGAATCTACTTCATCTCAAGAACTCATAAATAAAGCTAATAAAGTAAGTAGGGCTTTTTTGAAATTGGGTATAAAACCTAATGATAAAATTGCTGTTATATCTAGCACAAACAGAACAGAATGGGTTGTTATGGATATTGGCGTATTACAAATTGGCGCTCAAAATGTGCCTGTCTACCCTACAATTGCGGCAGCCGATTATGAATATATTTTTAATCACGCCGAAGTGACTTATTGTTTTGTTTCTGATGAAGAAGTTTATCAGAAAGCCAAAATTGCTAAAGAGAAAGCACCCTTGCTTAAAGAAATATATTCTTTTGATGACATTGAAGGATGCTGTAATTGGCAAGAGTTTTTAGAGTTTGGCGCAGATGACTCTTTACAAAAAGATGTTGAAGTAAGAAAAAATAAGGTTAAGCCATCCGATTTAGCCACTTTTATTTATACTTCTGGAACTACAGGAAGACCTAAAGGTGTGATGCTTTCTCATGAAAATGTGGTAAGTAATGTATTGTCATCAAGCAATAGGTTTCCTATTATTGTTGACAGTCCTAAAGCGCTGAGTTTCCTCCCTCTTTGTCATGTATTTGAACGCATGATTTTGTATTTATATCAATATTTAAATGTTGCTATCTATTTTGCAGAAGGTCTTGATAAAGTAAGTATTAATATTAAAGAAGTAAAACCAAATTTATTTACAGCTGTACCCCGATTACTTGAAAAAATGTACGATGCCATCATTGCGAAAGGCACTGAACTAACTGGTATAAAAAAAGCTTTATTCTTTTGGGCTGTAGATTTAGGTCTTAATTATAAACCTTACGGCGAAAATGGCTGGTGGTATGAACTTAAATTAAAAATTGCTCGTAAGCTTATTTTTGTAAAATGGCAAGAAGCACTTGGCGGTAATATTAGCACATTGGTTTCTGGTAGCGCCGCTTTACAACCCCGTTTGGCAAAAGTTTTTTGTGCAGCAGGTATTCCGATAATGGAAGGCTATGGACTTACAGAAACATCACCTGTTATTACTGTAAATATGTATAATGACAACATGCAACGTATTGGTACTGTGGGGAAAGTCATTGAAGGTGTTGAGGTAAAAATTGCCGAAGATGGCGAAATTTTATGCAAAGGTCCCAATGTTATGATGGGTTATTATAAAGATCCTAAAATGACTAATGAAGTTATTGTTGATGGCTATTTTCATACGGGAGATAAAGGCGAATTTGATGCTGATGGTTTCTTAAAAATAACTGGACGGAAAAAAGAAATATTTAAAACCTCTGGAGGTAAATATATTTCGCCAGCTCTTTTAGAAAACGAAATGAAACAATCGTTATTTATAGAACAAATATTGGTTGTTGGCGAAGGTCAAAAAATGCCAGCAGCTATAGTTCAACTTAATTTTGCTTTTGTAAAAGAATGGGCTAAACGCCATCTAGAAAACGAATTTGATTCAATTAATGATTTGATTGCCAACCAAAAAGTCATAGATCGCATCCAAGAAGAAATTGATAAAGGAAACGAAGGTTTTGGTAATTGGGAAAAAATTAAGCGCTTTGAATTAACACCCGATGTTTGGGGTGTTGATAACGGTTTATTAACCCCAACTATGAAACCTAAACGTGAAGTTATTTTGAAAAAATACGCCGATTTATATAACAAAATTTACGCTTAAAAAACTATCTTTGTTCACCTCAATTAAAAATTATACATGGAGCAATTTATAGTTTCTGCACGAAAATACAGACCTCAAATTTTTGAAGATGTTGTTGGGCAACAAGCCATTACAAACACCTTAGAAAATGCTATAAAAAGCAACCATTTGGCGCAAGCCCTTTTGTTTACAGGCCCTAGAGGTGTTGGCAAAACCACTTGTGCAAGAATATTAGCCAAGCGTATAAATCAGAAAGATTTAGAGCAAATTGATCCAGACGAAGATTTTTCTTTCAATATTTTTGAATTAGATGCCGCCTCAAACAATTCTGTTGATGATATCAGAAATTTAACCGATCAAGTTAGAATCCCGCCTCAAACGGGCAATTATAAAGTCTATATAATTGATGAGGTACATATGTTAAGTCAGGCCGCTTTTAACGCCTTTTTAAAGACCTTAGAAGAACCACCTGCGCATGCCATATTTATTTTAGCCACTACCGAAAAGCATAAAATCATTCCAACCATTTTATCGCGTTGTCAGATATTCGATTTTAAACGGATTGGTGTTTTAGACATTAAAAATTATTTAATTAAAATTGCCAAAATACAAGGTATTGATGCCGAAGATGATGCCTTACATATCATCGCTCAAAAAGCCGATGGTGCTTTACGCGATGCCCTCTCTACTTTTGATAGGGTTGTAAGTTTTACAGGTGCTAAATTAACCCGATTGGCTGTTATAGAAAACCTGAATGTTTTAGATTACGAAGTCTATTTTAACACAACAGATTTAATTTTAAAACACAACATTCCGCAATTGTTTTTAGCCTTTAATACAGTACTTGATAAAGGTTTTGAAGGTCATCATTTCATAACAGGATTGGCGTCACATTTTAGAGATATTTTAGTAGCCAAAGATGCTGCAACTGTAAACTTATTAGAAGTTGGCGATGGCGCCAAAGAACTATATTTGAATCAGGCAAAAGCCTGTGATGTTCCCTTTTTGCTTAAAGCGATTGAATTGGCTAACACCTGTGATTTAAATTACAAAACAAGTAAAAATCAGCGACTATTAGTAGAACTTACTTTGATGCAACTGGCTTCTATAAATTTTGACTCTAATTTATTAGACGAAAAAAAAAAGTCTAAACCCTTTATAATACCCGCTACTTTTTACAAAGAATCGGTTTCTGAAAAAGACATCATTCTTGAGAAAAATTTTGAAGAACCTAAAGAGAATTACGCCGTTCCAAATAAAGAAGAACCTGCTTCAAAACCAACTGATTCGCAAAAAGACAAGATTTCTAATAAAATTGACATTAAAGCACCCGTTTTAAAAAAACCCATACTTAACATTCCTAAAAGAAGCGGATCGGCCCTATCATTAAAAAGTCTTATCAGTAAAGAAAAGACAATAAACACTGCAACAAACGATACAAAACAAAAAGATTTACCAAGAACCCCATTTACTGAAGATCAATTTTTTAAAATTTGGAACATGCATCTAGAACATCTGGACGTTATTGGAGAAAAAATAATGCTTTCGATTTTAAACTCTAATAAACCCCAAATTAAAGATGACATCATTAAAGTTACCTTTCCTAATAAGGGCATGCAAATTTCGTTTAACAAAGGTAAAACGCCCTTACTTGAACGTTTACGTAAAGAACTTAACAATTACAAAATAGACTTTAAAGTAATTGTAAATAAGGCTGCTACAAAAGAATATATTTATACTTCTCAAGAAAAATACATAGCTCTTAAAGAAAAAAACCCTAATATTGAAATTCTTAAAAAAACCTTTAAGTTAGATTTATAGGGTATTGCGCATCTTTTCTTATATTTAACAACTTAAACTGCTATTCAATTTGGACTATTATAGATTAATGACATTACTTATTGGTTTTTTAATAGTTGCCTTAGCTTCTAATCAGATTGCTATTGTCTTTCAAAAAATTAAATTCCCATTAATAACGGGCTTAATAATAACTGGAATCATTTCGGGTTCTTCACTTCTAAACTTTATAGAAAAAGAAACTTTAGACGATTTATTATTTTTAAATGAAATTGCCCTTGCCATTATAGCATTTTCGGCAGGGTCTGAATTGTATCTAGACGATTTAAGAAGCCGTCTTAAAAGTATAAAATGGATGGTTATTGGGCAATTATTAATAACGTTTATTTTAAGTAGTAGCGTTATTTATTTAACAGCACAATACATCCCATTTATGGCATCATTACCCGCCCCTGCTAAACTTGGAATTTCCTTGCTTTTTGGAACAATTTTCGTGGCGCGATCGCCTTCATCTGCCATAGCTGTAATAAACGAAATGCGCGCCAACGGCCCATTTACTAAAACAGTTTTGGGTGTAACTGTTGTAAAAGATGTATTGGTAATTATATTATTTGCCATTTGTTTTTCTTTGGCTAAAACATTGATTAATGGAGAAGAAATTGGATTTTTCTTCTTATTTCTGCTCATTGTAGAACTTATAACTTCTATAGGGCTTGGCTATTTAGTTGGTAAATTATTACAAATTCCGTTTTCACTCAAACTAAATCAAAACATTAAAGCTGGTTTTGTTATTTTATTAGGTTACGGTATTTATGTTTTTGCCGGTTTTGTAAAAACTTATTCAATAGATTGGTTTCATCATGAAATAATATTAGAACCATTATTAATTGCCATAATTGGAAGTTTTATTTTGACAAATTATAGCAATCATCGTATTGAATTTTCTGAATTGTTGCGAAAAATAAGTCCCATTATTTACATCGTATTCTTTACATTAACAGGTGCTTCCTTATCGTTTCAAACGCTAATAAGTGTCTTTGGTATAGCCGTTGGTTTTTTTGTGTTGCGACTTGTCTCCCTGTTTTTTGGAGGTATATTTGGGGTTTATGCTGCCAAAGATGATACAAAATATGCTCCTATTGCATGGATGCCCTATTTAACCCAAGCTGGTGTGGCATTAGGTTTAGCCACAATTATATCACACGAATTCCCTACATGGGGTTATGAATTTGAAACAATTATTATTGCAGTAATTGTTTTAAATCAATTGGTTGGTCCACCGCTATTTAAATGGTCATTAAATTATGTAAAAGAAAGTCATCTTCGTGCTAAAACATCAGAATCCGATTCTTCTAGAGATGCTGTAATTTTTGGCGTAGAAAACCAATCTATCGCTTTAGCGCATCAATTAACAAAAAACAATTGGCAGGTAAGAATGGTGACATCAATTGAAAATTTTGTAGAAAAATATCCCGAACTAAATATTGTCGTGGTAAAAAGTTTGTCAAAACCCGATTTAAAAATATTAAATCTAGACCTAACAGAAGCTGCTATTTTAATGTTAGATGACAATCGGAATCTTGAGATTGCCACACTTATATTTGAACATTTTGGCACAAAAGATATTATTGTGCGTTTAAATGAGCGCATTAACTTTGATAAATTCCATAAGCTAGGTGCTAAAATTATTGATCCATCTACGGCTATTGTAAGCCTATTAGGCCACTTTGTGCGCTCACCAAATGCTACCACACTTTTATTGGGTATGGATAAAGGTCAGGATTCTATTGATATAGAAATTTTAAATAAAGATATTGCTGGTTTGCGCTTACGCGATTTGCGCTTGCCTTCTGATGTCATTATGCTTTCATTAAAACGTAGAGGACAATTTATTATTTCGCATGGTTACACACTGTTGCGTGTTGGCGATATTGTAACATTGGTAGGCTCTAATAAAAGTCTCGAAGATCTTAAAACCAAGTTTAGCAACTAATTTTTCACCTCACTAAAACTGCAAAAAAGCATTTCCGACCTCTCCAAAGGATAGGTAATAACAAAAACGGCAACACAGAGCATTGGTGAATTATTAAGATAAAACTACACTTCAATATTTTTGTCATAAGGAATGACGTCTAAAATATGTTTTATAGCATTAACCCTTGCTTCGGTTTTTCTATTAGCGCGTATCACTTTCCATGGTGCTATCTGGGAGCTTGTTTTGGCAAACATTTCGTTTTTATAAAAAGTGTATTTATCCCATAAATCTTGAGCATGTTCATCAACTTTTGACATCTTCCATTGTTTTAACGGACTGTTTTTAATATCTTCAAAACGGCTCGCTTGTTCTGTTTTAGATATAGACATGTAAATCTTTACAATCTGAATATCAGATTCAGCAATCATACGTTCAAAGTCGTTTACCTGATTCATAAAAATTTGATATTGATGCTCACTACAAAACCCGTTTACAGGTTCTACCACCGCACGATTATACCAACTTCTATCAAAAAAAACAATTTCGCCTGCTTTTGGAAATTCGGAAAGATAACGTTGAAAATACCACTGACCTTGTTCTTCTATAGATGGTTTTGGCAATGCAACATCATAATAATGCCTAGGATTTAAGCGTTCGGTAATACGTCTTATAGCACCACCTTTTCCAGCACCATCACGGCCTTCAAAAATAACAATAACACGTTTATTATTATTTATTACCCAAGTGTGCATTCTAATAAGTTCTAATTGTAACTTATTAAGGTCTTTCTGATATTTTACATAGCGCAATGCTTTTGTTGTACTAAAAGGTTTTGAATTAAATAAAGATAATATACCTTTATTAGAATTCAATTTATCCACATCACTTTCTAAAAAGCTCTTTTCCATAGCATTACTCTTTATTATGTCTTGATGATCTAAAATAACGAACTATAATATTTGGATCTGGTATTAAATTTAGCTTCGTTTCTTTTTTATCGTCATAATCAAATTGAGAAAGTACATACCGAATACTTTCTAAACGCGCTGCCATTTTATCGTTGGTTCTTACAATTATCCAAGGGCTGTAAGACATGTGTGTTTTGCTAAACATTTGTTCTTTATAATAAGAATATTTATCCCATAATTCTTGTCCTTTTTGATCTACTTGGCTAAATTTCCATCGCTTAAGCGGATTATTATTGCGTGAATCGAAACGTTTGAGTTGTTCTTCTTTAGATATAGACAACCAGAATTTAATAATGATGACGCCATCTTCATACAACATGTGCTCAAATTCGGGCACTTTATAGATAAATTGTTTGTACTGTTGCTCATCACAAAAATTCATAACGGGCTCTACCACGGCGCGATTATACCAACTTCTGTCAAAAAAAACAATTTCGCCTCTATTTGGTAAATGTTTAACGTAACGTCTAAAATACCACTGCCCGCGTTCTATTTCTGTAGGTTTATTTAAGGCTACCAATCTTACTGAACGTGGATTTAAATGCTCTGTAAATCGGCGGATATTACCCCCTTTACCAGCCGCATCACGCCCTTCGAAAATTATGACAACACGCTTTTTGTTATTCATAACCCATTGCTGCAACTTTACAAGTTCTATTTGCAACAATTCTAAATCGGCTTCATACTCTAAAATACGGTCGACTTTTGAAGTGCCTATTTTTTTTTCAGAAAGTTTTTGTCTTAAATCTTCGGTAGAACTAATCTCTAAAAAATCTTGCGCTGTTAATTTATGCTTTTGAGAACTCATTAAATTCCTTTTTTAAATACAAAATATTTGAACTGTGATTCATTTTCATTGGTTTTGAATTTATTTTTAACATTTTTTGAGGAGGTGAAATATAGGGAATCCCTAATCCCAATCCTCTTAAAATAAATAATACACCAATAATTATTACAAATATAGGAATTGCCTTTTGAATTTTGTTTCTAAGTGACACTTTTAAAAAATTTCCAAAAATAAGCGCTGCCGTCATCATAGGAATTGTGCCCAATCCGAAAAGTATCATATAAACAGCACCATTAAAACCAGACCCTGTTGAAACAGCTCCAAACAAGGCCATATAGACCAATCCACAAGGTAGCAATCCGTTTAAAATACCTATTGAAAAGAAGGCTTTTAATGACGATTTTTTGAGATATAAACCCAACCCCATTTTTACCTTTGATACAAGACTAAAAATGGGTCTTGTGATTTTAATTTTTTGTAAAATTGAATTCGGAATAATGACAACTAATATCATTAAAACACCTATTAATACAGATAAATTTTGTTGTAATCCAGCTATATACAGCCCTTTACCTAACAAACCAAAAAGTAAACCAATAGTGGTATAACTGAGAAGTCTTCCTAAATGATATAACAATGTTTGGGCAATACTCTTTACTTTATTATCTCTATTTAATGGCAAAACAAAGGCTATTGGGCCACACATACCTAGACAATGAAAACTGCCTAGCAATCCTAAAAATAATGCTGTAGCTAACATGTTTAAAAAATATAAATGGTTTTATACATATAACCTTTTGTATTGTAGCGCCAATCTATGCTTATATTGTATTTGCCAGCAACCAAATCTTTATTTGAAATAAAAAAAGTATTGTCTGTCAATTTAATGTCTTCCTTAAAATCGAGTTTTACATTTGAAGGTCTCAAAAATTTAATGTCTCCGCTAATTTTAGAAGCTTCAAATTCTTTTGGAAAAACAATATTTAAACCAAGTTCTGATTTAATTATCTTGACGTTTTCTATCAATTTGTTGGCATTTTCTTCCTTATCAATTTGTTCTTGATAATTAAGTTCGTCTTTATAATAATCGTCTGCTACTAGATGATGTTCGTATTTATCGTAAACAGAAGCGCGGTACACATATTGTAAAATAAATACCATAAACACTGCCATAACAATAACAATAGCCGTACCCCAATTTATCTTTATTTTCATATTTTTAATTTAATAGGCCTTAAATATACCCTTTTAATTTATCCTTAAAGGCGATGGGAAATTGGTTGTTGTTGTTTCTATTAATTTATCGCCTTGATAAATACCTACTTCTAATTCAACTTTTGATGATGATAAATCTTTTTTATCAATCGTAATAAAGATTGTGCCTTCTGTCAATTTATTGTTATCTAAACTAATCTTACCTCCTATTACTTTTAAAAATCCCTTTTGCGTTATCAATTTTATTTGAAGGTCTTTAAAATTAGTGACGGTTTTATTAACCAAAGTAAATGTATAAACATTGGTAACTGTTGTTTCTGTTGTGGTAAACATCTGTCCTGGTAATCTTAAAACAGTTGCTTCAATATCGCTACGCAAAAATAAAAGGGTTACCAAAGCAATTATCATCAAGCTTAAAACAACAACATAACTTTTTATTCTAAGGTTGAATTTGAACTTTTCGCCTTTGGCGATGTTATTTTCTGAAGCATAACTTATCAATCCTTTTTCAAAGCCTACGGTATCCATAATCTCATCGCAAGCATCTATACAAGCTGTACAATTTATACATTCTAGTTGTGTGCCATTACGTATATCTATCCCTGTAGGACAAACATGAACGCATTGTTTACAATCGATACAATCGCCAAAGCCTTTGTCTGCTCTGTCTTCGTCTTTTCTTAATTTAGAGCGTCCTTCTTCACTTTCGCCACGATTATAATCGTAAGCAACAACAACAGAATTATCGTCTAACAAGACGCCTTGTAACCTTCCGTAAGGACAGGCTATAATACACACTTGTTCTCTAAACCATGCAAAAACAAAAAAGAAAACCAAAGAAAATACACCCAATTTTATAAGTATATCAATATGATTTGAAGGTCCTTCAAAAATATATTTTAGCAATTCATCACTCCCAATAAAATAGGCTAGAAATACATTTGCTATACCAAATGATAGGATGTAAAAAATAAACCATTTTGAACTTTTTTTAAGTACTTTTTCGGTATTCCAAGCTTGTTTATCGAGTTTAATTTGTTTGCTTCTATCGCCTTCTATGAGGTATTCTATTTTGCGAAACACCATTTCCATAAAAATGGTTTGTGGGCAAATCCAACCACAAAAAATACGTCCAAAAATTACAGTAAATAGAATGACAAATACTACACCAATAAGCATTGATATTACCAACAGATAAAAATCTTGTGGCCAAAAAGGTTGTCCAAAAATATTGTACTTCCCCTTTAAAACATTAAATAATAAAAACTGGTTTCCGTTTATTTTAATGAATGGTGCACTTACTAAAGCAACAAGTAAAACCCAACTAATTAGAGTTCTATATTTATAATAAATTCCTTTGGGCTTTTTAGGATATATAACGTTGCGGTCACCATCTTCATTAATGGTACCTATAGAATCCCTAAAATTATCTTTATCCTGATTTATCATTGCTTCTGATTAAAAAAAGGCTACCTAAAATTAAGATTACAAATGTACAACAGATTAAAAATTTGTTATGAAACATTTATAACAAAACCCTATGGAAGCCTTCCTACTACTAACTAAAAAAATCAAAAACACATTAATGCATTTCCAGAACGAAAACACACTACTGTTTTGTCCACACTATATCGCCTTCAGAAGCTTTTGGATTGGCGGGTGTTGTGCCTTGCAAAGAAATGACATAACTAGCCACCTGTTGTATTTGCATTGGTTTAAAAGACCCTTTCCAAGGAATCATTCCCTTACCAGGACGTCCACCTTCTGAAATAGTATGATATATTTTTTCTATACCGCCACCTAAAATCCAATGGTCATCGGTAAGATTTGGTCCAATACCACCACCGC
The DNA here is from genome assembly GCA_013205245.1 of Flavobacteriales bacterium. Taxonomy (GTDB): domain Bacteria; phylum Bacteroidota; class Bacteroidia; order Flavobacteriales; family Flavobacteriaceae; genus CG1-02-35-72. The sequence continues at coordinate 12,050 of JABMNH010000022.1, read as the reverse complement.
CATCAGCCATATGACAGGCTAAACATGTTGCCTCAAAAATAGTTTTACCAGCGGCTAAATTTTCGGCATCAGTAAATAAAACAACATCAGTTTTAAACAATTCTGGATGCGCTGTTTTGTATGCTTCAATATCTTTATTTGCTTGTTCAACATCATTTACAAACTCTTTATCTTGACTGTATTCTTCTGAATTTGTAAAAACTTGCACGTAATAAAAGATGCCGATAATAATTGTAATATAAAATCCGTAAAGCCACCATGGAGGCAAAACATTGTTTAATTCTCTAATACCATCATAATCATGATCGGTCATTACTTTGTCTTCTTGCCCAAGCTCGTTGGCTTTGGTTAACGATTTCATTAATCGTTTTATAAATGATTGTTCTTTATTTGTAGTCATAGTTTTAAATTTTAAGAATCTAAAGGCATTTTACTGTGATCTTTTATATCTTTTTTAGGTATTTTATTTACAATGACAAGCATCGTAACAAATACTGTAAAAAATAATACAAGAGAGATAATAGGATAAATTTCTATCCCACCAATACCTTCAAAATAATGTTTTGCAAAACGTATCATATTTTTATTTTAATGCCGTTTTATTGGCTTTAATATCAGTTCCCAAACGTTGTAAGTAAGAAATTAAAGCAACTATTTCTTTATCTTTAATATTACTGTTAACATAAGACTTTTTAAACTCAGGATCTTGCATTAAATTATTTTCGATTTCTAAAGCTTGATTTTTCAACAAGTATAAAGCTTTGTCCATTTCGAAATTCGTATAAGGCACGCCTAATGTTACCATAACATCCATCTTTTTGACAGTTAAAGACACATCTAAATCGGTTGTGGCTAACCAAGGATAACGAGGCATAATTGAACCTGGAGATGTAGATCTAGGATCTATCATATGGTTAAAATGCCAGTTGTCGTTATATTTTTGACCTATGCGATGTAAATCTGGACCAGTACGTCTTGACCCCCATAAGAATGGATGGTCATAAACAAACTCACCTGCTTTAGAATACTCGCCATAACGTTCAACTTCTGAACGGAATGGGCGGATCATTTGCGAATGACAGTTGTTACAGCCTTCTCTAATATAAATATCGCGTCCTTCTAATTCTAAAGGTGTATATGGTTTAACACTAGATATTGTAGGAATGTTTGACGGCACAACTAGAAGTGGTACAATTTCTACAGCACCACCTATTAAAACAGCAACTGTTGTTAAAACAGTAAATAAAACTGTTTTACGTTCAAGCCAAGAATGTAAACCTTCGCCTGCCAATCTGCCAGAACTGATAGGTTTAAGCGCTGGCGCTTCTGCTAATTCATCTTCTATAAATTCACCTTTTTTAATAGTTTTAAAAACATTGACTGCCAGTAAAATAAATCCTGTCAAATAAAGTGTCCCTCCAAAAGCACGCATCACATACATCGGCATAATCTTGGTAACGGTTTCTAAAAAATTCCCGTAAACCAAAGTGCCATCTGGATTAAATTCTTTCCACATAGAAGCCTGCATAAAACCAGCTACATAAAGAGGAACGGCATATAATAAAATACCAATTGTGCCGATTAAGAAATGGGTATTTGCTAATTTCTTAGAATATAATTCGGTTTTCCACAGTTTTTGAACCAACCAATATAAAATACCCGAAATCATAAATCCGTTCCAAGCCAAAGTACCAATATGTACGTGGGCAATAATCCAATCTGTATAGTGTGTTATGGCATTAAGACTTTTAAATGACAACATTGGCCCTTCAAAAGTGCTCATCCCATATCCAGTAATGGCAACAACAAAGAATTTTAAAATAGGATTTTCTCTTACTTTATCCCAAGCACCACGCAGAGTTAGCAGTCCGTTTATCATACCACCCCAAGATGGAAATATAAGCATTATAGAAAATACAGTACCCAAATTTTGAGCCCATTCTGGCAGAGCTGTGTATAATAAATGATGTGGTCCTGCCCAGATATAAATAAAGATTAATGACCAAAAATGGACAATAGATAATTTATATGAATAGACTGGTCTGTTGGCGACTTTAGGTACAAAATAGTACATCAAACCAAGTACGGGCGTTGTTAAGAAAAAGGCCACAGCATTATGACCATACCACCATTGTACCATGGCATCTTGAACACCTGCATAAACAGAATAACTTTTAAATGCAGAAACTGGTATTTCTAAATTATTGAAAATATGTAAAACAGCTACAGTTATGAGTGTAGCAATGTAAAACCAAATGGCTACATAAATATGACGTTGGCGGCGTTTTAAAATTGTACCAATCATGTTGATACCCATAACCACCCAAATTAGTGTAATAGCAATATCTATAGGCCATTCTAGTTCGGCATATTCTTTAGAAGAGCTTAACCCAAGAGGTAATGTAATGGCGGCAGCTACAATAATGGCTTGCCATCCCCAAAAATGAATCTTACTTAAAGTATCATTAAACATTCTAGCCTTAAGAAGGCGTTGCATAGAATAGTAAATCCCCAAAAAGACACCATTTCCTACAAATGCAAAAATAGCGGCATTGGTATGCAAAGGTCTTAATCTACCAAAACTAAGCCAAGGAAAATCTCCTAAATAGTTTGGGAAAATAAATAAGAAGGCTACAAGTAACCCGACTAACATGCCTACAACACCCCAGATAATAGTGGCATAGAGGAACATTCTAACAATTTTGTTGTCGTAATAAAACTGTTCTTTCTCCATATTGATTAATTAATTAGTTAATAGTTGATTATTTAGTTGTTTTTGATTTTTCCTTTTCATTATCACTTACCAATTCATCTTCAAATAACATACGCACAGATGGTGTGTAAGTATCATCATATTGTCCTGATTTTACAGAATTAATAAACAAGAAGAAAAAAAGCAATGCAATTAGTAAACTTACCAATATCATTATGTAAATGACACCCATTTGTTTAATTTTTGATTATAAAAGTTAGTGGTACAAATTTAAGTTTTGTTTTTTTAACATTTAATGACAAATATCAGTTTTTTTAACTAAAAAACCTGTGCCCAAGGTTACAAAAATAACTACCGATATTGAACTAAGTGGCATTAAGATGGCTGCAACAATAGGTGACAATAATCCTTGAACTGCAAAAAATAATCCTAGTGAATTGTAAATAAATGATATAGCAAAACTTATTTTTATAAGAATGACTGTATTTTTTGCCAATTTTAAGTAATTTAGAATCATTCTAAATTTCTCTGCAGCTACAATTCCGTCGCAGGCTGGCGAAAAAACATTGATATCTTCTGACACTGCTATACCAACATCACTCTGTGCTAAAGCACCGGCATCATTAAGGCCATCGCCAATCATCATTACTTTCTTCCCTTCAGATTGGAGATTTTTTATAAAATCTAATTTCTGCTGTGGTTTCTGATTAAAATAGTATTCAACTTGTGCTGGCAACAATTTATTAAGTGTCGCTTTTTCGCCTTCATTGTCACCAGACAAAACAATCAATTTGTAATTTTGTTTTAATTTTTCAAAAACTTCTTGCACGTCTTTTCTATAGGTGTTCTCAAAAATAAATTTTCCTTTAATTTTATCGTCAATTTTTATCCAAATGGTCGTTTGTAAAATATTTTCTATTTTTTGATTACCTAAAAAATTGGCTGATCCTAATAAAATAGTTCTCCCATCACAAATCCCAAAAATGCCTTTACCAATTTCCTCATTAAAGTCAATGATTTCAAAAATCTCATTTGCTATTATAAAACCATAGAGCTTTCTACTTAGGGTATGATTTGAATGTCTTAACAATGATTTTATACAACTTTTTTCCTTATCGGATAAAGAATTTCCGCTGTATTTTATGTGTGCCTGATTGGTTGTTAAGGTTCCTGTTTTATCGAAAACCAAAGTATCTATTTTAGCCAAATCTTCTATAACCTCAGCATTTTTAAGATATAATTTATTGTTACCAAATAAGCGCAACATATTGCCCAAAGCAAAAGGTGCTGCAAGTGCCAAAGCACAAGGGCACGCAATAATTAAAATGGATGTAACCACATTAAATGCATCATGCGGATTTATATTGTACCAATACAAACCAGAAATAAAAGCAATAGATAAAATTATAATTGTGAATTTCTTACTAATAGCATCCGTTAAGGATTTTATAGAATAGGCTTTGTCTTTCTTAAAAATTTCATTACTCCACAACTGTGTTAAATAGCTTTGAGACATGGTTTCTAAAACTTCCATTTCAAAACTGCCATCCATTTGTTTGCCGCCCGCAAAAATCTTATCGCCAGATTTTTTACTTACAGGATGGGCTTCGCCTGTCACAAAACTATAGTCTAGCAACGCATTTCCATTTAGTAAAATGCCATCAACAGGTACTAATTCCTGATGTCTAATAAGCAATCTATCACCTTTTTCAATATTGTAAACTGGTATATTTTGTTCTTTTTTATCTTTATCAATTTTTGTGATGGCAATTGGGAAATACGATTTATAATCGCGTTCAAACGACAAAAAATCGTAAGTCCGTTGTTGAAAAACCTTACCTAACAACAAGAAGAAAACCAATCCGGCAAGGCTGTCAAAATAACCCTGACCTAAATTAAAAACAACATCAAAAGTACTTCTTATAAAAAGCACACTTACACCCAATGCAATGGGCACATCGATATTCAGTACTTTATGTTTTAAGCCTTTATAAGCCGATATATAATAATCTTGAGCCGAATAAGTAACAACTGGTATGGCAAAAAGCAGCATGATAGCCCTAAAAAATGGTTTGTATTGATCTAACCAAAATTCATTCAACTGAAAATATTCTGGTAGAGACATGAGCATAATGTTTCCAAAAGCAAATCCGGCAACAGCCACTTGATAGGTTAAATGGCGGCTCTGTTTTTTCTTTCCAGAAGAGGCGTCTTCTAAACTTATATAAGGCTCATAACCTATTGAGGTCATTAACTCAACAATTTCTTTTAAAGTTGTTTTTTCTGATGAAAATGTAACACGAACAGTCTTTTTTGGAAAATTAACAAGCGTTGTTTTAATATGAGGATTTAGTTTGCTTAAATTTTCTAAAATCCAAATACACGAACTGCAATGAATACTCGGAATGTTAAATTTGACTATGGCTGTACTGCCATCATCAAATTCTAAAAGTTTATCGACAATTTCTTTATTATCCAAGTAATTGTACTTCCCCTTTATTTCTGAAGGAATAATACCTGGTTTATTAGTTAAATCATAATAACAATTTAGCGCGCTTTGATTAAGAATTTCATACACAGTTTTGCATCCATAGCAACAAAATAATTTGTCATCAATTTTAATATTTAATGACTCACAATGAGTTCCACAATGGTAACATGAGGTATCTAACATCTATAACTGTATCTGGTTTTGCAAAGATTAACATTTTTAAGTAATTAATATAACATAAAGAATAGTAGTTTTTTTGTACCTTTGATGCATATTATAAACACTAATTGTAATTGTAATTTATGGCAAATTGTGAACACTGCTTAGTAAAAGAACTCAACTCCTTTAATTCTCTTAGTAAAGCTGAATTATCTCATCTTCACTCCAAAAAAACAATTTTACATATCAAACGCGGACAGCCTTTATTTGTTGAAGGAACTGTTTTAAATGGTATTTATTGTTTGCAAAGTGGCGAATGTAAAGTCTCTAAATTAACCCCAAATGGTAAAGATCAAATTGTACGATTTATCAAACAAGGTGAAATAGTTGGGCACAAATCTATTTTAAGCAGCACGAGTGCTAAACTAACTGTTACGGCATTAGAAGATATGGAAGTTTGCTTTATACCAAAGCAAGAATTGTTAGATTTGTTTGCCAATAACAAAGAGTTTTCTTTATCTGTAACAAAGTCTCTTTGCGACAGTTTAGACAAGGCTAATATGACCGTTGCCACGATGGCTCAAAAAAATGTTAGAGAACGTTTAGCCGAATTTTTATTGTATTTTGAACGTATGTTTGGGGTTGATGAAAATGGGTTTATTGCAGTAAAATTGACACGAGAAGAAATAGCAAATGCCATTGGTACTGCTACCGAATCTTCAATAAGACTTTTATCTGAGTTTAAACGAGATGGTATTATTAAACTGCACGGTAAACAAATAAAACTTCTAGATAAAGCCAAACTTATCCATATTTCTGATGGATTTTAACGGCTAATTTTCACAACCCTTTTTACGCGTATCAATTATATAAATTATTTGCCAAGAACCATTATTCTTGAATAATTGGAAAGAATTTACGCCACAATGTGAAAATTTATTATTAAAATAAAATGTATCCTATTAAAATTTATAATTTGATATGGTGCTTTTAATAATTGAGACACAATCTAAAAGTTGTTCTTTGGTCATTACAAGCGGTGGCGCAAATCTTATGATATTACCATGCGTCGGCTTCGCCAAAAGCCCGTTTTCTTTAAGTTGTAAACAGATATTCCAAGCGGTTTCACTTGTCTCTACATCATTAATCACAATAGCGTTTAACAAACCTTTACCACGCACCAATTTTATAAGCGGATTTGTTTTTATAAATGCGTTCAATTCACTTCTAAATAACCGCCCTAATTGTTCGGCATTCTCGGCTAATTTTTCATTTTTAATAACTTCTAAAGCAGCAACAGCAACTTTAGCTGCAATTGGGTTACCACCAAAAGTTGAGCCGTGTTGCCCTGGTTTGATCACCATCATGATTTCATCATTCGCTAAAACAGCGGATACTGGATAAACACCACCCGATAACGCTTTTCCTAAAATTAAAATATCCGGTTTGACATTTTCGTGATCTACAGCTAATAATTTTCCTGTTCTGGCAATACCTGTTTGCACTTCATCAGCAATAAAAAGGGTGTTGTACTTTTCGCATAAGGCTTTCGCGGATGTTAAATAGCCTTCATCTGGTACAAATACACCTGCTTCACCTTGAATAGGTTCTACTAAGAATCCGGCCACATTTGGAGTTTTTTTTAAAGCTTTTTGCAAAGCTTCTAAATCGTTGTAAGGTATTTTTACAAATCCTGGGGTGTAAGGACCAAAGTTTTTACGCGCATCTGGGTCATTAGAGAATGAAATGATGGTTGTGGTTCTGCCGTGAAAATTACCTTCACAGACGATGATGTTGGCTTCGTTTTCTGGAATTCCTCTTTTTTCATAAGCATATTTACGACATAATTTGATAGCCGTTTCAACGGCTTCGGCACCAGTATTCATCGGTAAAACCTTATCGAATCCAAAATACGCAGTCACATATTGTTCATATTTCCCTAAAACATCATTAAAAAAAGCACGTGACGTTAATGCTAAAGTACTAGCTTGTGAGACTAGAGCTTCATTTATTTTAGGATGACAATGTCCTTGATTAACTGCAGAATAAGCCGATAAAAAATCGTAATATCTTTTACCATCTACATCCCAAACATACACACCTTCGCCGCGTTGTAAAACAACAGGTAATGGATGATAATTATGGGCACCGTATTTGTTTTCTAAATCTATATTTTGTTGTGCTAAAGAACTTTTTTCTGCTATCATTTTTGTGGAAATTTTAAAGTACAAAGTAAAGAAAAAGAAAAATGCTTTAGTTGTATTTTATAATAATCTTATAAAATATGATTCATATTATTTAAGGTGGTTCAAAAAAGTATTTAAAACAATTAAACCCTTATAAATATTTGGTGTATGTTGCTTTATAAATTCAGCATCAATTATAGGGCTCATTTTAAAAGCACAATAAACTTTTTCGCCATCAAAATCAACGGTGGCCAATCTACAAGTTAAAGTTTCTTCATTAAAATAAAAATCAGACCCGGGCAACAATGCTATATTATGATTTGCCAATAAGTAAGTGGTCAAATCTGAAGCGTTGTTTATTTTTAAATTTGATAAGGCTTTTCTGTAATTTTCGAAATCAATGAGCATATAAAAAGCGCCTTGTGGTTTGGTACAAATAATATTGTTTTCGGTTAATTCATCATAAATATATTTGGCAATACCCTTTAAAATAACCGTTGAATCAGTTACATAATTTTTAACGTCTTTATCAAAATTAAAAGCCTTAACTGCGGCATATTGAATAGGAGCCGAAACTGAACTGAAAGTTTCACTTATCAATGCCTGCAATGGGTTGTAAAGTTCATCTAAACTTTTAGGGATGGCTACAAAACCCAAACGGTAACCACCTGCAGAAAAGACTTTACTCAATCCGCCAAATACCAAAGTGTTTTCAGGGTAATATTTTGCTATACTTGGCGCACAATTATTAGTAAAATTTATTTGTGAATAAATTTCATCAGATAAAACAATGACTTGATAGGCTTTACAAACATTGGCAATAGCTTTTAATTCATCATCATTATAAACTGCTCCAGTAGGATTATTAGGTGAATTTAATATGAGTGTTTTTTGAACCTGCTTATGAATTTCACAATATTTTTTTAGGCTTTGTGCTTCTAATTTGTAATTGTTTTTAAAAGCTGTTGGTATTATTTGATGCTTTGCTCCTTTTGATAAAATCTGAGGTAAATAACTTACCCAACTAGCTTGTGGAATTAAAAAAACACCCTCTAAAAGCAAAATGATTTGGTAGAGAAATTCTTTACTTCCTGGACCTATAAAAATGGAATCGGCATCATATGTGATATTTTGGTGTTTTGATAAGAATAAAGAAATACTATTTTTAAGCGCTGGCAAGCCATTGGTTGGAAGATAATGGTTGCAAGTAGCATTATCAGTTAACGCTTTTACAATACTTTGATGTATGGGGAATGGCGATTGTCCGAAACCAAAATGAAAAACCTCTTTACCTATATTTCTAAGTTGTTTAACTTCTTGATTGATTTTTAAAGTAGCCGATTCTTTTAATGCTGTGATGTTTTTATTTATTTGAATCATATCTGTAAAAATAAAAAGCTGCCCATAAAATTATAGGCAGCTTTAAAAATTATAAAGAAATTAAATTCTTTTATTTAGCGTCTAAAGTGAAAGATAATCTTGCGAAGATAAATCTACCCATAGCACCAAATTGTTGAGAACGTCTTGAATAATTAAAACGACCACCACTTCTGTTAGCTTCAATAGCTTCGTCTGGATAAACATCTAGCAAGTTATTTGCACCAAAAGTGAATTTAGTATTGTCAGTTAATTTATAACCAAAGGTTAAATCGGTTACAACTTTACTACTAAATTCTTGTTGATTATCTAAATTATTAGTGGCTTCAGTAACTGCGCCGAAATATACATTTCTAAACATTACATTAAACTTATCTTTTGTATAGTTAAATGTTAAGTTGGCTTTAGCTCTAGGCACAGCAGATTCTAAATATATTCTGCTAGTAGGGTCAAAATAAGTGTCAGTTAAACCAGCATCTGCTAAAACTTTAGAAGCTTTTACACCACCAATTTGTTTTGTTTTAGAGAATGTAGCCGATAAATCTGTTCTTAATGTACCTTCACCTAAATTACCATTATGTGTAACAACAATGTCTAAACCTGTACTTTGTGTATCAATAGCGTTGGCAAAGAAAGATGCAGAACCTGCATTGGCTTGTGCAAACAACGCTTTTAATTCAGTGCTACTGCCTGGTGAAAATGAACCTGTATAAACAACACGGTCCTTAATTTTAATATAATACGCATCAACTGTAAATTTAAGATGTGATTCAGGAGCACTTCCTGTAAAACCAAAACTAAAACTGGTAGATTCTTCTTGTTTCAATTGTGGGATACCTAATAATTTAGCCGCACGGCTATCATTAGAGAATGTTCCTTTATCAGTTGGAATACCATCAACAAAAACAGTAGAAGTACTGTTAAAATACAATTGGTGTAATGATGGTGCGCGAAAGCCTGTATTAAATGAACTTCTTAATGAGAAGTTATCTGAAGCTTTAAGTTGTGACGCTAATTTAAAAGTAGTTGTTGCGCCAAAATCATTATAGTTTTCGTAACGAATAGCTCCTGTTAAAAGGAATGATTTAGACATTTGTGCTTCTACATCAAAATAAGTAGCAAAACTAGTTCTGTATTTGCTTAACTCGTTATCTAAACTAAAGCCTGGGAAAACTTGTGCACCACCTGGTCTTGCTGTACCATAAAAATCGACTACAGTTGTTTCAGGCAAACCAGCATCTAGTACCGCATTTCCATTTGTGTCATATTTAGCATAAGAACCTTCTTCTCCTGCAAAAATTTGATAATTTTCTAAACGGTATTCTGCACCAAACGCCACATTCAAGCCTTCCATTTCGTCTTCGTAATACTTAGACATATCAAAATTGGTTGTGGTTTGCGTAAAAGCATATCCACCAGCATTAAACTGTAATGGAGAAGCGTTACCCATAGTTGCGTTAGAAGTATTTTCAATACTGTACATAAAACTATTTTGACCCCAAGTTTGACTCAAATCAACATCCCAGTCACCTATCTTACCACGAATACCTGCAGCAATAGATTTGTCTATAATGTTAGAATGAATTTCTGGTAAGAAACCATTAATATAAATAGGCGTGTAAGCTCTATCTTGATAAGGTAATCTGTAAAAACCTGCAGAATCACCATTTCTATAACTCACACCACCAAAAGAATAAATTGTGCCCTCGTCTCCAGTAGGTAATTCCATATTAAAAAAGGCTTTACCACTTCTTAATCCAGATTGACCAACACGCATGTTAAAGTCTTTTCTTTCTAGACCTCTAGCAGCTAATTCTTCTGTAGTAATATCTCCTTTTAATAAGTTACGTAAAGTAGCTATATCTGTAGCTGCAGCAATATCAGATTTTAAACCTGTAGAGAAGAAACTTACTTGCTGTGCAAAATTTTGTACATCTGCCATATTAGCAGGTAATAATAGTTGAGATAAATCATAACCTGCATTATTAGCTATTCTTTCTACAGCATTATAACCTTGGAATATTTTTTGTTCCCATTCTATTTGTTGGATTTCTAGAATCAAACATTCCTGTAAGATTGATAAATCCACCATTTTCGCCTAAAGGCAAACCATAGTTAACACTAACACCTGTAGTTTCACCATCAGTGCCACCTTGATGCCATCCACCTGATTTTTTAGATGAGTAAGCGCCTGTATTAGCAGTTACCAAAACAGTATTGGTTGTTTTTTTCATTACAATATTTATAACACCTGCAATGGCATCAGAACCATATTGAGATGCTGCACCGTCGCGAAGCACTTCGATTCTCTCGATAGCAGCTGTAGGGATAGCATTTAAGTCAGTTCCAACAGAACCACGACCAAAAGTACCATTTACATTTACTAAAGAAGATGAATGACGACGTTTGCCATTAATTAACACCAACACTTGATCTGGACCTAATCCTCTTAAAGAAGCAGGGTCAATATGGTCAGTACCATCAGAAATAGTTTGTGTGTTAGAACTAAATGAAGGTGCCACGTAATTTAAAATCTGATTTAAATTAGTTTGTGGACTGTCTGCCAATAATTGTTTTACATCAATAATGTCAACAGGAACCGGAGAATCTGTTACCGTTCTGTTTTTGTTACGTGATCCAATAACAACAACTTCGTCTAAGGCTACACCAGATTGTAAAGTTACATCTAAGGTAGATTTACCGTTAACTTTAACGTTTGCAGTTTCGTAACCTACATAAGAAAATACCAATGTAGCATCAGATGCTGCACTTACAGAATATTTTCCGTCAAAATCTGTTGTAGTACCTGTTGTAGTACCTTTTACAATTACAGATACACCTGGCATTGGTTGCCCATCAGTATCTGTAACAGTACCTGTTACGCTACCAGACTGTGCCAAAACTGGTACAGTAAGTAGGATTGCAAAAAGAATAGAGTAAAATTTTGCTTTCATAAAAATTAAATTTTAGTAATTAATTTGTTAATAATTTGTTAAATAGTCGAGCCTTAATAACTATTTACTATTTTATTATTCAGCAATTTATGTTGATTATTAGACGTTTTATTAAGGCTTAAATTGCAAGGAAAGTGGTATATTGTGGTATAAACCTTGCAATATATGAT
>JABMNH010000002.1 GCA_013205245.1 Flavobacteriales bacterium | reverse complement strand
GGCGCAAAAGAAAACATACATCAAAAATCTAACTCATAATAAAGATTTTATATTAAGAAAAAGTCAGCGTTAGAATTAGCTATAGCTCCTATTTTTACAGACTGTATAGTCATGAAATAGGTTGACTAAATAATCATAAAAGAGTCAACTAAAATCTCGATACTTTTTCTTTCAGAAAAAAGGCGAATAGACGTTTTTTTGTGCTATACAGTTCTAAATGCACAACGGGTTATATTAGTATTTCAAACCATCTATGACACCTCGCCAGACCATTTTTAATTTTTCAATGCGTCCTCGCAATATAAAATAGATCGTATAAGACATCATTTTAAACACTTGATAAACCCAGGTTCCGATACTATTAAAAAAAGTAGCGTGTTTCTTAATTAAATAAATGTGATTGCGCACATTTAAATAATGTGCAAAAGGTGATAAGGCGCCTTCTTTTGACTTGTTATTTTTTTTTGAACTTCCTGATTCATGGTGGTAAATAATACTTCTGGGTTCTAATCCCAATTGGTAGTCTTTTGCTTTCATCCGGATAGACCAATCGACATCTTCAAAGTAGGCAAAAAATCGCACATCTAATAAACCTACTTCTTTTATCACATCTGTTTTTACCAAAATACAGCAACCACTAATCCAATCTGTAAATGTATCAATAGACAGATCTTTTGTATAAACGGTGCCCTTTTTACGCGTCATCGGCAATCCAAAAAAAGTATTAAAAGTCCCCCCTGCATTCCAAATCGTATCACGCTTACCATAATTTAAAATCAGAGGCTGCACTGCTGCCAAAGTTATATCCGCTTCCAAGCGGTTGACGAGCAGACTTAAAAAATTGGGTTTTACCTCAGTATCGCTATTAAGTAAGAGCACATAATCAAAATCTTGTTTTAATGCTTGTTTAATAGCGCCATTGTTTCCACCTGAGAAACCTAGATTTGTTGTATTTTTAATATAGTTTAGTTTGGGGAATTCGGTATAAATCTTGTCTCCAGAACCATCAACAGAACCATTATCTACCAAAAATACAGTGTGGTTTTTATAGCTCATCTTGCCCAAACTTTTAAGACAGTCAAAAGTTAACTGGTACGTATTCCAATTAATGACAATAATTGCGACGCTAGGACTGTGCATGCTGTTTCCTTTTTAAAAGTATAGAATGCACAACAAAACTCACTATTTCTGTCACAACAAGGGCTAATGAAAGGCCGTAACCCCCATCATAATAACTCCCAACTGTAGCCAAAATAAGCATTGAAATGGCCGTTATCCATGTGGCTTTGGTCAACAAATGTTTCTTTTCGTCCACTAAAATTTTTATCATATTGTTAAAATTCAACATGCTTAAAAAGGGTATAAAGGCCAAGATTTGCAATATATTTATACTGTAATCCACATAATTACCTGCCAATACATAAACGATATACTTTGAAAAAAGTAATACTGCAATACCCATTACAAAAGTAATTGAGAGTCCCATCAAAAAAATACGTCTGAGATAGTTTTTAAATTGTGGCTTGTCCTTTTCAAAAAGGATGGCTGCTTTTTGTAAAATGGCTTGCGTAAAAAAAGCAGGAATCATCCGCAACATCAAGGCCACTTTTTGAGCCAAAGCATATTTCCCCAATTCAATGTTATTTACAAAACTAGCTAAGATGACAAGGCCTCCATAAATAGACACTTGTCCTGCTATAGAGGCTATAAAAAATTGAAAATTTTCTATGAGTCTTGCTTTTATTTTATGAAATCCAACCCAAACCCATGCTATTTTTTCTTTTTTATAAATGATAATCCAAAAAACAATGTTAACCATCAAGGCTGTCAACCCAAATAAAGCATTGACAATAGGCGCATCTTTTGGTAATTTAACAAAAAATAAAATCGATAATAAATAGGTCCCTTTGGCACATATATTGGCCAACGACAGCCAAGAAATCTTATCACTCCCTTGATAATAAAACATGGGGAATAGCGCTTCGCTAAACAATACAATTAAGGCGTAATAAAGAAATAATGTGTAGGATTTGAAAAATCCTAAGAAATAAGTCAAACAAAAAAGCCCCAATGTGATACCAATGGCTATAAGCACTCTGGTAATAATAATTTCGTTAATAAGCGCTTGTTTTTTAGCAGTATCTTCTCTAAACAAGGCCATGCGTTTTGGGCCATTTAAATGGTAACCGTAACTTACCCCGATGCTACACAACAAAACGACAGAAAGCGCTAAATTAACAAGACCAAATTGCGCTTCACCCAAACGCTGGTATAAAATACGCGTTACCAATAAGGAAATCAAGATATTGATTCCTTGGTTGATAGATAAATTTATGAAATTCTTTATAAAAACGCCTTTAAACAATGGGAGGTATTTTGTGGGTTATGTCATAATAAATTTTCTTCAAGATTAGCGTTCTTAACTGGCTGTTATTCATTTAAGGCTTGTAAGACTATGCGTTGCATCGAAAGCGATAAAACCATAAACATAGCACCACCAAACAAACCTATAATAAGCGTATTTAAAAACTGCCACCGGCTATTTTCTAAAGGAAATGAGGGTTTATCAATAATTTGTATCAATGGCGTTTTATTCCGATGCGCCACTTTTGCCAGTTCTAATTGTTTTACAATTTCAAGATAAATGGCTTTATTAGCCTGCATATCAACCATGGCTTTTTCGTACGGCACCAACGCTGTTTTAGCTAAGGGATTGCGATTGGGGATGTTTTGATCTAACTCGGCAAGGCTTAACAATGACATGTTTAAAACATTTTTAACACTATCGGCTTGCACTTGTAAAATTTTTAAGTTTGTCGCGGTTTTTAAGGTTTCTGTCTTGTAGTAAAATGTGTTGACTTTATTTACAAGCACCTCATTAAATAACTTTGCTAATAATTCGTCTTTGTGGCTAAAACCAACATTTAAAATACTTGTATTTCTATTGGGTTTTTCAACTATTAAATATGATTTTTTAATCAATTTAATGGCGTCTTTAATAAGGCTGTCTTGGGCACGCGAAAATTCAGTTTCATTTTTGTAAAAATCTTTTAAGAACACCTGTTTCTTTGCCCATTTTTTTTCCAGTTTTTCGGCTTTGGCAAAGTATGCAATCAATAATTGTGGTTTGTTATTGATGTCAACTTTAGCTAGCAATGCCTCCTTTAGCATGCTGTTAGATTTATAAAGCTCTTGTATGTTGTCAATTTGAAACAAACTACTTGCGCCACCCATAAGGCTTGACGTATTAAATCCAGATAAGGACGCTAATGACGAAAGACCACCCATACCGCCCATATTATCACGCTCTAATACAAAAGTAGTATTGGCATCGTACACTGGCGATTTAAGATAGTTATATGAAAGGATGAGAGCTAAAACAATTAAAGTGCCATAGCCAATTTTTTTTCGTTGGTTGTTTATAAACAGCAGCCATTCTTTAAAGCCTTGAAACAACTGTTTTAGTGACATTTTTTCTTCTGCTGGCATATTCTAAAAAGAGTATTTCTATATTAATTTAATGTGGTTAATGGCTAAAATTTAATTTGACTGATGGCTAAAACTAAAGTAGCGATTCCAGAGGTAATACCCGCAATACCTGCAACACCCACCGAATTTCTTTTGGGTTTTAGCGGTACTATTATTTCTGATCCTGGTTTTACCTTTGGATAAGCATTGAAAAATAAAATCTTTTTTGTGCGTCTGATTTCGCCATTGGGATAAATCACGTATGTTTTACTTTTTTTAGCTCTGTTTTCAAAACCGCCAGCATTATCAATATAATATTTTAAAGATTTGTTTTTTTGATATCTCACTGTTGATGGATGTAGCAATTCGCCTCTTAAACGGACTGTTTCTAATTTTATAGGGATTGATAAAATATCTCCCTGAAGTATCAGTAAATCTGAAATAGACCCCGGGTGTTCAATAATCTCTTTTAAGTTAATGCCAATAGATTCAGTAGCCTCTCTTTTTTCGTTTTCTAACAACAATCTATTTGAAAGAGAGTCTTTAGCATAGCCGTTAAATTTAACAGATCTCAAAGTATCCTTTTTTTCTAAATTATAATATATTACATCGTTATCAGCATATTTCATCAGCTTTTTATTGTCGGGGTTATTAACAGCAAGCCGCTTTAAGTCTCTTTTAATTCTAAAGAGCCGCTCTGTTTCTGATTCTGTTAAAGAGTCTTTAGTTATTGTCAAATTATCTTTTAGCGCCTCTAAAACAGCGACTTGTTTATCAACAGATGTCTGGGTTTTATAAAATTCTGTGCGTCTTATCAAGGTTGCACCCTCAATATAGGCATAGGCATTAATACCGCCTGAACGTTTCAATAAATCTGATATTTTTTCGTGTTTTGATTTAATCGCATATTGTCCGGGATAGTAAACTTGGCCCTCAACAGAAGCAAATTCTTTGTCATGGAAATTCGGATTCTTTCTTACAGTGATGTGATCGAAAGGGAATAGCAGCGCATTGTTATCATCGTTTGACGTATTGAAATCTTTTGTTAAATCGGCCACAATAACATCCGCCAATTTTGATTTGTCACCATTGCTATCAGCTACGCTTCTCGTTATTTCGACTTTGGCACCTGTGGCGGACTCATTATAACCTCCGGCCACTAAAATTAAATCTTTTAACCGCATTCCTTTTGAATATGGATATATGCCCGGCAGATTGATAGCCCCAGAAATTTCTATATAAAAATCTTCTTTGAGTTCGTTTTTTGATAAGACGGTCAATACATCCTCTTGTTGCAGCTGTATGTCTTTAATCTTTCCTGCCATGACATCTTTTAAATTAAAGCTGATGGTGCTGGTTGTCAAATCCTTGTTTGTCCGAACAATTAAAGCTCTCGCCGTTAATGCGTCCTGTTTTAATCCAGCTGTTTTAATGATTAAATCTTTGACGCCTAGTCCTTTGGTAATCGCATAAACACCTGGACGATACACAGCCCCTTTAACAATCACCCGGTTTTTATAACGCTCTAATACTTTGCCAACCTCAAATACATCACCAGCTTTGGGCGTAAAAATCTCAAATTGATCTTGATTGATATCAGCCACCATAAGCTCTCCATCTACCACGCGTGTCACTTTTATAGCTTTGGTATAGGCATTTTCTGTAAAACCGCTGGCATAATTCAGCAGGTCTTGTAAACTTTCATTTTGATTCAATTCAAAGCGTCCTTCAATTTTAACTTCCCCATTTAAAGTGATCCTGTTTGTATAAGGACTTACTAAGATAAGATCGTTATTCTCTAGGCGCACATCGGCACTGGCATCTCCAGCTGTCAGAAATTTATAGACGTCAACTTTACTGATTAGCTTGTTATTTCGATACACTTTAATAGCTCTTAAAGTCGCTTTTTCGGTAAAACCGCCTGCCACATACAAAGCATTGTAAACCGTATTAAAAGCGCTAAAAGTATAGGTGCCCGGAAGGCTTACTTGACCTACAACATTGACTTTAATACTACGTGATTTTCCAACAGAGACTGTGAGAAATGTATTTTTTTTATTTCCTGTAATGCCTTGATACACTTTAGCTAGGCTATTTTCAATTCTTTTAGTAGCGGCTGTTACGGTGAGTCCGGATACTTGAATAGGCCCAAAATTTTCTAGAATGACAGCCCCTTCGGGACTTACTTCGGGTTGGTAATTGGCTTCTGACTGTCCGTAAACATCAATAAACAATTTATCTCCAGGGCCTAAAATGTAATCTGCTGGTGTGGGGATGTTTAAATTAGATTGAAAGGTCAACAAGCTCTTGCTTTTAAAAACATCGAACCCAAAAATATCGCTTTTTTTATCTAGAAAGTAATTTGTGGTGTCTTTATAGACGGGTCTTAGACGTGTATTTTCATTATTTAAACGGCTATTACTGGTTGTTCTCGAAGTATTTATCGTGCTGAATCGGTTGCTAATGGCAGCGATTTCTTTTGCCGAAAGTCCTTGTGCTTTGGCAGCATTTAATAAATCACTTTGGCTGTATCCTTTTGCTAGCGCTTGTTTATAAAGTTGTTGCAATTGCACATCCGTCATCTCTGCATAATTTACAGATGATAAATTGAAAGCTTTCTGAGCTTGCATACCTAACAAAGAAAACAAGGTGATTGTTATAATTACAATCGGCTGTTTAAGTTTTAATAGCATAATCATTAATTAATAAGCGAATATATGAAAATTAAGTGTTTGCTAAAAGATTTTTTATGGGTAAAAGTTCGTGAAAAAGTCAGCGCTGTAATGAAGTCCTTTTTGAAATACGCCTTTGTGAAGAAAGTGTGTGTTTACCAACAGTGACAATCTCATTGTTTTATACGTCTTTGCGAAGGAGGACTGAAAGACCAACTGTGGCCTGCCTGCCGGCAGGCAGGCAATCTCATCATTATTTATTGCGCTCTTCAAGAGATCGCCACGCGCCTGCTTAGGCAGTCACTCGCGAAGACGGTTTATTGTTTGGGTTTGTTTTTCCTATCCCCAGCCCTTTCCAAAGGAAAGGGAGTTCGATTTTAGTGTTATATTGTTG
>JABMNH010000021.1 GCA_013205245.1 Flavobacteriales bacterium | reverse complement strand
TGGCACTTTGTAGATTTAGTTTGGGTATTTGTATTTACATTTTTCTACTTGGTTTAATATTAAAATTTTTAAAAATGACAGCAGCAACATCTCATAAAGCATTAATTTGGAAAGTATTTGGCATCTTATCTGTAATTACAGCCGTAGAAGTATTTTTAGGTATCATAAAACCAGCTTTTTTACATGCAACATACCTACTAGGAACGAACTTATTAAATATTATATTTTTAGTATTAACTTTGGTTAAAGCTTATTATATAGCATGGTTTTTTATGCATCTTGCCGATGAAAAAAAAGGATTACGTCGCGCCATAGTTTGGACAGTTTTCTTCTTAATTCTTTATTTGGCAACCTTGTTGCTTTTTGAAGGAGAGTACCTGCAAGAAATTGAATTTAATTATACAAAGTGGAATTATTAGTAACAATATAGATATTTAAAAAAGCGGTTTTAAACCGCTTTTTTAGGCTTTAAAAATTTTGAAATGAAAAAATTTTGGATTCTTTTTGCGCTGTTTATTATGCCCATGTTGTTTTATATATTTTTAATTTCGGGCACTAATAATTTTTCAAAACTAGCCATAGTTACGCCTCAAGTAAATGACATAACAGCTTTTAAAACATCCGATAATAAAAGTTTGAGTTTAAAAGGTAAAATATCTGTTGTTTGTTTTTTAGGAAAAGATCTTTTAAGTCGCAAAACCAATGCTTTAAATCTTAATGAAAAGATATACAAACATTTTTATCAATATAAAAATTTTCAGATGATAGCGCTTTTGCCACAAGGTGTTGCCACCGATGTAGCGCTTTTAAAAAACGAATTAGGCTACACCACAAATCTTGAAAATTGGCATTTTTTATACGGTCAAACTGCCGAATTAAATTCCTTTTATAATGCCTTAAAATCTAACACTGCTTTAGATAGTTTAAACTATTCGCCTTTAAGTTTTATAATAGATAAAGACTTAAATTTAAGAGGTAGAAATGATGATGAAGATATCACAAATGGTATTCTTTACGGATATGATGCCGAAACAGTAAGCACCATTCATAAAAAAATGGTTGACGATATAAAAGTACTTTTAGCCGAATACAGAAGAGCCATTAAAGAGAAAAAATAATGCAAAAAAAATACACTTATATAGGCATCGCATTTATTGTTTTGGTTTTTGGCACATGGGCAGTACCCAAAATTGTTTCAAAATTACAACCAAAAGCTTTGGTTAGATTTGAAAAAGTTCCCAATTTTAGTTTTACAAATCAGTATGATAAAACGGTAGATAATAGCACTTTTAAAAACAAGGTTTATGTGGTTGAATTCTTCTATACACGTTGTCCTACCATCTGTCCTAAAATGAATGAGAATATGCTTATTATTCAGAAAGCATTTTATGGAAATCCTAATTTTGGTATTGCCTCTATTAGTATAAATCCAACTTTTGATACGTCTCAAATATTGTTAGATTATGCCAAAGAAAAAGGCGCTACCTTAAAAAATTGGCATTTTTTGACGGGTAACAAAGATTCAATTTATAATTTAGCCAATACAGGTTTCAAATTATATGCGGGTATAAATACAGAAGTAGAAGGTGGTTTTGAGCATTCAGGTTTGTTTGCTTTAATAGATAAAAACGGATTTATTAGATCTAGAACTGTCAAAAGGGGTGATATGGAAAATCCAATAAAATTTTATGATGGATTAGATATCAATCAGGTTGAAATGCTCAAAGAAGACATCAAAAAATTATTAGCAGAATAAGATGGAAGCATCAAAAACACACAAATTAGTTATAACAATCCTTTCGGTTGTTATCCCTTTGGCAGTTGCCGCTTTATTCGGAATTAAAATAGAGGCAAAATTACCAGTCTTTTTACCACCAATATATGCCACAATAAATGCCTTAACAGCGGTGGTTTTAGTTGCCGCTTTGTGGGCTATCAAAAATAAGAAACAAGCTCATCATGAAAAATTAATGAAATCGGCGATAAGCTTATCAGTTGTTTTTTTAATCTTATATATTGCCTATCACATGACCTCAGAATCTACCCATTTTGGTGGCGAAGGTTTGGTGAAATACATCTATTATTTTATATTGTTTTCGCACATTATTCTGTCTATTGCCGTTATTCCTTTTGTGCTCATTACATTCTCTAGAGCTTTGTTAGGGAATTTTAAAAGTCATCAAAAAATAGCGCGGATAGCATTCCCATTGTGGTTGTATGTGGCCATTAGCGGTGTTATTGTGTATATTATGATTGCCCCTTATTATTAGTTTTATAACTTTGTAGATGCTTAAAAAAATAAAATATTTAGGATTTTTATTTTTTCTCTTAATTTCTCAGTTGGCAGATGCCCAATGCGCCATGTGTAAAGCAGTTGTTGAGTCTGGCGATAGCGACATGGCAGAAGGTATTAACAATGGTATTTTGTATTTAATGGCGATGCCTTATCTTTTAGTGCTCGTTGCAGCCTTATTTTTTTACAGACGTTTTCTTAAAAATAAAATTTAACACTTTTATAAGAGCCTAAGCCTGTAACATATTTTACTTTTACACGTCATATAGAAAATTAATTTTTCATGAAAACAACAATTGCCTTTTTAGCAGTCATTTTTATTTCGTTTGCCGGATTTTCACAAGAATCGGTTACAAAAAAAGTTAAAAAATGGTCGTTAAAAGAAAGTGTGGTATATGCCTTAGAGCATAACCTTTCGGTTAAAAGAGCCGACTTAACCACAAGCTTACGTAAAGAGGATATCACTTTAGCCAAATCAAGTTTTTTACCTACCGTATCGGGTTCGGGTTCTCAAAGTTATAGTTTTGGTTCTAATGTAGATTTAGCTACCAACACTAGAAAATCGGCCGATAGACGTTCAAACAGTTTTGGCGTAAACGCCAGCGCTTCTTTATTTAACGGTTTTAAAAATTCAAATACTTTAGAACAATCTAAGCTTAGTTATGAATCCAGTAAGTTCGACCTAGAAAAAATGAAAGATGATATTTCTTTAAATGTTTTAAACAGCTATTTAAATGTATTGTTTAATAAAGAGAATATTAAAATTGCTCAGGCGCAAGTTAATTTAAGTGCAGAACAAGTTGACCGTACAAAACGCTTGGTAGAATCGGGTGTTCAGCCCAAAGGTAATTTGCTAGATGTCGAGGCTACTTTGGCTAGTGACGAGGGTAAATTAATTGACTCAGAAAATAATTTAGAATTGGCTTTGTTAAGTTTAGCCCAATTACTTCAATTACCAAAAGAGGGTTTTGATGTAGAAGATGTAAATATAGACGTTACAGCTACCAAAATGCTTTATACAAATGTGAACGAAGTTTATACAAAGTCTTTAGATTTAAGACCAGAAATAAAAAGTGCACAACTGAGTATTAAAAATGCAAAATTAGGTATTGATGTGGCTAAAGCCGATTATTTACCGAGCCTAAGTATGAATGTTGGATTAAACACTTTTTACAACCACAACCAAGGTCAAAAAGACGATTATATCAATCCAATTACAAGCGAAGTCGTATCTAATGGTTTCTTTACTCAGTTAGATAATAACTTTGGACAATCGGTTAGTTTGTCTTTAAGGATTCCTATTTTTAGTGGTTTTAGAACCGACACCTATGTTAAAAAAGCTAAAATTAACCACCAATTATCAGAAAATAATTTAACAAGCGAAAAGCTAAGACTTCGAGAATCTATTGAGCGCGCTTTTACCGATGCCAAATCGAGTTTAAAATCGTTTGAAGCCGCCACAAAATCATTTACAGCACAAACCGAATCGTTTAGATTTGCCAAAGAAAAATTTGAAGCAGGCCAATCTACCTCATACGATTTTAATCAAGTAAAAAACCGTTTGGTTGATGCGCAAGGAGCATTATACAGAGCTAAATTCAATTTTATTTTTAAAACAAAATTATTAGAATTCTATTACGGAATTCCAGTAAATATTGATTAATAAGTTAGGCTATAGTTAGTAAAAAAGGCTGTTTGATGATAATCAAATAGCCTTTTTTTTGTTTTTTTACTAAAGCTAATATGTATCTTTGTGCCAAGATTTTAAGATGTGGACACATATATATTAAATATTGAAACGGCTACCAAAAACTGCTCTGTTAGCATTGCTAAAAACGGATTGTTATTGGTGTATAAAGATATTAACACGGGTAATTATTCGCATGCCGAAAGCCTACATCCGCTAATTGAAGCGTTGTTAAAAGAAACGAATCTTGATTTTAAAGATTTAAATGCTGTTGCGGTAGGAAAAGGACCAGGGTCTTTTACAGGATTACGCATTGGTGTTTCTGCTGCAAAAGGCTTGTGCTTTGCATTGCAAATTCCGTTATTAGCTATAGATTCTTTGACTATTTTAGCTAAAGCTTTAACAATTAAAGAGGGGTATGTTATTCCGCTTTTAGATGCCAGACGTATGGAAGTTTATACGGCCGTGTATGATGCCAATCAAAATAAAATATCAGCTATTGAAGCTAAAATTTTAGAAGAAAATTCCTTTACTGAATTTTTAGATAAAGCCCCTGTTTACTTTCTAGGCGATGGCGTAGAAAAATTTAAAGCTATTTGCACACATCAAAATGCTGTTTTTAAAGACGGTTATTTTCCATCGGCTAAAGAAATGGCAAGTCTATCTTATCTTAAACACAAAAAAAACGACATCGAAGATGTCGCTTATTTTGAACCTTTTTATTTAAAAGATTTTTTGGTTACCCAATCAAAGAAATCTAATTAGTAAAATCTAAGAACTTTAAAGCTTCATCTATTGTTGAAACGGGTCTTTTGCATGAACCATCAACACAAATATAAATAAGCGTTTGGTTTTCGCTAAAACGACTTTCTAACAAAGGTAATTTTGAATCGGTTTTGCTGGCAGCAATTAAAGTATTTGGTAAATACATCTTATTAAAAGCTTGTGTAAATCCCTTTGCTTTTGGACCCACAATGGCAATTTCGTAATATTTGTTTATGTGATTGGCATATAAAGTTAGCCAATTTGAAGCCCCTGCGCCATAAGCAATGGCATTATCTTTAACATTGTGTAGCATTTGCATGGCCACATCTAAATATTTTTGATTGCTGTAATAATGATACAATTTAAACAGATTTAAAGCAGTTGTTGCGTTTGAAGACGGTATAACATTATCATCAGTTTCTATTTTTCTCGACACCAAACTAGGGGATGTGTTTGAAGTGAAATAAAACATTTGTGAAGTCTCATCAAAAAAGTGGTCAAAACTATAGTCTGTTAATTGTTTGGCAAGCGTAAGCCATTTTTGATCTGAAGTTGCTTGAAATAAGTCTATAAAAGCACTAGAAACTTGGGCGTAATCTTCTAAATAAGCATCTAAATTACTGGTGTTATTTTTATAATTCCTATATAAACTGCCCTCAGGTTTTAACATTTTTGTACTGATGAAATTGGCATTATTTAGCGCTGTCTTTAAAAACCGATCATCTTCAAAAACGCGATAAGCATTTATGTAGCCTTTTAAAGTAAGAGCATTCCAAGAAGTTAAAGATTTGTCATCAAGTCTTGGTTTTGAACGTTTTTCTCTTATGTCTAAAAGTGTTTTCTGCCATTTTTTTACTTTAGCTTCCAAACTTTTTATGCTGATGTTATGTGTTTTAGCTATGTCATCATCAGACTTATTTCTAATGAGCACATAATTATTATCTTCCCATTTGCCATAATCGTTTATGTTGTAATAATCTGCAAACAAGTCAAAATCGGCATTCAAAATATTTTTTAATTCTGGTTTTGTCCAAACATAATAAGCGCCTTCTTTTAATTCTTTATTTTCATCATAGCTATCCGCGTCAAGCGAAGAATAAAAAGCACCCGTTTTATCAAGAAGTTCACGTTCTAAGAAATCGGCAGTTTCGTAAACAACTGTTTTATAAAGATTATTTTTTGTGGCTGCATATGCTTTTGAATAGAGACTTAACATTTGTCCGTTATCATACAGCATTTTCTCAAAATGAGGTATGTGCCATTTAATGTCTGTAGAATAACGCGAAAACCCACCACCAATTTGGTCATAAATACCGCCATAAGCCATTTTTGTGAGGCTCGTGTTTACATAATCTAAGAGCTTTTTATTGCTGTTAGAAGTGGCATTTTGCAATAAAAAAGCAAAATTATTTGGAATTGGAAATTTGGGGGCTCTTTTGTTGCCGCCCATGTCTGTATCAAAATTTTCTTGCCATTTTGAGACGGCTTTATTTAATTCTATTTTGTTGAAATCCTTTTTTGAATTATTAAGAGGAATTAAACTGTTTTGAATAATCCCATTCGTTAAATTAGTGGCATATTCTTCTGCTTTTTCAGGTGATTCTTTATAGAGTTTAGCCAACTGATTTAAAGCATTTAGCCAATCTTCTTTTCTGAGATAAGTGCCACCCCAAATAGGTCTGCCATCGGGTAAGGCAATTACATTTAAGGGCCACCCGCCACTACCAGTCATTAGTTGTACCGCCGCCATATATACTTGATCTACATCTGGGCGTTCTTCTCTGTCAATTTTTATACTTATAAAATTGGCATTCATAACATCGGCTACAGCCGTATCTTCAAAACTTTCGTGTTCCATTACATGACACCAATGACAGGCCGCATATCCTATAGAAATAATGATAAGTTTATTTTCTTTTTTTGCAAGTTGCAAAGCGTCATCGTGCCAAGCATGCCAATTTACAGGGTTGTGTGCATGTTGTAGTAAATATGGACTGGTTTCGGTTATAAGCTTATTGGTGTATGGGTGTTTAGACATTTGTTTTTTTGTTTGGCTCTCGCAAGAAAGGATAAGCATTAAAAGTGTGATGCTAAAAAGCTTTTTATACATTTATTTTTTTTCAAATATAATTATAATACATCACATTTTACCTGTTGATAATCTGTTTGAATTGGTAACCTTTTATTAACATTGAAAGAAATTAGTCTTTTTATTTTTGCAATAAAAATAATAGATGGATAATCCGTATATTTTAATGATTATTGCTTTAGCCGTTTTAGCGGTTATTGATTTGGTTGTAGGTGTTAGTAATGATGCTATTAACTTTTTAAATTCTGCCTTTGGATCTAAGGCCATTTCAATTAGAAATATTTTAATTATTGCAAGTTTGGGTGTGCTTTTTGGCGCCCTAACTTCAAGTGGTATGATGGAAGTAGCACGAAAAGGTATTTTTAACCCGAGTATGTTTAGTTTTCAAAACATTATATACATTTTTATGGCGGTTATGATAACCGATATATTGCTGTTAGATGTGTTCAATACTTTAGGGATGCCTACCTCTACCACAGTTTCTATTGTTTTTGAATTATTAGGCGCAGCTGTTGCCATGGCTTTTATTAAAATTTCAATGAATAGTAATGAGACTTCATCTGCTATTTGGGAATATATAAATTATGAAAAAGCCACTTTAATTATTTTCGGAATTTTACTCTCTGTATTTGTTGCTTTTACTGTGGGTGCTATTGTACAGTTTATATCTAGGTTGATTTATTCGTTTAATTTAGAAAATAAAAAAAGCTATGTTAATGCCTTATTTGGAGGATTTGCTTTAACCTCTATCACTTATTTTGTATTTGTAAAAGGGTTAAAAGGGACACCTTTTTACGGTGATTTCAAACATATTATTGAAGGAAACATGACTCAGATTATGGCCGGATGTTTTATAGCATGGACACTTATTTCTGAATTTTTAATCCGCTTTTTTAAGACAGATGTTTTAAAATTAATTATAGGATTTGGCACATTTGCCTTAGCTATGGCTTTTGCTGGAAACGATTTGGTAAACTTTATTGGTGTGCCTATTGCAGGATGGAATGCCTATGAAGCTTGGCATGAAGCTTTTATTACTTCAGGCACTTTAGCTTCAGAATTTTCTATGGGCAGTTTGGCTGGTAAAGTACCATCAAATACGCTTTTCTTAGTGTTGGCTGGTTTGGTTATGGTTATAACAATATGGTTTTCTAAAAAAGCACGAAATGTAATTAAAACAGGTGTAGATTTATCTAGACAAGGCGATGGCGCAGAAAAATTTCAACCAACCAATATGTCAAGAGTTACAGTAAGAGCTGCAATTGGTATAAATAAAGCCTTTGAATATGTTGTGCCAGAATCTGCAAGAACTTGGATCAATTCAAGATTCCAATTACCTTCAATAACACTTTCTAAAGACAAATCTTTTGAATTACCTGCTTTTGATAAAGTACGCGCTTCTATAAATTTAGTTGTGGCTGGGGTTTTAATATCAATTGCAACATCATATAAATTACCTTTATCAACAACTTACGTAACATTTATGGTGGCTATGGGTACCTCGTTCGCAGACCGTGCTTGGGGTCGCGAAAGTGCTGTTTACCGTGTAGCAGGTGTGTTAAATGTTATATCAGGGTGGTTTGGCACAGCAATCATTGCTTTTTCAGCTGCGGCTATAGCACTTTATTTAATCAATTTAGGAGGTATTACCGCCATTGCTTTATTACTAATATTTGTTTTCTTGATGATGGGCAGAAATTATGTTAGATATGGAAAAAAACAAAATGAGAAAAAAGTTGAACGTAAAATTAAACGCGAAGAATTAATAACCATTAAAGGTGTTATTGATGAAAGCTCTGAACATATTGCCGAGGTAGTTAGTCGTGTTCAAAAGTTGTATTCAAATGTGGTTCAAGATCTGTCTCACCACGATTTAAATAAACTTAAGAAAACAGACAAGCATGTTGGCAAACTAAACCAAGAGGTAGATGAATTGAAAGATGAGGTTTTCTATTTTATAAAATCTTTAGATGATTCTTCTGTGGCTGCGAGCCGATTTTATATTTTGGTTTTAAGTTACTTACAAGATATATCGCAATCTATTAGTTATATTTCTAAGGCCAGTTATAAACATGTAAACAACAATCATAAGCAATTAAAAAAAGCACAGCTTGTTGATATAAAAACTATTGATGATGAGCTTGAAGAGATTTTAAATGAAATTGGCGTTGTTTTTAGCGAAAAAAAATTCGAGAATTTAGGAAAAATAATTGAAGAGAAACAACAAACACTTAACCGTGTTTCAGACTCAATTGAACGTCAAATAAAACGTATTAGAACAGAAGAGACGAGCCCTAAAAATGCCACACTTTATTTTAGTATTTTATTAGAAACACAAGATTTAATAAATGCTTTAATAAATTTATTAAAACTATATCACGACTTTTATTTAAAC
>JABMNH010000020.1 GCA_013205245.1 Flavobacteriales bacterium | reverse complement strand
TTTTTTTCAAATATCGGAAAGTTAACTTTCCGATATTTGTTAACTGTTGCACTTATTAATTGAACTTAGTATTATTTAAAAAAATATAAAAATCCCTTTTATCAATTTAAATCATGTAAATTTGCCTGCAATTAATTATTAAACATACTACCACAGTATAAAATTGGTTGCCCATGATTTCAAAATCCCAAAAATTTAAAGGAGAAGGCTTAACTTACGATGACGTTTTGTTAGTGCCTGCCTATTCAAAAGTTTTACCAAGAGACGTTTCTATAACATCTATGTTGACAAGAAATATTGGTATAAATACACCTATTATTTCTGCAGCTATGGACACCGTAACAGAGTCGGCTATGGCTATTGCTATGGCACGCGAAGGCGGGATAGGCGTGTTGCATAAAAATATGACAGCCAAACAACAAGCACTCGAAGTTAAAAAAGTAAAACGCTCAGAATCTGGTATGATTTTAGAACCTGTCACTTTAACAAAAGATGCCACGGTTTTAGATGCCAAAAAATGTATGGCAGAATTTCATATTGGCGGCATCCCAATTGTTGATGAAAATAATATTTTAGTTGGTATTATCACCAATCGCGATTTGCGTTTTGAACGTGATGACACCCATAAAATTGAAGCGGTTATGACCAAAGATAATGTGATAACAACACATGAAGGGACATCTTTAAAAGAAGCCGCTGTGATTTTACAGCGTCATAAAATTGAAAAATTACCCGTTGTAACTGCCGATAATAAATTAATAGGCCTGATTACCTATCGTGATATTATAAAGGTGAGCGAAAATCCGTATGCCAATAAAGATACTTTTGGGCGTTTGCGTGTAGCCGCAGCTATTGGCGTTACTGCCGATGCGCTCGATCGTGCTACTTTGTTGATAGAAGCTGGTGTAGATGCCTTGGTCATTGATACGGCTCACGGGCATACAGAAGGTGTTGTAAACACCCTTAAAACCATAAAAAAACACCATCCTCAAATAGATGTTATTGTGGGTAATATTGCCACAGCCGAGGCCGCTACTTTTTTGGTAGATGCTGGCGCCGACGCGGTTAAAGTTGGCATTGGCCCTGGGTCTATTTGTACCACGCGTATCGTTGCAGGTGTTGGATTCCCGCAACTTTCTGCCATTGTAGAAGTTGCTAAAGCATTAAAAGGAACAGGTGTGCCGCTTATCGCTGATGGTGGTATTCGCTATACGGGAGATATCGCAAAAGCCATTGCAGCTGGTGCTTCAACAGTTATGTTGGGCTCTTTATTGGCAGGCACAAAAGAATCGCCTGGAGAAACCATTATTTTTGAAGGACGTAAGTTTAAATCATACCGTGGTATGGGTTCTATAGAAGCCATGAAACAAGGGTCGAAAGACCGTTATTTTCAAGATGTAGAAGACGATTTGAAAAAATTAGTACCCGAAGGTATTGTAGGACGTGTGCCTTATAAAGGCGATTTGTTCGAAACCATGCACCAATTTATTGGTGGTTTACGTGCTGGTATGGGTTATTGCGGCGCTGCCACAATTGATGACTTAAAAGAAAACGGACAGTTTGTGAAAATTACGGCAGCTGGTGTTATAGAAAGTCATCCGCATGATATTACTATTACCAAAGAATCGCCAAATTATTCTAGACATTAGTATCAAAGCAATCAATAGCTTTTTGTACCAATGCACACCAATGTTCTGGATTTTCGAGCATAGGGTAGTGGCCTGTTTTTTCTAATAAAAATAAACGGCTGTTTTGTATCTCAGACTTTAATTGATAGGCTATTTTCTTTACAGCCACGGGATCTTCGGTTGCCCAAACAATGCTAATTACGAGATCTGTATTTTTAAGAGCACCAATCCACCTATCCCAATAAGTATAACGTTCGTTTATATATTGAGATATTTTTGGGAGTACTTTTTTACCTTTATTTTGCTTTAAGAGGTACCACATATTTTGCAACTCATCAGATGTTAAAACATCACCATCATAAAAAATACTTTTCATATTATTTTTAAATGTGCTTTGAGTTGCAAATTTGGCAGCAATTGGCCCTAAAAAGCGCGATTTTAATAACTTTTGAATGTTGCGAAGTTTGGCCATTTCAATATGAATACTGCCATTGCAAAGCACCAATCCTTTTAGATGTACTTTTAAGGTACCTTCATTATGTCTTGCCAATAATTCGGTTGCTACACTTGTGCCATAATCATGAGCAAGCACTATTACTTCAGTTATTTTGAGTTTTTGCCAGAGTTTTTCGGCAATGTCGGCTTGTGTTTTTAAACTGTATTTTTCATATATCGGTTTGTCTGAAAATCCAAACCCTAAATGGTCGTGTAAAACAATGCGGTATTGATCGGAAAGTTGATCAATAACCTTATAAAAATCGTAAGATGAAGTAGGATAACCGTGTAAAATAGCAACTGTCTGTGTGGAGGTGCCTTTGTCAATTACAAAGATATTATGATCTAATACGGTGTGATAAGTGCCTAAATTTTGCCATTCACTACAGGTCATTTGAATTTATTTTTTGTTCAACAAATGGTATTATTCCTTCAGTATTATCAAAATCAAACCAATTTATTGATGTATTTTTTCGAAACCAAGTGCCTTGTCGTTTGGCGAACCTACGGGTATTTTTTTTAATTTCTTCTATGGCAGTTTCTAAGTTATAGTCACCATCAATATGGCCAAAGAGTTCTCTGTAACCTACAGTTTGTAAAGCATTTAAATCTTTATATTTGTGTAGTTCTCTGGCCTCGCTAACTAAACCGTCTTGAATCATTAAATCGACCCGCTGGTTGATACGATTATAAAGCACTTCTCGAGGCGCAGTCAAACCAATTAAAAGAGGCGTGAAGGGACGTACTTCTTTTGGTTTTTGTTTAAAACTACTGTAGGATTTACCAGTGCCTAAACAAATTTCTAAAGCGCGAATTACACGATGCGGATTTTCAATTTCAATATTTTGATAACTAATAGGGTCTAATTCTTTTAATTGCATTTGCAAAGTTTCAAGGCCAGAAATTTTTAATGTATCATTTAATTGTGTTCTTATTGCTGGATCAAGATCCGGAAAGTAATCTAATCCGTTTAAAACGGCATCAACATATAAGCCACTGCCACCAACCATAATGGCGATATCTTTAGTTTTAAAAATTGAATCTAATTGCACCAAGGCATCACGCTCAAATTGCCCCACATTATAAGGCTCAAAAATGGTTTTATTTTGAATAAAGTAGTGCTCGGCTTGTTTTAATTCTTCTTTTGACGGAACGGCAGTACCAATGGTCATTTCTTTAAAAAACTGACGCGAATCGCATGATAAAATAACTGTGTTAAAATGTTGCGCTAATGTGATGCTTAACTTTGTTTTACCAATGGCAGTAGGTCCTAATATGACAATTAAGTGTTTTGTCATTCTTTATTTATGTAAATTATTTTTTCAGATTTGTAGCGCTTTAAATGTTGATCTATTATGGGTAAAATAAGGACAGAATCGCCAGTGTCATTTATTAAATTTTTGACAATTTCGATTGAATTAATCTGAAAATTTAAATCGAAATAACCATATCCTTTAAAAGTATTGTCTTCAATAAGAATAACCGATTTCTCACCTAGAGATCTGCCTTTATTAATGATGAGCATATCGGCTAATTTAATGGTGTATTTTTTATAGGGATTGTAATATTTTTTATTGTATTTGGGATTATTTTCTAGTAATTCTTGGGCATATTTTATTTTTGATATTAGAAAATTGCCTGTCACTTCTGTAGAAATTGATTGCACTTTTTTTTGAAGGGCAATTTTAGCAGTAGTTTCGCCGATAAAAATTTTTAAAACTTCCTTTTTTATGGCAGTAGACTTGCCTATATATAAAATATTTCCATCAGCATCATGAAGGTAAAAAATACCAATCCCTTTAGGAAGAGGTGCTAATATTTGGGTTAATTTTTCTGATACAACTTTGTCATTTACAATGGGCTTAATATTTTTTTTGAGAATGGTTTTGCTGGCATCTTTAGACATTAATAACTTGAGTAATTTAACGGTGGCAAGTGCATCTCCGCTTGCGCGATGCCTGTCGGCCACAGCAATACCTAAAGTTTTACACAATTTACCCAAACTATACGATTCTAAATTGGGAACTAATTTTTTACTGAGTTCAACAGTGCAGAGGGTTTCCATTTCAAAATTGTAACCCACCCTGTCAAATTCGGTTCGTAAAATCCGATAATCAAAACTGGTGTTATGAGCCACTAAAATACAATTGGCCATAATTTCAACAACACGTTTGGCTACTTCGTAAAATTTAGGCGCATCACGCAACATTTTATTAGTAATGCCTGTAAGATTTACGACGAATGGCTGAATGGGTTTTTCTGGGTTAACCAAGCTAATAAATTGATCTACAATTGTATTTCCATCATATTTATAAATGGCAATTTCTGTAATACCTTCTTCGTTAAACTTCCCTCCGGTTGTTTCTATGTCAACTATAGCGTACACTAATTTTTATCAAGTTTTAGTTTGGTGGGTCTGTTTGCAATTTCCCAAGCCGTATAAAACACCAATTGCGCGCGTTTTGCTAATAAATCGTAATTAATTTTATCTGGGGTATCAGTTGACTGATGATAGTCGTCATGTACACCATTAAAGTAAAAGATAATTGGAATATTGTGTTTGGCAAAATTATAATGATCAGATCTGTAATAAAAGCGGTTTGGGTCATTTTCGTCATTATAAGTATAATCCAAATTTAGGTGTGTGTATGTGGCATTTGCTGTTTCAGATACATTATGCAACTCTGTACTCAATTTATCTGAACCAATTAAATAAACAAAATTTGTATCATTTTTATGAGCCTCATCTACACGGCCAATCATATCAATATTTAAATTGGCTACAGTATTTTCTAGTGGAAATATAGGCTGACTGGTATAATATTTTGATCCGTATAAACCTTCTTCTTCTCCTGTTAAATTAAGAAAAACGATGGATCTTTTTGGACGATGTCCAGCCAAAGTAGCTTCTTTAAAAGCTTCTGCAATTTCTAAAACAGCCGATGTGCCCGAAGCGTTATCGTCGGCACCATAAAATATTTCACCGTATTTATTCCCTAAATGGTCGTAATGAGCAGAAACAATCACATACTGATTTGGATGTCTGCTTCCTTCAATAAAGGCAACAACATTTTCTGAATCGGCATTTGAGGAGCCTTTAAAAAAATCTTTGGGGATATTTTGAAAATATTTATCATCGCCTTGAGCAGCTTTAATATTTAATTTTTTGTAAAAATCGGCCAAATAATTAGCCGCCAATTTTTGTCCATTTTCTCCAGATTTTCTGCCTTCAAATTCATTTGAAGCCAATTTATAAACAATGTTTTGTAAATCTATTTTAGAAATAGTTTTGGCAAAAGTTGTTGAATCATCAGATACTTGAAAATTGCTTTGTTGGGTTGCACAGGCTGCAAAACATGTAAAACATATATAAAGCAGTAGTTTTCTCATAAATTAAAATGTAATAGATTAAAAACTAAAGATAAGTAAAATTAAGCATTATTAATATTAAAATGTTTGGTTTTCATATTAAAGCTTATCAAGTTTGAATTGAATAATTCTTGTAAAGTTTTGTTTGTAATGAGTTCATCTGGCGTGCCTGTAATGCACTTATCTGGATACATAAGCCAAAGAATATCGGCCAATTGTATGGCGAAACTTACTTCGTGCGTGGCAATTACAATACTCTTATTTAATGTTTTACAGATATTTTGTAAAAGTTTTAAAATTGATATTTTATGATGAATGTCTAGATGAACGGTAGGCTCGTCAAGAATGATGATTTCTGTATCCTGCGCCAAAGCCCTAGCAATCATTACACGTTGTTTTTGCCCATCGCTTAATTCGTATATTTTATGTAAGGCTAAGTCTGTTATTTGGGTTTGTTGCATAGCTTCGGCTACCATATTTTTATCTACATCAGATAATGAACCGAGCCAATTAGTGTAAGGCTGTCTGCCCAAAGCAACAAGTTCGTAAACCGATAAATTTGATGGTGGTACAGATTCGGTTAAAACCAAACTAATTTTTTTAGAAAGCTCATTTGGACCAAAGTTTTTACTGTTTTTATTAGCGATAAAAACATCGCCAGATAGGGCAGGTTGCATAGTAGCTAAAGTTCTGAGTAGTGTGGATTTTCCGATGCCATTATTCCCCAAAATACAAGTAAGCACACCAGTTTTTAATTCTAAATTTAGATTTTTTTGAATAACGAGCGGCTTCTTTTTTACCGTATATCCGATGCTTAAATTTTTGGTTTCGAGGATTATATTTGATGTGTTATTTGTCAAAATCAGAAAATTAATTTACGTTTTCTTACAAGTAGCCAGATAACTATGGGTGCGCCAAATAAGGTAGTTACAGCATTTAAAGGCAGAGTATAATCGCTTGTTGGCAGTTGCGCAATTGTATCGCTTATAAGCATCAAAATAGCCCCCATAATAGCCACGGCTGGCACTAAAATTTTATGGTTCGAAGATGTAATTATGAGTCGGGTTAAATGTGGAACTGCCAAACCAATAAAGGCTATGGGGCCAGCAAAAGCAGTACAAACACCGGTTAATATACTTGTTGCTAATAATGTAATAAGACGCGTCGATTTAAAATTGACACCCATACTTTTGGCATAATTTTCTCCTAAAAGCAAACTGTTTAAGGGCTTTATGATAAATAGGATTAAAAGGATCCCAAGAGCGTACAGCACAAAAAAGAAACCCAATTCTTGCCAGCTTAAATTGCCTAGAGATCCATAACTCCAAAACATAAACTGTTGCAATTGTTCGGCACTGCTAAAATAAGCCAGCACACTTATAATAGCCGATGTAAAACTGCCAAACATAAGTCCGATTATTAAAATGGACATGGTGTTTCTTACTTTGCTTGCAGCCATTAAAACAGCTAGTAATACTAAAAAAGCACCAGCACTGGCAGCCAATACCAAACTTAAATTTGAGCTGGCCAAACCAGCTATTGTCCCACCAAACATTCCTGCACTTAAAATAAGTACTGCCACGCCTATACTTGCCCCAGAACTTATACCTAAAACAAATGGACCAGCTAATGGATTTCTAAACAAAGTTTGCATTAAAAGACCACTTAAAGCCAATGAGGAGCCCACTAAAATAGCAGTTATTGTTTTAGGTAATCTTAAATTGACTATAATATACCGCAAGGTGTCATCATCAATTTTTTTATCTAAAAGACTGTAAATAAATTCCTTAAAAGGGATGGAAACTGAGCCAAAACTTAGGTTTATTATGCCCATTATAATTAACAAGCCCAATAATATAATAAATGTTAACGGGTATGTTTTGTGTGTTTTCAGAATTGAATTTTAGTAGATGTGTGCAAATTTAATTAAGTTTTTTTAAAAAATAGGGGGTATAGTTTGGCAATAACTCTGGATGTGTAATTTTTATGATGTCTTTTAAAACGATGTTGGGTTTAAGTGGCGACTCTTCATAATAAATATAGCCGCCTGTAGCACCTTTGGTTAAAGCAAAAGTATAGATTTGACGTGTTTTGAATGCTTTAAATTTAGCATAGTGTAAATTGGCACTTTCTAACTGATTAAATGATGTGTAAATACCAGGGGCAAACCAAAAATCGGCATTTTGTGCTTTGTTTAAAACCGATTCAAAACTCAGACTAAAACTGCCTGTACCCAAAGTGTTTTGCCAAAAGTATTGGGTATTTGCTTGTTTTAAAAATTGGGCTTCAAAACTGTCGCCCGCAGGTAAATTCCATATACTTTTAAACAATATGCCCGATAAAATGGTAGGACTCGTTTTTGCTTGTTTGGCAATTTTTTGAGCAGATCTATAATCTTTTTCTATGGATGTAAAAATACTGTCAGCTATTTTCTCTTTGGCATATAAAGCGCCAAAAAGTTTAAGCCACTCGGCGCGCCCTAAAGGTGTAGATTCTAGCCAATCGCCATTTAGAATAACAGGAATACCTGATTTTTTAATGGTTTCGTACATTTTATTTTGGCTTTGCATGCTAAAACCAATCACCACATCTGGTTTAAGATTTAACAAAACTTCTGTATTAAGTAGGGTCGCATTACCCAACTCTTTTACTTTGTTTTCATCAATGCGTTTTCGCACATTATTTGTCGAAATGTACTTTAAATTTGGAAAACCTACCAAAGTATGTGCTTCGTTTAGCACGTCAATCATAGGAATGTGTGTTGTAGATGTGGCGACAATTTTATTGATTGGGATATTTATAATAATCCCTTTGTTAATTTTAGGATGTTGTCCTTTTTTTACCAAATAATAATCAAATTGTTCTTTGGCTTCGGGATACGGACTTTTAATGACCAGTTTGGTGTAATCTTTATAATTATAAAGCGCAAATCCTTTAGCGTAGCTTATCTCATCTTTAGCATTTTCTACATCTTTTGATGTCTGATTTTGACATGACAGAAAAAAGAAAACGCTTAAAACTTGAACAAAATATTTTACAATAATTTTTTTATGCATATCAATCAAAAGTGTCGGCTTGAGCTTTTACAGTTAAAGCTTTATCGTTTAATAAAATTTTTGCTAAGCCTTCTAATTTTGCCATTTCGTAAGTGTAATAATACGCCATGGTATGGATTAAGTTATCTTCTAAACCTGTTTTATTGTCTGCATTTGATTTAGATTTTTCGGCAGTTACCCCAATTTTAAGCCATTGCCAACCAATAACCAAAGTGCTAAGGAAATCCATAAAAATACTGGCATCGGCAAGGTAATTTTCAAAATCACCCGAAAGGGCTTTTGGAATCAATTTAGCCAATACTGTTTTAACCAATTCCGATTGCTCTTTAAGTTGTCCCGCATATGGTTTTAAAGCAGATAGGGTATAAGCTTCAGTTACGGTTGCAGTCATTTCTTCAACAAGATAATGTAAAGCTTTGCCATTTTTCATCGTCACTTTTCTACCCAATAAATCAAGCGATTGTATACCTGTTGTGCCTTCGTAAATAGATAATATTCTAATGTCTCTATAATATTGTTGCAAAATAAAATCTGAACAGAAACCGTAACCACCCAATATTTGAAGACCGTTTGACACGGATTTTAATCCCTGTTCAGAAGGATATGTTTTAACAATAGGTGTTAAAAGTTCTAGCAATAAATTGTATTTTTCTTTTTCAGAGTCATCACAGACCCTACTCAAATCGACATATTGCGATGTTTGGATAATCAAACTTAAAGAGCCCTCAACAATGGCACGTTGCATTAACAACATGCGTTTTACATCTGGATGGTTTATGATAAGCGTTTGCTCACTATTGCTGTCTTTTTTACCAGAATTGTTTAAAAGGCGTCCTTGTGGACGTTCATTGGCATATTTCAATGAGGCATAATAAGCTGCTGATGCGATGCCAGCACCCATTCTGCCAGTTGCAATTCGGGCTTCGTTCATCAATAAAAACATATAACTGAGTCCTTTATTTTCTTCGCCAACCAGCCATCCACGACACCTGTTATTATCGCCAAAAGACAAATGAGTGGTACAATAACCACGTTGCCCCATTTTCTCGAATTCGCCAAGAACTGCGGCGTCATTATCTTCAAAATCATTTCCTAGTGGACGTTTATTTGGCACCACAAATAGCGATACGCCCTTTGTGCCAGCTGGCGCTCCTTTAACGCGCCCTAAAACCAAATGCACAAAATTATCGGCAAATTGATGATCGCCAGCCGAGATAAATATTTTTTGTCCTTCTATTAAATAGTAATCGGTATCAGCAACTTTAGTGGCTAATGTTTTAACATCCGACAAGGAACTTCCTGCTTGCGGTTCGGTTAAACACATCGTACCGCCCCATTCCATTTTTAACATTTTTGAAGCGTAGGTGTCTTTTAAATGCTGACTTCCAAAAGACAAAATAAGATTTGCAGCCCCAGTTGTAAGTCCTAAATAGCCTGTAACTTGGTTGTTAGCAGCTTCCATAATATAGTAAAGACAATGAAAAACGCTGGCAGGTAATTGCATGCCACCTTCTTCAAAACTATAAATAGCACTTACCAAATCCATTTCTGCAGCTTGTTTTAGAATTGTTTCAAACTGTGGATGTACAATTATTTTTCCATCTTTAAAATAGGAGGGCTTTTCGTCCATTTCTTTTATAAAGGGAAAAAGTTCTTTGTCAGAAAAATCTTTAACAGCTTCTAATAAAAGCACCAAAGCGTCTTTGTCAAAAGCGCTAAAATAATCGTGTTCTAAAAGTTTTTCGGTTTGGTGGACATTAAAAAGTAAATACGAAATGATGTTAAGGTTGGTGTAGTTGTGCATATTTTTTAAATAATGAAGATTACTAAGATGTACAAATATAGCTGAATTATATTGAAAGTGTTTGGTCAAATTATTAAAATAACACCACTAAAAAAGAAGTTTATTTTATAAAAAAAAATGTAAGTTTGCAGCTGATTATGGTTTTGCCGTTAAGGCGAATTAAAAGGGAATCTTGTTAAATTCAAGAGCTGTCCCCGCAACTGTAAGCTTTACTTTTAAAAGTAAGTGTACTTCATAAAACCACTGTTGGCCTTTTGGCTGATGGGAAGGTTACACAAAAGCAAGCCAGGAGACCTACCTTAATCTAGAATACTAACAAGCTTTCGGAGGAAGGGTTAGGTTGTGATTTTTTTATCATTGCCCCATTTTTTTTACGAATAGCCATTTTTTAACCATCTAAAAACAAAAGAAAGATGAAAAAAAGGTTATTTACCACACTTTTTACAGTGTGTGCATTATCTGCAGTAGCGCAACAGCAAAAAGACACGATGTCTGTTGAGCGCTTAAAAACAGTAGAATTAACTTCTACAAAATTTGAATTAAACCAATCAAAATCTGGTAAAGTAGTCGAAGTTTTGACTTCTAAAGATTTAAAACAGTACCAAGGCGCAAATATTGCCACTGTTTTAGACAATTTAGCCGGCATTGAGATTTTAGGAAACCAAAGTGTGGCAGGTCAAAATTTGACTTATAGCTTTAGAGGTGGCGTTAACCGACAGGTTTTAATTTTAATTGATGGCGTTGCCATTAACAATCCGTCAGCCATTGCCAACGATTATGATTTGCGTTTACTGCCCTTAGATCAGGTGGAAAGTATCGAGATTATTAAAGGCGCCGCTAGTGCCTTGTATGGATCGGGTGCCGCCACGGCGGTGCTGAATATTAAGTTGAAGTCGGCAAAAGAAAAATTCAAACTCAGTTTAAATTCAAGTGTGGCTACAAACACCAATCAAGAGGATAAATCTTTTGGTTTAAACAATTTTAAACAGGGGGTAAGTTTGAGTTCAAAGTTTGATAAATCTGCTGTGTATTTTTCTTTTGACAATACCAATAGTAGGGGTTTGTCTGCTGCTAAAGGACTCAATTTTAAAGATGATCCCTTTACACGTCAGAATTTATTTTTAAAATATCAGCTAAAAGCGACACAAAAATTATCGGTTTCTAGTTTGGTAAATTACAATAAGTTTACCACCAATTTTGATGCGGCTGGCTTTACAGATGCCGAAAATCTGACTAAAAGTGAAGAATTTAGAATAGGCGTACAGGCTGTATATGTTTATAATAAAGGCGATTTTAATTTTAAATCGGCTTATAACGCCATTACTAATGACAATAAAGAAACCTCTTTTCCATCAGTAAATAAAGGAAATACTTTGGTTTTTGATGCCTATAACCGTTATCATTTTAATGAAAATGTGCAGTTTCTAGTAGGATTAAATACCCATATAAATAAGATGACAAGTTTTGAAACGCCATACGGAGCTACAGATTTAGCTAGGGTTATAGATAATGCCGATTTTAACAGCATAGACCCTTATGCCAACTTGGTTTTAAATGCAGCATCTGGTATAAATGTAAATGTTGGCGCACGATTAAACAATCATAGCGCATATGGTTCACATTTGGTTTACACTATAAATCCATCTTACACTTATAAAATAGCTGAAGCCGATTTAAAAGTAATGGCATCATATAGCACAGCTTTTATAACCCCAACTTTGTTTCAATTATTTTCGCCTAATTATGGATTTAATGATCTTGAGCCCGAAGAAAATCAGACTTTAGAAGGCGGATTGACTTTTACAGCAAAAAAATACAGTTTTAGTGCGGTTTACTTTTACCGACAAGAACAAAACTTTATTGATTTCACAGTGCTTGATCCTAGTACTTATACATATGGATATAGAAATACAGCAACCAATTTTTACGTAAACGGATTGGAAACAGCGTTTAATTATAAAATTTCATCAAAAGTAAACTTTAAAGCCAATCTTACTTTGACCAATGTGGCCGAAGCTCGCATTAGAATTCCAAAACATAAATTCAATGCCAGTTTGTGGTTTGCGGCAGATGCGCGAACCAATTTTAGTTTAGATTTTAATTATACAGGCAAGCGTACAGACAGCTTTTTTGATATGACCACATTTACATCTTCTAAAGTCGTATTAAAATCATTTAGTTTGGTAAACCTCTATGCCAATAGAGATTTGGCAAAAAACAGGGTGCATGTGTATGCCAATATCACCAATATTTTTAACGTAGATTATCAAGAGTTGGTGGGATTTTCTACACGGGGTAGAAATTTCTTGCTCGGATTTAAATTAGATATTTAGAAAAGTATGACCATTTATAAAAGGGAGCTTGCTCCCTTTTTTTTTGGCAGCTAAAATTTAATTTTTGATACTAATTTCACTTATTTTTATTTGTGAAATTTACTCAGATGGACAAATTTTATCCAAATGCCTAACGGGTTTTAAATAAAAAAAAGTTAATCAATCGTTTTCGTAAAATTAATATTTAAAAAGCCTTTAGAACTTAATTAGTATGTAATTTTGCTAGAAACAGCGCATATAATGAATTTACTTTCCAATAGTTATTTTGTATTATTTTTGATAATTTTCATAGGTTTTGTTATTGGCCGTATTAAAATAAAAGGCATTTCTCTTGATGTGTCTGCTGTTATTTTTGTAGCCTTGGTATTTGGCCATTATGGTGTGGTTGTGCCCATAGATTTTCAGTATCTTGGCTTGGTACTTTTTATTTTTACCGTAGGTATTCAAGCAGGGCCTAGTTTTTTTGAGTCGTTTAAAAAAAATGGGCGAGAATTGGCTTTATTAGCAAGCATGCTTATTATGAGCGCTGGTCTGATTACCTTTCTTATTATTTACTTTTTTGATGTAGATAAAAACCTAATTATAGGTTTGTTAAACGGCGCCTTAACCAGCACGCCTGGTTTAGCTGCAGCGATTGATATTACAGGCTCTCCTTTGGCCTCTATTGGTTATGGTATTGGTTATCCTTTTGGGGTTATAGGCGTGATTCTGTTTGTGAGTCTTTTACCTAAGATGCTTCGTTTAAATATTAAAGATGAAGAAAGCGTCTATAAAAATGAGATAGCTATAGAATATCCAGAAATTTTAAGAAAACATTTTGTTGTTAATAATGAAAATGTGATTGGTAAAAGTTTTGATGATTTGAATATTCGTTTTATGACCAAAGCTGTTGTCTCAAGAATTATGCATGACGGTTCGGTTATGATACCAGAACCCGAAACTATTTTTTATAAAGGAGATATTATCAAAGCCGTTGGTACTAAAGAAGCGCTTGAACGCATTGAATTATTAATAGGTCACGAAACAAAAAAAGAAATCCCTTTAGATGCAAAATTTGATGTCCGCTCTGTGTTGGTAACCAATAAAGAAGTTGTTAAAAAAACATTGGGACAATTACATATACTCGATTCATACCACGCCACAGTTACCAGAATAAGACGCTCTGGGATAAATATTTCGCCAAGTCCGTCATCAAAATTACAATTCGGCGATAAATTAATTGTCATAGCACACAAAGATAACATGAAACAAGTAATTCGCGTTTTTGGAAATGATGACAAGAAACTATCAGACACAGATTTTTTACCTATTGCAGCAGGTATTTTGTTGGGAATACTAGTTGGAAAATTGAGTCTTAATTTTGCTTCTTTTTCATTTAGTCTTGGTTTAACCGGAGGCATATTACTCGTGTCGCTTATTTTAGGACGCACGGGTAAAACAGGGCCAATTATGTGGACAATGACTGGTGCCGCAAATCAGATATTACGACAATTTGGATTGTTATTCTTTCTTGCAGCGGTTGGTACCAGCGCAGGTTCAAGTCTTGTAAGCACTTTTCAAGAATATGGTATGGATTTGTTTTTTTACGGCATCATCATCACATTATTGCCAATGTTTATAACCACTATTGTTGCCCGATATTTTTTTAAAATGAATTTATTAACCTTGCTGGGTACCCTTACGGGGAGTATGACAAGCACTCCTGGTTTGGCGGCTGTTGACAATATGGTTGATACCGATGCGCCAGCAGTGGCATATGCAACGGTTTATCCTATTGCCATGGTTTTACTGATTATAATTGTTCAGATTTTGAGTTTGCTTTAATCAGAAGACTTAATATTTCCTTCTTTTTTTAAGCAAATTAAACTGGTGTTGAGTTCGTATCCTAAAAGAAGTATAATAGCGTTCAACCAAATAAACAACATCAAAACGATGAGCGTTCCTATAGAACCATAGAGCTGGTTGTATTGCGAAAATTTTGACACATAAATACTGAATAATTTAAAATTGGCCAATATTAAAAGACTGGTCATGATAACACCTGGCGAGAAAAAGCCCATTTTTTTTCCGTCTATGGTGCCAAAAAAATAAAGGGTTGCTACGCCTAAAATAAGCGTCATTAATAATATTACTAATTGTGAACTGTTTATCCATAAATCGGTATTGTCAATCCATCCTTTCATCTGCATTTGATTTACGGCGTAGTTTATAAATACTATAAAACTAACGATCGCAATTAGCGAAAAAACAAGCAATAAAGAAACCGATAAGGCTACCACATACTGTTTAAAAACAGAACGTGTTTTTATAACATGATAGGTGTATTCAAAAGCGCTAAACAAAGCATTAATGCCATTTGTCATTAAAAAAATAGATACTAAAAAACCAAAAGATAATAAACCTTGGTATTTGTTGTTGGCAATATCAAACAATACCATATCAACAGCATCCGATGTTTTAGGCGGTAATGCTTGTTTGATTAATAAAATAAAATCGTTTTGAAAGCCATCAATGGGAATAAACGGAATAATGGTTAAGACAAATAAAGCAAAAGGGAAAAGGGCTAAGAAAAGGCTAAAAGCAATGCTACTGGCACGAGAAGTTAAGGCGCCTTTAACAATACCTATAACATACATTCTAAATAAATCGTAAATACTTAGACCTTCAAAACCAGGTAATTTTATGGTTTTTAAAATTTTTATAAACCAATTTAAAATGGGGATTTGTATTAACTTTTTTTCAAGATCCATTGTGGAAATTATAAATCTGAACTTATGTCTGTCTTATTATGCCATTTGTCTTGTACTTTGAGCACTTGCTCAATAACATCGCGAACGCATCCATTACCGCCTTTTTTTTGAGAAATATAATGCGATATGTTCTGAATTTCTTGCGCAGCATCTTTAGGGCAAGCCGCTAACTTTACCTTTAACATTACAGGATAATCTGGAATATCATCGCCCATGTACAACACATTTTCGGCTTTTAGATTATGCTGATTTAAATAGTCTTCAAACTGATTTACTTTGTTGTGAGCGCCCAAATAAACGTCTTTAATACCTAGTCCGTTTAGTCTCTTTTGAACCGAAATATCATTGCCACCTGTGATAATACAAACATTATAGCCGCAATCAACAGCAACTTTAAGCGCATAACCATCGCGTGTGTTCATAGTGCGAATAAGTTCGCCATTTGGGAAAATAGTAACGCCACCATTGGTTAAAACACCATCAACATCAAAAACAAAAGTTGTGATGTCGCTCATTAATTCTTTATAACTTTTTGTCATAGGTTGTAGCTATTGATTTTGTTAGCAATTTATAAATTTCTTGCTGATTATTTGTCAGCATGGCGATATGTTTTTCTATAGTTTCGTTATCATTGCGTTTTGCTGGCCCTGTTTGTGCGTCAAGCGGATGCAATTTGGTTATTTTTTTTGCTGTTTCTAGAATTAATGGCTGTAATATTTCAAAAGGGATATTGTTTTTGTCGCAAATATCACTGCCAATAGTATACAAATGATTGACGAAATTATTAACAACTACGGCAGCAAGATGCAAGCTTTTCCGTTGATTTGAATCTATAAAATAAACCGATTTAGAAATTGATTCTGCCAATGTTGATAACAATATTAAATCGTTATCATGATTGGCTTCAATACAAATTGGGATGTTAGAAAAATC
Source organism: Flavobacteriales bacterium (assembly GCA_013205245.1). Lineage (GTDB taxonomy): Bacteria > Bacteroidota > Bacteroidia > Flavobacteriales > Flavobacteriaceae > CG1-02-35-72. Next base: position 7,522 of record JABMNH010000020.1, on the reverse strand, counting down.
GACTTTACTTTCTTTAGAAAAACTTTGCAATAAATAAAGCACACCTTTTCTATCCGATTGTAAATCGTCCATAGCAACACTGCCTGAAGTGTGAACCACCAATTTATTTTTTATTTTTAGTTTTGATGAGACCTCGGTTATAGCTTTATCTGATACAGCAATAATATAGATATCGGCTTCTTTTACATCCGACAAGGTATCCGTAAAGAGCGTTTTATTTTTTAAATATTGAATGTCAACAATATTGCGATTATATACTTGAACGACATCTACGTCTTTATTATCTAACAAATTGTTTGTTAAATGATAGGCTACATTGCCACCGCCAAGAATCACAACTTTAATCATAAAGCAAAGATAATTTAATTGGGTCACAAAAAAAACGTCTCCTTGTAAAAAGGAGACGTTTAAAATACTACTACTAACTAAAAATTTTATTTTTGACTTTTAATAGCCGCTTGCGCTGATGCAATACGTGCTATTGGCACACGATATGGTGAGCAACTTACATAGTCTAAGCCTGTGTTATAACAGAATTCAACCGAACTTGGTTCGCCACCATGTTCGCCACAAATACCCACTTTTAAGTTTGGTTTTGTACTTCGCCCTTTTTCTGTACCCATTTTCACCAATTGGCCAACACCTTCTTGGTCTAAAACTTCAAACGGATCGACAGCTAAAATGCCTTTTTCAATATAAATTGGTAAGAATTTTCCAGCATCATCACGAGAATATCCAAAAGCCATTTGAGTTAAATCGTTTGTGCCAAAAGAGAAGAATTCGGCGCGTTGTGCAATTAAATCTGCGGTTAAAGCGGCACGCGGAATCTCTATCATAGTTCCCACTAAATAAGGAATGGTATCATTTCTTTCTTCAAAAACTTTATTGGCAGTAGTGCGAATAATGTCTTCTTGCATTGCAAACTCGGCTAAAGTACCAATAAGAGGCACCATAATTTCTGGTTTGGCCTCAATACCTTTGGCTTTTAAATTTAAAGCCGCTTCAATAATAGCTCTGGCTTGCATTTCGGTAATTTCTGGATATGTATTTCCCAAACGGCAACCACGATGACCTAGCATTGGATTGAATTCTTCTAATTCTACCACTTTATTTTTAATAGCTTCTAAAGAGATATGCATTTCTTTAGCAAGCTCTTTTTGTTGTGCTAATTGATGAGGTACAAATTCATGTAAAGGTGGATCTAATAAACGCACCGTTACAGGTAATCCAGCCATGGCTTCAAAAATACCTTCAAAATCTTCACGTTGCATGGGTAGTAATTTGGTTAAAGCTTCTTTACGACCTTTAACGGTTTCGGATAAAATCATTTCGCGCATCACTTTAATACGGTCTACTTCAAAAAACATGTGTTCAGTTCTGGTTAAACCGATGCCTTGTGCACCAAATCTTCGTGCTACTTTAGCATCTTTTGGTGAATCGGCATTTGTACGGACTTTCATGGCTGTGAATTTATCTGATAAATCCATGATTTCTGCAAACTCGCCACTAACTTCAGGTTCAATAGTGGCTACTTTTCCTTCTATAATATTACCTGTAGAACCGTTTAAAGAAATCCAATCGCCTTCGTGATATTCGTGACCATCAACAGTTAAAGTGCGGTTTTTATAATTGATTTTTAAAGCGCCAGCGCCAGACACACAACATTTACCCATACCACGTGCTACAACGGCTGCGTGAGAAGTCATACCGCCACGAGCGGTTAGAATTCCTTTGGCAATGTTCATACCTTCTAAATCTTCTGGCGATGTTTCTATACGTGTTAAAATGGTGTTTTTAAATTTATCGGCTTCATCTGCAAAGAAAATGATTTGTCCAGTTGCAGCACCTGGCGAAGCAGGTAATCCTTGTGCAATAACTTTAGCTATTTTTAATGCTTTTGGATCAAATATGGGATGTAATAATTCGTCTAATTTATTTGGTTCGATTTTAAGTATGGCTTCTTTTTCTGAAATTAAACCTTCTTTTAATGAGTCTATAGCTATTTTAACCATAGCCGCACCAGTGCGTTTTCCGTTACGTGTTTGTAGCATCCATAGTTTACCGTCTTGCATTGTAAACTCTAAGTCTTGCATATCACGGTAATGTTTTTCAAGTTTATCTTGATAAGCATTTAGTTCGGCGTAAATTTCTGGCATTAATTCTTCTAAAGATGGGAAATTTTTTACTCTATCTGATTCTGATACTTTGGCTAGTTCTGCCCAACGTTCTGAACCTAGTTTTGTAATTTGTTGTGGTGTGCGAACACCAGCAACCACATCTTCGCCTTGAGCGTTGATTAAATACTCGCCGTTAAAAATATTTTCTCCTGTACCGGCATCGCGTGTAAAACATACGCCTGTACCAGAATTATTGCCCATATTGCCATAAACCATGGCTTGAATATTTACGGCTGTTCCCCAATCTGAAGGGTAGCCATTCATGTTGCGATAATAAATGGCACGATCGCCATTCCAGCTATCAAAAACTGCCATTACAGCACCCCATAGTTGATCCCAAGGGTTGGTAGGAAAATCTTTTCCTGTTTGTTTATTAATGGCTTTTTTAAAGCTACTTACGATAGTTTTTAAATCTTGTATTGTAAAATCGGTATCTAATTCTATGCCTCTTTTGTGTTTTTGGGCTTGCATTATTTCTTCAAAAGGATCAATATCTTCTTTTGATTCGGGTTTCATACCCATCACAACATCGCCATACATTTGAATAAAACGGCGGTAAGAATCCCATGCAAAACGTTCGTTATTTGTTCTTTTTGCCAAACCAATAACCACATCATCATTAAGACCTAAATTTAAAACGGTATCCATCATACCTGGCATTGAAACACGTGCGCCAGAACGGACAGACACTAAAAGCGGATTTTCTTTATCACCAAAGCTAGTGCCCATTATGGTTTCTATATAGGCTATAGATTTTTCTACATCACTTTTAATGATGTTTATGGCAGCATCTTTACCTAGTTTATTGTATTCTGTACAAACTTCTGTAGTAATTGTAAATCCAGGAGGAACGGGAATGCCAATAGCACTCATTTCTGCCAAGTTAGCACCTTTACCTCCCAAAAGGTTTTTCATAGTGCTGTTTCCATCGGCAGTTTTATTTCCAAATTTGTATACTCTCGTTTTTATTTTTTGAAGTGTTTCCATTGTTATTAGATATTATTTAGTATAAAATAAAATTTTGAGTAACAAAATTAGGAATTGTAATTCTTAATAATGATGACTTATGTCATATCTATTATATGAATTTTATGGTTAAGCGAAGAAAATATTCTAGAGAGAGATGTAATTAAAGCCCTAATAATAACTTTTAAATTGGTGCAAGTTTATTATCTATTCATCCGCTTTAAGCGGATGAATAAAGGGTTTAAAACTTTGTATTAAGTAAGCTTCCGGAGAGTTGGAGCAAACTCAATTCTGCATTTTTGGCAGCGTATTTGGCTTTGTTTAAATAGGATTGTGCATTTAAAAGATTTACCTGTGCTTGTCTAAATTCTATAGAGGTAATTTGACCTAAACTAAATTGCTCATTGGTTCTTGAAAAGTTACGCTTATTGGTCTCTACATTTTTTTGCTGTGTTTGTAATATAAAGAGCTTTGTTTTATAATCTTCCCAAGCGTTATTGAAGTCTCTGTTTATTTGAAGTTCTATTTGTTGTTTATAGAATTGCTGTGTTTCGTAATTAATTTTGGCATTTTGAACCTGTGTTCTCGTTTTGCCACCTTTAAATAAATCCCATTTTAAGCTAAAACCTGTTGATAAACCTGTATTTGTAGATTCTTGTAAAAAAGAGGCCGAATTGTTATTGTTTTTAGCCCAACCATAAGAGCTTGTTAAACCAAGTGTAGGTAAATAGCCAGATTTATATGCTTTAAGTTGAAAGTCGCTTACCTTAATATTATTTTCGTTTTGAAGTAAGTTTACATTGTTGGCTTTAACTTTAGCAAATAAACCTTTTTTATCTTCGGTAACGATAAAATTTAGCTGTGTATCAACCGAAAAATTAGGAGATTCGTTTTTGCCTAAGACAACATATAAATCGCGTTTAGCATTTAATAATAACTGTTTGGTGTTTAGTAATGTAATGCTATCATTATTCACATCGACTTCGGCATTTAAAACGAAAAGTTTTGTGTTTTGGCCAAATTCAAATTGATAATTGGCTCTCTTTAAACGGTCTTTAGAAATTTTTAAACTTTGATTTAACAAATCGACATTCTCTGTTAATTGCGCTACATTATAATAGACAGTAAATAATTGCAAGAGGGTTTTTTCTATTGTCTCTCTGGCTTGTAATTCGGTAAGGTTGTACCGTTCTTTTAATTCTTTATAGTTATAAAATCTTCCCAAACCATCAAATAGTGTATAGTTTAAACTTACTGAAGCATTATACCGGCTACTTTTAGCAGCGTTTAAATTGGTTGTAGAACCATCGGAAAAAACAGCATTGGTATTGTCTGTGTTATAAGTTACCCCTGAACTTCCTGTAAGTGTTGGCAAATATCCCGAATTTAAAATACCTTTATTGTTCTCGGCAATTTTAAGATTATTATAGGCAATTTTAATGCCATAATTATTTTCGAGGGCTATTTTTACAGCCTGTTCTTTTGTTAGTTTTTCTTGTGCAAATGTTGTTGCAAAACTAATAAGACATAACAGGGTGATTTTTTTTATGTTATTCATTTTCTTCACTTATTAATTCGATAATATCTGATTCATTTTCTTCACTTATTAATTCGATAATATCTGATTCAATTTCTTCACCTTTTAATTCAATAATAGCGCGTTCAACTTCTTCTCTTGTTACTTTTTTACCTGTGCGCATCCATTTAATAAATACTTTAATAGAATTAGACACAGATAATAACAATGGCAACATCACTAAAGTTAACACTGTTGCAATGGCAATACCGTAAGAAATTGAAATGGCCATAGGTTTTAGAAATTGCGCTTGTCTGCTTTTTTCTAACAATAATGGCGCTAAACCTGCTATGGTTGTTAACGATGTTAATACAATAGCTCTAAATCTTGACGTTGCAGCCTGTATTAAAGCGTCATTGTATTTTAGGCCTTCTTTTAGATAGCTGTTAAATTTTTCTATAAGTACCAGACCATCATTCACCATAATACCAACTAAGGCAATAATGCCCAACCACGATAAAATATTAATCGAGAAATCATGAATCCAATGTCCCCAAACGACACCAATTAAACTAAAAGGTATCATAAGAATGAGTAGAATAGGCTGTTCGTAAGATCTAAATGTAAACGCAATGGTAATATAAATAAGCGCTAAAATTATGAAGCCTACTTTTTTTGCTGAATCAGTTGTTTTCTTGGCTTCTCTATTCTGACCTTCATACATGGCTGTTACCGTTGGATATTTTGATGAAATACGCGGCATTACAGAAGTTTTAATATCATCTAAAATATCTGTAGCACTTTCGCCTGGTGTTTTCATATCGGCAGTTACTTGAATTTCGCGTTTGCTGTTTAAATGGTTGATGGCAACATCGCCTCTTCTAATTTCGTAAGTCGCAATTTCGGAAAATGACACGCGGTTGTTTGACGGTGTTGTAATCCACATATCATCTAAATTTTTAATTGACGAGCGGTCTTCTTTATTGTAACGTACCCAAACTTTTATTTCGTCTTGACCGCGTTGGAAACGTTGCGTTTGCAAACCAAAAAATCCCGAGCGTACTTGACTCATAACCGATTGTAGGTTTAAACCTAGCAGATAAGCATTGTCTTTTAATTTTATTTGCACTTCTTTTATCCCAGCAGGGTCATTATCTGCAATGTCTTTTAATAAAGCGTTTTTACTTAAAACTTCTTTCAATTCGATTTTGGCCGCTTTTAATTCGTTGATATTGTTACCCAATAAAGATATTGCAACTGGACTGCCACCAAAATTACCACCAGAGCCAAAAGTTAAACTTTCAACACCATAAACTTTGCCTACTTTTTGACGGATGGCATTGGTGATTTCTGGAGATGAAAAATCGCGTGCTTCACCAGGAAGCAGATTTATAGTTAAACTTCCGATAGATGAACCTGGACCAATACGTTTTATGATATTTTGAATTATCGGCTGATTGTTAGATTGTTTTTTTGTAAAATCGTCATTTACCTGCCAAGCGGCTTTTTCTATTTCAGAAATAATAGAATCTGTAATATTTTCATTTGTTCCTTGCAGCATTTTAAGATTTATAGAAACCCTATCGCTTGCCACAGATGGAAAGAACGATGTTTTTACTATACCACCACTTAGTGCACCAATAGTTAAAATAAGCATGGTTAAAGGAATTGCTATGCCCAAAACAATATGCTTTAATAAGAATTTTAAATAAGGGATATAAAAGTTATCTCTCACATAAAACAATCCTTTTTCAGCTGTTTGATTTATATTGAAAAAGAGGGTATTTAATTTATTTCTTTTTTTATCTTTTCTTACCAATGCTTTTGAATGTGCTATGTGTGCAGGTAATATAAAAATGGCTTCAATTAAAGACACGGCTAATGTTAACATCACAATAAGTGACACTTGGCTAAAAAAGTTGCCAATACGGCCATCTAAAAAGAAAAAAGTAGAAAAAGCGATTATTGTGGTTAATATACCAGATGCAATGGGCGCTATTACTTCTAAAGTACCATCTATAGCAGCTCTAACAGGCGTTTTGCCTTTTTCGTAATGTTGGTAAATATTTTCGCCAATAACAATACCATCATCAACTAAAATACCAATAACAATTATCATCCCAAATAAAGAAAGGACGTTTATGGTAATTCCTAAATTTGCAGCAAAAATAAACATCCCCAAAAAGGAAATTGGAATACCAACGGCCACCCAAAATGCCAATCTAACATTCAGAAATAGGGCTAAAAATAAGAGTACTAAAAAAACACCCATGCCAGCATTTCTTAGCAATAATTCTGTACGCTGATTTAAAGATACAGAGGCATCACTAGAAATATTTATATGAACATTGTTGTTTTGTGCATTAAATTTTTCGATATATATTTTTACATTATCTGCCGATGAAAGTAAATCTTCGCTATTGGTATTACTGACAATTATTTCGATAGATTTTTTACCATTATAAAATGTTCTGTCGGGGTTTTCTGACCAAGTATCTCTTACATCTGCAATGTCTTTTAATCTGATAATATTACCAGAAGCATCAGCCCTAACTACTAAATTTAATAATTCGCTGCCATAATAATTCTTGTTACGCGCCCTAATTAAGTAGTCTTCATCAAATGTTTTGATATTTCCCCCAGACATTAATAAATTAAGACCGTTGCACGGTAATTTTTTACAAAAAAAGACAAAAAAATATGGTTACCATCTGGTTATAAGGATATTAAATTGTATTTTAGGGCTATGAAACTAGTAAAAAACCCAACTTTAGCAGACAGCATTTGTGATTTACGTTCACGAAAGATCAAAACGGTATTTTTCAACCAAATCAATACACTTTTAGACTGGGATAAAATAAGC